>CAVYTW010000007.1:0-415759 GCA_963771375.1 uncultured Chloroflexia bacterium
CGACCGGCAGGCGGCGGAGGCCGTGCGGGCGCGGATTGATTGGAAATATGTATTGGGTTTGGAGCTGGACGATGCGGGCTTTGATTATTCGGTATTGAGTGAATTCCGCGAGCGTTTGGTTGCCGGGCAGCGGGAACAGATGCTTCTTGATGAACGACTGACGCGCCTCAAAGAGCTCAAGCTGCTCAAAGCGCGCGGTCAGCAGCGAACCGATTCGACCCACATTCTGGGGCGGTGCGGCAGCTGAACCGAATTGAAATTGTGGGCGAGACGATGCGGCAAGCCTTGAATGAATTATCTGAATTTGCGCCGGAGTGGGTCAAGGGGATCGCCAAGCCGGAGTGGTTTGTGCGTTACGGAAGACGCTTTGAACAAATGCGTCTACCCAAGGAGCAGGCGGAACGGGAGGCCTTGTTGGAGACGATTGGCGCAGACGGAGCGTTTCTGCTGGAGGCCGTGCAAACGGCGCCCGAGGCGGAGCAAATGCGGGAATTGCCGGGGGTGGAGTTCATGCGCCGGATGTGGATCCAGCAATACTGGATGGAAGTGAAGGAAGATGGCAGTTCGCACGTCCATCTGCGGGCAGACGATAATCAGCCGCCAGGAGCCTTGCGCTTGCACTCCCCTTTTGACGAGGAGGTGCGTTACAGTGCGAAACGGGAAAAGGGCTGGGTGGGCTACAAAACGCAGTTGAGCGAAACCAGCGGCACCGATGAGATCCACTTGATTACTCAGGTGACAACGACCTTGGCGACGGAGTCGGACATGACGGCACTGGAAAATGTGCACCGCTCCTTGGAACAGAAGGATTTGTTGCCAGACATCCATCTGCTGGATGCCGGATATGTGGATGCCGATTCGCTGGTGACCTCCCAGCGGGATTTTGGAGTGACGATTTGCAGTCCGGTGCGCGAGAAGGTAGGTTGGCAAGCGAAAGCAGATGACGGTTTCGATCTGGCGAGCTTTCACATCGACTGGGAAAAGCAACTGGTGACCTGTCCTAAGGGACAGCTCTCTGTTCAATGGTGTGAACGCCACTCGGAAAATCGCAAGCCGAATATCCAGGTGCGATTCTCACCTAACGTTTGTCACGCTTGTGCTGATCACACAAAATGTACGCGAGCCAAAAGCGAGCGCGCACCATTACGTTCTTACCTTATGAACAACATGTGGCTCTGCAACATGTCCGGCAGGAACAAGGTACCAAACCTTTTTGGAATCGATATGCACAACGATCGGGAATCGAGGGCACCTTCTCTCAAGCGGTCCGTGGCTATGAACTCCGCTGGGCCCGTTACATCGGATTAGAGAAAACCAATCTCCAGATGTTGGCGACCGCAACGGCGATCAACCTCCATCGCCTGTTCGATTGGTGGCAGCATAAGCCGCGAGCCAAAACCAGAATTTCGGCCTTCGCAAAATTGGCCCCGTCCCCATCCTTGCTGGCGCCAGCTTGGGGCGCGATTTGAATTCGCCAACAGTATCAACCTTTGCGTGCACACAAGTTATTTGTGTGCACGCAAAAGGTGTCAGGCGGCGAGTGGCAAAAGTGAGCGGGCGGATACCAATGTTTGCCAATTACCGCTCAGCCAGGCAGCACGAGCTTTGGCGGTCAGAATGGCGCCGTCCAGATTCCATTGTGCGCCGGGCAGCTTGAGGCGCTGAGTTACGATCTGTTTGCAACCGCTTTCAATGGTGCCACTGCCGATCACCAAACCTTGTGCACGAAATTGAGCATAGCGCATGCGCTCGATGTTGTTGCTATAGTAAGTGAGGGACTGTTTGGCCAGGAGGGATTTTTTGGCAAGCGACTGGCAGGCTTGGATGACTTGCTCAACTCTGCCCTGCCATAGATCTTCGCTGACTACGTCCAACCAAGCATGACGTTCATCCAAGTTGGGGAAGACCTCTTCGGCGATTCGTTTCAGGCGTTCTGCCGCGTGGTACCAGTCCACAATTTGAATCGCATGGGGAAAATATTGAGTCACTAAATTCCAGATCCACACTGCGCCGTCGCAGACAAAGACCAGCAGTCGGGTGCGGTCGGCGCCGACCGCACAACCCGTGGCCCATAGCAATTTGCCAAACTCGTCGGCAGGCTTAATGTCACAAAAGTATCGTTTGTTTTTGGCGCGCAAGACAGTCCCTGCGCGTTGAGCCTTGTTCTTCTGCCGAACCGAACGCTGGCGGGGGGGCACGATTTCTCCCTCGTACCAGCAACCGGCCTTCAAATCCCGCCAATTTTCCCGTCCTTCGGCCGCTTTTTCCTGCTCGGCGCGGGGTTCAATCCGCACCTTGGCGGCATCGAACGAGCCGTACAGGATGTCCGCTGCAGGCACACCCCTTTGTTCCCGCTTCTGCAGACTGGCCTCATTCTGCGTGCCTTGGATCAATTCCAGCTCTGCCTTTCGTTGCAGCTCTCCCATGTTCTCGGTTTCGTGACGCACGGTATTCTCCGATACTTCAAACAACAAATATTCCTTTAGCCATTTCCGGCTATCCTCAAACGCCTTGTTGATCCCACTCAACGCAATCAGATGAGCTAATCCAGCCGTGACCTTGCCCGGTTCAATGCCCAAGCGTTGGTCCACCGGCGCTCGTCCCGCTCCACACTGGCAGCCCGCATAATAGGCTCGCACATAGGTTACTTTCCCAAACACCGACCAGATCGTCGCCTTCCGCTCTCGTTGATATTTTAACTTGCCCCCACAGGCACACCTGATCTCTGCCTCCCTTTCTCCATCTTCATTCTCCAAGTAGCATCTCAGAGCTCCTTGCCCAATTTCCCGCAAGCCTTCCCGCAGCACCATTTCTACCTCCCCGATGCGCTCCGTCCCCGATCCTTCCTCGGCGATCGCTTCTTGCACCACTTCTGCCAATTTCTGCGCTATCAGGTTTATCTTTTCAATGTTATATTTCATCGCGAGCCTCCGGTAGGTTGGTTTTGTCGTAAACACTACTATCCTACCTGAGGCTCCCTTCTACGACAACCTTTGATACTGTTGGCGAATTCAAATCGCGCCCCAAGCTGGCGCCAGCAAGGATGGGGACGGGGCCAATTTTGCGAAGGCCGAAATTCTGGTTTTGGCTCGCGGCTTATGCTGCCACCAATCGAACAGGCGATGGAGGTTGATCGCCGTTGCGGTCGCCAACATCTGGAGATTGGTTTTCTCTAATCCGATGTAACGGGCCCAGCGGAGTTCATAGCCACGGACCGCTTGAGAGAAGGTGCCCTCGATTCCCGATCGTTGTGCATATCGATTCCAAAAAGGTTTGGTACCTTGTTCCTGCCGGACATGTTGCAGAGCCACATGTTGTTCATAAGGTAAGAACGTAATGGTGCGCGCTCCGCTTTTGGCTCGCGTACATTTTGTGTGATCAGCACAAGCGCGACAAACGTTAGGTGAGAATCGCACCTGGATATTCGGCTTGCGATTTTCCGAGTGGCGTTCACACCATTGAACAGAGAGCTGTCCCTTAGGACAGGTCACCAGTTGCTTTTCCCAGTCGATGTGAAAGCTCGCCAGATCGAAACCGTCATCTGCTTTCGCTTGCCAACCTACCTTCTCGCGCACCGGACTGCAAATCGTCACTCCAAAATCCCGCTGGGAGGTCACCAGCAACTCGGCATCCACATATCCGGCATCCAGCAGATGGATGTCTGGCAACAAATCCTTCTGTTCCAAGGAGCGGTGCACATTTTCCAGTGCCGTCATGTCCGACTCCGTCGCCAAGGTCGTTGTCACCTGAGTAATCAAGTGGATCTCATCGGTGCCGCTGGTTTCGCTCAACTGCGTTTTGTAGCCCACCCAGCCCTTTTCCCGTTTCGCACTGTAACGCACCTCCTCGTCAAAAGGGGAGTGCAAGCGCAAGGCTCCTGGCGGCTGATTATCGTCTGCCCGCAGATGGACGTGCGAACTGCCATCTTCCTTCACTTCCATCCAGTATTGCTGGATCCACATCCGGCGCATGAACTCCACCCCCGGCAATTCCCGCATTTGCTCCGCCTCGGGCGCCGTTTGCACGGCCTCCAGCAGAAACGCTCCGTCTGCGCCAATCGTCTCCAACAAGGCCTCCCGTTCCGCCTGCTCCTTGGGTAGACGCATTTGTTCAAAGCGTCTTCCGTAACGCACAAACCACTCCGGCTTGGCGATCCCCTTGACCCACTCCGGCGCAAATTCAGATAATTCATTCAAGGCTTGCCGCATCGTCTCCCCCACAATTTCAATTCGGTTCAGCTGTCGCACTGCTCCCAAAATGTGGGTCGAATCGGTTCGCTGCTGACCGCGCGCTTTGAGCAGCTTGAGCTCTTTGAGTCGCGTCAGTAGTTCATCAAGAAGCATCTGTTCCCGCTGCCCGGCAACCAAACGCTCGCGGAATTCACTCAATACCGAATAATCAAAGCCCGCATCGTCCAGCTCCAAACCCAATACATATTTCCAATCAATCCGCGCCCGCACGGCCTCCGCCGCCTGCCGGTCGGACATGCCCTCCGAGTACTGCATGACCGTGATCCAAGCCAAGCGGCCCGGCGATTCCGCCCTCTGGCCTCGAGTAGGAAACAATTCCGCAAAGCTCGTATCCTGATAGATCTCTCCCAGCTCATCGCGCATCCTCATATACAAATTGCCTTTAGGAAAAGCCGCTCGTGCTACGCGCTGTGTATCTTCGGGAATCGGGTAAGTGCTTTGTGGGTTGAGGCTCATGTTCTACTCCTTGCCAAGCTCGGAATTTCACCCATTATCCCCCACTTTTGAATTCGCCAACAGTATCAACCTTTGCGTGCACACAGTTATTTTTTAGTTAATGTATCTGGCACACAGCACTAAGTAACGATTGCAGATTATTGAAGTGGGCGGTTTGGAATGTAGTGAACTCAATCACTGAAGCCTTTCGTATGCGAAGAGTCAAAATATTCTTTTCTCGCAGACAAAGTATTCCCTTGTTAATTGAACGATAACAACACCCTAACGGCTTGTTCAACATGATTTCTTTTTTCTTCCATAAAATGATGGGGTAATAAATCTGATCCAAAATTTAATGATCGATAAGGAGATAAGAAGTAATGAAATCACAACGTTTTGTAGTTCTTTTTTCTGTGCTGGTGGTGATCGCTTTAATGCTGGCAGCTTGTGGAACGGCCGCCACACCCGCCGCAACGCAGGCACCTGCTGCTACTGCGGCCATGCCCGCCGCAACTTCAGCGCCTGCCGCGACTTTGGCTATGCCGGCCGCAACTGCTGCTATGCCCGCCGCAACCACAGCGTCAAGCGGTTTTGACTGGTCGACAGCCAAATCGGTAGCCGATGGCGGCGGTATGGATGCGCTGGTCAAGGCTGCCCAAGCTGAGGGCGAGTTGACCGTCATCACCCTGCCGCACGATTGGTGCGACTATGGCAAGATGATGGATGACTTCAACTCAAAATATGGCATCACGATCGTTGATGTTAATCCTGAAGGTGGATCCAAAGACGAAATTACTGCGATCCAAAACAACGAACAGAACAAGGGCCCGCAGGCCCCAGACGTAATTGATGTTGGTCCCGCATATGGTCCCTTGGGTAAAGCCAGTAATTTATTGGCTCCGTATAAGGTGGCAACTTGGGATACCATCAAAGGTTCTAATGATCCGGATGGCTATTTCTACGTTGACTATTACGGCGTGATGGCTTTCGAAGTCAACACCACAGTAGTCAAGGATGTCCCGCAAACTTGGCAAGATCTTCTCAAGCCTGAATATAAAGGTCAGATTGGCCTAGCGGGTGACCCACGCTCCTCGAACGAGGCTGCCCAAGATGTATATGCGGCTGCAATGGCTAACGGCGGCACTTTGGATAACCTGCAGCCAGGCTTGGATTTCATGAAGAAGTTGGCCACAAGTGGCAACCTTCTCCCGTTGGTTGCTGACCCGGGTCCGATTGCCAAAGGCGAAACACCAATTTCTATCCACTGGAACTATCTGGCGCTTTCAGATAAGGCGGGCTTTGCAGGCAATCCAGAAATCACAGTCGTATATCCTTCAGGCGGACCTGCTTGGGGTGGTTATTACTACCAAGCCATCAGCGCTTATGCGCCGCACCCTGCCGCTGCACGTTTGTGGGAAGAATACCTGTACTCCGACACTGGTCAGAATACATTGGTTGATGGTTTCTGCACCCCGGCTCGTATGGCTGATATGGTCTCTCGGAATGTTATCCCCGCGGCTTCAATAGCGGCCTTACCCGCTCCATCCCTGCTTGCCAGTGCCGTCATTCCTAGCCCCGATCAGCTAACCGCTGCCCGAGCCTTTATTGCCAAGAATTGGGATACGGCAGTTGGTTTGGATGTCAAGTCCGGTCAGTAAACATCAATTTTAGTTTACCTCTAGGGTGTGGCCCGGTCAATAAGAACGGGCCACACCGTCCCTTTTCATGTGACATTATCCTATGACTGAAACTACGATACAAATCAAATCATCTAAAGTTGTGGATCGTTCACCTGCATTCGAACTCGTTGCAAAATTGGGTTGGTGTATTGCCATTTTTATTATTCATCCTGATCTTCCTGATTATTCCATCCACTAATCTGTTCATCGGCGCTTTCCAGGATCCGAAAGGCAATTTTACTTTTGCTAATATAAGTACCGTTCTATCGGACGCAACGGTTATTCGAGCCTATGAAACCAGTCTCAAGATAGCATTCATTACCTCTCTGGCAGGCGGCTTGTTTGGTTTTTTTGTGGCTTACTCGGTCACAATTGGTCATGCACCGCGCTGGATGCGCAGCGTCATAACGAGTTTTTCAGGTTTAGCCGCCAATTTTGGAGGCGTGCCTTTGGCTTTTGCTTTTATCGCCACCTTGGGTCATACTGGTTTTATCTCTGTTTTTCTAAAGCAAATCTGTTTTACAAGCCCGTCTGGTGCACAAACCTGTCCATTCGATATCTACCAAGCTGGGTTCAATCTTTATAGTTTAACGGGTCTTACCTTAGCCTATCTTTATTTCCAGTTTCCACTTATGTTGCTGACCATTGCACCTGCTTTGGAAGGCTTGAAGCGCGAATGGAAGGAGGCCTCGGAAAATCTGGGAGGGGCTTCTTGGCAATATTGGTGGAATATCGCGCTGCCAATATTGTGGCCGTCCATCCTTGGTTCTGCGATCCTGTTATTTGCAAGTGCCTTTGGAGCATACGCCACTGCAGAAGCCCTCACCGGCGGCTTCATTAATTTGGTAACAATCCTGATTGGCGCAGAAATCCGCGGAGATGTGCTCGACAATCCTAATGAAGGGTATGCTCTAGCGTTCGGCATGATCGTGGTAATGGCAGTTTGTGTAACGATCTATACTATCCTTCAGAGACAAACCGTGCGATGGTTAAAATCATGAAAACGAAAAATAATAACTTGTGGGCCCTTTTCTGGGCCGTTCTTGGAATGCTTTATTTTTTTGTGCCCTTATATGGAACGTTTGACTTTTCTCTGCGCATGCAGAAGGGCGTGCTCAGTTTCCTTGCCTATCAGGCTGTCTTATCAGATCCTTTGTTCCTGGCAAGTTTCCGATATTCAGCCACAATGGGAGTCATAACGGTCATTGTCAGTGTGCTTATTTTCTTGCCTACGGTTTACTGGATGTACCTGCGATTGCCTCAAGCCCGGCCAGTCGTTGAGATCATCAGCATCCTGCCGTTCATCGTTCCGGCGATCGTTTATGTTTTTGGATTGATCCGGACTTTTGGTCATCCTCCTTTGGATCTAACAATGACTCCTTTCAAGACCGACATTCTGATCACGGTAGGCTATATCATTCTCTCGATGCCATATATGTACCGTGCCATTGATGTTGGAATGCGGTCGATCGACGTCCGGAATCTGACTGAAGCGGCACAAAGCCTCGGCTCGAACTGGCTTCAGATCCTATTCAACGTGATATTGCCAAACATGAGAATTGCGGTTTTAAGCGGAGCGTTGATCTGCTTTGCTACCGTGATTGGGGAATTGGTCTTGGGAGAATTCCTGGTGCGGCCAGCGCTTGGTCCTTATATGGTGGATGTGGGCCGGGATCAGGCCTACCAACCTGCAGCTATGGCAATCATGGCCTGGGGACTTACCTGGGTCTGCCTTGCCCTAATCCAGATCTTCGGCCGAGGCAACACGAGTCAACAGTTTACAGGCCGATAAAAAATAATTAAGGTGAATCATATGGCATATCTTGAACTATCTCACATCAACAAAGAATTTGCAAAAGCGGCTGCAGTAAACGATTTTAACTTGAGCGCAGAGCAGGGTGAGTTCATCTCGTTCTTGGGACCAAGCGGCTGTGGAAAAACCACGACACTGCGCATGATTGCCGGGTTTGAGTTGCCTACAGCTGGAAAGATCCAGATAGACGGCAAAGACTTGACCTTCGTGCCGCCGAATAAACGCAACGTTGGCATGGTGTTTCAATCCTATGCACTGTTTCCCAATATGACGGTCGCGGGAAACATCGCATACGGGCTCAAAGTGTCCGGAAAACCAAGCACCGAGATCAAGCAGCGGGTGGATGAGATGCTGGCTTTGATCCACATGGATAGCTTCAGTGGTCGGTATCCTTCACAAATTTCAGGTGGCCAGCAACAACGCGTGGCGTTGGCGCGCGCGCTTGCCATTCGACCGCGGGTTCTGTTACTCGATGAGCCGCTCTCCGCTTTGGATGCGAAGATCCGTGTTGAGCTGCGTCAGGAGATCCGCCGCATTCAACAACAACTTGGCATCACAACCATCTACGTCACTCACGATCAAGAAGAAGCTCTTTCCATTTCTGATCGAATTGTAGTCATGAGTGAAGGCAAAATCGAACAGATTGGTTCTTCATCCGAAATTTATAACTTTCCCAAGACGGAGTTTGTTGCTAATTTCGTGGGGCAACTGAATTTGATGCCGGTGGATGTTGTGAACTTGACCGAGGGATTGGTGAAGGTCGGCGAACAGATGGTTCGAACGAGCCAGACTTTGAATCATATGAACGGACACGCAATCAGATTGGCAGTTCGACCCGAGGAGTTGAAATCCTGGTCATCGAGAAGGCGAGAATAATCTCCTCGGGCAGGTTAACACGGTCACGTATTTGGGTCCGGTTGTGCGCGTCCGCCTGGATGTGGATGGCAACGTACTGACGATTGATATGTTCAATGAAAGACGGTTGCAGGTGCCGGTGGTGGGAGACTCATTTGAGTTCAGCTTTCACCCGGATGCTTGCTGGCTGTTGTAGTAAATTATTTAATAGAAGGATTTTACAATGAACTTCCTCACACATTGGAAGGATAAAGCCCTGTTCACTCCCGGTCCGTTGACTACCAGCGCGACCGTCAAACAAGCTATGCTCCGTGATCTCGGTTCGCGCGACACTGAGTTCATCGAGGTCATCAAAGACGTACGCCAGAGATTAGTTCGATTAGGCGCAAATTCCGATGAATATACCGCCGTATTAATTCAAGGCAGCGGCACATATGGAATCGAGGCAACGCTCTCTTCAGTGATTCCTCCGGACGGGAAGCTACTGATTTTGATCAACGGCGCGTACGGACATCGGATGTTAAAGATCGCCGGCATTCATCGCATTCACTGCCAAAGTCTGATTTTTACTGAAAACACACAGCCTGATGTTTCCGCTTTGGAATCGGCATTGAAAAATGATCCTGCGATTTCGCACGTTGCCGTGGTTCACTGCGAAACAACCACAGGCATCATCAACCCAATTGATGTTTATGGTGAGATCGTTAAAAGATATCATCGTACTTACATCGTAGATGCAATGAGCAGTTTCGGCGCTTATCCGGTTGATCTCAAAGCCTGCGGCATTGATTACCTGATATCTTCCTCCAACAAATGCATCGAGGGCGTCCCAGGATTTTCCTTTGTCCTCGCACGCACGGAGTCACTGATGGCCACGCGTGGGTTCGCACGCACGTTAAGTCTCGACCTGTTCGCACAATGGGAAGGATTGGAAAGCGATGGGCAATTCCGCTTCACGCCCCCAACTCATGCCATTCTCGCTTTTCGACAAGCACTGCTTGAGCTTGGAATGGAAGGTGGCGTTTCAGCAAGAGCCAAACGTTATCATGAGAACTACAAAATTGCTTTATCTGCCATGCAGGCCATGGGATTCAAACCGTACCTCGATGAAAGCTTGAGAGGCTACATCATCACATCATTCAATTATCCCGATCATCCGAATTTCAACTTCAAAGAATTCTATGAGCGTCTCAGTGATAAGGGACACGTGATCTATCCCGGCAAGCTTACCGATGCGGATTGTTTCCGCATCGGTCACATCGGGCGTTTAGGCGCGGGCGATGTAGCCTCCTTAATGGCGGCGGTTGCCGAGACGCTCAACGAATTGGATATTCGTATGCCGGTGGAAGTCGAGGAATAGAAAATGGAATTTTTGTATGAGCGCTCTTATCGTGGTCCAGTTAAAGCGGTCATTCTCGACTGGGCGGGGACGGCCGTTGATTACGGTTCTTTTGCGCCGACCGCGGTGTTCCTGCGGCTCTTCAAGAGTCAAGGCATTCATATCACAGCGGAGGATGCACGCTCCGGCATGGGCTTGATGAAAAAAGATCATTTGCGCACCATCCTCTCGCGCCCAGCGGTGGCCGAAGCATGGAAAGCCGCGCATGGCGCATCTTATTCCGAAGCCGATATCAACTCACTGTTCAAAGATTTTGTGCCGATGCAATTGGCGGTTCTAACCGAATTTGCCCAACCCATCCCGGGTTTATTGAGTGTGGTAAAAGACTTACACGCCCGCGGTATCAAGATCGGCTCAACCACTGGCTACATCCGCTCGATGATGGACGTGCTCGCACCGAAAGCCAGGGAAAACGGATATGAACCGGATTGCATCTTCTGTCCCGATGAGGTGCCAAACGGCAGACCGTATCCTTGGATGTGTTATCGGAACGCGATTCAAATGGATGTATATCCGATGCAGGCGATGGTCAAGGTGGGCGATACGCTGGTGGATATCGAAGAGGGATTGAATGCTGGCATGTGGACCGTGGGATTATCACAGACCGGAAACCTGCTGGGATTGAGCGAAGCGGAAGTCAAGGCATTATCTATAGAAGAAAGAGAATCCGGAAATCAAAAAGTCGCAACCCAGCTCTATCAAGCGGGAGCGCATTATGTCATTGAGGGGATTTGGGATTTGCCGGTTGTCTTGAAGGACATCGAATCCCATCTGGCGCATGGAGAACGTCCGTAAAATGCAAACAGCAGATGTGATTGTAATTGGCGGCGGTGTACTCGGCGGAGCCGTCGCTTTTTATTTAGCGAAACAAAAGGCGGGGCGCGTGATCGTGCTAGAACGTCATTCTGCTGCGCAGGGAAATTCTAGCCTTGCGGCGGGCTTGCTGACGCGCGGCCGTTTCAAGTCGCATCTCATCCCGATGGTTCTTGAAACCTATCAGGCAATCAAAGAGATCGAAGCGATGACGAAAATAAGCATCGGCATGCACCGAACCGGATGTTTATACGCGGCTGTTTCGCTAGCTTATCAAAAAGAGATTCGCGAGCTCGTGAATGTTTCAACGCAGGCAGGAACTCAAGGCCGAATGGCTTGATATCATTGATGCCGCGCAACTGGTGCCCTGGCTTAAACTGCCGCGCACGGCTAGCGTGGTCTTTATGCCGGATGACGGTTATATAGATGGATACACTTTGGCAAGTGGATACATACAGGGCGCCCGGCAAATGGGCGTCGAGATTCAAGAGCAGACTGAAGTCTTGTCCATTTGCAAAGAGGGCCAGCGTGTCACTGGTGTGAAAACAAACCAAGGAGATTTTTCATCATCGCTGGTAATTGACGCGGCCGGAGTATGGGCAGGAATGTTATTATGTGAACTTGGCATTAGATTTCCCATGGCGCCGGTGCGCAGTCATTATTGGATCACAGCGCCACATCCGTCATTTTCGCCCCAACAGCCATTTGTGATTCTCCCCGATGCCCGCGCCTATGCGCGTCCTGAAACCAATCGCTTGTTATTTGGTTTTCGTGAAACACAATCTGTCGCGGTGGACCCGCGCGAACTGCCGGAAAAAATGAACGGCTATATTTTCAAAAAAGATCCACAGGGCTGGGAATCGTTGCTTGAAGGCATTCCTGAGTTCAGCAAGTTTTTCCCATTGATTGAAGAAATAGAAATCTCGACATATATCAAGGGTTTGTCAAATTACACGCCCGATGGGAATTTTGTGCTAGGCGCTTTTCCCTCGCTGGATGGATTTCTTGCCGCAACGGGATGCGCTGGAGCCGGGATTGCAATGTCCGGTGGGATCGGACGCCTCGTCGCGGAACTGGCAACGGGTTGCACGCCGTTTGTCGACGCGGCGCCTCATCGCATCGATCGTTTCGGCGAGATCGATCCGCTCGATCCGGCTTTTCTACGGCGCTGCGCGGATGCCAGGTCAGGTAAAATCACAGGTTGAGAATGTATAAAGCGATCATGATTCTTTCACATGAAACAGTTCTGCGATCGTAGTAAAGAGAGCGTCCAGATGTTTAACAGAGCGTTTAATAAGTTATGTTGCAAGAAATTTTAGCATGCGCGGAGTCCTAGCGATGTAGCCCATGCTCTCGCTGGAGGAGGGCTATGCTCATAGTCGCGAGCCAGACGGCGGTAACGACCTAACCGGCCGAAGGTTCGATCCACAACCCATCGACGAGGTAAGACTTGCAAGCCTCTGCCATTTTCGGAGCGTTTGAAGATCTCAAAAGTCAAACCGAATCGTTTTTGCAAGGTCAGGAGGCATCCAGTTCCATCTTGAATTCTGGCCTGTGTACTAATGTCTGCTATGGCGGAAAATTGATCGGCAGATTAGGCCACTGGCACCCAGTGCGGTTGACTAGAAGATAGAAAATCTGTTGCCGTTCAGTAAACTTCAGGTCGGTCGAGTAAGTGTGGGTAAATTTGCTCATTCTCCTATCTTACCCGACCATTTTTTAAAAACACTCTCTTGGGGAATCAACTCTTGCGTCCAGCTTTTTTGAGGACGGGCAATTTATTCGGCATAACGAATGAGCTCGCAAAGGTTGTGCATAAATCAAAGACAGCCTGACAGGCTGTCTTTGATTTTGTTACGATTTCTTCATGCTTAGATTGGTCGTCAGTTCTAGCCAGATCTTTTGCATGGATTGCAGAAATGTTCCTCCGGCGGAAACAAATTGCTGCCATGCAGTTGCGAACGGTTTGTTTGTAATTCCAGATATCGTCTTTTGGCCAGCCTGTGCTTGAGCTTTCGTTCGCATTGTCCAAGCACTGATAGCGGCGGAAAAGTTGGTTTCGAGCCTCACAAAGAATTCCCTTGTGTTATTCCAATTCTCAACCACTTTTCCATGGGCCTGTGGATTGAAACCAAGCCACAATCCAAGTACAAGCCCTAACAACAACACTAAACCAGCCGACTTTAACATAGTACCTCCAAAGCTGTTTGACGAGATCATTCCGTAGACCTCTATAAATATAGTGAATCAAACCAGAAAATGTTATGGGTGCAAAGAAGGGAATTCATATTCAGTTGGCGCATATGGTCTGACCAGCATACCATATGCGCCAAGAGTATAAATATTTTGTGCCCAAGAGTTCAATAGTTACAACTAGGAAAAAAGTACTATTTTTGTCTGGTTTGCCATATAATTGTTGCCAGTTCTATTGATCGTAGTAGTCGAGTATATAACGCTATTTTGAAGAAAACTGCATACAACCGGCTGGATTAATTACACAATAAGGACTTACAGTGAGAAAATTTTATTTTCGCTACTTTGCAGCCAATCAAGGGAATTAAATTTTAATGAGCAAAACTCGTTGTGAAGAATTTTTCAATGATTAACCGTCTTAAGGAACAGAAACTTATTATCAAATCTACGACGGCCATTTTACAAACCCATCTTGGATTTCTCTATGGAAGGGATAATGCCTCCCAACTTTTTGGGCGTGTTCAAGCAATCATGGAGCGTTATCAAGCTCGAATCCCGGCACGGGAATACGGGCTGACGGAACGGGATTCAATCCTGATCACTTACGGCGATCAGGTGCAAGTCTCAGGTGAAAAGCCACTACAAACCTTAAATACTTTTTGCAAACAATATCTCACAGGCGTCATAAAGGGAATCCACATTCTGCCATTCTATCCATGGACTTCGGATGATGGATTCTCAGTGGTGGATTATCGCAAGGTAGATTCGAATTTGGGAAGTTGGGAAGATATTTCCTCCCTGCAGAATCATTTTCGCTTGATGTTCGACGGCGTGATCAATCATATCTCATCACAGAGCGAATGGTTCAAGGCATTCTTAGGCGATGACCCACATTACCGCGATTACTTCATTACAGTGGAAGGCTCGCCCGACCTCTCCCGAGTAAGCCGCCCGCGTACAACGTCTTTACTGACCACGTTCAGGACCGTATCCGGCGAAAAGCGCGTGTGGACAACGTTCAGCGAAGACCAGATTGATCTAAATTACAAGAACCCGGAAGTGCTACTTGAAATCCTCGATGCATTACTTCTGTATGTTGAACGCGGCGCGACCTTCATCCGTCTCGACGCGATTGCGTATTTGTGGAAGGAAATTGGCACAACTTGCATTCATCTGCCACAGACCCATCATGTGATTCAATTCCTGAGTGCCGTCTTGAATGAAGTTGCTCCTCATATACACCTTATCACTGAAACTAACGTGCCACATGCCGATAATATTTCCTATTTTGGGGATGGAACTAACGAGGCACAACTTATTTATAACTTCGCCTTGCCACCACTGATCTTACATACCTTCCACACCGGCGACGCGCGTGCGCTCTCCAAATGGGCAAAGACATTGACACTGCCATCCAATAAAACAACCTTCTTCAATTTCCTTGCTTCCCATGATGGCATTGGATTAAATCCTGTGCGGGGAATCTTATCAGACGATGAAATTGATTCTCTGGTTGGGAAAGCCATCGAACACAACGGGCTGATTTCCTATAAACAAAATCCGGATGGTTCGCAGAGTCCGTATGAAATGAATATTAACTATTTCGACGCGCTTTCCGATCCAAACAAGAATGAATCGCTCGATCTGCAAGTGGATCGTTTCATTGCATCGCAAGCCATTATGCTTTCATTCGTTGGCGTGCCTGGCATTTACTTTCACAGTTTATTCGGCTCACGAGGATGGATTAAAGGCGTAAAACAAACCGGATATAATCGCACGATTAACCGCGAGAAATGCAATCTTGAAGTATTACAAAATGAACTTGCTGATAAAAACTCTTTGCGGTCAAAAGTCTTCAGTCGCTATTGCCAATTGCTTGCAGCACGAGGAAGTTCACCGTCATTTCATCCACATGGCAGACAAGAAATTTTGGATTATCATCCATCCTTATTTGCAATAGAACGCATTTCACCTGATGGCAAATCACATACGATATGTTTGCATAATGTCAGTATTGAACCCGTTACTTTCTTAACAGACTTCAGATCGGCAACGGACCTTTTGACCGGTCAATCTTTACAAGTTTCGAATATCACACTCAAATCTTATCAAGTTTTATGGGTAAAGTCATGACGCCTTCTTCACATAACATAGGTTTTATTTCAACTCGTTTCGCGGGGACAGATGGCGTTTCGCTTGAAACACAAAAATGGGCAACAGTATTGGAACGCCTCGGTCACAAGTGTTTTTATTTTGCAGGACAATGCGATCGCCCTGCTGACCACTCCCAGGTCGTGCCCGAAGCGTTTTATCGTCATCCCGAAATTGACAAGATCAACCAGCAGGCATACTCCGGCAGTTGGTTGGTCACGGCAGAAGCGCGCGCGGCACATCCCGAAATGGAGAAGCTACGAAAAGATTTTTTCTCGATTTATGTCCGCCCGCCGGAAATGACTCGCCGCGTTAACGAACTGAAAGAATACTTCAAGGCAGAGTTATACAAATTCGCTTATCTCTTTGACCTTGAAATTCTTGTGATCGAAAACGCGGTTGCGATTCCAATCAACCTGCCGTTGGGTCTCGCCATTACAGAATTCATCGCCGAGACGGGCTTCCCGACCATTGCACATCACCATGACTTTCATTGGGAGCGACAACGCTTCAAAGTCAATTGTGTAGGCGATTATCTCGCGGCGGCATTTCCGCCTGATCTTCCATCGATTCGACACGTGGTCATCAACTCGATCCAAGCCCAGCAGATCGCTTCGCGTTACGGCTTGAACTCGCGCGTGATTCCCAATGTGATGGACTTCGACTCCCCGCCGCCTGTTCCTGATTCCTACGCCCAAAGCGTGCGCGCCGACTTTGGCATTAAACCAGGCGAATACTTTATCCTGCAACCCACGCGCATCATCCAACGCAAAGGCATCGAACATGCCGTTGAACTTGTGCGACGTCTCGAACTGCCTGCGAAGCTCGTCATCAGCCATGCTTCTGGCGATGAAGGCACCGATTACGAACAACATATTCGCGACTACGCTCACCTGCTGGATGTAACCGTTCGCTTTGAGTCAGATCAGGTGCAGGATAAACGCGGCGCGACCAATAAGGGCAGAAAGATTTACACGTTGGGCGATGTGTATCCTCACGCCGATCTTGTCACATATCCATCCAGCATTGAGGGATTTGGCAATGCCTTTTTGGAAGCCGTGTATTATCGCCGTCCAATTCTAGTGAATGACTACTCCATTTATGAAGTAGACATCAAACCCAAGGGCTTTCAAACAGTTTGCTTCGACGGATTCATTAATAAGGAAACGTTGAAGAAAGTTCGGGAAGTCTTATTAAACCCTTCCGAAGCACAGGAAATGGCGGAGATAAATTATCAACTGGCAAAACGATATTTTTCCTTCGTCGTTTTGGAGCGCCATTTGCAATCCGTTCTTGCGGATTGTCTTGGACAACAAATTTGAACATTGCCATACTTCATTACTCCGTTCTACCCATCGTCGGCGGCGTAGAAAGTGTCATTGCCCATCATGCCCGGCTGATGTCTGCAGATGGCCATTCCGTTCGACTGATTGCGGGGCGCGGCGAATCGTTGAGCGAACAGATTCCCTTGACCATCCTTCCTCTCGCGGATTCGCGCCACCCGCGCGTTGTAGAAATGAAAAAACAATTAGATCGCGGCGAAGTGACTTCCAAATTTCAATCTCTACGCGATGAACTCGTCGAGCAATTACTAAACCCATTATCCAGTGTAGATATTTTGATTGCACATAACATCTGTTCGTTAAACAAAAATCTCGCCCTTACCGCTGCACTTCATCAATTGCACACATCGAAAAAATTACCGCACCTGATCTTGTGGCATCACGACTTGGCGTGGACAACGCCACGTTATCAAGCTGAATTGCACGATGGCTATCCTTGGGATTTATTACGCCAAGATTGGGGCGATATGACGCATGTGGTTGTTTCAGCACAACGCCGCACGGAACTGGCAGATCTAATGAAAATTGAGCCTGCCCTAATTCACATGATTCCCAATGGCGTGGACGCGGTTCATTTTTACAAGCTTGAGTCCCAGACACAAATCCTACTTGACCAAACCCATTTGCTGGATGCCGCGCCGATTCTGCTTTTGCCGGTCCGCATAACACCGCGTAAGAATATCGAACTAGCATTCCGTGTTCTGGCTGAACTGCGAAAGCAATTCCCCAATGCTGCGCTTTTGGTGACAGGACCATTAGGTCCACATAATGCAAATAATCTCAAATACTTTGAAATGCTCTTGGCTTTACGTATCCAATTGGGTTTGCAAGGTTCGGTTCATTTCCTTGCTGAGCTTGTGGATTCCTATTTGCCTCATGAAGTCATTGCCGATTTTTATCGCATTGCCGATGCGCTATTCTTTCCCAGCCGGGAAGAGGGTTTCGGCATTCCGTTGATTGAAGCGGCGTTCAGTCATTTGCCTGCGTTTTGTGCAGATATTCTTCCGCTGCGTGAGTTGGGATTGGACGACGCGATATTCTTTTCGCCTGATGAAGACCCTGCGAAAGTCGCTAACATGCTTGCAGGATATTTTCAAGCTTCATCCACCGCGCGCCTGTCCATACGTGTGCGTTCATCATTTCGTTGGGAAGCAATCTATCGTCAACATATTGCACTTTTATTGGAGAGAGGTTTAGGAAACCATGCAAAAGCGCTCTGAATTTAATCCCATTCATACGATTTCTTATTCCCTTCGTGTACGAGGGCCCAGGCTTGCAAGCGCTTGAAGCCGCCCGCCACTTGGATGCGAAAATTATTCTTGTTGGCATCGTGATCGTTCCACCTGATCAATCCCTAAGCGTCGGCGCGGTTGCCGCGCGTGCATTGCGAAAACAATTACGGAAGTTAGGAAAGGATGAACGCATTATCAGCAGGCCTCAGATCATCGTTTCGTATCAACCATGGAATGAACTCTCCAACCTTCTGCAGAAGGAAAAACCTGATCTCCTCTGTTTAGAATGGGACACTCATTTTACTGCCTTTGGTATGACTTCAAATGATATGTTCATGCGTCCGCCATGCGACGTGGCCTTGTTGCGCGGAAAATTACCAGATAAACCAAAGCAGGTTATAGTTTCAGTAAGAGGCGGACCGCATGCCGAACTATCGCTACGCGTGGGCCTGGAGTTGCGGCCAAAAGAACTCATCGCTCTCCATCTCCGCAGGTCAGACGACCCAGAAGCAGGAAGTGATATGCCCTTTAAGGGACTCGACCGCGTGCTAAAGCAAATGCCCGATGTGCAGAAGCAGAATATCGTCACGGATGATCCGGTGCAATTCATTTTAAAAAAGGCAAGAAAGGCAGATGTCATTGTTTTGGGAACGGCGGTCCAGCCTGCCACAGGTTCTGTTTCGCTTGGACCATTTGCAGATCGTATTTTGAAAGAAGCCCATTGTGCGGTAATTGCGGTTAAAAGCGGAAGGTCTTTGCCGCAAGTCGTATTCGATGAAAGCGCGGGCATGCAGGCTATTTCGCTTCTTGTGGACAAATGGTTTGCAGAGAATACCTTTCACGCAGATGAATTCAAACTATTGGATGAACTGGTTGAATTAAAAGCGCCAACAAAACCTGACTATCAGCCTGGCTTTACCCGCATTGAACGAAGAAGAGACGGTGGGCAAAGTGATCAGTATGATGAAAAAGGAATTAATAGAGATAGCGCCGTTATTGGATGAAATTGTGTTGATCGATTCTGACTCAACGGATCTTACACGCGAGATCGCAAAGAAAGAGGGAATATCTGTTTACATCCACCAACTGTTGTTGGAACGGCTCGGAGCGCGAAGCGGCAAGGGCGAAGCGTTATGGAAAAGTCTGCTAGTCACGCGCGGGGATATCATCGTTTGGATTGATACGGATATTGTGAACATTCATCCGCGCTTTGTGTACGGCATTATAGGTCCGTTGTTGCTGAATCCACAAGTGCAATTCGTAAAAGGCTTTTATCGCCGACCTTTGAAGGTTGGCTATAAAATGGAAGCAGGTGGTGGTGGACGTGTAACCGAATTAACTGCGCGTCCGTTGTTGAACCTTTTTTATCCTGAACTCTCCGGTGTGGTCCAGCCGCTGGCAGGCGAATACGCGGGTAGGCGCGAAGCGTTGGAGCGCGTTCCGTTCTTTTCCGGCTATGGTGTCGAGACGGGTCTCTTGATTGATATTTACGAGCGTTATGGTTTGAATGCCATTGCACAGGTTGACTTGCTTGATCGCATTCATCACAACCAGCGTTTGGAAGCATTGAGCAAAATGTCGTTTGCGATCATTCAAACCATCTTCCGCAAACTAGAAAACCGCTTTGGGAACGCGATGTTGGAGGATGTGAACCGATCCATGAAATTGATTCGTTACAACAACAAAGGATATTTTCTCGAAGTGGAGGAGATTGCAGAAAGAGAACGCCCGCCGATGATAGATGTGGAGGAATATCAAGCCCGTTTCAAAGCCAAGAAGCCGCGCTGAATCAATGATGAGGATTGATCCATATTGCGCTCTACTTGATAGCGACATGACGAATTTGCAGGGCAACCTGCTGCTTCCAAAGATATCATGCTGAAAAACACATGGCGAGGAATTTGTCAGGATTTGGAAGCTTGTCGTATGCTCTTTGTATATGATTCGTTTTATCAGAATAACGATAGAATATAAAAATGCCGGCTCAGCTTTTTTACTCTAAAATGTCCCACAGCTTCTGACACAAAACATTTAAGAGCGGACTTAAAGCTCATATTTTTACTAAAGCGATTTTACAGCAATCACAAAAGAAGCGATCGAGACTATAGAGAATTTGGCGCTAACTGCGGCCGTGCTGGCTGGTATACCTATACTAAAGGAAAGAGCGTACACTAAGCTTGGGACGGTCTGGAGTTGGCTTTGCTTTGCTGGATGAGGAACCCTCGGGCGGCCTCTGCAAGTAGAATGCCATCCGTCGCCCAAGTAGACCCGATTGGGAACATTGAGGGCCTGTTGAGCAGGTCGCCTCTCATCACTGGCCAGCGTGGGTAGTGTACACGCCGGGAGCTGGTGGGCTTGGGCCATTTTAGCCATTCCACAACCGCCTCACTCTTTCCATTGGAATAGGAGGTCGCGTATGCGGTACATCGGTTTGGATCTGGCGTTAGCCACTTCTCATAAAGCAGTTGTCATTGATGAACAAGGGCGGGATGTCACACCGGTCTTGAGCGTGGAAACTTCCGCGCATTCCCTGGAGCAGCTCTTTCATCGAGCGCGTGAAGGTGCTCGATCAGACGAACCCCTCGTGGTAGTCATGGAACCCACAGGGATGGGATGGTTTCCGGTTGCGGTGTTCTGCCAACGTCAGGGAGTGAAGGTCTATCTGGTCAATAGCCAACAGGTTGCGGATCTTCGTCGTTACTATCGAAAACACGCCAAGAGCGACCGGATCGATTCGCGCGTATTAGCTAAACTGCCGATCGTAAGTCCGGAGAAACTACATCCGCTGCAGTTGATCGGCGCTTCGCAATTGGCTTGTCAGCGCGGCTGCAAAGAACTGGATCGGCTGATGGATATGAATATCGCCATTCAAAATCGGCTGCGCGCCATCGACCGCTTTGCCTGGCCGGGTTTGGAGCACGTCCTGCCGGATAATGTTGCGCCGATCACGCGCTGGTTTCGCGAACACTGGTACGATCCGCACGCCGTTCTGGCTCTTGGAGAAGAAGGTTTGCTGGCAAATTGGCTGGAAAATGCACAAACTTCGGACTGGTCAGGTAAAGGTTGAACGTTGTCGTTTTTGGATTGTGAAGCCAGATCGCACTGGATATAGAGGCAATTTGGGGACAAATCTATGCTCACCATAACGGCGATTCTGTTCAAGCATTCTCTGACCAATACAAAAATGCACAAACTTCGGACGAAATGCTCAAATCTCCCCGCTGGGCCGCCGCTCTTGTTCAACTGGCAGAGCAAGTGCTGGCTTTGTATGGAACCGAGACCGCCTTTCTGGATTACGCCTATTTGCAGGCAGAAGTCACACGCGAACAATCTTTGCTCTCCATGCTCGAAGCAGAATACAAGCAGTTGCAACTCGAAACGGTTCGTCCGTTATATCGTCAATCACACCCTAGTCGAAATCTGGAAAGTTTGTATGGCGTGGGGCAGGAAGGTGGTTCGGTACCGCAGAACCATGGAGCCGCAGTGTATTCCAGTTTTATCGGCGATCCGAAACGGTTTCCCGATCATGCTTCCTTTCGCGGTTGGAGCGGCATGATCCCGCGCAGCAGCCAGAGTGGGACCAGCGAAGCCAAGGGCTTGCCGATTTCTCAAGCCGGTCCGGACTTGATCAAGAAGTTTTCATTTCTGGGTGCCGAGACTGCCAGGCAATGGGATCCGCAGATCGCCGCCATCTATTACGATCAGATCGTTCGGCATGGCAAGCATCACACGCAAGCCGTTTGTGTATGCGCCACTCATTTGCTCGATCGCATCTGGACAATTCTCAAAGAAGACCGCGCCTACGAATTGCGCGATGTGGATGGAACCCCGGTAACTGTTGAGCAAGCTCGCGAGATAATCACCACCCGTTACAATGTACCCAAGGAAGTTCGGCAGCGTAACAATCAACGGACTCGTCTCGCTCGAAAAGAGCAACTGGCAGAAAAGAATCAAAAGAGGAAAGGTACATCCCAGCAAGTAAGAGGCGAGTTAGAAACTCCCTCATTGTAATTGGGCACAACCTTTCCTCTATGGAAAGTGTATCCCTCAGATCGCGGTGCGTCAAGCAGTCGTTTATATTTTGTTGCACCTAACTAATACAAAATGCAATGCTTCAACTCTTGACAAGCCTTAGAACTTCTACTTACGTCATCCCCCAGATTTTTGAGGCAAAACAGCGCGAGGCCATCGCAATCCTGCACTTCACACGATCTGATCTACCATGTGCAAAACTTTTCCATTGGAATTAACATGATCAACATTGATGAGGTCATCCGCACCAAGCGAAGAAGCATCGCACTAATTGTTGAGCGCGATGGCAGACTGGTTGTCCGCGCCCCAATACGTGTAAAAGATGAAAAAATACTTGAGTTTGTCCATCAAAAAGAGAAATGGATCCTGAACAAACAAGAGAAAGCTAAGGCACTCTATCCGCCTTTTGCGCCAAAAGAATACGTAAACGGGGAAGGTTTTTGGTATCTCGGAAAAATCCATCCGCTTCAATGGATAGAAAATCAAAAGCCCCTGCTTTATTTGAATGAGAATTTCCAATTATCACAAATGGCTGCTCATAAAGCCTCCATTGTTTTTGAAAAATGGTATCGAGAACAAGCCTATCAGATTATTTCCGAGCGCGTCCAATGGTATGCGGCCAAACATGGGTTCGTCTATAAACACGTTAAAATAACCTCCGCCCAGACGCGGTGGGGTTCTTGCAATTCAAAAGGCACGCTTAGCTTTACTTGGCGTTTAGTCATGGCACCCACGCCGATCATTGACTATGTAGTTGTCCATGAGTTGGTTCATCTGAAAACGCCGAACCATTCTAAGGATTACTGGTCAAAGGTCCGGCTTATCATGCCTGATTATAAAATTAGAATTGACTGGCTGGACAGGTATGGTCACTTGCTGCGGCTGGAATAAGGCTGTGCTTATTAAATCATCCGTCTGGATTATTGGGATAAAACAATCCATCATCGCCTGCGCTGACCAGTTCGGTTAACCGATCAGACGAGATCCCAATTTCTGTTCTGGACGGATGAACTAGCCAGCACAGGTGCCTGGAATCTGGAATAGCGAGCAGGCAGCCACTTTACCAGTCCCTGATATATTGAGCGTTTGTAAAATGCCGGTGTCAAGATCAGCATTAATCCCTCGAGTACCCCACGCTTGTGCAAGTCTATGAGAGTGCAGTCCCTGTGGTACACTCGACTTATCTGATTGAGTCTATCTAAACCTTAACGAATCGATACTCCTTAATCTGACCTGTTTCCAACTCTAAAGAATCCTATCCACAATATGTGCCTTTACAGGCAGAAATTGATAATACCCGTTTTCACTGTGCGACATACTCTTTTTATGTATGTAGATCTTATATTCGCAAAGCCTGCTTAGCTTAGGCCTCTTCGTATCCCACAGTCTGTCCGAACAAGGCCAGCTCGTGCGAACCCAGGCCGAGCACTTTCTCAACCGCTGCTCGGTTGCAGTTATGGAACCAGGCTGCCAAGCCTAGCGCGGCCGCGGCCAAGTATACATTCTGGGCTATCAGGCCAGTATCAAGGTAATAATAGGCCTTCTGGCCCTCTACGTCGTGCAGGCGCGGCTCATCGAAGCCACTTCGCTTGAAGCACTCCAAGTCAACCACGTAGATCAGTCGCATAGGTGCCTGGTCACCGAGAGAAGCCTGGCCCGGGCTAATAGCTACGGTGCGCTGATCGCCAGCCAGCATCGGCTGCAGGCTATGAGAGTCGGGTTGGTATAGATAGATGCCCTCTTCCAGTGCCACGTACAATCGGACCTCCTGAGAATTGCTGGCTGAGCCAGCCGTGCGGCCCGGTCCGTTGAATGGTCCACCTGAGCGGCGATTGACGCCCTGGGCAGCCCAGAGGATATCGCCCATGATCTGCTGTGGCAACTCCCCGGCGTGCATCGTGCGCACCGTGCGGCGCAATTTCAGGGCTTCGAATAGACTCTTGCTGTGCTCGAAGGCCGGTTCGGGCAACTGGATGGTTTCAAGTGAGCTGGTCAAATTAGTTGTCATCAGTCGGTACCTTTTCCTATTACCACGACGGGTTGAGCAGGCGGGTCTCCGAGACATTGCGGGGTTCCGACATAATCTTTTCGCCATCGCCATGGAAGATCACCTCAATCCCGCTTTCCAGCTTTTCAATCACGCCTGGGATGTATTCCGCTACGGAAATGCCATAGTGGCGGTTCGGGTTGCTGGCGCGCCCGGCGCGGTTCAAGTCCGTCTCCACGGCCGGGGGCAACACCTCCACCACCCTGACGGACGTGCCTTTGAGCTGCGCTCGCAGCGCCATGGAATAGATATGCAGAGCGGATTTGGTGGCACAATAGATTGGCATCCGTGACGTGGGCATGATCCCGAGTGCAGAGCTGACATTGATGACTGCGGCAGCCGGTTTTTGCAGAAAATGACTGATGAACAATCCCGTCAGCTCCACCGCACCGGTAAAGTTGATGGCAATCTCATCTTCGCCTGATCTGAACTCCTCGCAACCTTTCTTCAGGTCAATGGCGCGCTGCACGCCGGCGTTGTTGATCAGGATATCCAGACCGGGAAAGCGCTGCAGCACATCTTCCGCCAGCGCTTTGCGTTGCTCGGCATCGCCCACGTCGCAGCGGAGAGCGGTAAGGCCGGGCAGGAGCTTCTCAGCCGCGGAAAGCTTTTGCGGGTCGCGCCCGCAGACGATCACCTGGCTGTTGCGCTGATGGAACGCTTGCGCCAGTCCCAGTCCAATTCCGCCTGAGCCGCCGGTGATAAGTACGCTTCTATTCGATAAGTTCATAAGTAGATTTATTCTCCTGAAGTAGATGATAGGTTTCCCAGTCGGAAATCCGCCAAGAGGCCTCACGCCATTATAACTCCTGCAGGTGTAGCCGCTTACAAATGCTTATTGATATTTCGAGAAATAATTTCCGAAATATGACATAATAGGAGGATGAGACCCTTCGGAAAAAGTGAACAACTAGCAAAACGCAGAAAGCGAGCCTTGAAACTTTTGGAAAGCGGCAAGCGTGTCAGAGAAGTAGCTCAAATCATCGGCGTGACCGAGCGAAGTATTCGTTACTGGCAAAAAGAAGCTCAAGAGCCGAAAGATAAAAGTAAGGTTCGTTCGGTGGGAAGTCCAAGCCGCTTGTCGGCTGAGCAATTGGAAAAACTGAAATGAGAATTGTTGCAAGGTGCGTACGCCCAAGGATATGCGGAAGATTACGGGACCCTGGATCGAATTGCTCGTTTGATATGGGATAAGTTTAAAGTTCGATATCAACCCGGATCGGTGTGGTACATCATGAAGCGGATCGGTTGGAGCAGTCAGCGCCCGCAACGACAGGTCTTGCAACGCGATGATCAGGCAATTAGGAACTGGAAAAGATATACCTGGCCCAGGATAAAAAAAGTGGCGAGAGTTAAAAGGCCACACTAGCACTTAAAGATGAAAGCGGCTTCTCCTTGGTTTCTCCCCTGAAACGGACGTGGTCGCCTTGCGGACAAACGCCGGTCGTGAGAACCCGTTTGAACCATCATCAAAGATTGAATCTGCTGGGTGCCGTACTGGTTCCTGATCGCAAAAAGAAATTCAAGTTGGCCGTTCGTTCTTACACTTGCAGTTTGACTGGAGTACAAGTGGTTGCATTCTTGAAACAATTGTTGCAGACCGTCTCGGGTGAAATCGTATTGGTTTGGGACAATCACCCCATCCATCAACGAAAGTTGGTTGAAGATTTCATTGATCAGGAACCACGCTTGCCTGTATATTGGTTCCCAACCTGCGCACCCGAACTCAATCCTGCCGAGTTGATTTGGACGCAGTTGAAAGAACATACTGCCAGTACGGCTCCCCGTGACCTGTCCGAGTTACGTAAAATTGTTTTGGCAGGCATTGCCAAAATTCGTTACTCACAAAATCGTCTTCAATATTGTTTGTCCGCTTCTGATCTATCTTGGAAATAATCCGGAAATTATTTGTTCAAAACTCAGTAGAACCTATCCGGAAATTAATCCAAGAACGATTTAGGCTGAAGCCATGTGAACGAAAGCGAGCCAATTTCGTGGTTTCTTACACCAACGCGTAGCACCGCTGCGACGTTTTGCCAACCAACCGAAGGTTCGTTCCACGACCCAGCGGCGAGCGAAAAACTCTTTTCACCCAAAATCGGACATTCCTCTTTTGGCTCATTCCTTTTCCGTTTATGTTTGATGTGATCGATATAGTAGTTCCAACTCACGACCCGATGAACATCTTCGAAGTCATAACCTTTGTGTGCGCAAAAATGTTGCTCACTATAAGGTCGGTTAGCCACCATATGGACGATCAAATCATCGGCAGACCATTTATCGTGTTCGTTGGCTGCGGTAATCCAAAGAGACAAGGGCGCACCCCCCTGATCGACCAACAGATGAACTTTGCTACCCGATTGGTCACGATCTGTTGGATTTCTGCCGGTTTGGCCTCTCCTAAAGGAGCTGCGCTCAACGCCCTGCGCCCTTTCAGGGTCATACTGTCGACCGACTGCCATTTCCAATGAATACCACACTCTCTGGCATAATACTTGAGGGTGGTTTTGAACAATCTTTCAAAGAGGCCTTGATGTAGCTAAGTCTGAAACCGTTTATACAAGACACTGCTGGAAACATGAAACCATTCTTTCCGGATCGATTTCCACTGGCAACCCGTCCAAAGCACATACCAAATCCCGTCGATGGCATCCCGGTTATTTACTCGCGGATGGCCCGGTCCTGACACAATCGGCACCTTGGGCAAGTGCTTCTTCAGCAATTTCCATAACTTGCCCAGTATCCGATAATGATTTTTCCATTTTGTGCTATCCTGTTCCATGGAGACGTGACCTTTAGTCTAGGGTTGTGCTGATCCTGTTCTAACAGGTCTCGTCTCCTTTTTCAACTATTTTTCGGATAGGTTGGTAGTGGTCGGGATTTGCAGAGCCATAACCAATGTGCCGCCCAACACAGCGCGCACCGACTGGCGGGAACGCGCCACCAAAATAGGTTTACGCTTTGACCTGTACCCCTTCACCTAATTTCTCTCACATCTCTTCCGCCATCAATTCTGCTATCTTTGTCACGCGCTTCATGCTAAACTCCATCCTGAGCCTCCGCTGTTGCTTTGGCGTTCGATCAACCTAAAGCCTACTCCAGAGGCTCTTTTTTTGAAACCAAGCTACAACCTTTAGTGCACCCTGCTCATATGGTTTTTTCAGGGAGTACGCAAAGTTTGTTAGTCGGCCAAGGGTAAACCAGCATAGGACGGCTTCAGAGAATCCCAAGACTTACTGAGCCAAGCGGCTCTGGCTTTGGCGGTGGCGATCACGCCAGGCAAGGTCCAACGTGCGCCAGAACGTTTCAACCGGACAGCGGCTATCTGCTTGCAAGCGCTTTCGATGGTTCCGCTGCCAATGAGATACCCGAGCTGCCGAAAGCGTGCGTAGTCCATCCGCTTCTCGTTGTGATCATAATAATGGATTGCCTTTTCGATGAAGGGACGTGCGGCCGCGTGCATAAGCAAACTTCGGCAGGATTGAATCACGTCTTGGATGCAGCCATCCCAAAGTTCTGTGCGGGCTTGGGTCAGCCATTCATGAGCTTGCGGGGTGTTGGCTCCGAAGGCGGCTTCGGCAATGGGCGTGAGATATTCGCTGGCGTGGTACCAATCCACGATTTGTACGGCGTTCGGATAATATTTTTGCACCAGGTTCCAAATCCACACGGCACCGTCTGAGACGAAGACGATTTCTTCGTAGCCGTCGACCTGATGTTGGATCCCCGTCGCCCATAACAATCGTCCAAATTGTTCGGCTTCCTGGATGTCGCAGTGGTATTTCATGTTCTTGGCTTGCAGATGACTTTGTTCTCCCACGCGGGATCCGTGCTGGTTCGGTACCGCAGAACCATGGTGATTTTGGGGATGAGAAGGGTGAATCTGCTCCACTTCATACCCACACAACGTTTTCAACTCTCGCCACTCCCCGTGCAATGGCACATGCGCTCCATCGACCGAGGCATAGATGCGCCCAGCTTGCCTTGGCAGGCTCTGTTCCTGTTCTTCTAATCCTTTCACGTCTTCTGCCGCTCGTTTCCATTCTTCTTCGAGTTGGGCTTGTGCCTGTCCATAGCCTTCGGTATGTTTGAGTACGGTATGATCGCTCACTCCAAACAATGGAAAACGCTCCGCCAATTGACGGGCTTCTTCAAACGATGTTTCCACTCCCAAGATCCCGAGCAAGCTCGCCAATCCCGCTGTGCTCTGTCCCGGCTTCAATCCCAAGCGCTCATCCAAGGGCGACTGCCCACGATGACAATCCGCACACAGATAATATCGACGCTGATAATTCACTTTGCCGAACACACTCCACACCACAGCTTCCCGTTTGCCCAGCGGCTCCGCTTCCGCCCCGCATCCACAGCGGACACGACTTGCATATTTCGCTTCATTCGCTTCAATCATTTCCTGCAATCCAAGCCCACAGGCTTCTTTCGCTACCTCGCGCAGCGCTTGTTCGATCTCTGCCACTTGCGCACCTTCCTCGAGTTTCTCCTGCACCGCCTCGGTCATGATTTCCGCTATCTTTCTTACCACTGCTATGCTAAACTTCATCTCGAGCCTCCTGAGCATCCTTTGGTCTATCAGAAGCCCAAAGCTTACCTTAGAGGCTCATTTTTGAAAATCCACTTACAACCTTTTCGTGCACCCGTTTTTTCAAGGTCGCTTGACGGATTTCTAACTTTGTGGCGCATGAGCACAACTTGGGCAGAAAATGGGCAAGATCGCCCTATTTGCCGGATTCTGGTTTGAAATGGCTGACCTTGAAAAAGCCATGACCCTGCTCACACATTTACTTGACATTCTCAAAACTTTTTGTTAAACTATTAACGCGCGTTATTAACTCGCGTTAATTAGCTTCGGAGATAATAATTTACCAAAATTGACAATGCCAAAAAAACGGATAACTAGCCAGGACGTTGCAAATCTTGCCGGTGTTTCCCGCACCACCGTTTCTTTTGTATTGAATGATGTCAAGGGGTTGAATATTCCACAACAAACACGTCAAAAAGTTCATGATGCTGCAAATAAATTGGGATACATTCCGAACGCTGCAGCCCAAGCTCTTGCAAGCCGCCGAACAAGGGCTCTGGGGTTGGTAATGACACGTAGTCCGCACTATATTTCGACAGATGCTTTTTTACCTCAAATCATTGCAGGGTTAATGGACGTGGTCAAAGAACGCAAGTTGCGCCTTCTTATAGAATATGTTGAAATGGCACATCAGGATCGAGCTTACCTTGAGCTGGCGCGCGCCAAACATATTGACGGCATGATTCTCCTCACGCCGCGTATGGATGATACTGCACTGAAGAAACTTGAACAGGTTGATATACCTACTGTAATCATGGGAGAAATTATCGGAACGAATCTCTATTCGGTTGATATTGATAACCGTCTTGCCGCGGTCGAAGCAGTCCAATATTTGTTGGAACTCGGTCACAAGCAGATCGCTTGTATTTTGAATGCGCCTCCCTCTTATAGTTCAGCGGCTGCCCGTGTAATGGGGTATAAAGATGCTCTCATCGCAGCGGGAATCCCGCCAACCGAAGAACTAATTCTATATGCCGACTTCGACCCGCAAAGCGGCTATGACAGAATGAAATCCCTGCTTGCAAGCCAACAAAAATTCACAGCAATTTTTATTGCAAGCGATAACATTGCCATGGGTGCTTACGCGGCATTGCATGAAGTAGGGATGAGAATACCGGAGGATGTTTCAATCATTGGTTTCGATGATATTCCCTGGGCAGAGTATGGTGACCCGCCATTAACTACTGTTCGTTTGGATGCACAGGAATTGGCCCGCAAGGCTTGTTTTGTCCTCACGGATTTGCTCAATGGAAAAGAAGTTTTGCAAAAGAGGCAAATCCTGAATACGGAGCTTGTGATTCGTAAATCGTGCACGAGTTACAAGCATTCCCTAATAAGGAGGTGAGTTATTGCAGAAAGCTTAATAAGGTGTAAGCAACAACCCATTTGGTAACTACAATTCTCATGAGGAGAAAAGGAGAAAAATGAATAAAAAATCATTCATATGGTCGCTGGTGAGCTTGTTGATACTAGCATCCTTGGCACTGAGTGCTTGTGGAGGTGCTACAACTGCAGCGCCTACCGCGATGCCTGCGCCAACCACGGCACCCGCGGCGCCTGCAGCTACTACAGCACCTGCTGCCACTGCTACTGGCGCAGTTGCGTCCAATGATTTCGTGGCGCGCGCGATGGCTGGCGAATTCAAAGGAAAGACGGTAACCGCCACCGGTCCGTTTGTGGCACAAGACGAGGATAATTTCAACGCCACGATGGCAGACTTCGAACAGAAGACTGGAATAACCATTCAATATAATGGTGATAAGAACTTCGAAGCCGATATCAAAGCCGAAATTGAAGGCGGCACACCGCCCGATATCGTGGATTTCCCACAACCGGGTCTGCTTGCTCCGTTTGCCAAGGAAGGCAAGATTGTTGATTTAAGCAAGAACTTGAATATGGATCCAATCAAGGCAAATTACGATCCGTATTGGATTCAACAATCCATGTTACCTGGTCCCGATGGAAATCCGATCATGGCTGGTATCTTCGAGCGCATTAACGTGAAAGGCTTCGTCTATTATCCGAAGAAGGCATGGGATGCCGCCGGCTACCAAGTTCCGACCACTTTTGCTCAACTGCAAACATTGATGGATCAAATGGTTAAAGATGGAACGACGCCATGGTGCATCGGTATCGAATCTGGTTCTGCGACCGGTTGGGTTGCCACTGACTGGATTGAAAACATCATGCTACGTACAGCGCCTCCTTCAGACTATGATGACTGGATCGCTGGCAAATTGAAGTTCACATCGCCGCAGGTCACAAATGCAGCCAACATCATGGCAACGATTTGGACCAATCCGAAGTATGTTTATGGTGGTAGAGCGTACATTGTCAAAACCAGTTTTGGCGATTCCACCCAACCAATGTTTGATCCCACTGGTCCGAAATGCATGATGAACATGAATGGCAACTTCATTTCCAGCTTCTTCCCAGCCACTGCGAAACCAGGTGTTGACTATGGTGCTTTCTACTTCCCACCCATTGACCCACAATATGGTTCTCCAGTGGAAGGTGGAGGCGACATCTGGGGTGCGACCAGCACTCGTCCTGAGGTCATGGCAGTCATGCAATATTACACATCCGCCGTGCATCTCAAGGTTTGGATGTCAAAAGGTGGAGCCTTTGCGCCTCAAAAGGATGCGGATCCGAGTTGGTATGGCAACCCTGTTGATCAGCAGATTGGTCTCGCATTGAAGAACGCGACAACCTTCCGCTTCGACGCATCTGACCTTATGCCGGGTGCGGTTGGCGCCGGCTCATTCTGGAAAGAAATGACCAGCTGGGCTTCCGGTTCCGAAGATATGCCAACCGCTCTAAAGAACATTGACGCATCTTGGCCATCTACTCCATAATCTTTTTGGCACAATGAGATGGTCGGCTCAGTGCATCTGAGCCGACCATCATTAATTGTTCTTCTCTTGTTTCGCTCTACACTATCGTACGTAATAACTATTATGCTTTATGATTTCTAATTTCTTGATATGCTGAATGATCACAAAGGAGCAAATCAATGGCTACACCGAATTTAAAACAGTCTAAGGGATTAGTTTTTCTACGGGTACTAGCCAGCTTTATCCCTTTAATCCTGACGGTCCTTCTGCTTGTATGGGGAATGTTCTTTATTCGTGCCGCTCAAGCTAGTAAAAACCCTCTTCCGCAACCTATTACTGTTGCTATTGCATTAGTTTGGGGGGTAGGAGGAATCATTCTACTCTTTTTCACAGGCGACATTGTGATTGAGCAACTGCCCGTGAAATGGGCGCGATATTTGGAGCCTATCCTATTTATCGGTCCTGCTCTGTTAATGCTGACGTGGGCATTGGTACTTCCGACTATTCGAACATTGATTGCTAGTTTTTATGATCAGATCAGCCAAAATTTTGTTGGTTGGAAAAATTATATTTATGTATTCACTAATCCATCCATGCAAGGTGTATTCCGAAACAATTTATTATGGCTGGTTTTCGGTACGGCATTCACTGTGATAACAGGGCTATTAATAGCAGTTCTTGCAGATCGAAGCAAATTCGAAAGTGCAGCAAAGTCAATGATATTCTTGCCGATGGCGATCTCGTTCGTGGGCGCAGGCGTTATCTGGAATTTTGTCTACGCAGTACGCCCCATTGACGCTTCACAAATCGGACTGATGAACGCAATCTATGTCGGCCTGTTTCATGGGCAACCCGAAGCCTGGACGGCATTTTTTCAACCTTGGAACAATTTTTTCCTTATTTTAGTTGAAATCTGGCTTCAAACAGGATTTGCTATGGTTTTATTTTCGGCTGCAATTAAGGGCATTCCGGCTGAAATCTTGGAAGCAGCGCGGGTCGATGGAGCGAATGAGATTCAGGTGTTCTTCAGCATCATGCTACCAACTATTGCGGGCACTATTATCACGGTTTCGACAACGATTGTCATTTTTACTTTGAAAATATTCGACGTGGTTTGGGTTATGACGGGTGGAAATTTCGGAACAAGCGTGATTGGGACAGAATTCTATCGACAATATTTTACGTACAACCAAAACGGAACAGGTTCGGCGATTGCCGTAGTTCTATTCATCGCGGTTATTCCCGTGATGGTATATAACCTGCGGCAGTTCGCTCGCCGGGAGGCAATGTGATGAAATCTAAGTTGCTCAGTAGCCTAATTGTGAACGGTTCATTGGCAGTTATCTGTCTTTTATGGACAATACCGACCTTCGGATTGTTGGTTTCGTCTTTCCGCGATCGAATCGATATTAGCAATACCGGTTGGTGGACCGTGTTTCCTCATCAAGGTTGGGTCTCCGTACAAAAAATTACTCCTGCGCCGACCGTGGACCGCTATTCCCCAATGACGTTGGGAGGCATTACAGCCACGTTCGAGCAGTTTGAAGCGGGTATTAGCAAGGACGGTAAGAAATACATCTGGATTGGCAATCGCCGCATTGGATATCTCGATGTGGAAGCATATACATGGACGGCCGATACAACCTTTACACTAGAGAATTATAAGCAGGTGCTTGCTAGCGGCACATATACTGCAAAGCTCGCCAATGGAACCACGGATACAAATCAGGGCTCCGATATGACATCCGGATTTTTGAATAGCATCGCTGTCACCATACCCGCAACTGTTATTCCGATTGCGATTGCTGCATTTGCCGCATACGGATTCGCATGGATGAAATTTCCGGGTCGCAAGATGTTGTTTGCTCTCGTTGTGGGATTACTAGTAGTGCCCCTGCAAATTGCATTGATACCTTTACTGCAAAACTTCGTTGCTTTACATCTAAACGGAACGTTCCTCGCAGTCTGGTTGGCACATACTGGATTCGGATTGCCGCTCGCTACCTATTTGCTATTTAACTATATCAGCGAACTTCCTCGAGATATCTTTGAAGCAGCCTTTGTTGATGGCGCTTCGCATTTTAAAATTTTCATACAACTTGTATTGCCACTCTCAGTTCCGGCCTTGGCTTCCTTTGCGATTTTTCAATTCTTGTGGGTATGGAATGACTATCTAGTGGCTTTGGTATTTATCGGCGGAGGCTCACAGAATCGAAGTGCTGACTTCAAAGATTGGCCGACCTTGTCGGATCGTTCGGTCAGAATTGGGAGTTGCTTACTGCTGCCGCATTCTTCTCCATGATCGTTCCGCTCATCGTCTTTTTCTCTCTACAGCGATACTTTGTGCGCGGACTATTGGCAGGCTCGGTCAAAGGTTAAGAAACCAGTGGACTGGCCAGCCAGTCCACTGGTTTTAGTCATTACGGATTTAAACTTTTCAACACAATTCTTATGTACAGCGAACCCTGGTATAAAAACGCGGTATTTTATGAAGTGTCCGTCAGTGCGTTCAAAGACGGAAATGGTGATGGGCGCGGAGATTTGCAAGGTCTCTCAGAGAAGCTTGATTACTTACAGAACCTGGGTGTGGATTGTATTTGGTTAATGCCAATCTACCCTTCGCCATGGAAGGACGATGGTTACGACATCGCGGATTATTACAACATTGCCAGCGCCTTTGGGAATTTGGAAGATTTCAAAGCACTTGTAAAAAACGCGCATGCGCGCGGCATTCGCCTCATCATAGACCTGGTGATGAACCATACATCAGACGAGCATCCATGGTTCCAGTCCGCGCGCGCCGATAGAAATTCTCCGTATCGTGATTATTATGTTTGGAGTGACACCAATCAAAAATATAAAGATGCACGCATTATTTTTACCGACACTGAGCCGTCAAATTGGACTTGGGATGAAAAGGCAAAGCAATATTATTGGCATCGCTTCTATGCCAGTCAACCCGATTTGAATTTCGATAATCCCAAAGTTCAGGAAGAAATGCTAAACATTGCGCGCTTCTGGCTCGATATGGGCATCGACGGTTTCCGCGTCGACGCGGTTCCGTATTTGTTCGAGCGCGAGAACACTAACTGCGAGAATCTTCCCGAAACACATACTTATCTCAAGAAGTTACGCGCCTTCATGGATACAAACTATCTGGGTCGAATTCTACTCTGTGAAGCAAATCAACGGCCAGAAGATGTTCGTCCGTATTTCAGTGACGGCGACGAATTTCATATGGGATTCCACTTCCCCATCATGCCGCGCATCTACATGGCACTCAAAAAAGGTCTGGTTGACGATATGCACGGAATTTTGAATCGCACGCCTTCCATCCCCGATAGTTGTCAATGGTGCACGTTCCTCCGCAATCACGATGAACTGACTCTCGAAATGGTCGCACCGGAAGAACGTCAATGGATGTGGGAACAATACGCTCCAGAACCGCGTATGCAACTCAATCAGGGCATCCGCCGCCGTTTGGCACCACTGCTCGATAATAACCGTAGCAAAATTGAATTGGCAAATTCACTGCTCTTCACGTTACCTGGTTCGCCCATCATTTATTACGGGGATGAAATCGGCATGGGCGATAACATCTGGCTCGATGATCGAAACGGTGTTCGCACGCCGATGCAATGGGATAATTCGCCAAACGCTGGTTTTACAAACACGCAACCGTATACGCCGCTTCTCGAAGGTGAATACAGTCCAAAGCATGTCAATGTCGCCGCGCAGATTGCAAATCCCAATTCGTTGCTTCACGTAATCCGTCGCATGATTGCCGTTCGCAAGGAACACTTCGCGTTTGGATGGGGAAATTTTGAATGGCTCGATGCGGGCACGAGTGCAATCGCAGCATACAAACGAACATACAAAAATGAGACAATGTTAATTCTCAATAATCTCAGCGCTAAAAAACAAACAACACATCTGCAAGAAAGCAACGCAGTCGACGCATTCACTCACGAGATCGTTACGCTTGACACAACAACCCTGCAACCTTATCAATATGTGTGGCTGATATTAAAGGATTAACTTATCGATTCGTCTTTCCAATATTACAAACAGCCGAATATAGAATCGAACGCACTAGATATTTACATTCATGAACACGCCGCCTTTTCTTCATCGCGAATCATCCCGTTCCCTTGCACGAATCATTTCACGGCTTGAAGCGGCCTTTGCTCCAGAAGGCGTTGCCGACCCGCAGGGATGGCAAACCTTTGTCCATCGATTAGATACATATTTTCCTGCGCTGTTCCAGCTTTACTTTGACCTATACAATACGCACTATGATTTCTTTTTCCATCTCGAAGATTTGCTCACCAGTTTAGCTCGGGCTTGTTTCGCCCGTTCCACCGAATTGCGTAAGCTGGATTTAGCTCGAGAGGCAAATCCGCTGTGGTTTCAATCCAACAAGATGTTGGGCGGAGTGATCTATGCTGATTTGTTCGAAGGCAACTTAGAGGGAGTCCGAGCCAAGATCCCATATTTCAAAGAACTTGGGCTGACGTATCTCCACCTAATGCCGCTATTCAAGATGCCTGAAGGCGAAAATGACGGCGGCTATGCGGTCAGCAGTTATCGTGATGTTCAGCCTCCGCTTGGAACAATAGAACAACTCGCCTTACTATCGCGAGACTTACGCGCCGCAGGGATCAGCCTTGTGATGGATTTGGTATTCAACCATACATCAGATGAACATCTGTGGGCCGAAAAAGCCAAAGCAGGCAATGCTGATTTTATGGAGATGTATCGCATTTATCTGGACCGCGGCATACCCGATTCCTACGAACGTACACTGCGCGAAATTTTTCCAGACGAACATCCGGGGGCATTTTCCCCATTTCCTCGCGGCGGATGGATTTGGACTACTTTCCATAAATACCAATGGGATTTAAATTACGCCAATCCGGCTGTCTTCAATCGCATGGCAGAAGAAATGCTTTTTCTCGCCAATCAAGGCGTGGAGGTAATCCGGCTGGATGCGGTGGCTTTTATCTGGAAAGAGATGGGAACCAATTGTGAGAATCTGCCACAAGCTCACACTCTTATTCGCGCTTTCAATGCCACCGCGCGGATTTCTGCCCCAGCCTTGTTATTCAAGTCTGAGGCCATTGTGCATCCTGATGATGTTATCAAATACATTGACCCTGCAGAGTGCCAGCTCTCATACAATCCGCTTCTAATGGCACTACTATGGAATTCACTTGCAACCCGCAAAGTCGACTTGCTCTATCAAGCGCTCAATACTCGCTTCAAGATTCATCCCAAAACAGCCTGGGTAAACTATGTTCGTTGTCATGATGACATCGGCTGGACGTTCTCCGATGAAGATGCATCACGTCTAGGGGTTAACGGTACTGATCATCGCCGCTTTCTGAACGAATTTTACCGAGGACGATTTTCCGGAAGTTTTGCACGCGGTCTACCATTTCAAGAAAACCCAAAAACAGGCGATTGCCGCATTTCAGGAAGTTGCGCATCACTGGCAGGCTTGGAAAAAGCCATCAGCGAAGAGGGACCAAACGAAATCGAGCTAGCGATCCGCCGGATATTGCTTTTGCACGGTATCATCTTAACGGTTGGCGGAATCCCGTTGCTTTATCTGGGCGATGAAATTGGAACGCTTAACGATTACAGCTACTATGACGATCCGCATAAAGCCCGCGATAGCCGATGGGTGCATCGTCCGCACGCAGATTGGAAAAAATATAAAGAGCGAAACAATCCCGACACCATTGAAGGGAGAGTCTATTTAGGATTGAAAAAACTCATCGCGTTACGCAAGGAGCATAATGTATTCTCTGGAGGCGAATTAGAGATTATCCCTACAGAGAATGAGCATGTTTTAGCTTTTACGCGGACACATGAGGGCAAACACGCGATCATCTTTGCCAACTTTTCAGATAGCTCACAATCGATTTCATCATATGTATTTAAACTTTACTCATTACAAACCAAGAAACAACTGTATGGAATAAGTAAGGTTTCTCTGCTCAACGATGTGATCATTGAGCCATTAGATTTTCTAGTCTTTGGATAAGAGACAAAAAGGTAGAAACCGTCTTCGCTTGACCTGCCCCCAAAAAGTTGAACCACTTTTTGAGTTAGGTTTAGAGAATGGAGACAGCTCATGCCCATATAGCGGGAAATGAAATCTAAAGAATGTTTCGCGTAACATCTCAAGGTTATGTAGCCCATAATCGCCAACCGCGACCAATGAGCTGAAGAAAGAAGTCAAGAAGATTTATCAGGAAGCCGATCAGGCGAGTAATGAAATATTACATTGACATGAGTTATCTTAACTTCTATTTTATTGGAAGTGGGATATAATCATTGCAGTCGCCATCAAAACGGCTTATTCAACAGAACGACTTTCCACAGAAAAATATATCCATCTTATCTTTCTGAGCAAAGCAAGACCTCCACCTTGGCGGTCTCTTTGCGTTTTATTTATCGGTGTTTAACCAACCCAAATAAGATGGGTTATTTGGAGAAAGAGCAGTTTGATATGAAACAGAATTCACTCTCGATCATCAAGCGGATTGCTTTTATCGGCAATTATCTGCCGCGCCAATGCGGCATTGCCACCTTTACCACCGATCTGTGTGAATCGATTGCCGACGAATACAAAGGCACATCCTGTATCGCGTTGCCGGTCAACGATATTGAACTGGGATATGATTATCCGTCCCGCGTCCGCTTCGAGTTGACCGAGAAAGACATCGACTCCTATCGCCGCGCCGCCGATTTCCTCAACATCAACAACGTGGACATTGTCTCGCTGCAGCATGAATATGGCATCTACGGCGGCCGGGCTGGCAGCTACATCCTAGTGCTCTTGCGTGAATTGCGCATGCCGATCGTCACCACTCTGCATACGATCTTGCGCGACCCCGATCCCGGTCAGCGCCGGGTGTTGGAAGAGATCGCGTCTCTCTCGGCCCGTTTGGTGGTGATGAGTGAACGCGGCGCGGAATTCCTGCGCGATATTTATCATGTACCTGCCGAGAAGATCGATCTGATCCCGCACGGGATCCCTGATGTGCCCTTTGAGGATCCGAGCTTTCATAAAGATTTGTTTGGCGTCGAAGGCAAGACCGTTTTGTTAAGCTTTGGATTGCTCTCGGCCAACAAAGGCATTGAAAATGTTATCTCGGCCTTGCCTGCCATTTTAGCCAAGCACCCGAACGTGGTGTACATCGTTCTTGGTGCCACTCATCCACAGGTCTTACGCAACGAAGGTGAAACATATCGTTTATCCTTGCAATGGCTGGCGCAGCAAAAAGGTGTCGAAAGCAATGTCATCTTCTATAATCGATTTGTGGCTTTAGATGAACTCGTCCAGTTCATCAGCGCATCAGATATTTATATTACGCCATATCTCGATGAGGCACAAATCACCTCCGGCACGTTGGCTTATACCGTGGGAGCGGGAAAGGCGGTCATCTCCACGCCTTACTGGTATGCTGAAGAAATATTGGCAGATGATAGAGGCGCGCTCATTCCGTTTCATGATCCGCAGGCACTGGCCGCGCAGGTTATTGATCTATTGGATAACGAGTCCAGACGCCATGCCATGCGCAAACGGGCCTACATGTTTGGCCGGGATATGATCTGGCCACAGGTGGCGCACCGTTATATGCAGAGTTTTGAACGCGCCCGCTCCGAGCGCCGACATTTCGCGCAAGACGGGTTCGTGGTCAAACCACTCGATAAACGTCCACAGGAACTTCCACCTCTCAAGCTGGATCACCTGCATCACCTAACGGATCAAACCGGCATTCTGCAACATGCCACGTTCACCGTTCCTAATTACAGTGAGGGCTATACCACCGACGATAATGCACGTGCCTTGATGGTTAGCGCGCTCCTAGAAGAATTAGGTGTCAGAGAGGCAACTCAACTGGCAACTCGTTATCTCGCGTTCCTGTGGTATGCTTTCAATAACGAAACAACCCGTTTTCGCAACTTTATGGATTATCAACGCCAGTGGCTCGAGGACAGCGGCTCGGACGACAGCCATGGCCGTGCCTTGTGGGCATTGGGTACGGTCTTGGGCCGCTCCAATAAGCCAACCTTGCACAATATGGCCGGTCGCATCTTCGAACAATCACTTCTCGGTATCCTCAATACAACCAGCCCGCGTGCTTGGGCTTTTGCGCTGATTGGCATTCACGAGTATCTGGGACGTTTTGCCGGTGATCGCCGCGCCAGCCAGGTGCGCGAGGAATTGGCCGGTCGTCTGTTGACGCTTTACCAAAATAATCGCTCAGACGAATGGCGCTGGTTTGAGCAAAGCCTGACGTATTGCAATGCTGCCTTGTCGCATGCCATGCTGTTATGCGGTGAGTTGATCCCGAATGCAGAAATGACCGAAGCCGGACTGGAGTCACTACGCTGGCTGGCCGATCTGCAGTGCGCGGATACGGACGGAGGCCATTTTGTGCCCATCGGTTCGAACGGTTTTTATCCGCGGGGCGGCGAGCGTGCCCGCTTCGATCAACAGCCAGTGGAGGCCCAAGCCATGGTTTCGGCTTGCCTCGAGGCCTACCGGCTTACAGGCGAGAAGGAATGGCGCAAAGAGGCACGGCGCGCTTTTGAGTGGTTCCTCGGACGCAACGACTTGAATCGTCCGGTGTACGACCCAACCACGGGCGGCTGTCGCGATGGTCTGCATCCCGACCGGCCGAACGAGAATCAGGGTGCCGAGTTTACGCTAGCCTTTCTCCAGAGTTTATTGGAATTACGGTTGGCAGAAAATCTTATAAGGACTGATCAAGATAATCATAATGAACAATCAACTTCCGGAACTCATTCATCGCAACAAACTCAACCCCATCCTGACCGCCGCAAACTGGCCATATCAGATCAATAGTGTATTCAACCCCGGCGCTACACTGCTGGCCGATGGAACTACTCTTCTATTATGCCGCGTGGAGGATCGGCGCGGACTTTCCCATTTGTCCGCCGCCCGGTCAGCGAACGGCATCGATGGCTGGAAGGTCGATGCTAAGCCAACCCTGATGGCCGATCCGGAGCATTTCCCGGAAGAAGCTTGGGGCATCGAGGATCCGCGCATCACTTATGTGGCCGAATTGAGCCAGTATGCCATCGTTTATACCGCTTATGGGCACGGTGGCGCGGGGGTCGCTCTGGCACTCACCAAGGATTTCATCCACTTTGAACGCTATGGCGTCATTATGCAGCCGGAAGATAAGGATGCCTGTCTTTTGCCGAGTCGGATTAATGGGCGCTGGGCATTGATTCATCGCCCGGTTAGCGCGACCTTCGCTAATATGTGGATTTCCTATTCCGATGATTTGCGAAATTGGGGAAATCACAAAATTATGTTGGAAGCGCGGCTTGGCGGATGGTGGGACGCGAACAGGATCGGCCTCTCTGCTCCGCCAATCGAAACCTCGCAGGGTTGGCTGGTGCTATATCACGGCGTGAAGCTGAATTCGGCAGGTGCCATTTACCGATTGGGTTTGGCACTGTTTGATTTAAAGGCGCCAGATCATTGCCTGAAACGCGGCGACGAGTGGATCTTCGGTCCCGAAGATCCATACGAGCGGCATGGGGATGTGGACAATGTCATCTTCCCGTGTGGTTATATCCTTGCGGCTGACGATGACACGCTTCATATTTATTATGGCGCCGCGGATACAAGCATTGCAATGGCCACCGCCAGTGTTAAGGAGTTGCTTGAATGGCTGAACAAACACAGTTAAAGAAAAGCTGGCTTGCCTTATATTGGCCTGCTAATCATTGAATTTTAAAGTGGTAGATAGAATATCCGAGAGTCAAAAAAGTCGTTTTTCATGGCGCACAAATTTCGAGAAAGACCTGGTATTGAAGCTTTTTGAAGAACACGATATGATAGTTATATGAGGACAACGACCTAATGGATCTTCGAATGAAAATCAATCGGAACTTGGCTATGCGGAGACTCTCGATCTCCAAATAGCCAAGTTCTCTACAAAGTAAACTTTATGGGCATACAACGAGATCAAGCATTTCAACCCGAAGAAAACGACCAATTGTATTGGAGGATCTTCGAAGCAGTTGGCGATGGATTGATCGTGCACGATTTAGAAACCCAGCGCGTCGTCGAAGCTAATTCGGTTGCGGCTAAGATGCATGGATATAGTCGTGAAGAATTTATCGGTCTGCATCTGACCGCTTATATACATCCTGATAGCTTAAGCCTTTTCAACCAATCCTCCGAGTCGATTAAGTCTGGCGGCGTTTTCGAATCGCTAGCCATTCACTTATACCGCGATGGTTCCCCGTTCGATGTCGAGGTACATAGAACAGCATTCACTTATCAAGGCCGTCCTTGCCTATTGAGTGTGGTGCGCGATGTCAGTAAGCGAGTTCAAGCAGAAAAACTTCTTGCCCAGCAAGAGGAATTCCGCCAGCGTGAGCAATCCACCTTGCTGGATATCTCCCGTACGCTGGCTTCCACATTGGAACTTAAACCAGACTTGATCCTCGACCAATTGCGGGTTATTTTAAAATATACTCATGCTTCGCTTTTTATATTGGAAGACTCAACACTGGTATCCATTGCCCTGCGTGGAGTGCAACAGCCGGAAAGTGCATTACCTTTCCGCGTCCATTTGGACGGACCGGAAGTTTTGGCGCGGCTGTTCAATGAACATCGTCCGCTCCGAATCGCGGATGTTTCGAGTGCGGATCAAGGAGCACAGTTCCTTCGTTCGCTACTGAGTGGTGAGGCGGCTGTATTGTTGGATGAAGTACAAGCATGGATGTGGGTGCCTTTGGCAATCAAAGGCCGCATCATCGGCGGCGTGGGCGTGGCACACACCGAGCGGAATTACTTCACGAGGCATCACGCCGACCTGGCTTTGACCGTTGCAAACCAAGCCGCGATCACGATGGTCAATGCAGAATTGTATCAACAGGCCCAAGCCCTGGCTACATTACAGGAACGACAGCGGCTCGCACAAAATCTGCACGATGCGGTCAACCAGTCGCTCTTTTCCGCGGGACTGATCGCTGAAGTCCTGCCGCGTTTATGGGATCGGGATCAGGTTCAGGCACGACAATCACTGGAAGACTTGCGGCGCCTGACACGCGGCGCCATGGCCGAGATGCGCGCTCTGCTGGCTGAGCTTCGACCCTCAACTTTGATCGATGCCGACTTGGGCGATCTGTTGCGTCTATTGAGAAATGCATTCACTGGCCGCACAAATATTCCCGCAACGGTGACCGTTGCGGGAGAAGGCAGCTTGCCTGCAGAGGCGCAGGTGGCAATCTATCGCGTGTGTCAGGAAGCGCTGAATAACATCGCTAAACATGCCGGAGCCAGTAAGGTAGAAATAAATCTAAAGCACGACGGAAACTCAATTGAATTGGGTATTCACGATAACGGCCAAGGTTTTGATCCTAAACAACCTATCCCCTCCGGTCATTATGGCTTGAGCATGATGCGCGAACGTGCCGAAGAGGTGGGTGCACAGTTATTCATCACGAGCCAGATCGGTCGCGGTTCTGAACTGATCATCCGCTGGAAAGAAACAGAATAGAAGGAGGTCCTATTATGACAACGCCCGCATCCAAACCCATTCGCGTTATGCTAGTCGACGATCACACCATGGTACGCCGAGGATTGGCAGCCTTCTTAAAAGTCTTCGATGATCTGGAACTGGCAGGGGAAGCCGAGAATGGCGCGGCCGCCATCCAACTTTGCGCCAAGTTACTACCCGACGTGGTCCTGATGGATATGGTCATGCCTGAAATGAACGGGGCAACCGCGACGCGTACCATACGCCAACAATTTCCAAACGTTCAGGTGATCGCATTGACCAGTTTCAAAGAAGAGGAGTTGGTTAAGAGTGCCCTGGAAGCGGGGGCTATTGGATACTTGCTCAAGGATGTTTCAGCCGATGAACTGGTCAGGGCCATTCGATCGGCCCATGCCGGCCGCGCCACTCTTTCGCCCGAGGCGGCTCAAGCACTGGTCCATGCCGCCAGCCAGCCGCCCGCGCCGGGCTACGATCTGACCGAACGCGAACGTGAAGTCCTGGCCCTGATGATCGAAGGTTTGAATAACACTCAGATTGCTGGAAAGCTGACGGTCAGCTCATCCACCATCAAGTCCCACGTTAGCAATATCCTCTCCAAGTTAGGAGTTGCGAGCCGAACAGAAGCGGTGACCCTGGCTCTGCGTAACCGAATCATTTCCTGATCCTTTTCCCCTCCCCCAAGTGGCGGAGAACAAAACTCCCCAGTCACACGATGCGGCCGGGGAGTTTTTGCTTTAATATACAGTTGTTGAGTTGGGAAATATCCTCGAATATCAAACAAGGAGCCGTTGCTATGAGATCCAACAAACAGTCCCAGTCGATTCCGGGTTTTCAACCCGGAAAGCCTGAGATGAACTTACTAGAGCTAGCTGGTGCCCCGATGATGCCCGAAGGCGTAAAACGGGATTCTACGGGCGATCTTCAACGCTCACATGAACAGTTGTGCGAGCTCTTATCCGACCTGAGAGCTCGAAACAAGGAACTTGAAAGCCTACGATCACATGCTCGCCCATGACCTTAAGGACCCGTTAACCATATTGATCGCCGCCGCAGATTTGATCACCGATGTACCTGACCTGACACACCTAGAGTTTAAGGAGTGTATGCAGCAAATCAGGTTCACTGCCTACGAAATGAACGCCATCATCAATAACTTGTTGCTCTTTGCCGAAGTGAGCAGAGCGGAAGTGCCGGTAGAACCTGTGGATATGGCCAAGGTGGTGACGAACGTTCGCAATCGTTTGAGTTACATTATCAAGGAAAACCGAGCCAAGATCGACCTGCCGAGAGTTTGGCCGCGCGCTTTCGGCTACGGCCCTTGGCTCGAAGAAGTATAGGCCAACTATATTAGCAATGCCGTTAGGCATGGTGGCCAGCCTCCATATGTAGAACTGGGCGCGTCGTCCCAGCCAGATAGCATGATCCGTTTTTGGACGCGTGACAACGGCCAAGGAATCCCCTCCCAAAGAACAGGCGCGTTTATTCAAACCGCTCAATCAGATCGACAGCCTACGCAACTTGGGACACGGCTTGGGTTTGTCGATTGTGTATCAGATCGTTGAAAAGCTAGGCGGTATGGTGCATTCAACCGCTACGCCAGCACCCACTGCTACTCCCAATCCGTAAGTATGCCAATGCCATTTCCAACATTCACGAGCAGGAATTAATGATGAAGAAATAAAGAGTGCGAAGGAATGAGAATCCCGCAAGCAGTGGAGATGAAGATTCCCCGGCCTATTGTTGAATCCTAGTACCGTGACATCATTGTTTTGATTTATGTTTGACGAATTTTTCTTGAGCCTTTTCGCGAGTAAAAGACCATTCAATTTTTGCCTTCTGGTTGTTGCGTCTGGTCTCCCATTCGATGACTTCTCGATACAGGTCGAATTCGGAAGCAATCCGGCGATTGAGGCACTGCCCACCCAGGACACCGATTTCAATTTCGGCCATATTCAACCACGAGGCATGGGTAGGCGTGTAATGAAATCGCAGGTGGCTGAGAACGCGATTGGCTTCTGCATTACCAAAGATTTCAATCAACGTCTCAGTCGTATGTGTGTTCAAATTGTCCAAGACGACCTCAATGTATTCGGCCTCCGGATACAGGCGGTCCACTAAATAACGCATGGCATAGGCAAAGTCGAGCTTGGTACGGCGGCGGGTGACCAAAACGTGTCGCCTACCTGCTGGGGGTTCTACAAAAATAAACAGATTGCGTGTTCCACAGCGTTTATATTCATAGTCCTGGCGCGCTATTCTGCCGGGTGCCATGGGAACAGGTGCACGCTTGTGTGCGTGCAATTCTTTACTCTTTTCATCGAAACAAACCTTTGGATGTCGAGCATCATAAGGCTTTTCGTAGAGGTCGAGAACCTCAAACATGCAGGCTAGAAACTGATCGGTCACTTTGGGGATGCACCATTCCTTGATGCGCCAAGGTTTGAGTTCGTTTTTTTCAGCAGTAACCGCACGGTCTCAAAGTTGATCCGTTTCGTTATGCCGTGCTCGACTGCCGCTACCAATAACAGACGAATGGACCAGCGTGTATGTCCGGGCGGCGGCGTGCTCGTGGCAAGCGCAATGATCTGTGCCTCTTGCCTGCCACTCAGGATTTTCTTTTGACCCGGCCGTGGCTTCTCTTTCAGAGCACTCTCCATTCCTTCTCTGGCGCACCGTCGGCGGATGCGTTCTACGGTCGCTCTGCCCACGCTTAATGTATCCGCGATTTCCTGATCCGCCTTTTCTTGATGGCACAGCAGCAAAATCCGCGCTCGGGTAATCCCTCGTGCTTGGTTTTGGCCTTTCCGAACGATCGCTTTCAAACATTCAATTTCTTGCTCATTCAGTTTGATCGTCTGCTTTTTCATTTACCCAGCATACCACCAATCATATACATCATGTCCAGGTACTAGGCACGTTTGTTATACAATAAGTGTAGTGCATCTATTTGAGCGTCCGAGGGGTCTGACTGGTTAGGGCTTGTAAAAGAATAACTCCGTACTTTAACATTTAGATTCAGGTACATGACAGGTGCGGCCGGATGATGTAATTCCAACGGGGACAGACTTCAGCGAATTGGATGTTCAAGGTTTGAAAGACTGGCTTGGGAACTTTGAGACCTTTGACATATTCTTTATCGATGAGAAATGCTTTTACCTGCAGACCCGTTTCGGTAACGGTTCCACGAAGGTAGGCCAAAACCGTTTCGAAGGTGAGTAAAGGTTTGCCTGCCCAATTGATGCTGATTGGCCCAAACAAACGATGCTCGACTGGGTTCCACTTCGAAGTGCCAGTTGGATAGTGACAGACGAGAACTTCCAAACCCAAGCGGTCCGCTAATTGTTCTTGGAGTTGCTGTTTCCACAGACGCGGTCGGCAACCGTTGCTCCCACCGGCATCTGCCAGAATGAGGATTTTGTGCTGATTGGGAAAAAGAACCCGACCTTCGATCTGCCACCACTCGGCGATCACGTCCACTGCAAACTGGGGTGTGTCCGCAGAACGACCGACATAGACGAAGCCCAAATTATGATTTACATCGTAGATGCCGTAAGGAACCGCTTTGCCCAAAGCATCCTGGTCGAAATCATGGTCATTGACTTCGATAGCCTGCTGGCACCAACTCCGTCCATTGTTCTTGAAGTTGCCGATTAATTCTTTCTTCTTGGTATCCACGCTGATTACCGGCCAGCCCGCTGCAAGAAACGCCTGCTTTTGCGCTTCCAGATACTCGAACTGCTGGGTGCGATCAGGGTGAGAAGTTCCACAGAAACGTTTGAGATTAACTTTCAAGGAGTAGTTCCTCTTCACCAGTAGCCGCCCAACCGTCATGTGACTCACCGCATGCCCGGTCTTCCTCAGTTCATCGCTCAAATGCCGCAGACTGCTCCGCTGCCATTTTTGTTCGCTCATCGGGTCACCGGCTGTTTCGTCTTTCACTAACTTCTCAAGTGCCGCCTCGATCGGTGGGTCTTTTTTTCGACCGGCAATCGTCCACCACCGGCCTGGCGCACTCCTTCCACCGGACGGGCCGCTAATTCTTCATCCAATTCTCGTCTGCCTCGCCGAATGGTTTCAACATCCAGACCCGTGATCTGGGATAGCAGGTGATCACCACCGTACCCCACCTTCTCAGACTCGAGGGCCACGTACCAGCGCCGTTGTTGTTCGTTCAATCGGCTGAGCAACACGTTCATCTGGTGATGTATTTTCCATTCGGGATGCTCTTTCGAAGCCTGACAATTTGGACACTGACATTCATGTACTGGTAGACTCATCGGTTCATCCTTCGGCTGATCACAATCCTTCAGCCATTTTACATCAGGATGAACCCCTAACAATTAGTCCGCGGAGTTATTTCTTTACAAGCCCTTAGTATCAGTACTTCACGAAAGTGTAACACAAGGTTGAAATTGAATGACATCTGTCGAGCCCCATAGGTGTTCAATCGCATGACTGAGCAAGAGCGCCAAACGGCGCAAGGAGAGCCAAAAACGTTTTGGCAATAGTAGCGGTTGTTTGAGCGCGGACGACAAATGTTGGCGCAAAGAAATGTAAAGATTGAACAAGACAAAAGCGAGACCCACCAACAATAAACGGACCACAGGATTACGAGTGGAGGTTCGAGCGCGCACCTGGTTCATTTGTCTGTAACTGGACTCGATCCCGAAGCGCTTGCGATAGAGTTCAAAGACTTGAGCAGGCAAAATCCCGAGAGGTAATCCAATGACTGCGTAGGCAAACCACTTGCTTTTATGTCGAGCATATTTTCCTTTTGAATAACGCTTGACGACCACTGCCTGAACCGTGTATCGACCCTGCTTTGGACTATGGAACGTGTAACTCGTTTTGCGGGACTTGCCCTGAAACAAAGATCGCACTCCGCCCGATTTACCGCGTACCGGAATGGGCATGACATAACTCAACTGATGCTGGTCCAGAACCTTGAAAACCGACTTGGAACAAAAACCTTTATCCAAAAACACTCGTCGGATGCGAATTTTGAGTGTTTTCAAGCGTTTAATCAGCCAGCGCACAATGTCCGCCATCTCCTCCCCATATTCGATGAAGTGCAGTGCAACCACATAGCGCCGATTGTCCCTCACGATCGAAACTGTAGCGTACCCGTGAAAATGGGTCGTCCCGGATTTTGGCATCCCGCGCACAATTTCTTTTTTATCTTCATACGGCTGACCATGATACGGGATCAACGTTAGGTCAATCGCAATGTTCAAGTCTCGCTTGCATTTCCAGATACTTGGATGCAGCTGTTGACGAAACATCCGGTTCAACATTCTCTGCATTCCAATTCGATCTGGCAAGGCCTCCACCAGTACCTCACGCAAGCGATTGCCAGATGGAGCGCTTTGGAGTTCCTGACACGCGGATTCAATGCTCAGCCGATGGAGGTTGGCATAGGCCAGTGCATAAATAATGTCATCGGCTGTGATGCGAGTGTTTTTCAAATCGAGCGGCAGGTTCTTGCGAACTACTCCTACAAAGGCATTTAGGACTTGCTCGGAACGGATTGTTCGGGTAATCTTGGGGCTGGGCTTGCACATGGTTCTTGGCCTCCGTGGTTGGAACCAAGTTAACCATGTTCAAGCCCTTTCGTGAAGTACTGAGTATAGGAAAAGTATTTGGAACAGCATGAGCGATAAGGCGAAGAAAACAGATGAAGGCAATGTAAAGAAAATACAAACTTCAGAACTGCGCTATCGGCGCCTGTTTGAAGCGGCACAGGACGGGATTTTAATCCTGGATGCTGGGACGGGAATGATCACTGATGTTAACCCTTTCCTGATCAAGTTGCTGGGATACTCGCGTGAAGAGTTTTTAGAAAAGAGGCTCTGGGAAATGGGTGCATTCAAAGATATTGAAGCCAGTAAGGATGCCTTCCAGGCTTTGCAGAAGAATGAATACATCCGAATAAAGACTTACCGCTAAAAACGAAAGGCGACCAGCTGATTCAAGTGGAATTCGTTAGTAATGTTTATTTGGCGGGCAGCGAGAAGGTCATCCAATGCAATATCCGTGACATCACGGAGCGGAGGCAGGCGGAGGATGCCCTGCTCAAAAGCGAAGCGCTCCTGCGCGAACAGTCCGTTCGAGATCACCTGACTGGCATGTTCAATCGGCGTTATGTGGAAGAAACCCTGGAACGCGAACTGCTTCGAGCCTCACGGAAAAGACTCTCATTCAGGAATCATTATGTTCGACGTGGATGATTTCAAACAAATCAACGATACGTTAGGCCACGCTGCAGGCGATGCAATCTTGCGAGAAATGGGGAGCTTGCTGCTCAAACATGTGCGCGGAGAGGATATTGCAGCTCGCTATGGTGGCGATGAATTCATCCTTATCCTGCCCGACGCCTCGCGAGAAGTCACCGCAGAGCGGGCCGAGCGCTTATGCGAACACGTCCAGCATCTCCACGTCCAATACGAAGGACAAACTCTTGAGGCAGTTTCACTCTCCGTTGGAGTCGCAATATTCCCCGAGCATGGCTCCACGAGCATTTTATTGCTGAAAGCCGCCGATGATGCACTGTATCGCGCCAAGCGGGAAGGACGCGGCCGGGTAGTTGTGACGAACTAGAAATCTCGTCGCACAGACTTTCCATAGGATTACCTGATTGCACCTCCCCCAAGTGGCGGAGGACAATACTCCCCAGTCGCAGGATGTGGCCGGGGAGTTTATGTTGTACTATGCTTATATGACCCGCGTATTTATAGCCGATGCCCTGACCCAGGAACGTTCATCTCTGCGACTCATGTTGTTAGATCTGAACATGGAAATTGCCGGCGAAGCCGCCGACTGGCCAAACACATTGGCCCAGGCACCCACCAGCCTCACAGACATGTTATTAGTGGATTGGGATTTACTCCCCAGCGCGCCGGTTGTGGCTCTTGACGAACTCCGAAAGGTCTGCCCGGAGGCGCTGGTGATTGTCCTCATCAGCCATCTCGACGCCCGTCAGCAAGCGGCACTCTCCGCTGGCGCCGATGCATTTATCAGTAAAGGTGAGACGCCTGAGCGTGTGGCCGAACGGTTGCGAACCGTCGCCGCAAGCATTCCTATTTGATGCTTGGCTGAATAAGGAACTGGAAATACGGGCGCACTGTACTATCCCGAGCGCCGGCGCAAACTGGGACAACTTTTCCACAGATTGGTTACGTACGTGCCAATCGCCTCGGTTTGAAAGAATACGGAGGAACTGTCGCATGAAAAAGCAAAAGCAGATAAGCTCAGATGAAGCCAAGTGTATCGGAGATTCCTTGTATATCGATTGGAATCAGGTTGATCTCGAGCAATTTCGGCTGGGGCTAATTGGAAATAAAAAGCGAGCAGCGACAAACTCTGAAGCCGGATTGATAGACGACGGCGTGCTTCTTTCTGCGAAGATTGTTCTTGCCCATTTGCAAGAATTCCCAGATTACTTCAATCGGTTGGAAAAACTGAGAGCAGAAGCCAATGATTACCAGTCCATGAGACGATAGCAGAACAAAGCGCTAGCCAAAGATGGTAGATTTTTCAAATGATCCAAAGGAGACAACCGTGAACAGGACTATCTTCGAGGGTAAGTGGAAGCAAATTCGTGGAAAATCCAAGGAATGGTGGAGTTTGATCAATGACCTTGACTTGAGCAGGATTGATAAAGCGGCTGTCAAGCTTGATAAATACGTTGTTCTCCTGCAGGTGAAATACGGTTACACCAAGCAACACGCCAAAGAGGAGATCAATAGGCATATAGTGCAACATGATGCCGAAGAAAGCAAGGTTCCGGCTTAATTATCGCAAGAGGTAAAAATGGACAATTCGACGTCCGAACAAGACTCCAATATAGACCATACCCGGGGATCTTTCATCGAGCTGCGGATTGTTAATCGCCTTGTGAAATGGTTGATTAGTCTCCTCCATTTGCCTGCCGATGAACAAGAAATGCTGGTATATATTTTGGTGATAAACGTAACGATTGATTAAAAACTGTAATAATAAGGAGAAAAGTATGGGACGAAAAGGTGTAAGTAAACGTAAGCCGAAAAAATCACAACCGTTTTCAAGTGCCAATATCGGTGGTACTTCAAATGTTGGTTCGAGCGAAGGATCGGTAGTGCAGTCTCTCGTAAACAATAACAGAAACTCTTTCAACCGAGGCGGCTCGAAGTCACCGGCCGGATCGAATAATAAAGGCAGAAAAGGACAGTAAGCATTCAGGAGGAGTGGCATGAAAGTTTTACTTGTTTACCCGGAATTTCCAGATACCTTTTGGAGTTTCAAACATGCTCTTAAATTTGTCGGGAAGAAGGCCGGGGCGCCTCCACTAGGTCTGCTCACCATTGCAGCGATGTTGCCTTATGCCTGGGATAAACGACTGGTCGATCTCAATGTGACCCATCTCACCGATGAAGATTTGGCATGGGCTGATTATGTCTTCGTCAGCGCTATGATCGTGCAGCGCGAATCAGCGCGCGCTGTCATTCATCGCTGTAAATTAGCCGGCGTGAAAGTGGTGGTGGGCGGGCCGCTCTTCACCATGGAATATGAAAAGTTCCCAGCTGTGGACTATTTTGTGTTGAACGAAGCGGAGGAGACTCTTGCGCCGTTCGTGCGGGACCTGTTAGCGGGCCAAGCTCGACGCGTTTATTCGTCTGATGAATTCCCCGATATCCACCAAACCCCTGCACCGCTTTGGCAGTTGGCAGATCTCAAGCATTATGACACGGTCAGCATCCAGTTCTCGCGCGGCTGTCCATTCAATTGTGATTTCTGCAATGTCACCGCGTTGCTGGGTCATCGCCCGCGCACCAAAACCGCCGAGCAGATCATTGCCGAGTTGGATAGCCTTTACGCGTTAGGCTGGCGCAAAAACATCTTCTTCGTGGATGATAACTTTATCGGCAACAAGAAGCAGATCAAGTCTGAGGTATTACCCGCCTTAATAGAATGGCGTAAAGGGAAAATCGGTATGCCATTCAGCACGGAAGCATCCATTAACCTGGCTGATGATCCGGAACTTCTCCAGCTTATGGTCAAAGCCGGATTCGATGCAGTCTTTGTCGGCATCGAGACGCCCAATGAAGACAGTCTGATCGAATGCAGTAAGAACCAAAACAAAGGCCGCGATCTGGTGGAAAGCGTCAAGCGACTCCAACGCGCAGGTCTCCAAGTACAGGGAGGGTTCATCGTCGGCTTCGACAATGATTCCCCTTCAATCTTCCAGCAGCAGATTGATTTCATTCAGAAGAGCGGCATCGTAACGGCCATGGTCGGGTTACTACAAGCTCCTTTAGGAACGCGCCTCTATGAGCGCATGCAAAAAGAAGGTCGCCTCGTCAATGAATTTTCAGGCGATAACGTGGATGGCTCAACCAACATCATCCCCATCATGGGGTTGGAGTCTTTGCGTGAAGGCTACCGCAAAATCCTGGAACAAATCTATGCGCCCAAGTTTTATTACGAGCGCGTCTTGACATTTTTGCGCGAGTACCAGCCGCCCAAAATCAGAGTTCAATTCGAGCCGCAATATATTCTAGCTTTGTGGCGATCTATTTACCGACTTGGCATACGCGGCATAGAACGCGTTCAATACTGGCGGCTCTTTTTCTGGACCTTGTTTCGGCGTCCGCGTCTCTTTCCATTGGCAATCACATTTGCGATCTACGGCTTTCATTTCCGCCAGGTTGCCGCCTTGCATGTCAACTAAATATCCTGAAAAGAAATATCAAGAGAGCCAGATGAAAACGTATAACATGCAAATATCAAATCATCAAAATAAGCAAAGGCATGAGGAGTTAAACTAATGGTAACCAAGACAGGTAAGACGGAACACAAACAATCGTCGAGGGGACAGCGCAAGCATGTCCGCCGGATGAAACAGGAAGCTCGCAGAACCAGTATCCCTGACAATCCAATAAAAAAGAGGGTACGCGCGTCGGCAGTAATCAAGGAGTAAGTTCAACATAACAGGTTGCCAAATTTCGCATACTTGGCAACTCTTCTTCTCAACCAGTGCCTATTCGACTGGCTCGATGAGACGGTATAGAGTCTTCGCCGATTAACAAGTTGAGTATCAGTACTTCACGAAAGGGCTTGAACATGGTTAACTTGGTTCCAACCACGGAGGCCAAGAACCATGTGCAAGCCCAGCCCCAAGATTACCCGAACAATCCGTTCCGAGCAAGTCCTAAATGCCTTTGTAGGAGTAGTTCGCAAGAACCTGCCGCTCGATTTGAAAAACACTCGCATCACAGCCGATGACATTATTTATGCACTGGCCTATGCCAACCTCCATCGGCTGAGCATTGAATCCGCGTGTCAGGAACTCCAAAGCGCTCCATCTGGCAATCGCTTGCGTGAGGTACTGGTGGAGGCCTTGCCAGATCGAATTGGAATGCAGAGAATGTTGAACCGGATGTTTCGTCAACAGCTGCATCCAAGTATCTGGAAATGCAAGCGAGACTTGAACATTGCGATTGACCTAACGTTGATCCCGTATCATGGTCAGCCGTATGAAGATAAAAAAGAAATTGTGCGCGGGATGCCAAAATCCGGGACGACCCATTTTCACGGGTACGCTACAGTTTCGATCGTGAGGGACAATCGGCGCTATGTGGTTGCACTGCACTTCATCGAATATGGGGAGGAGATGGCGGACATTGTGCGCTGGCTGATTAAACGCTTGAAAACACTCAAAATTCGCATCCGACGAGTGTTTTTGGATAAAGGTTTTTGTTCCAAGTCGGTTTTCAAGGTTCTGGACCAGCATCAGTTGAGTTATGTCATGCCCATTCCGGTACGCGGTAAATCGGGCGGAGTGCGATCTTTGTTTCAGGGCAAGTCCCGCAAAACGAGTTACACGTTCCATAGTCCAAAGCAGGGTCGATACACGGTTCAGGCAGTGGTCGTCAAGCGTTATTCAAAAGGAAAATATGCTCGACATAAAAGCAAGTGGTTTGCCTACGCAGTCATTGGATTACCTCTCGGGATTTTGCCTGCTCAAGTCTTTGAACTCTATCGCAAGCGCTTCGGGATCGAGTCCAGTTACAGACAAATGAACCAGGTGCGCGCTCGAACCTCCACTCGTAATCCTGTGGTCCGTTTATTGTTGGTGGGTCTCGCTTTTGTCTTGTTCAATCTTTACATTTCTTTGCGCCAACATTTGTCGTCCGCGCTCAAACAACCGCTACTATTGCCAAAACGTTTTTGGCTCTCCTTGCGCCGTTTGGCGCTCTTGCTCAGTCATGCGATTGAACACCTATGGGGCTCGACAGATGTCATTCAATTTCAACCTTGTGTTACACTTTCGTGAAGTACTGATTATAGATATGTCACATATCAAACGCTCGAGCGAGGAGTTTCTCAAGGCGTTCTTGCATTTTATTTATTTCCGGTGCTATACTGAATTGGACGGATAGTCTAAGAGAAAATGAAATGCCAAAAATAATTGCTGATGATAAAAATGATGACAATAAGGAGTTTCACGGGATCATCATTAATATAAGTCAAAAAATAAATCAATATTTGAAACAGTAAACATTCTAGGAAAAAGGAAATATTTCTTCGGATTGTTGACTCTCTACAAAGTCAAGGTATCCCCAGATAAAGTCGCCGATGCTATAAAAGCGTTTCAAAGCAATATGTCCGATAGGGTTGTTTTTAAAAAGCAGGAATTTTACTTCCATTTTTATCGAGATAACGAATTGATCATTGTATTCAGGGACAAAATCTTCAATGCGTCACCGGATAAATCAACTTGGCCAGAAGCGATAGCCCATGGCAGGCAGTTAAAGATTACAGATAAACAACTGGATTTTGTGCCAAGTAGGTTTGAGGACGAGGATTTTTAATAAAAACACATTAGCTCTGTATCGTTATCCCTTCAACATTTCGTCATGAGTATTATCAGCTTCCGCCAATTCAAGTGAGGGCAATTCGGTAATTGAATTGATTCCAAAGTGTTGTAAAAATTCAGGAGCGGTGGAATACAGAATTGGGCGGCCAGGACCATCGGCTCGGCCTGATTCGACAATCAAGCCTTTGCTCAATAGGCTCTTCAACATGCTGTCTGAGTTGACGCCGCGAATCGAATCAATTTGCGGATGCGTGACCGGTTGTTGATATGCGATGATCGCCAGTGTCTCGAGCGCAGCACGGGTGAGATGCGTGGTCGCTTCGAGACCGAGGAAGCGTTCAATCGTCGCCGCGAGTTCCGGAGCCGTGGTCAATTGCACGCGTCCGCTGTGCCTCTGTAATCGCAGACCGCGCGCTTGAAGTGACAATTCCAATTCTTTCAGCGCGGCTTCCACCATGGACGACGCAACGTCCAACGCTTCCGCGAGATGAGCCGTAGCCACCGGCTCTGCCGCAACAAACAATAATCCCTCGATTTGAACCGAAAGCGGCAAAGCATTATTTTCATTTTCGCTCATGCTATAATAACTCCCGTTTATTCCTCATAGAGGCAAAGATGATGAAAAAAATATTAATTACACTGATTGCGCTTGCTTTTGCGACTCTCGCTTGTTCGGTCTTCGTCGGCGGGCCGGATTATCCTGCCACGCCAATTCCGGTCTCGACCCAAGCCGTGCAAAGTTTAAAAAATCAAGTTCAACAATCCGTTGCCACTGGAACCGCGTCTGGAACCATCACACTTCACATTACCGAAGAACAACTTACATCCTATCTCGCGTCTTACCTGCAATCACACCCCAACCTGCCAATCCAGGATCCGCAAGTGCAATTGCAGAACGGGCAAATGGAATTGCTTGGCAAAGTTCAACAGGGCATGTTCAGCGCCAACGTCAGCATGACGCTGGCGGTTGGCGTGGATCAAAACGGTCAGCCAAAGATCACGATTACGCAGGAGGACTTTGGTCCTCTGCCCGCTCCACAGGGATTGAACAATGCGATCAGTGCGTTCGTTGTCCAAGCCCTTACCGGTACTCTCGGACCCGCCGCAACCGGATTCCGTTTGGAAAGCGTCTCCATCGCTGACGGCGTGATGACCGTCACAGGCCGCGTCAAGTAGTTGGATTATACCAGTGGTCAAAAAAAACTCACCACAAAGCACGCAGAGAACACAGAGATTCCTTTGTGTCCCTTTTGTGGTTGTGATTCTGATGGCGGCATTAACAAGTTGCCAACTCGCCCAAGCCGGACACAGTCAGATCAACGTAACCATTACGGCGGATGGAAAAACTCAACAAGTCAGTGTTCCCGCGGGAAGCACCGCTCTACAAGCATTGCAACAAACCGGCATCACGCCGGGCGATCTCGACAAATCTGATCCTCCGTTTTATGCAGTTCTTAACAACGGCGACACAATTAAACTAACACGCGTTAAAGAAGAGTTTGTCACCGAAGACGAAAACATCCCATTCGAACAACAGATCATCCGCAACGAGTCTCTGCCCGAGGGACAGACGCGTGAAGTGCAAGCCGGAGTCAACGGACAGCAGGAACTCACGTATCGCCGGGTCCTCGAAGATGGAGTCGAAACCAGCAAGACCATCGTGAAAACGGTCATTTTGCAAAACGCATTGCCCGAGATCATGATGGTGGGTGCACAGGCATCATTTACACCTTTATCCATTCCCGGTAAAATTGCGTATCTTGCCGGCGGTAACGCCTGGATCATGGACACATCCACTGCCAACCGCCGATCTCTCGTCAACACCGGCGATCTGGATGGACACATCTTTGCGCTTTCGCCGAATGGGAAGTATCTGCTATTCACCCGCAAATCCAAAAAGCCGGCGGATCAGCAGATCAACACCTTGTGGGCTGTAAGCACAACTTTAACCTCACCATCGCCGATTTATTTGAACGCATCCAACATTGTCCATTTTGCGGCATGGATTCCAAACAGCGCTAACTTGGCAGCCTATTCAACGGTTGAGCCGCGCACCACTGCGCCGGGTTGGCAGGCCAACAATGATTTATATGAGGTCGGCCTGAATGGCGCTCCGAAAAAGATTTTGGATTCGAGCAGTGGTGGAGTCTACGGATGGTGGGGCATGTCCTTTGCCATTTCGTCAGATGGAAGCATTGCATACGCGCGTCCGGATGGCATTGGAACCGTGAGTCTATCCGGAGGTTATCTTGCTCCGTTGATCGATATTGCGCCACTTCAAACCCACAGTGATTGGGCCTGGGTTCCCGGCATCAGCTGGGGTGGTGATGGAAAGACGCTTTATTTTGTAGATCATGCGCCCGCGCCCGCACCGATCACCGATGAGGAATCTCCATACTTCGACTTGGAAGCGACTTCTCTCGTTAATAAGTTCACTGCTCGTCTGACCGAGCAGGTTGGCATGTTTGCTACGCCTGTGGCTTCACCCGTTCGCCAAAACGGACAGGAGAACTCATACCAAATGGCTTATCTGCAAGCTATCTTTCCGGATCAGAGCGAGACGAGCAGATATCGCCTCGTGGTTATGGATCGAGATGGATCGAATCACCATGCGCTTTTCCCGCCGCCCAATTCAACCGGTCTCGAGCCTCAAACTCCAGCTTGGGCACCGCAACCCATCCCCGGACAGAGCGGTGATTTTCTCGCAGTCATTTATCAGGGAAATCTTTGGCTGGTTGACAGCGGCAGTGGACAATCCTATCAAATCACTGGCGATGGATTGATCACGAACATTGATTGGAAATAGAATCCTGTCATTGTCTTGAGGCTTCGCCCTCGCAATGAAATAACTTATATGAGGTATTCATGAGAATTTTGATCACTGGTGCGGCTGGATTTCTCGGCTCCCATCTTTGTGACCGTTTGTTAGCGGATGGACACGAAGTTATTGGCATGGATAATTTTGTCACGGGAAGCCGCGAGAACATTGCTCACCTGATGGGCAATGAAAAATTTACATTCTATAAACACGATATATCCAATGATATTTTTGTGCCGGGCAAGGTGGACGCGGTTTTGCATTTTGCATCTCCCGCCAGTCCAAACCCACAATCGCCTTATGCCTATTTCAATCTTCCCATTCAAACCATGAAAGCAGGCGCGCTCGGAACGCACAACACTCTTGGAGTTGCCAAGGCAAACAACGCCCGCTTTCTGCTTGCATCCACCAGTGAAATCTACGGCGATCCGCTGGTTCATCCGCAGGCTGAAACGTATGCGGGAAATGTCGATCCGGTTGGCCCACGGGCGGTTTACGATGAAGCTAAACGATTTGCCGAATCTTTGACCATGGCGTATCATCGCCAGCATAACGTTGACACGCGTATTGTCCGCATCTTCAACACGTACGGTCCGAGCATGGACCTCGAAGACGGGCGCGCACTCCCCAATCTTCTCAAACAAGCCCTGCTTGGTCAGCCGCTCACTGTTTACGGAGATGGATTACAGACGCGTTCATTCTGCTATGTGGATGATTTGGTGGATGGCATTGTCCGCTTGCTCATGTCGGAAGAACATATGCCGGTCAACATCGGCAACCCGATTGAAATGTCACTCCTTCAATTCGCCGAAACGATAAATAAGATGGCCGGCAATCCAGCCGGAATCGCCTTTGTGGCTGACGCACGCAGCGCGCGCGACCCTCAACGTCGTCAGCCGGATATTACACGCGCCCGCACTATCCTCGGCTGGGAACCGAAGATTGATCTCGAAGAAGGTCTCCGCAAGACCATTCCATATTTCAAACTAAAACTGGGATTGAAATGACTGCTATCCTTACTAACCCTCAAGAACGAACCCGTTTTCTTAAATTCATGGCCGTCGGCGCATTCGGTGCGTTGGTGGATTTCGGCATCGCAAATTTGCTCGCACACTTTTTCAACATGCCGCTGGTTTATGCCGGAACCATTTCATTTACCTGTGCCATAATCAGCAACTTCGTTTGGAACCGCTATTGGACTTATCCTGACTCGCGCTCCCGTCCATTGCACCGCCAACTCATTATGTTTTTTGCGGTTAACGTTGCCGGCCTCGCCATCCGCATCCCCATCCTGAAATTTGGCGAACCGCTTCTGCTGAATTTCTTTCAAAGTCTGAAGCTCACTGCATCTATCACGCCAGAATTTCTTGCCAGAAATTTCACACTTGCCGTTGCAGTTGGGATTGTCATGCTTTGGAACTTCTTCGTTAATCGCTATTGGACTTATAATGATGTAAATTAATAAGCGAGGCGAAGTCATGGCTCTTATTCCAATCTATACCTCAAGAGGCGATGCGGAAGCTTTTCTTGATTATCCTTATCTCTTCAATCACAACGGCGATTGGATTGGATGGGTGACGCCAAAGCGGGATGTCTATTCTGTGCTTGGACATTATGTCGGATATTTGACAAACGATCCACGCATCCTTCGAAAACGCGCCACGTTCACGCTCAAACCCCGACTTCAACCGCCCGCACCGCCGAAAAAAGTTTATCCGCCTGCGACCATTCCTTTGGCTCCGATGATGAGCGAGTTGACCCAGAGTTTGATTGATGTTCTGCTCGATGAACCGGAACGCTTGCATGCTCCCGACTCTGGCGATCTTCGCCAGGACCTAGATTAAGATGACGAATCCCATTACGCCCAAACCAATGCGCGCTTCGCGCATCCAGATCGCGCAATTGATGCATCCCGAACACGCCAACCTTCTCGGCAACGTTCACGGCGGATGGATCATGAAGCTGGTCGATGAAGCGGGCGCGCTGGCTTGTATGCGTCACGCACAAAGACGCGTGGTCACCGTCGCCATTGACTCAATGGTCTTTCGCAATCCAATCAAGATCGGCGATCTCGTTCTCCTGAATGCTGAAGTCACATATGCTGGCCGCACTTCGATGGAAGCTGAAGTTCAGGTGCAGGCGGAAAATCCTATTACCGGCGAGCGGACAAATACCAATACCGCCTATCTGGTCTATGTCGCACTCGATGATGAAGGGAAGCCGACCCCGGTCTCGCCGGTCAAAGCTGAGACCGAAGATGAGAAGCGCAAAATGGAATCCGCAAAAGAACGTCAAGCTCGGCGGTTATCGGAAAGGAAATAGAAACAGGCAATGCTGGCAACTCTGCTGATTTGGGTTTATTCCCTTACAATATTTTATCTGTATGGTTATGGCGGCCTAATTCTCCTAAAAAAGCTCTTTCAACTTCAAGATGGAATTGCTCTTTCGTTTCCAATTATTGCTATTATAGGGTCAGCGGTTCTCACCACACTTGTATCCTTTCTATCCCTCATTATGCCTCTCTCAGGCGAAGCCGCTAATCTAATTTTGCTTGGCGGTGTCTTAATCGCCATCTCGACTCGGCCCTGGAAAAATTTCAACTTTTCAACTTATCACCCTTTAGTGTTGATATTACTTTTCGTCGTTACCATCACCGTCTTGGAAAACGCTACCCACAAACCAATCAATTATGATACCGCTCTTTACCACGCGCAAGCTATCCACTGGATTGAAAGTTTTCGCGCTGTCCCCGGTTTGGCAAACATACATAACCGCTTCGCTTATAATTCCTCCTGGCTGGTACTTGTCGCGTCCCTAAGCTTTGCTTTTTTGGGATTGCGCTCCTTTCATTTGACTAACAGTGTGATTACGCTTGCGACTATGTTTTATTTCGCGGAAGGCGTTCAAGGTCTGATCCGAAAGCAAATCACCTCTTCGAACATTGTAAAAGCAATCTTATTTTTTCTACCTCTTTTCCTTTACGCTTCCGATCTTTCGTCGCCAGGCACCGATCTTCCGCCAGCCTTATTGACCTGGGTAATCATGGTATTGATCCTAGAGAAAGTTGAAAAACAGGGACTGGGTTTTGATCTTTATTCTGTTGCCATATTTATCCTCTCTATCTTTGTGGTCACAGTCAAACTCTCAACACTGCCGCTGTGCGGGCTCGCCCTGTTAATGCTGGTTCTGCAAATCTGGAACAGGGACTGGCAACGCAGCGCGATTCTTGTAGGAACTGCTTTTATTGTTCTTTTACCTTGGCTTTTGCGGAATATTGTGCTTTCCGGTTATTTGATTTTTCCAATTTCACAAATTGATCTCTTTTCGTTTGATTGGAAATATCCGCTAAATGCTATAACGGAAGTCCGTGATGCGTTATTATGGTTCAATAGATTTCCTATCGACACGAAAGAATATATTGGAATGTCAACGGCTCAGTGGCTGCCTCTTTGGTTTCATCTGCTCGATAGAGGCCAAAAAATCTTAATCCTGATCGCTCTCGCCTCGCCATTGGGACTAATTGCTTATATTTTCAGTGGAGCGACACGAAAACTGGTGAGTAGCTATGTTATTGCATTTCTAATCAATTACATTGGCATTTTCTTTTGGCTATTCACAGCGCCAACCTTTCGGTTTGGCTATGCCTATCTCCTAGCATGTATTATTCTCACCTGCATACCTGCCATCCTTAAATTGGCAAATTCTATAAAAGTCAGCTCAACGGTCGTTTTTATTCCATTGGCAATTTTTGCGGTTTTGTTTCAAGTCTACATTCTAACCACAACAGTAGGTTTATCTACGCTCTCGCAACGCGTATTGCTTCCAGCTGACTACTATCCTTCTAACGTTCAAGTCTGCCCCGTCGGTAATACTACTTTTTATTGCGCTCAAAAACTCGGACTGTGCAATTATGAAGCCTTCCCGTGCATACCAAAGCCTCAAGCTAACGTGGAGATGCGCGGCCCAAGCTTGCAAGACGGCTTTCGAATGATTCGGACACCATAATAAAATGACCCATTTTGACATGAAAAATATCAAAGCAAACAAAAATTATCCTCTTATCCTATTGATCAGCATAGCCGTTGTGATCAGCCTGTTTATCTTTCGAGATTTCGGCTTTACCTGGGATGAACCGCTCGATTATGCGTATGGAGATGCGCTCGGTTACGCCTATAATCCCGCCAATTGGTTTAGCGGCCATTTCGATCTTAACAAATCCTACGGTCCCAGTGCGGACGACCATAAAAATCGCGGGCCTGCCTATTTACTACTGGCGCGCGAGCCGGTTTATTTGATTGAGAAATTCCACGTCAACACCGACGATGCATGGCATCTTATTAACTTTCTAACCTTTTTGATCGGTGTTTATTTCCTTTACAAAATCTGCGAACGGTTTGTGCGGCCCTGGGCGGCCTTTGCCGCATCAACACTTTTTCTACTTCAACCACTTTTATGGGGTCACGCGTTTATCAACGACAAGGACCCACCGTTTCTCGTCTTTCTGACCGGCGCCGTGTATCTCGGCTTTCGTATGGTGGATCAATTAGCTGAGTCAAAGGGACAGCCTGCTCGTAAAACCTTTCTTCAGATTCTCCTGCCCGCTTTCTTCGTAGGCATCGCCACTTCGATTCGCGTGCTGGGACCGTTGGCCGGAATATTTGTCGGTGTTTATTTCCTAACCCGTCATCCCGCGCGTCAAACCACCCTATGGATGCTTCTTTACGCGGCGATTTCTATTCTTGTTATGCTTGCCACATGGCCTTATTTGTGGGAAAGTCCTTTTCGATTTGTTGAAGTTTTTCAATTCATGTCAGATAATCCAACCGGCCTGCAGGTGCTCTTCGCAGGTCAAGCATACCGCGCTTACAATCTGCCCCACCGTTACTTGCCTTTCTTTCTAGTATTCACTCTAACGGAACCAGTCTGGCCTTTATTCGCTATTGGCTTAATCGTGGCTTATCGAAAACTGAAGCATGATTTCCAAAAATTGACTCAAGCATTGCTGATCCTAACCTGGTTTGTGATTCCACTTGGATACACTATTTTGCGCAACCCGCCAGAATTTGACGGGATGCGCCACTTTTTGTTCATGCTTCCACCGATCTTTATTTTTGCAGGATTCGCGTTTGATTGGCTCTTTAGAAAGGTTCAAAAAAATTGGGTCAATGTTGCCCTGATCATTATTCTGCTTGCGCCTGGAATCTACGGCATCATTCAATTACATCCTTATGAATATGCGTATTACAACTCCTTTATTGGTGGAACCGGCGGTGTCTTTCGTCATTACGAAACCGATTACTGGCTGACTTGCTATAAACAAGCGGTTGAGGAATTCAACCAACTTGAAACGAAGCCGGTCACCCTGGTCATTCACCGGGTACCACGTGCGGCCGCGCCATATGCTGCAAGCAATGTAACCATATTAAATGAACGCACGCAGTGGAATAAAATCAAACCCGGCGATTTCCTCTTGGTCAACACGCGCACCGATGAAGATATACCCGACTTCCGCGGAGCACCGGTCCTGCTGTCTGTCGGCCGTGCCGGCGCGACATTTTGTGTCATTAAAAAGATTACGAGGTTTCCATGACAACTCACCGAGAACGAATTCAAGCCTGCCTCGCAGGCGATATACCCGATCAAACGCCGGTCGCACTCTGGCGGCATTTTCCCGTTGACGATCAATCGCCCGAAACGCTTGCCGCCGCGCAGATCGCCTTTCAACGCACCTATGATTTCGATCTTGTAAAAGTCACACCTGCATCTTCATTCTGTATCCGCGATTGGGGCGCAGAAGATGAATGGCGCGGCAATCCCGAAGGCACGCGTCAATACACAAAACACGTTATTTCCCAGCCACAAGATTGGGAACGATTGCAAGTATTAGATTCAACTGCTCCGCGGCTCGCGGGACAATTAGCCTGCCTCCGTCAAATCCGCGCGGGACTCGGCCCAAACACGCCGATGCTTCAAACGATCTTCAATCCGCTGGCGCAGGCAAAAAATCTTGCAGGTCAAAATACACTTTTGGTTCATTTACGAAAACATCCCGATGCTGTAATGAAGGGACTGCAAACCATCGCAATCACAACTCGCCGTTTCGTTGAAGCCGCGCTTGAAACCGGCATTGACGGAATTTTTTATGCCGTTCAGCACGCGCAAGCAATTCTATTGAATGAAGATGAATTCAAACATTTCAGCCAAGGCCTTGATTTGCAAATTCTGGAGTCAGCGCAAGGACTATGGTGCAACATGTTACACATTCACGGCGAGGATATTTATTTTGATCAAGTATCAAAATACCCAGTGCAAATTGTCAACTGGCATGATCGCGAAACTCCGCCTTCCTTGGCGGAAGCGCAGAAGACCTTCAAAGGCGTGTTGTGCGGAGGCTTGAGCCGCGACGCACTTGTTTATAAAACGCCACAAGAGGTTCGCAAAGAAAAAGAAGATGCCATTCAGCAAACTGGCGGGCGAAGATTGATCGTAAGCACAGGTTGCGTCGTTCCCATTATTGCGCCGCATGGAAACTTTATGGCGGCAAAATGAGTTTGCGAGTGATTTCGGGGAGTGCAAAAGGAAGAATCCTTAAATCAGTTCCGGGTGATACCACTCGTCCGATCACAGATCGAGTCAAAGAATCGTTGTTCAACATCATCGGTGCAGATGTGTTTGATACGAATTGGTGGGATGTTTTCGCCGGAACCGGTGCAGTGGGAATCGAAGCGCTCAGCCGCGGCGCGGCGTTCTGCCGCTTCACCGATTTGAATCGCGTGCCCATAGATATGATTAAACTGAATTTAACGGCGACCCGGCTTGCATCCCGCGCCGAGGCGAAACGCGCCGACGCGTTTTCTCTTTTGGCGTCGCATCCCGATCGCGCATTTCATTACATCTACCTCGCGCCTCCGCAGTATCAAGAAATGTGGTTACGGACTTTGACCGAACTGGATTCCAATTTGGGATGGCTGGAAGAAGACGGTTGGGCAATCGTTCAAATTCATCCGAAAGAATACAGGCAGCTGGATTTGAATCATCTTATGGAATTTGACCAACGCAAATACGGAAGCACATTACTGGTCTTTTATGAAGCCAAGCGCGAGTTGGACATCAAGAAACTTATTGATGGAGACAAAATATGATTAATCCAGAATTCCTTCTTACATCACTTGTTGTAGTGCTTGTTCCCGGAACAGGGGCTATTTACACAATTAGCACTGGACTTACTCTCAAATGGCGTGCCAGCATTGCCGCTGCTTTTGGATGTACACTTGGAATTGTTCCGCATATTTTGGCAAGCGTATTGGGGTTGTCAGCAATATTAAATATGAGCGCGCAGGTTTTTTCGGTCATAAAAATTGTGGGTTCTATTTATTTACTTTACCTTGCATGGAAAATGTGGCGTGAAGCAGGCGTATTAGAAATTAGCCAAAAAAGCACGGAGACCAGTGCTAAACAAATAATCATAAAAGCCATTGCGATAAATTTACTCAATCCTAAATTGACCATATTCTTCTTTGCCTTTTTGCCGCTTTTCGTTTCTAAATATTCATCCACTCCCACCATAGAGATGACGGCATTGAGTGCCGTGTTTATGGGCATCACATTTATTATATTTGCGATTTACGGAATACTGGCAAGCGGAATTAGCGCATACTTAAAAAATTCATCTCATATGTTAAAACGATTCCAACAAGTATTTGCAGTAATACTCGCGGCGTTCGCAGTCAAGTTGGCGCTTAGTGAAAAATAAGCGAAGGCTAATGCTGACCAACCCGGTATCCCCACAAATCTATCAAATATCTTCCAAACCAAACATGAAAAGTTTTCCTTTATTGGACAGCCGGTTTTTTATCACTACCATTTCCTGTCTCTGTTTGCAGACGGGAATCACGAAATTTTAATCTACTCACCTCTTGCATAATCCGCAAAACTGGTCTATGCTCAAGCGTTTAATGGGCAACAATCGCCGAATTAATTGAAAAAATAAAAATTCATAAAGGAGTGAGAACGATGAAAAAAGTTTTTGTTGTATTAAGCTCAGTGATCCTACTCAGCCTTCTGCTGACAGCTTGTGGATCGCCTACGTCTACGCCCGCGGCTCCAGTGGTGGAGACTGTGGTCGTGACCTCAATGGTCACTCTAGCACCCACCGCCGCGCCACAACCGACTGCGGCGCCAACGCCAGTTGCCACCGTTGATCCCTCGACTTTGGCATATAAAGGTAAGCTTACGGCATGCTCGGACATACCATATCCACCATTTGAATTTTATGATGATAACGGGAATCCGGCCGGTCTCGACATTGATATGGCGACAGAGATCGCTCATCGTCTAGGACTTCAAGCGCAAATCGTCAACAGCGTGTTCGATTCAATCATTGAGGCAGTAACCGGTGGCAAATGCGATATCATCACGTCGGATATGAACATCACAGCCACACGCAATAAGCAGATCAGCTTCATTCACTACTTGGATGTGGGTCAGTCTATACTCGTTGCAAAAGGCAATCCAAAGAACATCAATGCATCGATAGATTTGTGTGGCCAAAGTGTTGCGGCGGAAAGCGGCACCACCGAGGTGGACTATCTGCAAGGGACCGGTGATTATAAAGGCGCAGGTCTAGCCGCAGACTGTACAAAAGCTGGAAAACCACAAGTTACAATGGTCGCGACTGAAAAGGACTCAGATGCCCTTCAACAATTGCAAGCTGGCAAAGTGGTTGCCTATTTCGCTGATACGCCGGTCGCTGGTCAATATGCTGCCAAGAATCCGGACCAATTCCAATTAGTTGGCCAACCCATCGAGCCGGCACCAGTTGGCATCGGTCTTCCGTGCGGCAGTGCGACTGATTGTACCAATGTACCTTTGACGCCGCTCGGTCAAGCCGTCCAAACAGCACTCAAGAGCATGATGGCTGATGGAACGTATGCCAAGATCCTTGCAAAATATGGTGCACAGCAATCAGCAGTTACGCTCCCATAAATTAATCTAGTACGGCGATAAAGTTGCGATGCTGGGAATACAGGCCGATCGGGAAGCTGCCCGGCAGGCCTGTATTCTCTCAATCTGAGAATACGAGGAATTTTATGTATCATTTCGATTGGTCCGTCTTCTTTAAATATATTTGGCCTCCCACCGCCTTTCAAGATCCATTAATTCGCAATGGGCTGATAGTCACTGTGATCGTTAGTATTGTGGCCCAAGCACTTGGGGTAGTGCTAGGGCTTTTTGCCGCCCTCGGAAAGATGTCGAAGTTCGCCCCGTTTCGTTGGCTTTCAGAAGCTTATATCTGGTATTTTCGGGGTACACCACTAATCGTTCAAATGTCGTTATTGTTTTTTGGATTCGGCGTCACTCACATCTACGATTTTCCGGATATCATTATAGGCATCGTCACCATCAGCGGAGCCATTCAGGCAGGTACATTGGCATTGGGTATTAACGAAGGGGCCTACATGGCCGAAATCGTTCGCGCCGGCATCGAATCAATCGATCCGGGGCAAATGGAGGCCGCTAAATCACTGGGAATGACCTCCGGCTTGGCCATGCAGCGCATCGTTCTGCCTCAGGCTGCCAAAGTCATCATCCCGCCGCTCGGCAATGAATTCAACAACATGATGAAAACCACTTCACTGATGGTGGTCATTTCCGCGGGAGAATTATTTTTTGGATTCGAACAAGTTAATGCGCGCATTTTCAAACCCTTTGAGCTTTTCATTGCGGCCTCGTTTTATTATCTCGTCTTGACTACCATCTGGTCATTTATTCAGGCGCGGATCGAATCAGGATTGGGCGAACGAAAAGGTATTGAACGCGGCCCAGGCATGATGCAACGGTTGTTCGGCTCGACCGGAGAAGGAGCACACTGATGGTTACTCCAAATGTCAGACTGGCTGACAGCAACATCATCGTCAAAGCCGAAAAGGTCAACAAATATTTTGGCTCACTTCATGTGTTAAAAGATATCAACATCGAAGTGCTCAAAAATGAAGTCGTGGTCGTCATTGGCCCATCCGGTTCTGGTAAAAGCACGTTCCTGCGCTGCATCAATCATTTGGAAAAGATCAACAGCGGGCATATTTACGTCAACGGCCATATGATCGGATATCATGATCGCAATGGCAAGCTTGTGGAAGACAGCGAACGGAACATCGCGCGCCAGCGTGCCGAGATCGGCATGGTGTTTCAACGATTTAATTTGTTCCCGCATCTCACAGCCATTGAAAATATTATGGAAGCACCGACGCGCGTACGCAAAATTCCACTCGAGCAAGCGCGCGCGGACGCCGAACGACTGTTGGCACGCGTCGGTCTGGCCGACAAGCGCGATCAGTATCCGAATCAGTTATCCGGCGGACAACAGCAGCGCGTCGCGATTGCGCGCGCATTGGCAATGAAACCAAGTCTCATGCTTTTCGATGAGCCCACCTCCGCTCTCGATCCGGAAATGATCGGCGAAGTTCTCGATGTGATGAAGGAACTCGCCCACGAGATGACAATGATCGTCGTCTCGCACGAAATGGGATTCGCACGCGCGGCTGCGAATCGAATCGTATTTGTGGATGAAGGGCAAATCATCGAACAGGCTTCTCCTGATGACTTCTTCACTAAGCCACGTTCGGAACGAACACAGCTGTTCTTGAGTCAAATCCTTCATTAGGACGAAGCAACGGTGGCCACTCAATGAGTTAAGAAGTTGATACGCGCTGGCAGGAATTCATCGTCTCTCCGGATTCCAAGGCGCGTCCCAATAAAAGTTTTCTGGATCTCGAAGAATATTTCACCTGGATTAAGATATGACAACCAGCCACAATTATCTGGCCCTTGATCTCGGAGCTGAAAGCGGGCGCGCCATCCTCGGCATTTTGGATAGCGATAAGCTTACTTTGCAGGAAGTACATCGCTTCAACAACAATCCAGTGCGCCTTCCTGATGGGCTTCACTGGGATGTATTGCACTTATGGGAAGAAATAAAAGCTGGTATCGCGGCTTCTGTGAAAAACGGTGTGAGGCTCGATAGCATCGGCCTCGACACTTGGGGCGTGGATTTCGCTTTGCTCGACCGGAATGGTGCCCTGCTCGCCAATCCATTTCATTATCGTGATGCTCGCACAGATGGGATGCTTGATGAAGCCTTCCGGCGCATGCCGCGAGCTGACCTCTTCACCAATACCGGCATTCAGTTCATGCAGATTAACACTCTCTATCAACTGCTTTCGATGTCTGTGCAGAAATCGGCTTTGTTGAATATAGCGCAGACCTTGGTCACGATGCCGGACTTATTCAATTACTGGTTGAGCGGTCTAATTACAAACGAATTTACCAATGCAACTTCGACCCAGTGCTTCGATCCGATCAAAAGAAATTGGGCGATACCCGTACTGGATGCTCTTGGCATTCCGTCACGTTTATTTCATTCAGTCACCGAATCCGGATCCGTGATTGGCACACTTCTTCCTATTGTTGCCGACGAAACTCGGGCTGGCAAAATCCCAGTAGTCCTTCCTGCCTGCCACGACACAAGTTCAGCTGTTGCGGCAGTCCCCGCTCAGAATCAGGATTTCGCTTGGATCAGTTCGGGAACGTGGTCGATTATGGGCGCTGAGGTGCGCATGCCCATCGTCAATGAAAAGGCGATGGAATACAACTTCACAAATGAAGGCGGGGTATTCGGCTCATGGCAACTTTCAAAGAACTTGACGGGGCTTTGGCTGGTACAGGAATGCCGCCGCAGTTGGCACCATCAGGGTGAAGATCTGACCTATGATGAAATCACTCAACTTGCCTCGGATGCAAAACCGTTCCTTGCGGTAATCGATACTGATGATGTTGTATTCATCCATCCCGGCAACATGCCGGAGTGTATTCAAAAATACTGCGGAGACACAAATCAGACTGTACCGCAAGCCAAAGGTGAAATTGTACGCGTCGTTCTCGAGTGCATGGCCCTGAAGTATCGCTGGGTATTGGAGCGGCTAGAGGAGCTTACTGGGAAACGCCATGATCCGATCCATATAATTGGTGGGGGCACGAAGAACCGCCTTCTAAACCAGTTCACTGCGGACTGCAGCCAGCGCAAGGTCATTGCAGGACCCGTGGAGGCCACCGCTATTGGCAATATTCTCTTGCAGGCGATTGCCTTAGATCAGCTTGCATCGCTTTCTGAAGCGCGTGCCCTTATCCGTTCATCTTTTTCTCCAGAAGTGTACGAACCAAATTCAAATGCAGGCTGGGATGATGCATATTCTCGGCTACAGAAAGTGATGAAATAATGTTACAAGCCATCCCCCTATCCCGAACTTGATGACTTGCTCAAAATTATGGGCGAAGCAAGCAAACGCATGTCCGACATGAAAGCCAGTGAAAGTGCGCCAGGAAATATCTCCGTTTGTTTGCGCTGGCAGATCAAGCCGCGTATAGGTTTTCCGTTGATCGAAGAATTCGATCTTCCTCAGGCCGTTCCGGGGTTGGCGGGTGCGACGCTTCTCGTCGCTAGTTCCGGACGCCGTCTTATGAATATCTCAACCTCTGCGTTGGAGAAATCGGAAGAGGCTTGAGCTCGGACGAAATGCTCAGCATCTGCAAGGCTTTTAACATTCGGCCTATCCTTTTCATTTGATTCATTTCAGTCCTCATCTTTTTTTAACTGCAATGTTTTTTTGGGGTGATATGTCAACCCAAAGTAGAAATGTCCCCTGATTACCAAAGTTAGAATGTCCCCTCGACGACGCCGTAGTGGCGGTGGATATGTGGGCAACTCGGAGCGCAGCGGAGAGTTATCCACATATCCACGGCAGGCGTTACGAACTGCTGGCGGGTTCGGGCGTGGAGAATAGATGGCGATGGCGCCATGGATGATCCGGAGCAGGGATAAAAGTCTTGGCGGGAAGAGCCAGATCGACACCCTTGGAATCGACGATCTTGGCCAAATGTTCCTGCTTGTGGAAAATGGTGAAGGGGAGTTCTCGGGATTGATAGAGAATTGAGATAGCCGCTTGAGCATTTTCGCAAACGGTGACGTGGGCATTGCGCAGCGCATAACTACCGGGCTTCGTTTGGATCTGATAGACGACCTTGTTGAATTGCAGGGTTAAGTTCTTCGACAGCAAACGGGATTCCTGCCAGGCGAGGATGTGATTGAGATTTTCGCGGACCGTGAGTGGGCGGTGAACGTTGTTAGAACTGCGCGGTGAGAATGCGAATCGGGAATTGAAATCTTCGAGAAATTTGGGAAGATAGGCATTGCCTTGCTCAGGGTTGGAAATATGGAGCAAACGCATTTCCTTGACCAGGCGATCTTGGAGAGTTTGGTTGGCGCGCTCAATCCGTCCTTTGGCCTGGGGCGAATTGGCGCATAGGAGTTCGATGTCCAGCTCCTGCATGGCCCGCCCGAATTGGGTCTGGGCATCCCCTTTTTCACGGCTCACCTGATTGACCCGAAAGACGCCGTGTTTGTCGGTGTAGAAGGCTAGCGGTTTGCCGTAACGCTCCAGGTAGGTGCGGACTAGGCGGGCGTAATTATGAAAGCTTTCTTGGTCCGCGAAAAGCAGTCCCAGGAGTTTTCCGGTGGCGTCGTCGATTAGGACGAGCAATGTGCAGGCAGGCCCGCGATCTTCAAACCAGGCGTGAGGCGATCCGTCCATTTGCACCAGTTCCCCAAAGCAAGCTCGCCGCTCGCGCATTTGATGCACCACGAGCTTTGCAATTTTATGAGGCTTCCATAAGTCCTCCGCAATCATGATCTGGCGCACACTTTCATCCGAGATCGAGAGCTTCTCGATCTCCACCAGTTTCTCACAGGCCAAGGTCGGACCAAAGCCTTTATATTTCCCATGCAGAAAGTTCAACACCTTATGCTTCAGCTTCTCGTCCAGTTGATTGGCGCTGGGTCGTCCACGCCGTTTCGATACCAAGCCCGCCGCTCCCGAGCGACGATAGGCGCTTCGTAATCGTTTGACTTGCCGCACACTCAGATCCAACATCTTGGCGGCCTCCTTCTGACTCAGTCGCTTTTCTGCCAGCCCCTGCATCACTTGCAATCTGCTTAATTCGTTACTGCTCAGCCATCTTAGCGGTTATGAAAGCAGGGATGAAAGGTGTGCCGATCAAAGCTGAATAAAGTGCGCCCAGAATCGGTTGTTCGTTTTTGTGTGCAGTGGAGATGTAGCTACGCACCTGACAAAAGGCGGTTGAGCCGTGGTCACTCCGAAAGCAGCCGGAAATTTTCTGTTTCAACTTGACCATCCGAATATCGCGCTCGGCCTGGTTATTATCGAACGGTACATGAAAGTCATACATAAACGCCAGTATTTTTTCGGGGTGATCTCTCAGTCGATCCAGCAGGTTTTTGGAAGGCGTTTGTTTGACTCGTCCGCGCCGCCTGGCGGGTTCTTCGGTTCGTTCGGGGGATGGGTTGGCCGATAAGCCTTCTGCCACGATCTGGTCGTAACGATTTCGGAAGTCCGTGAGTTGCTCGGGAAAGAACGCCTCCTGCCCCATGGCTTTTGCGGCGGTCACGGCCTTTTGGATTTCCGTCAGCAGTTGGATCATGGCTTCAGCCCAAGTCTGCTGGTAGTTCTCAACCAGAAAGGTCAGTTCGCGCAATAGGTGGGCGCCACACAATCCGTGCTTGGCCTGAGTGTATTTCAAATAGGGTTTCCAGTAATCATGCATGCACCCACCCGTGCGTTTGGGCAGGATTCCGATCTGGTCCATCGCTTCGGAGCCGCGTTTGGGATGAATGACGAAAAAGGTCACTAGGGCCGTGCTCATCGAATGCAGCCAATTCAACTTCCCCTTCACGCGAGCTCCAGTTTCGTCAAAATGCACTGCTTCTTCAGTTTGGATCAGATGCTCTTTGATCTGTTCCATCTCCGGTGCCACTTGCCGGGCGACTTCCTGGACCGCCGCCAACACGCTTCCCTCAGACACCGGTTGATGATAGAGATCAGCCATGATCTCAGCCGTGCGTTCCAAGGGCACAAACTGGTAGGTATTGAAATACACCATCTGCGCCTGCACCCGCGGACCATACTGTGTTTCCTGGGTCACCCCTTCTGGAAACTCACCTTCGTTCACTGCTCCACATTGCGGACAATTCTTGATCTCGGCCCGATGCTCCGTCACCTCCAATTCCACGCTCTCAGGCAGATCGAACACTTGGCGCTTCTCATACCCCTGTGCAGCCACTTCGGTCAACGAGGCTTGGCAATGACGACAATCTGTAACAGCATGAATTTCGATCTGGTCCGGCTCGGAGACCGGTTCCAGCCGGTGTCCCTCATGTCCCTTCTGACCGCCACTCTTCTTCCCGCTCTTATGGCGCAATCCGTGCTTGTGCCCCTTTTTCAACCCGTCACTCGTCGGCGGCTTGCTGCTATTATGACTGTCTTTATTCAACCGGTCTTCCAAGACTTGGATTCTGGCTTCCATTGCCCGGTTCAGCCCCACCAGTGTCTCAAACAAAGCCACCACCGCCTCTTCCCCTTTTTGATAGGCAGCTCGCACTTCCTCTTGCGTGGGTAGGTGTGTCTCACTCATGCTTCGCATTTTACCTGGCATTGGTATGAACTACACTAACCTTTCGTTAGAGCCATTATGGGCTGAGTAGTAACCTTAATTCTTTTGTGCTCATGTCTAGTAGTTCATCCACTTTCTGTCCCTTTCTGGAAGGGGACATTATAACTTTGGGCAAAAGGGACACTTTAACTTTGGTAAAAGGGGACTCTACTACTTTGGGCTAACATTTTTTTGGGGTGATATTGACATTTTTCACTTAATGATATAACATCAATACTTAGTTTATTCAATCGATAAACAAAAATAGTTACCTGTCTTATGCTCACTGGCGATCAAGAAAAGGTGCGAAAGATCAATAAGTCGATCGTAATGAATACATTACGACTTCATGCACCTATATCCCGCGCCCGAGTTGCCAATCTTACCGGCCTGAATCGCGGTACAGTTTCGAATATTGTCAATGCCTTGATTGAAGAAGGCTTGGTTTCCGAAAACGGGCTGGAGGGTTCGAAAGTTGGCCGACCTGCCATACCGCTGAGTCTCAGATCTGACGGAGGCGCAGTAATTGGTATGGAAATCGGAGTAGATTTTATCCATATCCTTCTAACCAATTTCGTGGCAGAAAGCTTATGGGAAACGAGGGTGGAAACCACTCCATCACAACCTCAAAGCAGCATCATTAGCCGAGCAGAACAATTAGTTGAGCAGGCCCTTTCCATCGCCAAGGAGCAACGGTTGAGAGTACTAGGGCTGGGAGTTGGCCTGCCTGGTCTCATTAATCTCCGTCAAGGCGAGCTGATTGTCGCCCCTAACCTACAGTGGAAAAATGTCCCCCTCCGGTTGATGTGGAATCAGCGCTTCCGCCTTCCTGTTTATATTGAAAACGAAGCCAATTTGTCAGCCTTGGGCGAGTATTACTTTGGCGTCGCGCAAGGCGTTGAAAACTTCATATATGTGTGTTCAGGGATTGGCCTTGGGGGCGGCATCATGATTGGCGGCAATCTATTTCGCGGCGGATATGGCTATGCTGGGGAAATTGGGCATGTTCAACGCGACCCGCAAGGTGAGCAATGCGCCTGTGGCCGCATCGGTTGCTGGGAAACTCAAGTTGGACCCCGTGCGGTTCTCCGCCGGGTAAAAAAGGAACTCCAGGTCCATTCTGACAAATTTTTGCTAAATGCCTGTCAGGGTGATTTCGATAACATTAATTTTGAAATGGTTGTGAAGTTTGCCTTGGAAGGAGATAGCGTTTGCCGTCAGGCGATAGAAGATGTTGCAACTTATCTGGGAGCGGGAATTGCAGATTTGGTTAATGTTTTCAACCCGGAATTAGTTGTAATCGGAGGGGCATTTATTCTTGGTAAAGATATTCTGCAACCGATCATTCAAAAAACAATTTTTTCAAATGCACTACAACCTTCCGCTAACAGCCTGCGGCTTGCCTTCTCTGAACGCGGGGCAGATGCATGTGCCTTAGGCGCAATAGCTATTGTATTAGACGATATCCTGCGAGAAATGATTATTACCTAATCCTTAAGTATGCTATCATATGATGAATTCTTTAATAAGGAGGCTCCATGCAGAATTAAACAAAATTATCTCGTGCGATCAAGTTGAACCTCAGAGAACACATTCTTGAAAGGAAAATGAGAAATGAAACCCAATCGTATTTCGATAATCACCTTCACTCTTTTGATCGTCGTAGCGATGCTGGCTGCTTGCGCCCCAGCAACTACGCCGGCACCCACGGCCGCCCCGGCGGCCACGACGGCCCCGGCAATGCCGGCTGCCACGGCTATGCCAGCACCCACAACGGCTCCCGCCGCCAGCAGTGGCAAGGTCAAAATCGGTCTTTCCTTCTCGGACTTCGCGACTGAGCGTTGGCCAGTTGAAAATGCCCAGATGACCATGTTGCTTCAAAAAGACGGCTATGAAGTCGTTTCACAGGAAGCCGATCATGATGTGAAGCTGCAAAGCGACCAGATTGATAACATGGTTGCTGAAGGTGTAAAAGGCTTGATCGTCATCGCTGAAGATGGCGATGCTGCCGTTACTCCTGTAGAAGCGGCTGTTGCAGCAGGTGTGCCCGTGATTTCCTATGACCGCCTGATCAAGACCAGCAAGGTTTCCGCCTATTTGTCCTTCGATAACGTCGCAGTTGGTAAGGCCGAGGCTGATGGCGTTATGAAAGCACTCGGGCTGTTAGACGCTAGCGGCAACATGGCGACCCAGACCAAGTGGACGACAACCAACCCGGCCAAGGTAGTCATGTCCGGTGGATCTCCGACCGATAACAACGCTGTCTTGGTTCGTCAGGGCCAGATGGCAGTCGTTCAACCCTTGATCGACAAGGGTCTAGTCAAGGTCGTGGCCGACCAGTGGGTTGACAACTGGGATCCTGCCAAGGCTGAATCAATGATGGAGAATATCCTCACGGCTCAGCAGAACAAGATCGACGCGGTTGTAGCCTCAAATGACGGCACGGCAGACGGCGAAATTCAGGCATTGGCAGCTCAGGGATTGGCTGGCAAGGTGCCGATCTCGGGTCAGGATGCCACGGCGGCTGGCTGCAACCAGATCGTTTTGGGCAATCAGACTGTCACCGTTTTCAAAGATACGCGTCTGTTGGCACCGCAGGCAGTGCAGATGATCGAAGCCTTGGTTAAAGGCCAGACCCCCACTGGTCTGACGAGCTTCACGTTGGCTGCATTGACCAACGATAAGACCAAGACTGGCAATGTCATGGCAAACTTCCTGCCGGTTGTCGAGGTCACCAAGGCCAATGTTGATCAGGTAGTTGTCAATAGCGGCTTCCAGAGCTATTCGGATGTTTATAAAAACGTCCCCGCGAGTCAGCTTCCTCCAACTCCTCCGGCCCAATAACTCTTAATCTGCTTAACTTCCCGGCCCTCGTTACTGGGGGCCGGGAATCTCAATTATCAAGAAGCGAAACTTCTAGAAATTGAAGGAGCGCGCAGTGGATAATGAAAATATTCTCGAATTCAAGCACGTGACCAAGCAATTCCCGGGCGTGGTGGCATTGAATGATGTTTCATTCGAAGTGCGCCGTGGAGAAATTCACGGTATCTGTGGGGAAAACGGGGCCGGTAAATCAACATTGATGAAAGTTCTTTCAGGTGTTTATCCGCATGGTACATATGAAGGTGCTGTTATCTTTGATGGCCAAGAATTAAAATTGGGCCAAAGTTCCATTCGGGAAGCAGTCGAACAGGGGATTGCGATTGTTTATCAGGAATTAACCTTGGTTCCAACCAGAACAGTTGGGGAAAATGTTTACTTGGGTAAAGAGCCAGTGGAACATGGCGGGATCATCTGGGATAAAGTTTACGCCGATACACAGGCGATCCTCACAAAATATCAATTGGATGTTGATCCGCGGGCAGTAGTTAATAATTTAGGGGTGGGTAAAATGCAGATGGTCGAGATCGCCAAAGCCCTCTCCGAGAATGCCAAGATCTTGATCCTAGATGAGCCTACCAGTGCTCTCAGTAAAGAAGAAGTCGAAAAATTGATGGAAATCCTGAGAGGACTTAAACAACATGGTATTACCTGTATTTATATTTCTCACCGACTGGAGGAGTTCTTCCTCATCACAGACAGAGTGACGGTCATGCGAGACGGTAAGATCGTCACCACTCAACCGACAAAAGATTTGACCCAGAACGAGATGGTCAAGTATATGGTTGGCCGCGAGATGAAAGAGCGTTTTCCAAAGGGAAAGCGCAAGCCTGGCGCGATGGTATTTGAAGTGGAGGGTCTTGAAGCTGCTGATCCCAACGATCCCAATCGAAAAGTCCTGAATGGAGTAAACCTCAATGTCCGCAAGGGTGAAATTCTCGGGATCGCTGGATTGATGGGTTCGGGTCGAACCGAATTGGTGACAACATTATTTGGCGAGTATGGGAAGGTAACCCACGGTAAAATCCGGATAAATGGGCGGGAGATCGCGCCGAAAAGTGCTCGTGAAGCAATCGAGGCGGGTTTTAGTCTAGTGCCGGAGGATCGCAAAAAGATGGGACTGGTGTTGATCCAAACCATTCTCAGGAACATATCTCTGCCCAACCTGAATCAGTTCTCAAAATTTTTCAGCATTAACTCCAATGCGGAATTGCAAGCCAGTTTGCAACAGGCCAAAAGCCTGACCATCAAGGCTCCAAACTTGGAAGTGTTGGTTGAAACCTTATCGGGCGGCAATCAACAGAAAGTGGTCATTTCAAAATGGCTGATGTCAAAACCGGAAGTTCTGATCATGGACGATCCGACCCGCGGCATTGACGTTGGAGCAAAATTCGAGATCTATAAGCTCATGAATGATCTGGCTGAGCAAGGTGTAGCTATTATCATGATCTCAAGCGATCTGGAAGAAGTGCTTGGAATGAGCGATCGCGTTATGGTGATGTGCCGAGGCCACTCAACAGTCACTATGCCTGTCGCCGAGGCCGATAAGGAACGTGTAATGGCACTAGCCACTGGCGTGGCAGTTGCCTGAAAACTAACAAAAAAGTGAGGTATCCTGTGAACATTTCTACTACTGCTGACACGAAGACAGAATCATTGTCCACCAGGTTTTTTCAAAGCCTAAGACGTAATATCCAATCTTTTATTCTTCTCTTTGTGGTTCTCGTTATTTGGGTCATCTTTACCATCACAACCCATGGCCTTTACATGGATCCCCAGAACATATCGAACCTCTTCCGCCAAATGACCGTCACTTCCTTCCTAGCCATTGGCATGGTGCTGGTGATCGTTACGGGAAGCATTGACCTGTCGGTGGGTAAACTAGCAGGTTTTGTATCGGTAGTTGCAGCATATCTGCAATACTATCTCTGGGCCCAGATTTTTCCCGGCCAAGTAGTTCTGCCAGCCATACTTTCGGTCGTCTGCGGCCTGCTGGTTGGCCTGTTAGCTGGCGTAGTCCAAGGCTATATCATTGCCTATTTGGGATTACCCGCTTTCATTGTGACCCTGGGTGGTTTGTGGTTTTTCAATGGACTGCTCCTGCTTGTTACCCAAGGTAAAACCATCCCGGCGAATCAGCCAGTGTTTTCTGATATTGCCCAAGGTTATATCCCTCACATGTGGGGCTGGGTGATATTTGTGATCATTGTTGCAGGGCTTTTATGGAACCTATTCAGCAGCCGGCGCGGCAAGCAGAAATATGGGTTTACGCCTCGTCCGCTCTACCTCGACTTGCTGACGATCGGCGTAGCGATAGTGGTGATTCTTGCATATGTCTATAGCGTCAATAATTACAAGGGCATCCCTGCGCCCGTATTATTACTTGCGGTGGCGGCTATTCTCATGGTTTATGCAGCGAATAATACACGCTTCGGCCGATATACCTATGCCATAGGCGGCAACCGGGAAGCCGCTCGCCTCTCCGGCGTTGACATTAAGGGCATCGTATTTCGAGTTTTTGTACTAATGGGATTCCTGTGCGGCGTAGGTGGTATCGTATTAGCCTCTTATGTCGGTTATGGAACCATTGCGGCTGGCACAGGGTACGAATTGGATGCCATTGCTGCCGCCATTTTGGGCGGCACATCTCCCTTGGGCGGATCCGGCACAATTCATGGCGCTCTGATCGGTGCGCTGGTTCTTGCCAGCCTTACCACCGGGCTTCAAATGATGAATGTACAACCGGCCTGGCAATATGTTGTGAAAGCGGTCATCCTGATTGTGGCAGTCTACGCCGACTTTTACTTCAAGCAGCATCGGTAAAGCAGGTAGCACCTTCTATTGGGCGAATACCTAAAGTATGTGAATAAACCTAGATAATTCACGGAATACGGTGATTCGTGTTCTTCAGTATCAGCGAATCTCTTGTTCTAAAGAAAAGGATGAATAAATATGACCACTAGCTATGAACCTAAACCTGAACATAAGTTTACCTTTGGCCTGTGGACGGTTGGAAATATTGGTCGTGACCCGTTTGGCGGTCCAGTCCGTGAAACCAAATCGCCTGTGGAGTTAGTACACCTGCTTGCCGAAGTTGGCGCATATGGTGTCAACTTCCACGATAACGACCTTGTTCCGATTGACGCTTCGTCTAGCGAGCGCGACCGGATCGTTAAGGATTTCAAGGCGGCTTTGAAGGAAACGGGGTTGGTCGTCCCGATGGCAACCACTAACCTATTCGGTGATCCGATTTTCAAAGATGGCGCATTCACAGCCAATGATCCCAAAGTGCGCGCTTATGCACTCCAGAAGACAATGAACGCCATCGATTTGGGCGTGGAACTGGGCGCAAAAATCTACGTTTTTTGGGGAGGACGTGAGGGTGTGGAAACTGACGCTTCCAAGAGCCCGGTTGACGCAATCAAACGTAATCGTGAAGCGATGAATTTCCTTTGCGAATATGCTCTCGATAAGAAATATGATTTGAAATTTGCCTTGGAAGCCAAGCCCAATGAACCCCGGGCCGATCTCTATAATCCTACTACCGGTCACATGCTGGCTTTCATTACAACACTCGATCATCCTGAGATGGTGGGCGTAAACCCCGAAGTGGCTCACGAACACATGTCCGGGATCAACTTTATGCACGGCGTGGCTCAGGCTTGGGAAGCCGGTAAGCTTTTCCACATTGACTTGAATGACCAGTATCCCGGCCGCTACGACCAGGATCTGCGTTTCGGCTCGCGCGATCTCAAAGCGGCTTTCTTCCTAGTGAAGTTTCTCGAAGATGTGAAATACTCTGGATCGCGTCATTTCGACGCTCACGCCTATCGCACCGAGGATTATGAAGGGGTGAAAGATTTCGCCCGCGGCTGCATGCGCTCCTACCTCATCCTAAAAGAAAAGGCTACAAAATGGAACGCCGACAAGGAAATCAAAGCTCTGTTGGCCGAGATCAACGCCGACGATGGTAGCATGGCCTCTTATTTCGGTAAATACAGTGCCAGCAAAGCGGCGGCACTCAAATCCCACGCCTTCGACCGAGTTGCAATTGCCAGCCGCGGACTAAAATATGAGCGGCTTGACCAATTGACTATCGAACTCCTGCTCGGGGCACGATAAGTGTATAGCATGTAAGGCATGTAAAACGCGTTTTGACTTTTGCTGAAGAGGCTCTTCAATGACAAAGCAGTATTTTCTTGGCATCGACACATCCACGACATCGAGTAAGGCATTGTTGATCGATGAACGCGGTGACGTGATTGCGGTTGCATCATCGCCGCATACATTGCAGACGCCGCGTCCGCTGTGGTCGGAGCAGAATCCTTCTGAGTGGTGGAGAGCCGTTTCAGCGAGTATCAAGTCTGTTTTGGGGAAAGCAGGCATAAGCGGGGAAAGTGTCGGAGCCGTTGGTCTAACCGGCCAGATGCATGGGCTGGTATTGCTCGACGAAGCAGGAAATGTTTTGCGTCCAGCGATTTTGTGGAATGACCAGCGCACGCAAAGTCAATGCGATGAAATTCACCAGCGAATTGGCAAAGAAAGGTTTATTCAGATTACCGGCAACGTGGCGCTGACAGGTTTTACCGCGCCGAAGATCTTGTGGGTAAAAGAGAATGAGCCGGAAGTGTATGCAAAAGCAAGGCACGTTATGTTGCCAAAGGATTACGTCCGATATAAGCTGACGGGCGAATATGCAATGGATAAAGCGGATGGCGCAGGTACAGTGTTGTTTGATCTGGAATTGAGGAATTGGTCGCGCGAAATTCTTGAAGCGCTGGGCATCGACCCAGCGTGGATGCCGCCAACTTTTGAAGGCCCCGAATTCACCGGACGCGTGAATGAAGAAGCCGCTTCACAAACCGGACTGAAAGTTGGCACGCCTGTCGCGGCTGGCGGCGGCGACCAAGCCGCACAGGCTGTCGGCGTGGGTGCGGTCGAACCTGGTGTGGTCGCGCTGACGGTGGGGACAAGCGGTGTGGTGTTTGCAACTACGCCGTCAGCCTTGATTGAGCCGGAAGGCCGTCTCCATGCTTTCTGCCATGCAGTTCCGGGGATGTGGCATTTTATGGGTGTAATGCTCTCGGCAGCGGGAAGTTTGCAGTGGTATCGCGATACGCTCGCGCCGAACATGGATTTTGATGAGTTGTTGAATGAAGCTGAATCTATTCCGGCGGGATGTGAGGGTTTACAATTTCTTCCGTATCTTTCAGGGGAACGCACGCCTTATCCAGACCCTTTGGCCCGCGGCGCGTTCATTGGCTTGACTCTGCGTCATAGCCGCGCACATCTAACGTGTGCGGTGCTTGAGGGCGTATCGTTTGGATTGAAGGATAGCTTTACACTGATTCAAAATGCGGGCTTAGGGAAAATCGCCCAAGTACGTGCATCCGGCGGCGGGACGAAGAACGCCCTGTGGCGGCAGATCCTTGCGTCAGTATTAGAGGCAGAGCTAGTTACGGTGAATACAACGGAGGGCGCGGCTTTCGGCGCGGCCTTGCTGGCGGGTGTAGGCACAGGAGCTTGGAAAGACGTTCCATCCGCGTGCGCCGCAGCCGTAAAGTTGACAGGGAGTACCTCACCCGACCCGGTTCAGGTAGAAGTTTATCGAAAAGCTTATCCGCTTTATCGCACACTCTACCCGGCGCTAAAGTCGACATTTAAAGTTATGTAGAAAATATAATAAGTCGGGTTTTGAATTGATTTTGAAAAAATCAGAGATAGGCTAAGCGCAAAAGTCTTGCCATCAAGAGGGGATTTGTTACGTCAGATATGATCTGGAGCGCTGCAGCCCGGGTTAGATCACCCGGGCTGAGATAATAATTCAGGATTTCTCAATTCACAAAATACTATTATTGACGCACCGTCATATAGAAGAAATCTCGGTCACTCGGCGCGAGATAAACGGAAGGATCGCTGTTCATCTCGCTTAATAATGGTTGGCCTGTCAGGGGTAATCCTGTACCGGAGTTATTCGGCTGATACGTAATAAAACGCTCATAACCCGAATTGATATCCAGCTGCATAGCCCAATAAGCCCCACCTGCCTGCAAAGCGGACGCAAGCGAGGGGGCTGTCGTCGCATTGCCCACAGCATAGATCAAATAGCGATTGTCCTGAGTAATACCCAAACCAGTGCGCCACGTTGCATCGGCGGCTTGTGTCATTCCCCAGAGTTGGCGGCTGGGGTTATCTACGTAATTTGTAATTTGTCCATTCTCGATCAGAGGCGGGCAATTTTGACGGTAAGCAATGATGTCGGATGAAGGCATGATGTCGGTGCCCCATACACCGATGCGCACATCGCCGTTTTTATAAACGGCCACGGTTGCAATTCTATTGATGGGATCGATGAGAGTCACGTTATCGACCATCATTCCATACTTGCCGTGAATTGCCTTGAATCCTCCATTGAATGCCGCGACCAAGACATTCCATTGAGAAGGCGGAACCGTTCCTTGATAGGGAATTGTCTCAGGTATGTCACCCATCGGGACGGGATCCTTAATACCGGGCATCATGTTCAATTGAAGCTGGGTCAAATCCATGCGGATCAATGCCACAGCCTCGTATGGACGCGTGGGATCAGCTGTTACCAAAGCACGTTCCAGGACTACTTTTCCGTTCACCTTCTGACCGTAAGGCTGCCAGCCGAATGCAGACGACGGGTCTGAAGACGATGGATCTGTTGGAGTAGGTGAGGCCCCCACGCTAGTCGCTAGAGCCGTTGGAGGAACGATGGTATTCAAAGGTTCGGCTACAGCCAAGGTGCTAACCGGTGTCAGCACAACGGGCTGCGAGGTCGCATTCCAGCTGATCTGGGCTTGACCGCCACTGATTTTATACCGATATTGATTTATGACATCCTGAATGCGGAAAGATACGCTTTCTAATTGCGCGACTGCTGTGGGTCCGATGATCGCGCGCAAAATGTCCGCGCTTCGCCCAGCGGTGGTAGGTGCTACGGCAGGAATAACGACAATCGCAGAGATTGCCGCAACAAATATGATTGCCACGCCCACAATGAAAAAACGCCAGCGGTGCTGTTTCGTTTTCTTCGAATTATTTCTTGAAAATCTCACTTAACTTTTCCTTTCTGACCTTTTGGACAACACTATAATTCTATTTGCTTAAAATGAAAATAAGATGAAGAAATCTGCATTGTAACCAGGCGAGCCAAGAATCTGATCTGGCAAAAATTCTTAGCGCATAATCCCTATTGTAATGCTATAATCGCGTCCCATGAAAAAAACTTTACAAAAGTGTTTACTGGGATTGTTCCTGCTTAGCTTTTCGGGGTGTGCAACCAAGCCGCCGTCAATGGAATCGCCGATAATATCCTCACCTTCTCCTATATCTACCGACCCACCGGCAATCAGCATTACTTCAACACCTTTGCCTTCACCAACGATTACAGCAACACCTGTACCAACTGCAACTCCTGGCATCTCGCCGTTTGCCGATGATTCGCTACAAAACAGAATAGATCACCTTGCGACCACCTTCATCGAACAGAATCATAGTTCAGGACTATCGATTGCTGTGGTCAAACGGAATCCGAAAACGGGCCAGTTGGAGGCGATGCTTTTGAATTACGGAAACACAGCCAAGGAACATGGCCTGCCAGTCACATCGGATACAGTATATGAGATCGGTTCAATCACCAAAGTTTTCACCGGCATTTTGCTCGCCCAGACAGTCTACTACGGAATCATCAATCTCAATGATCCTGTGCAGAAATATTTGCCGGAGGGCGTGCATCTTGCCGCATATAAAAATCAGCCCATCCGGATGGTTGATCTGGCAACGCACCGTTCAGGTTTTCCGCGCGAACTTGGGTCCGACAATCCTGCCGATCTTTACCACTGGCTGAACAGTTTTAAACCAGACCGTGCGCCCGGGGCCGAATACGAATATTCAAATCTGGGCTACATGGTGTTAGGTGATATCCTTTCGAGATTATCCCTAACTGATTTCGGCACTTTGGAATTTGCATCGATCAGCCAGCCTCTGGGGCTGTTGGATACGCGCGAAGTTTTAACTAGCGACGAGCAAAGCAGATTGGCGCAGGGATATTATTACGATGGTTCGGTGGCAAGCTATTTTCCGGACTCTGGGAACATGAGTGGAGCCGGTTACCTGCGTTCCACGCTCAACGATATGACCCGCTTCCTGATCGACAACATGCGGCCGGATTCAACGCCCCTGGCTTCATCTCTGCAATTAGCTCAGACCATGCAAGCCGAGGGTCGAAACCCGGGAACGGGAACCGGTCTCGGCTGGGAAATAGACCAGCCCGGCACACCCAGCGAAGTGATTTGGAAGGACGGCGGGACGGTCGGGTTTACTAGTTATATTTCGTTTATGAAAAATGGAAGTTACGGCTTTGTCTTATTAAGCAACGGGCAGTTCATTGATAACCTGGCATCAAAGATGAGTGCTTTATTGGATGAAAATGCAAATTAAAAGTTCTCAGAGGTCACACCTCGGTTGTGAAATTAAAGATAAGTGAAAACATTCCATGCGAAAAGAAACTGACGAGCTAGTTTCAGACTACGGGATCAAAGCTCTGAAATGTGATGCGTTTGCCGATAGGGCTAATAGAATACTGTTTACGTTCGAAATGACCATTAAACCGATTCCAAGGGCTTGATATAGTTTTAGACTAACGGGTCTCGCAATAAGATGTCGATAACCCTGCAAAAACACAATTATGCTGAGCAATGCAAGGGGCGGCATAAAATCTGCTATATAGCGCGTTACGACCCAAAAGCATGTAACAATGGTTCCAAATTCGAAAAGAAATGCCCCGGATAAACTAATAATGATCCATGCTAATAAATATTTATCATGATCACCTTTAATCTCATTTTCCTTCTTCCTTTTTCGAAACCGGACGAAGAAAATAGCAATACCTGCTACCAAAAGAAAGAATGGCGTGCTGAATATCATGCCAGTTATGTTATCCGAAAAATAAACTTTAGGTAGATTGGTAAATGGAAATTTTGAAGCACCTGTTCCGCCGACTGATTTAATAAAGGGAAAAGCCTTGAGGATTCCCGGTCGCATGACCAGATAATCATACAAATTAGGCACTATGTATAATGGAGAAAAGAGAACATTTTGATATTTTTGAAGATCTGGTCCCGCCAGTTGATAGGAAAAACCGGTCTCAAAAAAGGAGTTGAAGCGAGCCCAGTTATACCATCCCAGAATTGTAATCCCGATGATGAGCGGTATTATCAGACAGGTTATTGCACATATCATGTCGGAAAACAATTTATTCTTTCGATAATTTCTAATTAATAAAAGAGTAACCATGAATACGAGAAAACTAATGGGCAGGGCTAGTGTCAGCCTTGATCCAATGGCAAGCGCCCAAAAAACACTTCCAATAAGAACTTTGCCAAATGAAACGGCTTCTTTGTATATTGCGGTGAAAACAAAGTATAGTCCTGCAAGGAAAAAGAACTGGCCTCCCGAAATTGCAGCTTCATAAACTCTTGCCTGCATCAAGAGCCACGGAAATGGAGAGATCAAACCAATAAATATAATACAGATTGACATCACCCAGACAGGCACATTTTGGAAAAACTTTTTCCATATGCTTAGAAGAAGTAGCGATTCGAATATGAATACTCCGGAAGTGAATACGAAAACGAGGTATTGGTCGCCAATTGAGGCTGTGATCAAGGGTTTAATCATTGCCAGTAAGAGGGCCGGCGTTGGCCCAAAGTAAAGATAGTATTTGCCTTTAAATAGGGAAAGGTCCACTGGATAGTTTAAGTTGGCACGTTCTGACGGATTGTATGGATTGGGAAGCGCAAGCAAAGCTGGATCGGGATTCCTTAAAAGAGCCAAGCTTCCATGTTCGAAGGCGGTTGCGAGTTGATCATATTTATTAGATATGGTTGTCCAATTCTTCCATCTTCCATAACTGACGAACCATACGTAAGAGGTAATTACAAATAGAATACTGAGGGATACAAGAAAAGTGACCCTAACGGCTTTTGACAAAAAAAAGTCGGCCCTAGTCTCTTTTTTTCTGGGCGAGAGAACTGAAGTAACAAATTGTTTAATCTGATTCATGTGAAGAATACCTGATCAAAATTATACACTGAAAGATGCAAGGGACTGACTGCGGAATCGTGGACATTACCGCCGATGGACGATATCCGAGTGAGCTATGAGGTCGAATGTGGTTGTAGTCCTTTCTCCAGCGTTCGATCAAGACCTGCGCTTCTCTCAGAGTACAAAAGATCTCGATGTTCAATAGCTCATCCGCTGTGAAGTAGCCATAAAAAACATTGTGGGAAATTCGCCGATCCACGTAAAAGCAATCCCAACAGGACTTTACGGTTTACCTCGTACTGGATATCATGTGATTTCTTTTATATTGGCCGCTTGGGCGAAAAGCATATCCGCCAATAGTGCCTCACGCTTTTTATATATATGCTGTTTAAGTGTTTTCTTTAGTCTATATTAAACATAGCAAAAAGCCAATCATCATTGTATTTGGCTATTCTCACGAAACGCTCTCTATATTCATCCAATCGATATTGCTTGGCTCGATTGTCAGCAAATGAAACGTAGTCCTCGAATTGCATCTTATCGAGGTAGAAGCTCCTGCATCGCTCTATACGATTAGGATTTGTGAAATACTTATAGGAGGGCAATAATGAGGCATAGACCTCATAATTCCAGGCACGGAGATACTGGTAATCACCAATATCTTGCTTGACACGGTGTGCCATCTTTACATTTGGATTCACTTGCACATGATATCCCATCAGCCAGGTTCTGATTGTGAAATCCAAAATTTCACGTCCCCACCCAGCAATAGAGACGTCAAATAGTCCAAGTTCGAGAAAAGTATCTCTTCGGATATAGGTGATTGAGCCAGGGCAAGACAACGTGTCATAAACCTGTGTTTTGTCAAACTGTGGATTTTGGTGATGGATATCGCCAATCCAATATTCCTCCCGCGAGAAGCTGACTGCGTTCCAATCCCAAGTTGCACCCCACACGTGATGGTTGGCCCATCTAAATTCATCTGATAGAAACTTGCCATTCCCGTGGAAATATCTAATCTCAGGACAAATCACGCACAACTGCGGATCATCGTGAAAGTGATCCAGGATGCGCTGAATCCAATCTGGGGTCAAAATCAAACAATGTCCATCCATAAAGCAGATGAAGCGACCTTTTGCGATCGATGCGCCGACATTCCTTGCACCACTGGTGCCGAGCGGATGATTCAATTCAACAACGATGACATCCTTGTAAGCAGAATTACGCAAAAACTCCACATCATTGGATCCACTGTTTTCCGATGCATAATTAAGTACGATAATAATCTCAAAATTAGACCAAGTCGTCATGGCGCGGATTGAATCAACGGTGTGTCTTAACCAGATTCCATCACCGCAACTGGGAATAACTATACTGATAAGTTCTTCTGTTTTCATAATTCGATACCAAATCTTTTCAAGTACCACTCATCATCGAAACACCGGTTCTCCATTAAGCAGGCACGACGCCGCTCCGCACTTGGCCAGTAGGGAATAACCTCCTCAGCAAGCTTGTTGGTTACACCCAAACATTCCGAAACGCGTTGGAATCGTTTAAGTGAAAAGTTCACGTAACCAACACGAAGTTTGTTGCCAATGACATTTCCGTTTGTCAGTGGATAACTGAAACCAGGCTTGAACAAATGTCCCACCAGGGCAGATCTGACTACGAGGACATTTCCTCCGCTCATCCAACATCGGAGCGAGAGATCAATGTTTTCTCCGCCCCAAAACGCGAGACCGTTATCTAGCCCTCCCAGTTCCTCGTAGAACATTCGAGAAACTAAAAAGCAGCTACCAGCGAATATGGGTGACTTCCAACTAGAATTATCAAAACTTTAATTTCCGCGTATCACACCAAACCATATCGAGCTTCTGATCGAAAGTCATCGTTTGTCCAAATTGGTGTGGATGATTTTTCCAGGTGGTTGCGTCAAGCATTGGAAGGATCGGTACAGTAATGGCACGATCTTGACATTTGTGTGAGGCTTCTAGAAGTGCTGTTTCCCATCCAGGTTCCGGATTGCAGTGTGCATCCATAAACACATAATATGGACCACGAGCAAACGTACTGCCCAAAATGCGCGAGCGAATCAAGCCGAGACGTTCGTTGTTTCGATGAAATAATAATCCAGAGTACTTCCCCCAATCCACATCATCACCGCTACCGTCACTTGAGGCGTCATCCACGATAATGACTTCAAACTTGGTCTGTGTATTTGCGTAGATGGATTCTATGGTCCTATGCAAAAAATGACCTTCATTCAGGGAGGGTATAATAATGCTTATCATTTCCTCGATTGGTCCATTCTCATAAGAATAAAATGCAAGATACGTTCTGGCTTTCCAGCAAAAATAATGAACTACGCCGCAGCAAGCTGCGGGGTATCGAAATTGCAAGAGCTAGTCGAACAAGTGTAATTGTTGCACATGCAATTGCTTGTATTCTTCTGCCTGACCTTGTTGTTGCACATACCGTTGGATCGTCTCCTCATTGCCTTGTCGACCTACCGTGCCAACATAGTACCCATCCGTCCAGAATTCACCGCCCCACAACTGCTTCTTGACCTCGGGGGCACGCTTGAAGATTTCTCGCACAGTTAAACTCTTTACCATCTGAATGATCTGTTTTGGACTGTAGGTCGGTACAGCTTGGATCAGAAAATGCACATGCTTCTTGTCTGTCCCAATCTCAATGAACTCGATTTGATAGCGCTTCGCAATTTCCAGACATACCTCTTTCAGAACTTCATCCACGTGGCGATCAAATACAGCTCGACGATATTTGGCTCGACAAACAAAGTGGTACAACAAGATCGATACGTTATGGCTTTTCCTAATCAGTTTGCTCATCTATCTATTTTAGCGCAGCAAGCTGCGGGGAAATGCCCTTCTTTTGAATTATAAACTCAATCTGTGGATTGGACAATTCGGAACGCCTACCCTTCCCGTGTATTATGTAATTGATGTTACCACTGGTGCGTAACATCAATTAACTATTTCGGCCTGAATTCCCACCTTCACTTTTCATCCCTTTTTATCTTATAGACCCTGACACGAATGAGCTTCATCTTTCATTTTCGATCCTAACACCTGCTTCGATTTGATCCATTAAAGCTTCCCAATCATTAAAGCGAGATTCCGGCCTGCTCAAATGCAGCAGCTTTGGATGCCGCACCATTGAATGCAAGCCCCAATGGCTGTATAGTTATTTCCTTTCCGGCTCGTTGTAATATTTCAGCCGCTTTCAAGGTTGACTTAATCCCACCCATTGTATCTTCTACGACGATCAATTTAAACGATCTCGGAAGTCGCGAAAACACCTCGCTCAATCGGCCTGTCGCTTGCCAATCAGCCGCGGCTTGGACTGCAGTCCACTCCTCGCCGCTGAATGCCGCAACGATCGCCGCCAATGCTTGGACAGGCGATGGCTTCAACAAGGTCGCGGCGTCAAGTCCGCGTTGATTAGCGAGATACTCCAATCTCCCGTACCCGATCAAAGGAATATCTGGAAGACCGACTAGCTCAAGGGCAAGCTCAGCTTCGGGCGCATATCCGTCGTGTGAATCTTGGACCTCCCGCGGAGGCGCACTCGGGCGGCCTGTGAATGCCGCCAGGCGATGATTCGGATGAAGAAGCCTTGTGCGAATATCATGGTCGATAATGGGTCTATCGTGCGTGAGTAGAAACGATTCGGTTTCGAATTCCCCGGGCAGGTCATAGGTCTCCATGAATTTTTCACTGCCCAGAGTGTAATGCTGGAAAACTCGCATGGTATGCGAGTTACGAACATTACGCGTATCGGTCAATAGATTTTTACGCAGATCGTAAGGTACGGATAAAAAACATCCGGCCCGGAATGCGGCCTCAGCGGGGAATTGACCTGCGACCAGCGGAAATTCCGGGACAAATAAGCGGGTCGGTGAATCTACATGGCGTTGACGATTGATTTCAATTCCCGCGGATAAAACATCCGGCGGGAGATTCTGAATTGGTTGGCGGGACAGAATATGGGTCCAATAAGAGGCGAGCAGGAGCGGTGCCATGTCCCATTCGCTTGAAATGCCGCGCCGTTCCAAGTCAGTCAGCATTTCTTCATCGATCTCAAAATACGGATTGATAAAATGATTGACAGTGGCTCGCAGTGCAGCACGGTATCCGCCCGGGTAAACGAGGACACTGTCGACATCGAGTAGGATGATCTTGATCATTTGTGGCGTTTTTCCAGCTCGGCCAGAACCTGCGCGGGACTCAGCCCACGTGCGGATAAGAGCACGAGCGTGTGATAGGTAAGGTCGGAAATTTCTTCAATCAGCCGTTGATCGTCCTGCGCTAGTGCCGCGACGACCACTTCCGTGCCCTCTTCTCCAACTTTTTGTGCGATCCTCGGCAGACCTTCTTTGAAGAGGCTTGCAGTATATGATTTTTCAGTTGGGTTATTTTTACGATCCTCGATTACGTCAAACAGCCATTGAATGCTCATGATGTATGATCCTCCAACACTCGAAAGAAACAAGTCTTCTCACCTGTGTGACAAGCTGGCCCAGCCGGATGGACGCGCACTAACAGCGTATCTGCATCACAATCCACGCGCACCTCGACCACGCGTTGCACATTTCCTGACGTGGCGCCTTTATGCCACAACTCACTCCGGCTACGTGACCAGAAATAAGTCTCGCCTTTTTCCAGGGTGAGCTTCAGCGATTCTCCGTTTACGTATGCCATCATTAGGATCTCATTCGTATCAGCATCCTGCACGATGGCAGGGATGAGTCCATCGGCATCGAATTTGAGTTCAGACAGTAATTTCTGCATTTACCAATCCTTGAGCTTCAATATTCAAATCGTACAGGCACACCTTTTGATTGCAATTCTCGTTTCAGGTCTGCGATCTTCAATTTCCCGTCATGAAACAGCGAAGCCGCCAGCGCCGCGTCCGCATGCCCATCCGTAAGCACCTCCGCAAAATGGAGGACAGTCCCTGCCCCACCCGAGGCGATGACTGGAACATTCACAGCATCCGCAATCGCGCATGTCAATTCAATGTCATAACCTGCCAGCGTTCCATCCGCATCCATGCTCGTCAGCAGGATTTCGCCCGCGCCCAACTCCACGCCGCGTACTGCCCATTCCACGGCGTTGACACCCGTTGCCACGCGTCCGCCATTGACATAAACTTCCCAGGCTGAGGCATTCTCTCGCCGTCGCGCATCAATGGCAAGCACGATACACTGCGCGCCAAAGCGTGACGCACCTTCAGATAACAATTCGGGTCTCCACACCGCCGCTGAATTAACGCTCACTTTATCCGCGCCGGCTGACAGCAGGTTGCGGATGTCACCTATTTCGCCAACTCCGCCGCCCACGGTCAGGGGCATGAAGACAGTTTCTGCCACGCGGCTGACCAGCTCCAGGGTAGTTTTGCGTCCTTCATGTGTTGCAGAAATATCGAGGAAAACTAGCTCGTCTGCGCCTTGTTCATTGTAAAGCCGCGCCTGTTCCACCGGGTCACCTGCATCACGCAAATTCACAAAGTTGACGCCTTTTACTACGCGCCCATCCTTGATATCAAGACATGGAATGATCCTTTTAGCAAGCACTTGCTGCTCCATTCAAGGCTTCACTCAAATTGATCGTTCCCTCGTACAATGCGCGTCCAATCACCACCCCGGCCAGTTTCGCGTCACACGCCGCCTGTACATCCTCCAACGTATGCACGCCGCCTGACGCAATCACATTGAGCCTGCTGGTCTCGGCCAGTTCACGGGTAGCTGGGATATTAAGCCCGCTACCCAAACCGTCTCTTGCGATGTCGGTAAAGATAACGGTATCCAGGCCAAAGTCCCGCATTCGAAGCGCCAATTCTTTTGCAGTCCTTCCGCTTTTACCCTTCCATCCACGCACCTGCACTAGCCCGTCGCGTGCATCGATTCCAACAGCAATTCTTTCCGCGCCAAAACGGGACAACGCATTTGCGACGATCTCTGGTTGTTCGATGGCAATCGTTCCGAGCACCGCGCGGCTGACGCCCAGATCAAGAACCCGGCCTACTGCATCCAGCGAACGCATCCCGCCCCCAAACTGCACGCGAGCGCCAAAGCTTTTAGCAACAACCAAGATCGCTTCCAGTGCGGAACGGTTCGCTGCATCGCTCTCTCCAAATGCGCCGTCGAGATTCACGACGTGCAACCAGTTTGCACTTCCATCCAGCCAACGCCGCGCCGTCTCTACGGGATCATCACTGTATGCGGTCATACGGGCGAGGTCGCCCTGTTTCAACCTCACCACTTTGCCGCCGCGCAGATCGATCGCGGGATAAATCGTAAACCTCATTCCGCCTCCAAAAAATTTTTCAGAATTCGCAATCCTGCGGATTGGCTCTTTTCAGGATGGAACTGCACGCCGAAAATGTTTTCGCGTTCCACCGCGCTGGCATAATTTATTCCATAATCTGTCGTCGCCAATATATCTGTTGAATCCCGCGCCTGACAAAAATACGAGTGATTGAAATAGACATACGCCCCATCATGGATACCGTTGAAGAGCAAAGTTTCCTTCTTCTTCTGAATCTGGTTCCAGCCCGTGTGCGGAACTTTGACCGACGTTGATTGTTCAAACCGGACCACTTTACCCCTCAGCAGTCCCAGGCCAGAATGCTCGCCCAGCTCTTCGCCAATCTCGAAAAGGGCCTGCATCCCAACGCAAATTCCAAGGACTGGTACGCCTGTCATCGCCGCTTCTTTAACAGCCTCTTCCAGTCCCAGCGCCTGCAATCCGGACATGAAATTACCAAACGCTCCCACGCCCGGCAGAACCACGCGTCTGCCCGACAGAACCCTGTGCGGATCATTGGTCCGCAACACATTCGCACCGATACTCTCCAATGCCTTTTGCACGGAACGAAGATTGCCGGTGCCGGCATCAATCAAAATGACATCATTCATTTTTATTTCCTTGAAAGCGGAGGCTGGCATGTTGCGCTAAAGCGTTCCCTTCGTGGATGGGATGACTCCCGTACGGCGCGGATCTATTTGCGAAGCCATATCTAATGCACGCGCCCAAGCCTTGAACAACGCTTCAGCCTGGTGATGATCGTCCCGCCCATAAAGGATACGGGCATGCAGGTTACAACGCGAAGTCACCGCAAATGATTCGAAGAAATGCGGGAATAACGTAGTCGGGACATTTCCAACATAGGGCGCGTGCCATTCCGCTTGAATGACCGAATATGGACGACCTGATAGATCAATTGCGACATGCGCCAATGTTTCGTCCATCGGCGCAAAACAATCTGCCATGCGGACGATGCCCTTGCGATCTCCCAGCGCATGATCGAAAGCTTGTCCTAATGCCAGAGCCACATCCTCAACCGTGTGGTGCTGATCAATATGTAAGTCGCCCTTTGCCTGCACAGATAGATCAAACAATCCATGAACCGCAAGATGAGTCAGCATGTGGTCGAGAAAGCCGATGCCGGTGGAAAGCTCGTGTTTACCTCCGCCATCCAAATCCAGCTTGATTTCAATTTGTGTTTCGTTGGTTCGACGTGATATTTCTGCTGTTCGCATGTTCATTCCTTCTCCAACGCCTTCAACAATACATCGGTGTCTTCTGGTCTGCCGACGCTGATACGGACATGGTCGCGCAGGCCGGGCTTGTTGAAGTAACGGATGAAGACTCCGTATTCCTGCGCCAGTTGTGTCTTGAGTTCGGCAGCATCGCATCCAAGAACCTTGCACAAAATAAAGTTGGACCGTGTCGGATAGGGTTCCAGAATCGAGGTTTTCTTTAATGCCGCAAACAATCGCTCCCGTTCATGAATCAAAAACTCAACGACTCTTGCCAATTCATCCACATGCTCCAGTGAAACCTGGGCCGCGACGCTGGCTGCCACATTGACGTTATAAGGCTGTTTGGATTTCCACAACGTTGGCATCAGCCAACGCGGAAAGGCACCGTATCCGATACGCAAACCTGCCAGCCCTGCCCATTTACTGAAGGTGCGTAAGACGACGAGGTTTTCGCGTGTTGGTACCTCGCGAATACGGCTCAAGTCCGCGCCAAGATGCCCATCGGCAAATTCAATATAAGCCTCGTCCAATACGACCAAGGTGGGCAAGGTTAATAGTTCATCGATCACATGCGGGGTCAGCATCAAACCGTCTGGATTGTTGGGAGAGGCAATAAAGAATATTTTTGGCTGATAAGTCTCCACTGCCTTGCGAATGGATGCCAGGTCAAGCGAAAAATCTGTGTGACGCGGGACTTCGATGCAGCGCGCGGCGTTGAGCTCTGCGTCGAAAGAGTACATGCCAAACGTGGGCGGACAGGAGAGCACACAATCGTTCGGATCGAGCAGGGCGCGCATCAGCAGATCGATTAACTCGTCGGCGCCTGATCCGGCCAAAAGATAATCTTCCGCGACGCCAGTAAACCTGGAAAGCGATTCACGCAACGCGCGGCTTTCAGGATCAGGATAAATATGCGGATAATCCAATTTCCCGAGTGCTTCGCGGACGACCATCAACGGGCCGTAGGGATTCTCATTCGCGTCCAGTTTGACGATCTGGGATGGCTTGCGTCCGATACGCGCAGAGAGAACTTCAAAGGGCTCGACCGGTGTGTAAGGCGGGAGCGATTCAAGATGGGTTCGAGTTTTCATTCAGGTTTATTCGTTCTAAGAAATGCGGCATTCGCATGCGCATCCAATCCTTCCGCATTTGCCAGCGTCACTGCGCTTGCTCCAATTCTTTGCGCCGTACTCTCGTCCAGCGCGATCAGGCTGACGATTTTGACAAAGTCCCACACGTTGAGCGGAGACGCGAAACGGGCAGAGCCGCCCGTCGGCATAACATGGCTCGGACCTGCAAGATAATCGCCCAGCACTTCAAAGGAATGTTCTCCCATGAACACGCCGCCGGCATTGTTGACTTTTTCGACCCAACGCCAGGGATCGCTGACGGAAAGGCCAAGATGCTCGGGAGCATATTCATTTGCCAGCTGCACGGCCTCGTCCAGATCGCGAGACAACACCGCGCCGCTCCGATTTTCAAATGAAGCCGAAATGATCTCCGCGCGTCCTCGCTCCTCTATTTGCCGTCCGATTTCAACTTGAACCTTTTCGATCAAAGACTGTGAAGGCGTGAGTAAAATGGCCGATGCCAACACGTCGTGCTCGGCTTGGGCCAATAGATCAGCCGCGATCCAATTCGGATTTCGCGGACTCATCGGCGATGATCATTGTCTCCGTTGGACCAGCCAGCCCATCGATGCCGACCGCTCCATAGACTTGCCGCTTTGCCAGCGTGACGAAAAGGTTTCCGGGACCAAATATCTTATCTACGCGGCGAATGCTTTCTGTTCCATAGGCCAATGCACCAATGGCCTGTGACCCACCAAGCAAATAGATCTCGTCCACTTTTGCGATGGCACAAGCTGCGAGAATGATGGGCGGCACAGGCAAGTTTGTATTTTTCAAGGAGCGGCTTGGCGGCGTGACAACCACGATATCCTTTACGCCCGCCACACGCGCTGGGATGGCGCTCATTAAAACGGTAGATGGCAAGGGAGCTGTTCCACCGGGAACATACAATCCCACGCGTTCAAGCGGACGGATGATCTGCCCGAGCGTGCCGCCCAGCTCATTTGTGAACCAGGCAGTCAGTGGTTGATGACGATGAAAGCATTCGATTCTCGATGCGGCTTTCTCAAGCGCGGCGCGCTCTGCGGCGGAAATCGAATCCAATGCAGATTGGATCGATGCTTTTGGAACGGGGTCCGGCTTGAGGTCCAAGCCATCGAGGCGTTGTGTCCAATTTTGCAACGCCGAGTCGCCGTCCATTCTCACATCTTTCAAAATACGGCTGACGGCTTCATCAGGGGTCAATCGCTCGCCAAAGAGCTGGCTGATCCCGTCAAGCAGGCGCGGACTAACGGGAAATTCATCAGGCGGTGTGCGTTTGAGAATGGTCTGTCTTGCGGTTTGAGGATTGTATTGTTTGAGCATAAGGATTCCTATTTCAATGCCGCCAGCATGGCTTTATAACGCGGCGGTTCTTCTTCAAAAATGTAGGTTACCGGCGAAACGATGATGCCGCTGCCACCGATTTTTCTTAATTCACCGATAGCTTGCTGCAAATAATCGCGCCTCACAACGACCGTGACGGAAAACCAGTTTATTCCCTCATCGCGGACAACGACCGGGCTGATGGTCGGTCCCTGCAATCCACCGACGGCGGTTTCCTTGAACATTCTTTGGGCAATCGCTTCAGGCGATTCGCCGCGCATATTTGCAATGACCAGTAGGTTATCCTTGGCGCGCAGATGGGCTTCGACGTATTCAAGCAGACGGCGAGCCATCTCGAGCGCTTCAGGATTCGTTTGCAACGCCTTACGGTTAGCAATGAGTGCAGCTTGCGAGGGTTGAATGATTCCGTCGGGCAATGCGCGCAGGCGATTATCCTGCAGGGTCTGACCCGATGAAACTAGATCAGAGATGATGTCGGCATAGCCGATGGTGGGTGCGGTTTCGAGCGTGCCTTCGGCGGCGATCAGGATATGGGAAATATCGTGCTGGTTAAGAAAGCGTTCTGTGAGCACAGGGAATTTCGTCGCGATGCGTAATGGATGATCGAGCGTGCCTGCGAATTTTTTGAGAGAGCGGATATCCTGCACATCTTTCCATGATTCTGGGACGGCCAGCGAGAGCGAGCAGGAACCAAATCCGAGCGCGTCATGCAGGGTGAGGATGTCGCCGTTATCGCCGCGTTTTTCTTCGATCACGTCAATACCCGTGATGCCAAAGTCCACGCTCCCCTGGCGTACACTGACGACGATATCGCCGGGCCGTTGAAAGAGAACCCCCAGATCAGGCAGGGCGGGAATCTCCGCCTGATATTGGCGCGGGTTGGGTTTGAAGACAGAGAGTCCGGCCAGCGCCAGGAAACTTAATGTATCCTCCTGAAGGCGGCCTTTGGATGGAAGAGAGAGTCGGATGGCTTGTTGTTTTTGCATGCATGAGTCCTTGAAGTGAAATTAAACAAAAAGCCCCGGTCGATGTGGCCGGGGATCTTGAAGCAAAATAAGCAACCTGTTAATCAGACGCAGGTACGCGACTACAAAATCATCCGGCCTTGAGGGGATGTATGGTGATGGGCATGATGATGGATATTCAAGAACAGGTCTTTCATATTGGGCGGCAGTATACCAGCAACGCACAGAATTGACAAGCGTGAATATTTTTCCACAAAGATGTTGCACCATCTATCGATTCACTGTAGCCGCCTTCATCCTTCTTTCCTGAGATGGTTTTGCAAACTGCGATAATGTAACTCCTTTTTATTCAAGGCTTGTATCGCTGCCACTGCAGCCATCGCCGCCGAAAGGGTCGTGAGCAACGGAATATTCATTGCAATCGCCGCTGCCCGAATTTCGGCGCCATCAGAATGCGCATGCGTGCCAAGCGGTGTATTGAGGATGATCTGTACGCTTCCACTTTTAATCAGGTCTACAATGGCAGTTGATCCATCCCCAATTTTGTGAACCGCTTCAACCGGTAAACCAACTTTGCTGAAAAAGTCTGCGGTGCCTGTGGTGGCATATAATTTAAATCCCATCCGATGCAGATCGCGCGCCACTTTCAAGCCTGCGCTCTTATCGTAATCGTTGACGCTGATCAGTGCCGCGCCACATTGTGGCAAACTGGCCCCTGCAGCAATTTGAGACTTGGCAAATGCGTGTCCAAAGCGCGACGCATGTCCCATCACTTCACCGGTGGAGTGCATTTCTGGGCCAAGCAAAATGCTCGAACCCGGTAGTTTCTTAAACGGAAGTACGGCTTCCTTGACGAAAAAACCATCGACGCGCGGCTCTTCGGTAACACCAAGTTCTTCCAACTTGCGACCTACCATCACCTGTGCGGCAACATAAGCAAGATTCAATCCGGTCGCTTTGCTGGCATAAGGCACAGTCCGCGAGGCGCGCGGGTTCACCTCCAGTACGCAGACCACTTCATCTTTCAACGCAAATTGGACATTCATCAATCCGCGCACACCAAGCTTAAGTCCCAATTGTTCGGTGTACTCGCGCATGATGCTCTGATGATATGCGCTGACTTTATATGGCGGCAAGACGCAAGCCGCATCTCCTGAATGAACACCTGCTTCCTCGATGTGTTGCATCACCGCGCCTACCACGACACGTTCGCCATCTGCCAAAGCATCTACATCAATCTCGAAGGCATCCTCCATGAACTTGTCAATCAAGATCGGTTGACCGGGAGCCGCTTCAATCGCCTTTTGAATGAATCCCGCTAAATGCTCCTCTGACTCAACCAATGCCATTGCGCGTCCACCCAAGACAAACGATGGCCTGACCAAAACCGGATAGCCAATTCGTTCAGCGACCGCGCGTGCTTCTTCCAAGGAACGCGCAATTCCATTCTCCGGCTGCGGGATATCCAACTCTTTAAGCAGTTTTGCAAACTGCTCGCGGTCTTCTGAAAGTTGAATGGCGTGCGGTGATGTTCCCAAAATTTTCACCCCCGCCGCTTCGAGACCCGCCGCAAGATTCAGCGGAGTTTGCCCGCCAAACTGCACGATCACGCCTATGGGTTGCTCGCGGTCGATGACATTGAGCACATGCTCCAGGGTCAGCGGCTCAAAATACAAACGGTCGGCGGTATCGTAATCGGTGGAAACAGTTTCAGGATTGCAGTTATACATGATGGTCTCATAACCCATCTTCGATAACGCAAATGCAGCTTGACAGCAGCAATAATCAAACTCAATGCCTTGTCCAATCCGATTGGGTCCTCCGCCGAGAATCAAGATCTTCTCTTTGGTGGTCGGGCGCGATTCATCATCCATTTCATAGGCGCTGTAAAGATATGGGGTCTGCGCTTCAAATTCTGCGGCGCAGGTATCCACACGCTGGTAGGTGGGAAGAATACCGAGGCGCTTGCGCAACTCACGGACATTGGACGAATGAGTAAAGACGGAAGAAGAAAGCAGGCGGGAAATGTGCGAGTCGGCAAATCCCATTTGCTTGGAATAACGCAAAACGGATTTCAATTCACTTTCTGTTCTACAGTTCCTGATTTCCAATTCGCAATTTTTGATTTCATTCATCTGCGCCAGGAACCATGGATCATAGCCACTAGCCCGACTAATCTCATCGAGCGGAAGTCCCTGACAAATGGCGCGATAAACTCGGAAGAGACGGTCGGCAGTGGGGATTTTCAGCGTGGATAATGTTTCGTGTTCAGCGACCAACTCCCGACTGGGTCCGGAACCGTCGAGTGCGTCTACACCGATCTCCAACGATATGATCGCTTTATTCAAGGCTTCAGGAAATGTCCGCCCCAGAGCCATGACCTCGCCCACAGATTTCATCTGCGGGCCGAGTGTCGAATCCACACCAGGAAATTTCTCGAACGCCCAGCGCGGAATTTTGACGACGACATAATCCAGTGACGGCTCGAAGGCGGCTTTAGTTTGTTTTGTAATGTCGTTCGTGATTTCGTTTAAGGTGTATCCGACGGCGACCAAGGCGGCAAGTTTTGCGATGGGAAATCCCGTAGCCTTGGAGGCTAGTGCCGACGAACGGCTGACGCGCGGATTCATTTCAATGACAACGACGCGGCCTGTTTTTGGATTAACCGCGAACTGCACATTCGAGCCGCCGGTTTCAACACCGACAGCGGCTAGCACACAATGAGCAAGATCACGCAGGATTTGATATTCGCGGTCAGTCAACGTCTGTACGGGCGCCACAGTGATGCTATCGCCCGTATGCACGCCCATCGGGTCGAGGTTTTCGATGGAACACACCACAACAAAGTTGTCGGCTTTATCGCGCATAACCTCGAGTTCATATTCTTTCCAACCAAGGACGGACTCTTCGAGCCAGGCTTGACCGATCGGTGATTCAGAAATAGCCTTATGAATCGCTTCGGATAGTTCACTGCATTCATAAACCCACGAGGCGCCCGTGCCGCCCATGGCAAACGAAGCGCGCACAAGAACGGGATAGCCTGTTTCTTTAACAAGTGCTTCGGCATCTTCCAGCGAATAAGCTTCGCCGCCACACAGGACGGGAACGCCAGCCTTCTGCATGGTCTCGCGAAACAGCATTCGATCTTCGGCTGCTTTAATGGCAGAGAGCTTCGCACCGATGAGTTGCACACCATATTTTTCAAGCACTCCATTTTCACTGAGTGCAAGCGCGAGATTGAGTCCCGTTTGGCCGCCGACGGTGGGAAGCATAGCATCTGGTTTTTCCTGCGCAATGATGGCTTCAAGGGATTCAGGCGTTAGCGGTTCAATGTAAGTTGCATCCGCAATTCCGGGATCGGTCATGATCGTGGCCGGATTCGAGTTGACCAGCACAACTCGATAGCCTTCCGCGCGCAAAGCCTTGACCGCTTGCGTGCCGGAATAATCAAATTCCGCGGCTTGACCGATCACGATAGCGCCAGAGCCTGGGACAATGATGGTGTGAATGTCAGTTCTCTTAGTCATTGCTGGCTCTCTTTTTGATCATCCCGAAAAATTCACAAAAAATATTGTGTGCGTCATGTGGACCTGGCGAGGCTTCAGGATGAAACTGCACGCTCAGGACAGGTTTGTTTTTGAGGTGCAGGCCTTCAAGCGAACCGTCGTTCAGGCTCAAGTAAGTGATTTCAACTTCGGATGTATCGAGGTCGCCAGCCGCGACGCAGTAATTATGATTCTGTGCAGTGATGAGAACTTTACCCGATGGCAAATGTTGAACAGGATGATTCCCGCCGTGATGTCCAAACGTGAGGCGGTGTGTATCCGCACCCAGCGCCCGTCCGATCAACTGATGACCTAAACAGATACCAAGGATCGGCACTCCGCTCTCAATCAATTCGCTCACCGCTTCCACGGCGTAAAGCAATCCCGCCGGATCGCCAGGACCGTTCGAGAGAAATACTCCATCGGGTTTCATCGCCATCACATCCTCGGCTTTTGTATCCGCAGGAACAACGGTTACGTTCGCTCCGTAACTCGCTAGATGACGTAAAATATTTTTCTTGATCCCAAAATCATATGCGACAATGGAAGGCGACTCCCCCTTCTGCATACTTCCCATATCTTTACCGGCCACCCACTTACTTCCCGCATCGCCCGACCAATGATATGGCTCGGCGCACGTCACTTCCTTTACCATATCGCGCCCATCAAGGCCGGGCCACTCGCGAGCCATCGCAAGCAATTTTTGAGGCGCGGTCCCTCTCGTAGATAGCGCGGCTTTTTGAGTGCCACCATCGCGCAGTTTGTGGGTCAGGAAGCGTGTGTCTGCGCCACTGATCCCGGGCACCCCATATTGATTCAGCCAATCTGAAAGCGTTCGTGTCGCGCGCCAATTCGACACCACCGGACTCAACGAGCGAACCACCGCCGCCGAAACCTGCGGGGTCGCAAACTCATCGTCCTCTGAGTTGATGCCTACATTTCCAATATGCGATACAGTGAACAACACGCCCTGTCCGTGATAAGACGGGTCGGTTAAGATTTCCTGATAGCCCGTCATGCTGGTATTGAACACTAGCTCGAACACGGCCTCAGTTTCCGCACCGAAGGCCTGACCTTCGATCACGGTCCCATCCTCCAAAACCAGAGTCGCAATCTTCATGAATTCACCACTTGATCCGTTGCTCGGATAACAGAGCCCGGCTTGAATGGGCGGTAATCAGACATGCTTTAAGTACCCAGATATCATTTCATCATAATGGGAGGTGGCTTGAAACCCTTTGATGGCGAATCCTTTGCGGACATCAAAAGGAATTCCGCCCTTTTTAAGATCGGACAACACGCTTACGTAATCCGCCGGATCGCAAACCAGGATAACCCGTTCATGATTTTTAGCGGCGGCACGGATGAGCGTAACGCCACCGATATCAATGTTTTCAATAACCTCGTTATTGGCCACATTGGGCTTGGCAATGGTCGCTTCGAAGGGATATAGATTGACAGCCACCAAGTCGATGTAATCCCAGCCAAGGTCGAGAAGTTCCTTATGATCAGCATCCGTTGGGCGGGCAAGCAATCCACCATGAATGGCAGGGTGCAAAGTTTTTACCCTGCCCCCAAGGATTTCAGGCGACTTGGTGTAATCGGCCACTTCGGTAACGGTGATTCCATTTTTGCGTAGCAGGTTGGCAGTGCCGCCCGAAGCCAACAACGTCCAGCCAAGAGACGCGAGTCCCTGGGCAAATTCGACAATCCCTGTTTTGTCATAAACTGAAAGGATGGCAGTAGGCATTCTATTCCTGATTTCTCTATTATGTATATCGGTCTTATTAATGGTGGAACAGCCGGACACCGGAAAAAACCATCGTCATTCCGTATTCGTTCGCGGCTTGGATCACGGCTTCATCTCGGTTGGAGCCGCCCGGTTCCAATACATATTTTGCACCGCTCACCGCGGCCCGGTCAATACTATCACGGAAGGGAAAGAAAGCATCGGAACCGAGAGTTACGGAATCCAGTTTGGAGAGCCACTTCCGCTTCTCATCTGTGGACAACTGTCGGGGGGTGTGAACGAAGATATTTTCCCAATCTGCTTTTTCATTAGGCGTCACATCTTCGCGCAGGAACTGGTCAATGGCGTTATCTCGGTCGGGACGTTTGATGGATGGTTTAAACGGAAGCTCCAAAACAGACGCATGTTGGCGCAGAAACCATAAGTCTGCTTTTTGAGCCGCGAGGCGCACGCAGTGGACACGCGACTGCTGGCCCGCCCCTACGCCGATTGCCTGACCATCGAGCACAAAACAAACGGAATTGGACTGGGTGTATTTGAGCGTGATCCATGCAATGGTCAGGTCGCGCAGGGCAGATGCGGGCAAATCCTTTTCGACGGTCACGATGTTGGTGAAATCGCCAGGCGTGACAAGGCGGTCATCACGGTGCTGCTCCAAACGAACACCAAACACATCGCGGGTTTCCTGCATTGAGGATGGCTCGTAGGTTGGATCGATCTGAACGATGACGTATTTCCCTTGCTTTTTGTTCTTGAGAAGTTCCAATGCAGCAGGTTCATAGGCAGGCGCGATGACTCCATCCGACACTTCACGCACAATCAGTCGTGCAGTAGATTCATCCACCCTGTCAGATAATGCAATCCAATCGCCAAATGAACACAAGCGGTCCGCTCCGCGGGCGCGTGCATAAGCAGTGGCAAGAGGCGAGAGTTCAAGGTCATCTACAAAATAGCCCTTCTTGAGCTCATCCGATAGCGGAATAGCAACGGCAGCCCCCGCCGGACTGACATGTTTGAATGAAGCTGCGGCGGGCAAATTGAGCGCGGATTTGAGTTCGCGAACCAGCTGCCATGAGTTGAGCGCATCCAACAAGTTGATATATCCGGGCGCTCCATTTAAGGCTGTAATGGGCAATTCGAAATCGTCCGGCATGAAAACTCGCGCGGTTGCCTGCTGGGGATTGGCACCATAACGAAGGGATAGTGAGGATGGCATAAATATTTCCTTTTAGTGAACAAGGTTTTCGGCAGCAAGATCAGTCACAATAACTGGCCATTCTAAGATCGTTATTTTAATTTTTTAATGAGAATTTTTTAGTTGGTCATGACTTTACTTATTCAAAAAAACAAGTCCATTTTACATCTCTAAGATTGTCTAGTCAATGCGTAAAATTATTTCCTTGCCCACAGTCACCCTTATTATGGAACTCTATGTTGTTAGGACGCTGAAATCCAAAGCCACGTTAACTGTAATTCCATCTTCATCCAAAAAAACTGCGCCAGCGCCTTCATCATGGATTGGCTAGAAAACATCATTGCATTTGGCATTATCCTTTTGAATTAATGAAGATTGCAACTACATCTGAATTTCGACTAGGCTTCCATTCAGCGCCGACTGGCAAAAGGAGCAAAGGTGGAGGTACAGGCAGTTGACGAAAACGATTTGAAAAACCTTCGTCATCTACTAACGATTTATTCGGAGGAACTCAAACAAAACCAACAGGTGGAGGAGGCACAGAAAATCTTCAACTTAGTGATAGATTGGAAAAATACATTTGTTCGCGTTGTTCCACGGGGCGCAAGAAGAGCAGAGTTTTGCAACTGAATAATAAAAAATTCGCGACCGTTCTAACCGACTTGCAAATATAGTTTTGCAAATCGGTTCTATGAAGGAGTTGCTTCTAGAATTATCAAAGTAAAAGGGCGCTGTTTCTAATGCTCCATTTGGGTAGTTTTCTCCAAATCAGATCACCTGAATAACAAGGTTTGCTTCTGTTTTCATATTCAAGATACTCCCATTGGGTACTAGCGCGTAGTTGGTATCATCCTATAGAATGTAGTCAACCTTATGGCTAAATTCATTTTATGAAAGGATGAAAAAAATGACTACCCCATCAAAAACGACTGGTATGAAAAAGACACTTGGGCTGACGGGCGTTACCGTCAACGCGATGGCGCTCATCGCGCCCGGCGCCTTCCTGTGGATGACCTTCCAACTGCAGGCCGCCAACACAGATATAGCCGGTAACAGCACGGCCAAGGATATGTGGACAGGTATAGTCGCCGCCTTGATCGTGGCTTTTTTGACGGCCTTTGCCTATGCTGAGCTGGCCGGCAGGTACCCGGAGGCCGGCACAGGTAGCGCCTATTACTTTGCCGAGAAAGCTTTCCTCGACCGCGAAGAACCGAGTCACCGCCGCTGGGCGCGCATCTCCAAGTTCATCACGGGTTGGGCGGCACATTTGTTTTACTGGGTATATCCCGGCGTGATGGTGGCTTTCTTTGCTGTGCTGGTGACCTATATTCTCGGCGTGTTTGGCTATGCCATGCCGATCTGGCAGCAGATTGTGGTTGCCTGGTTGTTCTCGATCGCGGTCGGCTACATCGCCCTACGCGGTGTCACTGGTTCAACGGTTGCCTCGGTCGTCATCAATGTGATTCAGCTTGTATCCCTGATCGTCTTCTCTATCCTGGCAATTATATTCCGTGTCCAGAATCCTCTGGGTGTTTCGCCAACTGGCTGGTATCATCCGGCGATCACTTCCATTGTTCTCCCGCATAATCTGGGCGGCTTGCTCTTCCAGGGCACGATTGCGATCCTAATCTTGGTCGGTTTCGAATCTTCCACAGCATTTGCTGCTGAAGCCAAGAATCCCAAGAAGGATATTCCGCGCGCTGTGATTTTGGCGCTTGTGATTCAAGGCTTGTTTGCTTACCTTTTCGAGTACTTCGCGGCCAACTATGCATTAAGTGACAAACTTGTCTCTGCTGATGGAACTTTGAAGGGCATCGCCGCTGCCGCCGCTTCCGGCGCCCCCATTGGCGATATGGCCATCCAGATTGGGAATGTCTTCCTGGGCGGCAACGGATTTGCCTTCATGCTCGTGATTGCTGCAACTGTAGTGATCGCAATTGTGGGCACCACCCTAGCGGCCATGAACACTGGCGTGCGCATCAGCTTTGCCATGGCTCAGGACGCGGAAATGCCCGATATCATGGGTCTGTTGCACGATGAATATGCCACTCCCATGATGGGCATCATCATTATGATCATTGTCTCGGGTGTGATCGGCACAATCGGCACTCTGGGTGGGGTTGTAGCCTTGACCGGCATTACACTGGCATCCAATCTGGGTACTTTCATTCTTTACGCTCTGATCTGTGGCCTGACGATTGTCGCTTTCAGTGGAAAGGCTGACTTCAGTTTCTTCAAGCACGCCACCCTGCCGATTCTGGGGTTGATCGGAAACCTCATCTTGGTGCTCACCATCTTCATCGTCGGCATCATCACCGGTGGTTCGACTGCACAGGAAACCTACCTTGCCTTGGGCATCTCGGGTCTTTGGCTCATTGTCAGTGTGGTGTATCTGCTGATTACCAGTGGCCAAAAGGGACAAGCAATCGTCCCGGCGGCGCACGAGATGACTTCTAAGGAATAAGTTTGTTCTTCATCAGGACCAACTTTAAACCATGTGATTCCACGAACTGCACCTCGAGAATTGTGCAGTTCGTGGGCTGTTAGGTTTGATTACGCACAGACACAAGCCCATTCTTTTATGGGCCAGCACAACCTGAAACAGGAGCGCCTCCTCTTGAGAAAGTACATTCCAGAAATTGAAAGTGGTGGCCTGAGTGTCACTGGACCAGTTCGCAATGATAACCAGGACTCCATCCACCTGCCTGATCATGAACATCCTGTCGGATCGGGTTTGCTTTTTGCAATCGCAGATGGCATGGGCGGTTATGAACATGGTCGAGTGGCCAGTTTGCTAGCATTGGAATCTTTTTCCAATACGTTAGCTGCTGCGGAGAATGGCAACTCAATCCCCAAAGTGTTACAGCGAGGGGTTGAAATCGCCAACCTGCGAGTGTATCAAAAGGCTCAGCAAATGGGCCCTAGCCGGATGGGCACGACTCTTACGGCTGCCTATGTTTTAGGTGAAATGTTGTATTTGGCCCATGTAGGTGACAGCCGCGCCTATTTGATCCGTGAGGGCCGCTCCGTGTGCCTGACTGCCGATCATACAACCGTAGGCGAGATGGTTCGCTCGAAGTTAATTTCTCCAGACAAACTGCGCACCCATGCACAGCGTTCCATGCTAACCAAGTCGGTGGGTACAGACTTGTTTGTCCAGCCTGATATTGCGCAGCAAAGGTTAAAGAGGACGATCGATTGGTATTATGTTCCGACGGCGTTTGGTCCGTGGTTGAGGATGAAGAATTTGGCCGGATCGCTAGCAAACCACATTCGGCGGAGGTGATCAGCCGAAATCTCATAGATCTGGCTCTCCGACACGAAACAGACGATAACGCTTCAGTCGTCGTCTTCCATTTACATAAACTAGTCCCGGCTTCGACCGAACCGAAACCCCACAAAGAGAGTGGCCTCCACTGGATTCAAAACCTGAGGAAATTAGTATTATGAGCACCTATGCTATAATTGCCGGCAAGATGCTGCAAGTCGGAGATCAGTTTGACCGCTATCAGATACAAGCTCACATGGCCCAGGGAGGTATGAGCGACACCTATCGGGCCTTCGACCTTGTTAACCATCGTGATGTGGTGATTAACATTCCTGATCAATCCATACTTGGAGATCCAGCCACGTTCGAGCGTTTCCAGCGCGAATTGACCGTGATGAATACACTCAAACATCCTTTCATTCTCAAAGGTTTGGACTCGGGAAAATACAACCGCATACCTTTCCTGGTCACGGAATTTGTAGAGGGACGGTCTCTCCGAGCTTTGATCGAATCTTCCGCCCCATTGCCTCCGGATAAAGCGCTTGCCCTAGTCCGGAAAATTGCTGATGGCCTTGCTTATTGCCACGAAAATGAAGTTATCCATCGCGACTTGAAGCCTGAAAATATTCTGGTAACAAGTGATGATCAGCCGATCATCATTGATTTTGGCCTAGCCCTCACGAAAAGCACTCATCGCGTGACTTACTCGAATCTGAGTGCCATGGCGGGCACTCCCGATTACATGGCTCCCGAGCAAATTGATGGTAAGAGAGGCGACCGGCGGACCGATATATACGCCCTCGGGACGATTATGTATGAATTGCTCGCGGGGAAAACGCCATTTACAGGCGATAGCACTATGGCCATCATGGCGCAACATTTGAACGGTACGCCTCTTCGCCTCGACCGAGTCAACCCGTCCGTTTCTCCTCAGGTGGCTGCGATTGTTGCTACATGCCTGGCGCGAGATCCCGATGAGCGTTATCCGGATATGCCTGCCTTGATTGAGGCTCTCGATCATCCTGAGAATACAGACCTATCGGTTCTGGAAAAAATGAGCAGCTCTTCTGGGTCTGCTCTATCCTTCACGCAAATGCAGATCATCCGCGGCGCTTTAATTGCAGTCGGGATTATATGCGGGCTGGTTGTGCTGGCTTTGGCGTTACAATATCTTCATCACTAATAACCAATGATTGCTGGTTGTGGCAAGAGTCAATGAGAATCGTTTTGAAGTACGAGAAGGGCAACCATGAATAATTCAGCTCACTCAACTGCAGATATTGTCGCGCAAACGGAACAGAACCATATTAAGTTCATTGATTTACAATTCACTGACGTGGTAGGTATGGTCAAAAACGTTACCATACCTGTACACGAGTTGAAATCTGCCCTCGACTACGGCGTATGGTTTGACGGTTCTTCAATCGACGGCTTTGCGCGCGTGGCCGAGAGCGATATGCATTTACGGCCGGACCCCTCCACTTTTGTAATCATCCCCTGGCTTACCAGCGAGGAAGCTACGGCGCGCCTGATCTGCGACGTTTATACGCCTGATGGCCAGCCATTCCCGGGAGACCCACGTTCGATCCTGCGGCGGGTAATTAATAGTGCCGCTCAGATGGGTTTCGGATTTAATACCGGCCCCGAGCTTGAATTTTTCCTTCTTAAACCAAACGCGGATGGGAGTTCTGATACCCCCTGTGCCGCACGATAGCGCCAGTTATTTTGACGCGCCAGCGGATATGGCAGCGGGTCTACGGCGTCAGATGACAACTACGCTCGAGGCACTCGGCTTGGAAGTAGAAGCTATGCATCACGAAGGAGCCGACGGCCAGCAGGAGATTGACTTCCGTTATTCTGATGCACTGACGACCGCGGACAGCGCGGTCACGCTGCGCGTGGCATTGAAAGTGATCGCCCAGCAGAATGGTCTGTATTGCACGTTCCTGCCCAAGCCGATCCGCGGCATCAATGGCAGCGGGATGCATGTACACCAAAGTCTTATATACACCGCCAATGGCAAAAATGCTTTTTCAGATCCAGGCGATGCCCATGGGCTTTCGAAAACCGCCAAACAATTCATCGCCGGGCAGTTGGCCCATGCACGCGGCATGTGCGCCATCCTTGCCCCGTTGGTAAATTCGTACAAACGCCTGGTCATGGGTTATGAAGCACCTATTTACATCAGTTGGGCACGGATAAATCGTTCCGCACTTATCCGCGTGCCCCGTGCAGTGGAGAGTGGGTCTACGCGTCTAGAACTGCGTTGTCCTGATCCAAGTTGCAACCCGTATCTTGCCTTTGCAGTCATGTTGGCGGCTGGATTAGATGGGATTCGGCGTGATTTGCCTGTTTCGGAAGCTACGGAAGAAAACATCTATTTGCTTGATAAGGCCAATTATTCGTCGCAGGATGTACTACCTACATCCCTGAATGAAGCACTGATAGCGATGGAGAAGGATGAAGTCATCTGTGATGCACTTGGGACCCATACTCACGAAGTCTTTATCAACGCCAAGCGCCTCGAATGGGAGGATTATCGGCTCGAGGTAACCGACTGGGAACTCAAAAAGTATTTAGCAAGTTACTAGGAGCTGAACGAGTTTTTAATTCAGGGAAACACTACCCGTTCGGGGAATAGACGTACTCATATTTCAAACCCTATAATTCGCAAGTCAATAGCAATTAATCCCAAACAGAATTTTCAAGGAGATGTATATCATGGCAAAGACCATTAAAGAAGTTCTTGAGATGAGCAAAAACACTAAGCTAGTGGATTTGCGCTTCATTGATTTACCGGGCACCTGGCAGCATTTCACCATGCCTACTCATCGTCTCACTGCAGAGTTTTTCGAGGAGGGAATTCCGTTTGATGGTTCGTCCATCCGCGGTTTTCAGGAGATTCATGAGTCCGATATGCTCCTGAAGCCCGATCCCGATACTGCCTTTCTTGATCCTACGGCAGAGATTCCCACGCTGGTTCTAAGCTGCAACGTGTACGATCCATTCACTTTTGCAGCCTACAGCCGGGATCCACGCTATGTAGCTCTCAAGGCGGAGGCTTACCTCAAGAGCACCGGTATTGCCGATACGGCCTACTTCGCACCCGAGGCGGAATTCTTCATCTTCGACGGTGTTCGGTATTCGTCCAACAGCAATGAAGCCTCCTATTCGATTGAAAGTGAAGAAGCTTGGTGGAGCAGCAACCGTTCGGATCGTCCGGGGTTGGGCGGTCAAATCCTACCAAAACGCGGTTACTTCCCCGTGCCACCTACAGACACCCTGCAGGGATTACGATCCAAGTTCATGCTTGCCATGGAAGAAGTGGGCGTCAAGATGGATCTGCACCATCATGAAGTTGCCACGGCGGGTCAGAGCGAAATGAGCATGACCTTTACCACGCTTACCCGCATGGCTGATAACCTCCTCCTGTATAAATACATCATCAAAAATGTTGCCCGCCAGAATGGAAAGACAGTCACTTTCATGCCCAAGCCATTGTTTGGTGATAACGGTTCCGGCATGCATGTTCATTCGTCACTTTGGAAAGGCAACACCAATGTCTTCTTTGATGAAAAGGGATATGCCGGCCTTTCACAAACCGCAAAGTACTATATTGGCGGAGTGCTCAAGCATGCTCCTGCCCTGCTGGCCCTGACCTCCCCCACCACCAATTCCTTCCGACGTCTTGTGCCGGGTTATGAAGCGCCAGTCAATATTGCATATTCACAGCGCAATCGCTCTGCGATCTGCCGCATTCCCGTGACAAACAATCCCAAGGCCAAGCGCGTTGAATTTCGCGCACCCGATCCATCCTGCAATCCCTTCCTTGCGTTTGCAGCCATCCTGATGGCCGGCTTGGACGGTGTCACAAGCAAGATCGACCCCGGTCAACCGCAGGATCGCGATCTGTACGAACTGCCTGCCGAGGAGAAGAAATTGATCAAGCAGGTTCCCAGCTCTCTCACGGAAGTTCTCGACGCACTCGAAGCCGACCATGCATTTCTGCTCAAGGGCGATGTGTTCACCCAGGATGTGCTCGATGAGTATATCAAATACAAGCGTGTCAATGAAGTAGATGCGATTCGCCTGCGCCCCACCCCGCACGAATTCGCCCTATATTTTGACTGCTGATCCAAATCGAAACCAACTCCGAGGAAGTTTGAGACGGAAAGGCCGAGGCTATCCCTCGGCCTTTCCCATAAAATCGCATGTCCCTGTTATTATCATCTTTTGCTCTTGCCAATCCTTTCTGAGTTAGTGTCAGCATACCATTATTTTTTCATCGTTCCCGGCTTATCTAATTTGGGTAAACCAGAACTTGCGAAGATAGCGAAGAAATGAGAAAATCGTTGTTAAATCCTGGTCGAGCGGTATTTGACATGAAGACACAACCATTCCCATCCTCTGAAGAAACGGACCCGCGTCTGCTTGAAGCACTGGCGAGCCTGAATCAGATCAGCAATGCGATTAACCATATTGGCGCCGATGATGCTGGACAAAATGGTTTGAGCCTTCAGTTGATCGTGGATAGTGCAATTCGAGTTGTCCCCGGTTCATCCGCAGTGATTTATACCTATGATCAGGCCACCGGCATATTTGATAAAGAAAACCGCGTATCTGCCGAACCGGCGGAACGAAAACATGATGCAGAGACGGACACACCTGATGATGCGCCGCGTCCACATGGCATGGGCATGCGGACGATCAAACGCCGCCGCCGTTCCTTTTCCTATGAAGAGTCTGATCTGGACATCCATCCTTATTATGCCAGATTGGGAGTAAAAGCCGTTGCGTGTTTTCCTTTGATTGTTGCGGAACAAGCTGTGGGAATACTATATATCTACCTGCATGAAGATCGCCAGTTCACCAATCTCGAACAACTCATGCTCGATAATTTTGTAAATCAGGCCGCGATGGCAATCTACCATTCGCAGCGTCTCGCCGGAATCAGGCGAGACTTGACTCGCAAAAATGAGGAATTAGATCAACTTCGCCGGGCTGGTTTATTGATCTCATCCCGCCTACGTCTTGAGGAGACGCTTGATTCCATTCTGCAATTGGCCCTCGAAATCACGAATGCCCATTATGGAATATTTCGACTTCTCGACAAGAACGGTGAGTTTCTTGTCACCCGGGCGGTTAGCGGGTTGCAATTTAAAAGCCCATTGATTGAAAATTTGCCATTAGATGGAAATAGCATCATGGCTTATGTTGCACGCACCCGGGTACCTTTGCTCATTCCGGACCTGCAACAGGAACCGTGGTCAAAAATATATTATCCGCTTGATTCCAGGTTGGAAATGCGTTCGGAACTGGCTGTGCCTTTGATCAATGCAAGTGGACGCCTGGAAGGTGTTCTTAATCTGGAAAGCCCGAGTCTGGGAGCCTTCTCCGAAGATGACAATCACATGTTGCAATCCCTTGCAACGTATGCAATCACGGCTATACAAGAAGTCCGTCTGCTCGATGCCTTGCAGGAAATCGCCCAGCTGCTTCTATCGCAACCATGCCAGATCGTGTTGGATCATCTTGCGGCCGTTGCTAACGATTTGCTCAATTCCTCGTCGAGCGCGATCTGGCTTATAACGGATGATAAATTGACCTTGACCGCATTCAACGGCGACCCGCATCTCGCTGAAAAAATCCCGCCACAGGAACACGAAAATTTAATTAGACAGGCGATCCTGCGCAAAAAAACTATTACGACAAATGACACAAGTCAAAGTGCTCATGGTGATCCAAAGAATTCCAACGATGCGCCAAATTGGTTACATACTTTGATCGTTCCTTTGCTCACTGGTAATGACAACCATACCTTAGGCGCATTCAGCGTATTCAGGTCAGATGCGGATGCTGGGCGGAACGCCGAATCAGAGTGGGATGAAAAAGTTCTCACCTGCTTGGCTTACTATGCCGTGTTGGCTGTGCAAAACGAGGCGGATCAGCAAGCGTTGCGTACTTCTCAGGAACGGCATTGGACAGCCGAGGCATTTGCCGCCGTAGGTGATATTTCTGCAAACTTGTTGCACAATATGAACAATAAAGTGGGCACCATACCGGTGCGCGTTCAAGCCATTCAGGATAAGTATCGTCAGATCCTCGATACAGATTCATACCTCGCCAACAACCTCAACGAGATCGAACACAGCGCGATGGAAGCCATGCAGATTGTGCAGGAAAATCTTTCGCATCTGCGTCCCATCCGTATGGAGAAGGTTGATATCGCCTCTCTCGTGGCGGATGCCATTCAGGCCGCGCAATTACCGGTGGGGGTTCAGATCGAATCAAATGGGCTGAACGACTTACCGACGGTAATAGCTGGAGGACAGAGTCTCACATTTGTATTCAGAAACCTGATCGAAAACGCAATCTCCGCAATGCATGGAAATGGATTAATCGTTATTCATGGCATCTCCGGACCTGAGTGGTTGGAAATAACCGTTACGGATAGTGGCCCCGGAATTTCACAAGAACTGCACGCTCAAATCTTTGAATTAAATTTTTCCGGTCGCACCGGTACACATCCGGGGAAATTAGGATTTGGCTTGTGGTGGGTTAAGACCTTGATGACACGTCTTGGCGGATCTGTTGCAGTTGAGAGTGACGGCCAGCACGGCACAACATTTCGATTACGCCTGCCATCTGTGGAGCATAGACCCTAATGGTACAGACCCTTCGCTCGCTGGTGGTCGAAGACGACCGCTCATGGCAACAAATCCTAAGTGAGATCCTCACCGATTGCGGGTTGGAAGTGGATGTCGCCGGCAACCTGGAAGAAGCAACTCTCAGTCTCAAGGCCCAACCACATCGGCTCGCTGTTCTGGATCTTTCGCTTTCTCCCAGCAATCAGAATAATTATGATGGCTTGCGTGTGCTGGATGCAGTCCGTCGCCTCGATCCGAATTGCCGTGCAATTCTATTAACCGGCTTTGCGACTGTAGAACTCGCAGTCACCGCACTTACGGATTACGGTGCATTCACTTTTCTGCGGAAGGAAAGTTTCCACCGTAGTCAGTTTCGCGACATCATTTACCGTATCCTGGTAAGTCCTCCCCCTCTGGCAGCCCCGGTTTCTGCCCCAACCGCAACTGCTAAATCCTCCCTCATAAAAGGACAAGCCAATCCGTTAAAACGTCCTGATGAAAAAGCGCTGGTCGTGGAAGATGATGCCGGATGGAGAAGCATTCTCGAAGAACTCTTGAGCGATGCCGGGTTTCAAGTACGGGCGTGTGCAAGTTTTGGCGATGCGATTGGCTGTCTTCGCAGGGATAAATTTGCACTGGCAATTATTGATTTGTCTTTGCAGGGGCCCATCACCGCAGCCCAGGATAAAGATTTAAGTGATCCAAATCTGGACGGCTACAAACTGCTCGCTACTACACATGCCGATATGATCCCCACGATTGTTGTCAGTGGAATTGTTGAGCCGGAGGAAATTCAACGCATTTATTCGGAGTATTCGATATCCGCATACATCGAGAAACAGGCTTTCGACCGCGCCGCGTTTCGCCGCTTGGTCGAAGAAACCAGGCTGATGCACCAGTCTTACAGTAAATTGAGCACACTGACTGACCGTGAACGTGAGGTATTAAATCTGCTGGCTCAGGGTTTTACAAACAAGGAAATTGCAGAGCAGTTGTTCGTAACGACAAATACCGTAAAGCGGCACTTGAAAGCAATATTTGAAAAACTTGATGTTCATACCCGCTCGGCGGCTACCGCCAAGCTTATCGGCGGATAAAGGGGGAAGGTAATGGTAGAATCCTTTCATGCCCGATCTCTTCGACCACGCCTTGCAGGAACGCATGAAGACCGAAGCGCCACTTGCGGCGCGTACGAGGCCGCGGACATTGGAAGAATACATCGGGCAGGAACACATCTTCGGCGAAGGAAAACTTCTGCGGCGCGCCATCGAAGCCGATAAACTTTTTTCATCCATCATTTTGTGGGGACCACCCGGCACCGGCAAAACCACATTGGCACAAGTCATTGCGAACACCACCAAAAGTCATTTTGTTACCATCTCTGCTATTTTAGCAGGCAAAGCGGAACTGCGCGAAGTTGTCGAAGCCGCGCTCGAACGCAGACGATTACACAATGAACGAACGATTCTTTTTGTGAAGGAGGTTCTTGAAACACCAAGACATGCTACACGAAGTATTGCACCGTAAGTTTGCCATTTTTCCCCTACTCTTCTATATAAAGCGCATTTTGCTTGCAAATCAGCCGCACAGGCAGGGCAATCGCATCTAAATTGAGGTAAAACTGAGGTACAACTGGCTAACTCTATGGAGGTAGCCTTGGCCAAGAAACCGTTGGAAGCGATCGAGGAGCATTTTGGCAAAGTCCGGGACCCGCGGATAGATCGGACGAAAGATCACAAACTGATCGACATCATAGCGATCGCCTTGTGTGGGGTGATTTGCGGAGCGGAGGGCTGGGTGGACATCGAGATGTTTGGGAATAGCAAGCTGGTCTGGCTGAAGACGTTTTTGGAACTGCCGAACGGGATTCCATCGCACGACACCTTCGGGCGAGTGTTCTCGCTGCTGGATGCGGAGCAATTTCAGGCTGCGTTCTATGAATGGGTGCAAGCAGTTTGGGAAATCACTCAGGGACAAATTGTCAATATTGACGGCAAGTGTCTGCGCGGCTCGGCAAACGGGCGATTGATATGGTCAGTGCCTGGGCGGAAGAGAATCACCTGGTTCTGGGTCAGCGCAAAGTCGATGAAAAGTCGAATGAGATCACGGCCATCCCAGAATTGCTCAAAATGCTGGCGCTTTCTGGCTGTATCGTGACCATCGACGCCAAAGTGGTAGGTGTTTGCCCTACCATGGGCACGCAGCGGGAGATTGCCCAAAGCATTCAGGAGGCGGAGGCGGATTATCTTTTGAGCGTGAAAGAGAACCAGGGTCATCTATATGAGGATCTGTCCATGTTGTTTGGAGTGGACCAGGAGCTGAATTTCAAATATACGTCCCTGGAGCATGCCAAAACCACCAGCAAAGGTCATGGTCGGATTGAAGTGCGGGAATGCTGGTGTACCTCCCACTCAGGCTATTTGAAGCTCATCCGGAATCATCATAATTGGGCTGGCTTGAAAAGCATTGCCATGATCATTAGCACCCGGATCATCGACGGAGTGGAAACCCGGCAGGTTCGCTACTACATTTCCTCGCTACCCAGCAATGCCCAGCGTATTTTGCAGGTCTGCCGTCGACATTGGGCCATCGAGAATGAACTGCATTGGGTTCTGGATGTGGCCATGCAGGAAGATCACAGCCGCGTCCGCAAAGATCAGGCCCCTGAAAACCTTGCCGTCCCGCGCCACATTGCTCTCAACTTGCTCAAACAGGAGAAAACAGCAAAGGTCGGCATTCACGGAAAACAACTTCAAGCGGCTTTGCGCGAAGACTATCTGCTCAAAGTCCTGGCGGATGGCAATTAAGATGCAATTGCCCTGGCCGTGTGCACGCAAAGGTTGTCGTAGAAGGGAGCCTCAGGTAGGATAGTAGTGTTTGACGACAAAACCAACCTACTGGAGGCTCGCGATGAAATATAACATTGAAAAGATAAACCTGATAGCGCAGAAATTGGCAGAAGTGGTGCAAGAAGCGATCGCCGAGGAAGGATCGGGGCCAGAGCGCATCGGGGAGGTAGAAATGGCGTTGCGGGAAGGCTTGCGGGAAATTGGGCAAGGAGCTCTGAGATGCTACTTGGAGAATGAAGATGGAGAAAGGGAGGCAGAGATCAGGTGTGCCTGTGGGGACAAGTTAAAATATCAACGAGAGCGGAAGGCGACGATCTGGTCGGTGTTTGGGAAAGTAACCTATGTGCGAGCCTATTATGCGGGCTGCCAGTGTGGAGCGGGACGAGCGCCGGTGGACCAACGCTTGGGCATTGAACCGGGCAAGGTCACGGCTGGATTAGCTCATCTGATTGCGTTGAGTGGGATCAACAAGGCGTTTGAGGATAGCCGGAAATGGCTAAAGGAATATTTGTTGTTTGAAGTATCGGAGAATACCGTGCGTCACGAAACCGAGAACATGGGAGAGCTGCAACGAAAGGCAGAGCTGGAATTGATCCAAGGCACGCAGAATGAGGCCAGTCTGCAGAAGCGGGAACAAAGGGGTATGCCTGCAGCGGAAATCCTGTACGGCTCGTTCGATGCTGCCAAGGTGCGGATTGAACCTCGCGCCGAGCAGGAAAAAGCGGCCGAAGGACGGGAAAATTGGCGGGATTTGAAGGCCGGTTGCTGGTACGAGGGAGAAATTGTGCCCCCTCGCCAGCGTTCGGTTCGGCAGAAGAACAAGGCTCAACGCGCAGGGACCGTCTTGCGCGCCAAAAACAAACGCTACTTTTGTGACATTAAGCCTGCCGACGAGTTTGGCAAATTGCTATGGGCCACGGGTTGTGCGGTCGGCGCCGACCGCGCCCGACTGCTGGTCTTTGTCTGCGACGGCGCAGTGTGGATCTGGAATTTGGTGACCCAATATTTTCCCCATGCGATTCAAATTGTGGACTGGTACCACGCGGCAGAACGCCTGAAACGAATCGCCGAAGAGGTCTTCCCCAACTTGGATGAACGTCATGCTTGGTTGGACGTAGTCAGCGAAGATCTATGGCAGGGCAGAGTCGAGCAAGTCATCCAAGCCTGCCAGTCGCTTGCCAAAAAATCCCTCCTGGCCAAACAGTCCCTCACTTACTATAGCAACAACATCGAGCGCATGCGCTATGCTCAATTTCGTGCACAAGGTTTGGTGATCGGCAGTGGCACCATTGAAAGCGGTTGCAAACAGATCGTAACTCAGCGCCTCAAGCTGCCCGGCGCACAATGGAATCTGGACGGCGCCATTCTGACCGCCAAAGCTCGTGCTGCCTGGCTGAGCGGCAATTGGCAAACATTGGTATCCGCCCGCTCACTTTTGCCACTCGCCGCCTGACACCTTTTGCGTGCACACCCCTGGCCGCACAGGCATATACATCGGCAGATATGTGATATACTATGTATTACAATACATAGAAAGGAGACTGTAGTGCAAAAAATTATCGGTGTAACCGAGCTCCAGCGCAAATTCCGCCCGCTTTTTGATGATGTGATTAATAAACGCATGCCTCTTGTTTTGACACGCGGATCCCGCCCGGAGGCAGCGCTAATCCCTTATGAAGATTATCTGCGCTTCCAGCAAATGCAGGAAAGCGAAGTTTTGGCGCAGTTCAACAGAGTTTGGGATCGTCTCGCTAAAGTGAACGCGGAATTTAGCGAAGAAGAGATTGCCGCAGACATCAAAGCGGCAAAACGAGAATAGCTGATGCACGCCGTGATTGACACGGGGGTTTTTGTAAGTGCACTTATCCATAATCAGGGAACAACAGGCGATGTTCTGCGCGCTTTGCGTGATGGACGCTTTACGGCCATTTACACAACGGACCTTGTAGTCGAGATCATTGACGTGCTTGGGCGCGTTCAATTCCGGACCAAATACCATATTGAGCCAGATGATATCACTGCGCTGGTCAATCTGATTCGCCTGCGCGGCGAACTGGTAACTCCCAGCCGTAAGGTAACTGCCTGCCGCGACCCTAAAGACGACAAGGTCCTCGAGGCCGCGCTCGCCACACCAACAGACTGTATCGTTTCCGGCGATTCTGACTTGTTGGAATTAAATCCTTTTGAAGAGATTCCCGTCTTACGCCCAGCTGAGTTTCTAGCAAGATTATGACCTGCGCAGGTTTATCCGCAGTGCGAAGTAGAAGGGTATCTTGCATCTTGCCACTCCCGTCATTATGAAGCGCACGTCGAAGGCATCGGATAACAAGATGGTCAGAACAAATTGCAATGGTTTTATCTCAAAAACCCGGGCGGATGACTGAAGCCAGTACGAGGATATTATCGTACTGGCACAACATTCAGTCCATCATAAACATATGCTTGGACAAGCAACTTCTTATATCAGCAACAAAGATCGCAGTTTTGTTGTGCCCGTGTCCTTTTGCAATATCCCTTTCCTCCACCTTGTATTTGGAAGAAGTTTGTGTTTCATGAAACTGCATCTTCGACATTCACTATTATAATTGGCCCATGTCCAAACAAAAATCCTTGAAGTACACCGGCCCTACTCCGCCCCGCCGTTTGCTCAAAGGCATCGAGCAGATTGAATCCAAAATGAAGGAAGGCGACTACGAGACTGCAGGCGATATTTTGCACGATCTCGAAGCAAAATATCGCGAGAATCCAATCCTGCTGATGGCCGCCTATAATTATTATACAGAAACAGAAAATTATTATGCACTAGAATCAATTTGTCGTTCCCTTTATGCCGCAAACAAGCACGACCCTGATATCGCTCTTGCTACCGCCACTACCTATATGATGAATAGCCGCATGGGCATAGCACGAAAAATCTTTACTGACTTTTTACGCCGCTGGCCCGATCACGATGAAGCCCCATATGTACGCAAAACCGTAGAGGCTCTTGAGAGCACCCTTATGGAAGAAGCCGAACCAAATATTACAGAGATGCAGTTTTTAGATGAACTTATGGTGTTACACGATGAAGTTCGATACGCACTCGACCATCAGCTATATTATCAGGGGCAACGACTTGCAGAACAAGTACGTGCGAAATATCCTACATTTACTCCTGTTATTAATAATTTGGCGCAAATTCATTATCTGGAGGGAAATTTATCAAAAGCCATTCAGATCTGCCAGCAGGCACTCATAATATCGCCGGATAACATCCACGCGCTTGCCAACTACGCGCGGATGCTTTATATCAAGGGCAAAGAAATCGAAGCAAGAGAAGTTGTAGAAAGATTAAAAAAGTCCGAGGAGTCTGCCGCCGATAAATGGACAAAGATTAGCGAGACCCTTGGCTTCATCGGCGATGATAATGGTTTGCTTGAGCTATACGCCAGAGTCAAAGCAGAAAAACAACTCAGCGATGAATATGTCAGCCCGCTGTTTTACCATCTTGTCGCCGTGGCATATGCCAATCAAAGCAATGAAAAAAAAGCCAAGGAATTGTGGAACGAGGCTCTTGAACTTGACCCTGATTTTGAATTCGCGCTCGAGAACCTAAACGATATCCGTCTTCCGAAACATGAACGCAATGGGGCATGGGCTTTCACGCTAGCTTACTGGTTTCCCTCTCTAAACCAGGAAATAAAAAGCGGACTAAGCAGTTCCGGGAAATATGCAGAAAAATTCATCAAAAACTTCATCAATAACCATCCAGAAATCATCCAGCTTGCGCCGGTTCTGTTTCAACGCCAGGACTCATTCTCCCGCCAGTTTTTGATCGGCCTAGCCGGGTTCTCAAATAATGAAGAGTTATGTGCGGCAGCAAAAGAATTCGCGCTTGGACAGAAAGGTTCAGATCAATTACGACTTGAAGCAGCTCAAATGCTTTCAAAAAACAAACACCTTCCCAACGGACCGACACGTATGTGGATCAGAGGAGAATGGCAAGAGCTATTAATGTTTGGGTTTGAAGTCAACGGCGAACCAAGGAATAATCTCCCCAAAGCCGCTATGGATATTTATCTTCAATCACAGGATGCTCTCAAAAATGAAGACGGCGCCAAGGCCGAGCAAATCCTGGAAGATGCCATAAAAAAACATCCCAACAGCCCCAGCCTATGGAACAACCTCGCCGTCGCTTACCAGATGCAGGGCAATTTCGACAAATCAATGAAAATACTCGATGAAGTCATAGCACAATTCCCGGATTATTTTTTCGGGATTATTGCCAAAGCGCGCAGGGAAATGAATAACAAGAATTACGCCGCCGCCCATGAATTACTTAATGGCGCTATGCAATGCGAATCGCTCCATTTTTCCGAGTTTGAATTTTTATCCACTATTCAAATTGACTTGTCGCTTCTTGAAGGCCACGCAGACAGGGCGAAACAATGGCTGGACATGTGGGAAAAGATAGTGCCTGATTCATCTGCGGTCAAGGAATACAAAGTCAAAATTGGGATGACGGTTGCTTTGAGTAGACCTTCGAAATCAAATCGCGGCAAAGTCAAAAAGCAGTAATAATCATGCCTGATCTCTTCGACCACGCCCTCCAGGAACGCATGAAAAACGAAGCACCGTTAGCGGCGCGTATGCGTCCGCGCACGCTGGATGAATACATCGGACAAGAACACATTGTCGGTCAGGGTAAACTTCTCCGGCGCGCTATCGAATCGGATCATCTATTCTCTTCCATCATTCTATGGGGACCGCCCGGCACAGGCAAGACCACACTTGCACAAGTCATTGCGAATACCACCAAGAGTCATTTCATTACGTTGTCCGCCATCCTGGCTGGCAAAGCTGAATTGAAAGCAATTATCGAGGAAGCATTGGAGATTCGCAGGCTTCACAACATAGCAAGTCTCCTATTTGTTGACGAAGTTCATCGCTGGAACAAAGCCCAGCAGGATGCGCTCCTGCCCCACGTCGAGAACGGAACCGTGACCCTCATTGGCGCAACGACTGAGAATCCTTATTTCGAAGTTATCAGCGCGCTGATCTCGCGCTCGCGCGTCTTTCAATTGCGAAGTTTAAATCAAGAAGAGACCGGCATCCTGATTGATCGCGCATTGGCGGATAAGGAGCGCGGCTACGGGTACAAGCGCGTCGTTCTCGACCCGGAGGCGCGCACCCATTTAATCGAAGTGGCTGGCGGCGACGCGCGCAACGCGTTGAACGCGCTTGAACTCGCAGTGGAGTCAACTGCGCCAAACAAGGAAGGCATCATTCATATCGCGCTGGATGTCGCGCAAGAATCGATCCAGCGCCGCGCGGTGCTATATGATAAAGATGGCGACGCACACTACGACACGATCAGCGCGTTCATCAAATCGGTGCGCGGCTCCGACCCCGACGCGGCGTTATATTGGCTGGCAAAAATGCTATACGCTGGCGAAGACCCTCGCTTCATCATCCGGCGATTAATTATTTTAGCCGGTGAAGATATCGGCCTTGCCGATCCAATGGGAATCGTTGTGGCTTCATCTGCCGCGCAAGCCTTTGATTACATTGGCTTACCCGAAGGTATTTATCCGATCGTCGAAGCGACACTTTATCTTGCGACCGCGCCGAAGTCCAACAGCGCGGGCGCATACTTCAAAGCCATGCAAAAGATCGAAGATGAAGGACAAATCTCCGTGCCGCGCCGTCTGATGGATGGTAACCGCGACGCTGAAGCGCTTGGGCACGGCAAAGATTACGTTTATCCGCACGAACACCAAGGACATTTTGTTCCGCAACAATATTTACCGAAGCGACTGCTTGGAACCTATTTTTATTCTCCATCACAAGAAGGATATGAAGCGCAAGTCACCGCCCGCTTGGAAGCGTGGCGTGAGGCGCAACGCAAAGCACTTGGAATTACAGTAGTTGAAAATATTCCTGATATGAGCGAAGAGAAAATTCAAGAGATGAAACGGAAAATCAAATAACCATGCCTTTATTATTGCTCATTCGTCACGGCGAGAACGATTACACTAAAAAGCATAAACTTGCGGGACACTTGCCCAACGTCCATCTCAACGAACATGGACAGAAACAAGCAAAGGATTTGGCTGATGCGCTCAAAGATGTTCCGATCAAAGCCATTTATTCAAGTCCGCTCGAACGTGCTATTGAAACCGCAACGCCTATTGCAGAAACGCGCAATCTAAAACTTGAAATTGAAAAAAACTTGATTGAAACCAATGTCGGCAAGTGGCAAGGACGTTCGCTTGCCGCACTCCGATTGACCAAACACTGGAAGATTATCCAGCACGCTCCATCCCGCGCACAATTTCCCGAAGGCGAGACGTTTTATGAATGCCAGGCTCGCGTTGTCAGCGCATTGGACAAAATCTGTGCCGCACATAAACCGCGCGATATCATCGCATGCGTCTTTCACGCCGATCCGATCAAACTAGCTGTGGCGCATTATCTCGGCTTGCCACTCGACAATTTTCAAAGACTTCGGATGTGACACAGCATCCATTTCTGCATTATATGTTGGCGATATGGGTGCAAGTGTGATGAAACTAAATCAACGCCCGCCATTTGATTTTTTACCGAGTCAAAATAATAAAACATAATGGCAAAACTCAAACTTGACTTGCATGATATCTATAACCGCGGCGACCAGATCGATGCGGAACTGAATCGCATTGTGGAAGAAGCCATTGAAAAGAAAATCGAACTGGTGGAGATCATTCCAGGCAAAGGCAGCGGTCAACTCAAGAAAAAGGTCCTGCGGTTCCTGAATCAGGGGCATATCAAGAAGTTATATCATCGCCTGGAAAAGGATGACAAAAACTTCGGGCGAATATTCATTCATTTCAAATTTTAATAAAGCTAACAGATGGCTTGAGGTGGTCTTCCTATTTTAAATTGTCAATTACCAATCCTGTAACCGCCCATAACCGTTAATTCAATACCGTCTGGAGCACCTGCCATGAGTGGCAATGCTTTCGCAATCAGAGACCTTACCCGATCATCCTTGAGCGAGGCATCATGCGCCGCTTTATCGCTCCAAATCTCAAAAATCAAAACGTTCATCTCGTTAGCAACATCCTCAGTGACAATATAAGCGCGGCAACCTGGTAATTGACCCACGACATCCGAAGCTCGCAATAAAATTTCAATCAAGGCATTCCGCTTCCCCATATGAACTGTAAGTTTTCCAGTCATTGCATACATATTTATTATCTCCTTCTGATTAAATAAAACGTCCCACAGGCAGTGAACAAAACACTGCCTGTGGGACGTACGCAATAGTAGTTAATTATTTGCGGGGTTGATGCTTGTAAAAAGAGCAATCATATTTCCGCTTGGGTCTTTGAACACACCCCACCAACCAATACCCGGGATTTCTGTCTTCTCGCGCACGACGGTGGCGCCAAGCGATTTAGCTTTCTTCAAGTCAGCTTCGATGTCGTCGCTGTTGATGTGAATCAGCACTTCGCCGGGCTTTAAATCACCACTGAACCCGCCGCCTGGATGTTCGTCTGCTTCCCATGTGGTGTAATGCATTTCTGGAGAATGTTCAGTCTTCCAGCCAAACAGCCCTTTATAAAACTTGATGGACTCTTCATGGTTACGCGTCGGGATTTCAATATGGACAACATTTCTCTTAGTCATTTTATTCTCCTTTTCTAAAGTTGGATAACGATAATTGAATTATAGAACATATTTTCTATTTAAGCAAGGTTTTAAATCCCATCAAATAAATCTTTTTTCATGCGGGAATTTCCGTTGACTGGCGGATACGCGCGCATAAAATTCTCGTACTCACCCATCAGCCGCGTCGCGACGCCCATCAATCCGCGCCGCATCTGGACTCCGCCTTGAGAGGCGTGGCAAGCTCCAGCTTCCGCTTTGACTTGCGACACAGAACTAACGTTGATCTTTGCGTGCGTTGGAAAATCAAACTCGACCAAGGCTTTGAGATCAATATCTTTGTTGCGACCAAACTTATGCGGGTTCACACCGACAATTGGCATGAGACGTGTCACGAAGCGCAGGAAGCGGTGCGGGAAAACATGGAAGTATAAGGCCCACGCTTTAAACGGCGATCCGCTTTCAGGGTGGAAAGAAGCGTCATCCGATTTTTCAAAGGCAAGCACGGTCGCTTGTTGAATATGGATGTGATCAGGATGCTTATATCCGCCAATCGGGTCGAACGTTAAAACAATATCCGGTTTAAGTTCGCGAATATATTTGACAACTTTTCCAGCCACTTCATCAACCGAATGGTTGATCTGTGCATCCGGATGTTTATTATCTTCCATGCCCGGCATTCCCGAATCGCGATAATCTAAAAAGAAAACATCCTTCAATCCCAAATGCTCCGCCGCGCATCGAAGCTCCGCCGCGCGCAGTTCACCAATGGTTTTATAGTGGTGCATGTGCTCGGGATCCACCGTGCCCACTTCGCCGCGCGTGGCGCAGACATAATATACATCGTACCCTTTACGCGCATAGAGCGCGAGCGTGCCACCCATTCCAAAAAATTCGTCATCCGGGTGAGCAAGAACAGAAAGAATAGTTTTTGTCATTTCGCCTCATTTTTAATTATGATTGTAACGCTAAACGAGACGAGATGAAATTTGAAACCCTTACTGTTCCTCGTTGTGTATAATATATTTGCCGCGTCATACGATCAATGTCCGCGCTGTAAACGCCGCTGCCATCGCAGATTACTTCGTCCCCCTCAAATCCATAACTTCCTTGCCAGCCAGCTTATCTTGAATTCTTTGCACCACTACTTCCAGATGTTTGGGCTGATGGACAAAATCCAAATCGTCGGTTTGAATAGTCAGCACCGGGCAAATATCAAAGGCGGCCAGCCATTCGTTGTAGAATGAATTGAGCAAAGTCAGATAATCGGCGGTGATGCCGGTTTCCATATGGCGGGCGCGTTTGTGGATTCGATTCATCAGCACAGAAACCGGCGCTTTGAGATAGATCAATAAGTCAGGATGCGGCAAACTATTGACGACCAAATCAAACAGACGTTGATACGAAAGATAATCGCGCTCAGCGAGATTCCCCATGTGATGCAAAGCGCGCGCGAAGATATAGAAATCCTCATAAATGCTCCGGTCGAGGATGGCGGAACGTGCGTCGTGCGCAGCTTCGAGATATTGTTCGGCGCGGTGGCCGAGAAAGAAAATCTGCAGGTGAAAAGACCAGGCGTGCATCTCCGCATAAAAGTCCGAAAGATACGGGTTATCCGCAACCAACTCGTAACCGGTATGCCACCCCAGGCGCGCGCCAATTCGCTCTGTCAACGATGTCTTTCCCGCCCCAATATTTCCGGCCACTAGCACTAAATGCTTTGCCATACATCAAGTATAGCAGAAAAGATTCGAGCACACAATTTGATTGGGACAAAGATAAGCGGGCGGTGTATTATTTGCCATGCAGAAGATTTCCATGGATAAATATCGCATCCGCAGTGCTTCGGGCTGGACAATGTTCATCTTCGGCCTTCTGGCGTTCCTTCTCGGATTATTGGGCCTGCTTCGCCCCGAACTGGTTTTATCACTCCTCGGCTTTACCGTGCTAGACCGAACCGCACGCGCCGCAGGCGATTACACGCTGGTCTTTGTAATTGCGGCCTCGATGGCCTCATTCAACATGGGCGTATATTATATGCTGGCCGCGTTCAACGATATGAAACAGTTCTTCCTGTGGACGGTTCCATTCCGGCTGGTAACCTTCACCGTCTTCACCATCACTGCGCTAACGCACTTGGCCCCGACTCGCTTTATATTAGTCGGCGGATGGGAGGGATTGGGCGCGCTGGCAACCAGTCTGGCTTTATATTTTGAGCGTCCCCAATCCGATAAGGCGGTTACCGGCAAAGCAAGCAGGAAGAAAAAATGAAATCCAAATGGATTGAACACAAGGACAAGAAAATTTTCTACCAGGATTTCTCTGCTTTATTTTTTAACGCTGAAGCGGTCAAGAAAGAACTCGCCGCTGTGCAGGAAATCGTGTTGAACGAGCCGATAAATTCCATGCTGGTGCTTTCCAGCTTCCAGGATACACAAGTCGGACCCAACCTGATGTCCATTCTCAACGAAGCTTCGGCAAAGACAAAAGATCACGTCCGCAAAACAGCCGTATGTGGTGTGACCGGATTTAAACGCACGTTGGGCGACATGCTCGTGCGGATGACGGGTCAGCAATTGAAGTATTTCAAATCCGAGGAAGAAGCCAAAGACTGGCTGACGCAGGATTAATTAACAATGATAATCACTTGACTTTAGAGTAGCAGGATAGAACACAAAGAAAGTGCAATTGAACGGAACCTTAAAAACAGAAAAGCAAATACCAATTATGGACTGGCAACCGGTGATTTGGATATCTTTTTGCTCTTGAAAATCACTGGATAGCGAGGGCGCGGAACCGGGCGATAATTCTTGGGTCTGCCCAAGCCTTTTCCAGCAGGTCTGGGAGTGGAGGCCGGTGTACCCAACTCCAACAAAAATGCAAAAGCCGAACGTTGTACCTGATAAGGCGTGAGGGGTGTGAGTTCATCGGCTCTGTGTGGATACCAAGCCGGACGATTGGGCTGCACTTGATCGCGCATCAGTAATAACTGCCAATAAGCTAAGGCACACAGCCAGATCCACTGCCCCACACTCACCAGATTGGGTGAACGATTGGAATTGAGTCCCATATGCTGTTTGAGAAATCGGAAGAGATGCTCGATAGCAAATCTCCAAAGATACATGCGGCACAGATCAGAAAGTGTTACGCGCTGCGGTCCGGTCCACCATAACTACATCGGTCGTTTATAACGCGGCGCGCCATCGGCTTTGAGAAATTCGATCTGAACCAGTGTGCCGACGAAAGCAGCCAGTTTCTTGAAGTGTAATTTCTGCCAGGCTTGCACTCGTACGGTCTGCTCGCCGAGTGAAAAGGTTTCTTCGCGATCCGCAGCACGATGAGCGCCATTCAATTTGAAAGACGGACCATGTTTGCGGGGAGCACCGCGATCTGCCTTTCGGTTTCCGCTTCGGCTCTTCAAACAAAACCCCATTGCTACGCAAGCGGATCAAAGCAAAAGTGCGTTGAAACGGCTCGAAAATACTCAAAAACTGGTGGTCCTGGTACCGGCTGTCCGCCACGATGACTTTCGCTTGGGGGTCACGCAGATCCAATTCTTGGATCTGCACTGCCGCCAGTTTCGTATCCGTGCTCTCCGTGCGGATCCGTTCCACGTCCACCGGCGCGGCCCATGAAGTCCCGAAATGAATCAGCCGCACCACCCAGGAATACTTATGACCATAGCGCAACGGCTCGCTCTGATTGGATTTCAACCCACTGCGATCCGGCAGGGTCTCGCCTTCTTCATGTTCGTTGGGAGTAGCGTCTACTGCATAGACTTGATAGCCTGCGATCGTTTCGCTGTCTTCCGGCACACAATCTGGCAAGAGCGAAAGAATTTCCCCGATATCCATCTCGCCGTTTTGCAACCCTTCGTATACACTCTCAAACTTCCGCCGGAACGGCTTCTGTTCGCTCAAGGCCACCGGCGAACTCACCTGGCCCGCCACGGTCAGGGCGTCCATCAAGTCGAATAGCGTGCACGCAAAAGGTGTCAGGCGGCGAGTGGCAAAAGTGAGCGGGCGGATACCAATGTTTGCCAATTGCCGCTCAGCCAGGCAGCACGAGCTTTGGCGGTCAGAATGGCGCCGTCCAGATTCCATTGTGCGCCGGGCAGCTTGAGGCGCTGAGTTACGATCTGTTTGCAACCGCTTTCAATGGTGCCACTGCCGATCACCAAACCTTGTGCACGAAATTGAGCATAGCGCATGCGCTCGATGTTGTTGCTATAGTAAGTGAGGGACTGTTTGGCCAGGAGGGATTTTTTGGCAAGCGACTGGCAGGCTTGGATGACTTGCTCGACTCTGCCTTGCCATAGATCTTCGCTGACTACGTCCAACCAAGCATGACGTTCATCCAAGTTGGGGAAGACCTCTTCGGCGATTCGTTTCAGGCGTTCTGCCGCGTGGTACCAGTCCACAATTTGAATCGCATGGGGAAAATATTGAGTCACTAAATTCCAGATCCACACTGCGCCGTCGCAGACAAAGACCAGCAGTCGGGTGCGGTCGGCGCCGACCGCACAACCCGTGGCCCATAGCAATTTGCCAAACTCGTCGGCAGGCTTAATGTCACAAAAGTATCGTTTGTTTTTGGCGCGCAAGACAGTCCCTGCGCGTTGAGCCTTGTTCTTCTGCCGAACCGAACGCTGGCGGGGGGGCACGATTTCTCCCTCGTACCAGCAACCGGCCTTCAAATCCCGCCAATTTTCCCGTCCTTCGGCCGCTTTTTCCTGCTCGGCGCGGGGTTCAATCCGCACCTTGGCAGCATCGAACGAGCCGTACAGGATGTCCGCTGCAGGCACACCCCTTTGTTCCCGCTTCTGCAGACTGGCCTCATTCTGCGTGCCTTGGATCAATTCCAGCTCTGCCTTTCGTTGCAGCTCTCCCATGTTCTCGGTTTCGTGACGCACGGTATTCTCCGATACTTCAAACAACAAATATTCCTTTAGCCATTTCCGGCTATCCTCAAACGCCTTGTTGATCCCACTCAACGCAATCAGATGAGCTAATCCAGCCGTGACCTTGCCCGGTTCAATGCCCAAGCGTTGGTCCACCGGCGCTCGTCCCGCTCCACACTGGCAGCCCGCATAATAGGCTCGCACATAGGTTACTTTCCCAAACACCGACCAGATCGTCGCCTTCCGCTCTCGTTGATATTTTAACTTGCCCCCACAGGCACACCTGATCTCTGCCTCCCTTTCTCCATCTTCATTCTCCAAGTAGCATCTCAGGGCTCCTTGCCCAATTTCCCGCAAGCCTTCCCGCAGCACCATTTCTACCTCCCCGATGCGCTCCGTCCCCGATCCTTCCTCAGCGATCGCTTCTTGCACTACTTCTGCCAATTTCTGCGCTATCAGGTTTATCTTTTCAATGTTATATTTCATCGCGAGCCTCCGGTAGGTTGGTTTTGTCGTAAACACTACTATCCTACCTGAGGCTCCCTTCTACGACAACCTTTGCGTGCACACGTCGAATAAGATATCCGCTCGTTTCTTCAGACTTTGGTATACTGCTTTTCGGAACTCGCTGATTTTTGTTGGCTTCACAACTTACTTCTATCAGCAAGTTCCATTTTTGTTAAGGTTCATCGAACTCTAAACTCAAGTAATAAACAATGCTCCTTTCAATATGAAAGGAGCATTGTTTATTGGTATCTACTCACAGTGTTGTCGTTTATATAGCACTGATGGGAGACTATGCCCAAGTGGAGCCAAGGTGCCTACAGCTGGTAGCGCCATCCATACCTAAAAGTGACGAGCTTCGCCAATTATTGCCACAGGGACGGCAACTCCGCGATCAGTATGAGTAGATACGTTTATTTAATATCCTGCATTTAGCTTGTCGAAAGAGAGTGGATAAAATAGTGGGCCAACTAATTTCTCACCACACTTGTACCTGCACCACACTTGCCCTGGGCGCAAGTGCCAGGGAGTGCAGGCAGAGATCACACGTGTGCCTGCGGCACAGTGCAGGCAGAGTTCGCGGAGAAAAATAAAAGAAAAAAGCTCCGTGTTCTCAGTGTGCTCCGTGGTGAATGATTGGGAAGCCCACGAAAATAGCCACTTCCTGTCGAAACCTCAAAAGACAAACTTTAAAATTCGGAGTACAATAGCGGCTTGCGTGTTCAAGAAAGGATGAAAATGCAAAAGATAAAATCAATATTAATCGTTATGATCGTTGCCGTGACGCTGGCCGCCTGTGGAGGAAACCAGGCTGCGACTCCAACCATCAGCGTTAGCGACGTTCAAACGATGGCAGTATCCACATTCGCCTCCGGCCTGACTCAAACTGCTGCGGCCGTGCCAACCGATACTCCGACCATCACTCCCACGCCTGCCAATACCGTGGTCGCTACATTTGCTCAACTCAATGCCAACGGTACACCCGAAACTGCGGTAGGTGATCCTACTGCTTCTTGCTATGGTCTAGTTTTTAAAAGCGATGTAACCATTCCCGATGACACAAATATGACGCCGGGCCAGCAATTTACCAAAACGTGGCTGGTGCAAAATACCGGAAGCTGTGCCTGGCAACCAGGCTTCAAGTGGACACTCGTTGGCGGGAACCCAATGGGAGGCTCCACAGTAACACTGACTTAAACAGTTAGTCCCGGCGCTGAATATCAAATCTCGGTTCCATTGATCGCGCCGACCACTGCCGGCGAGTCAGTAGGGACATGGAAAATGGCTGATGCGAACGGCACATTCTTCGGCGAAGCACCCTGGGTGAAAGTCATGGTAACGAGCGCCGGAACCACCGCAACCACCGGTACGCCCAGCATCACACCTACTGCCACACCATAATTTGTGGAAATGCTCAAGGATGGAGGCGCGACATGAAAAGAAGAAACATCCTGGTCGCCATCGTCTTGATTGTACTTGCGCTGATCATGGCGATCGGTTTACGCGGCTCCACTCAAACGATACAAAATCTGGTGGCAAACTTCAGCGGCGTTCAAACTGTGGCAGTGGCTACCTTCGCATCCGACTTGACCCAAACCGCGGCCGCGCTGTCCGACATCCACTCCAACCCTGACGCCTACTAGCACGCCTACATTGGCATTGATTGATATTAATGCCACGGAGGCTAGCGCGACACCGACTCCCTCGTGTTATCGTTTGCGCTGGATCAAAGATGTGACTGTACCGGACTCTACGCTCATGACGCCCGGCGAAACCTTCACGAAAACATGGCTGGTGTCGAACAGCGGAACCTGCGCATGGCAACCGGGTTTTCAATTCGCTTTCTATGGCGGCGACCCAATGGGAGGTTCGAATTACACATTGACGCAGGCTGTCAACCCCGGGGATCAAATGGATTTATCCATCCCGATGACCGCGCCAAGCGGCACTGGCATTATCATTAGCACATGGCGTATGTCTGGCTTCAACGGCTGGTTCTTCGGGGATGCACTGACAGTGAAGATTGATCTCGGCGGCCAAACGCCAACACCATAAATTAAGGAGAAGTCATCATGGCAAGCAAAAATAAACGCAATTCAAAAACCAAAAGTCAAAACGGATTGAACATCATTCAATGGGCGGGCATCATTGTGATTGTGGCAATCGTTGCAGTCGCCGTTTGGTACTTCGGACCGGCGCAAAAATCCGGCGCCGGCGCAGTTCCGACCGTCGAACCTTTACGGTGGTTAAACCCACCACCGATGACGATTGATGCAACCAAGCAATATTTCGCCACCATCAAAATGGCAAAAGGCGGCCAGTTCGTCATGCAGCTTTATCCCGATAAAGCGCCGATCACGGTGAACAGTTTTGTGTTCTTGGCGAATAAGGGCTTCTATAACGGCACGACTTTCCACCGCGTTATTGATGGCTTCATGGCGCAAGGCGGCGACCCAACCGGGGCTGGTTCAGGCGGACCCGGCTACCAATTTGTCAACGAGAAGAACGACTTGGCTTTCGATAAAGCTGGTGTGGTGGCAATGGCGAACGCCGGACCCAATACGAACGGTAGTCAGTTCTTCATCACCTTTGGGCCAAACCAGTTATCGGAAAACGACTACACTATTTTTGGACAAGTGACCAGCGGCATGGATGTGGTCAACGGACTCACCCGCCGCGACCCGACGACGAACCCCACCTTCACCGGCGATGTGATGACGAGTGTGACGATCTCGACCAAGTAAACAAGAAAGATAAGGAAACTATGGTGAAGCTCACTGAAGACCTGCTGACGTTACTGCGCCAGCCAAGCACTTGTTACATCGCCACTGTGATGAAGGATGGTTCGCCCCAGGTTACCCAGACCTGGGTTGACACAGATGGCGAGCACGTCATCATCAACAGCGTGCAGGGCTACGTGAAGCTCAAGAATATCAAGCGCGACCCGCGCGTGGCGGTGGTCATCTCCGCGCCCGATAATCCCACGCGCTATTTCCAGATACGCGGACGCGTCATCAAGATGACCACGGAAGGCGGGGCTGAGCACATTGAGAAGGTTTCCCAGAAATATACCGGCAAGCCGTATTCCTGGTACGGAGGGCGCGAGCAGGTGCGCGTCATCATCACGATCGAGCCGGAGAAGATCACCAGCATGGGCGGTGGTTGGGGACGAAGACCAGCGACAGCTTCGTAAGCGATGCGACGGCAAGTAAACTAAGTCAAGAATGAATCCCCGATGTCGCTTATCGGGGATTGTTTTATGGAGATGAAGAAAGGCTAAGATGATTACGATTCGAAGAACCAATTCAGAAAACCAGGATTTCATTGAGCTAGTCAAATATCTTGACATTGACCTGGCCGAGAGGGATGGGAAGGATCATGCCTTTTACGCTCAATTCAATAAAATCGATAAAATTAAATATGCAGTAGTCGCTTATGATAACAACCAGCCGGTGGGGTGCGGTGCGATACGAGAGTATTCGCCGAAGATTATGGAAGTGAAGCGAATGTACACTTCGCCTGCCAGCCGAGGACGTGGAATTGCAAGCAAAGTTTTAGCCGAATTGGAAAAATGGGCTAGCGAGTTATCTTATGATACCTGTGTGCTGGAGACCGGGAAAAAGCAACCGGAAGCCATTCACTTATACCAAAAGAGCGGATACGCACTTATTCCCAACTATGGACAGTATGCCGGAAAAGAAAACAGCGTATGTTTTGAAAAGAAGGTTAGATAAGACCTCACGAACTCATCTACGTCAGGCGATGCGACGGCTGCTATTACATTTAAAGTAAAGTATCGATAGGACTATAAATCATGTTTAGTATTTATAACTTTCTAATATATATTTTTATTACTGCGTATACACCCGGACCGAATAATATCATGTCCATGAGCAATGCCGTCCGTTATGGCTTCAAAAAAAGCTTCAAATTTAATATCGGTATTTTGGCGGGGTTTTCCATTGTCATGCAGTTTTGCACGGTACTCAGCGCAATCATATTTTCACATATATCCCAGGCCAAGATTTATATGCAAGTCATCGGGGCTTCCTACATGCTGTATCTCGCTTGGAAAACATGGAGAAGCTCCTCGGAAATTGAACTCAAAGAAACCAAGGGGCCCAGTTTTATATCTGGGTTCACTTTACAATTTCTGAATCCAAAACTTTATTTTTACGCATTTACATCCATGTCAACATTCATCCTTCCCTATTTTCACTCCACATTGACGTTGATCGGATTCGGTTTATTCCTTGCCTTTGTGGGTTTTACCGGGTCCGTGGCTTGGTCTGTTTTTGGGTCTGCCTTTTGCAAAATACTAGCTAAACGTGCAAACATAGTAAATCCAATTCTGGCTCTGTTGTTGGTATATTGTGCCATATCCTTGTTTTTGTAGTGTCGGCATTCCAATCAAGGCCACTTACTGGTAATGCATGTGATCAAAAAATAGTTTTATCCCAAAGCTACTTTATTCATCATCCCCTCCAACCGCGCTTTCACAGCAAGCCTGATGCTATAATTGCGGGCTGAAGAAATCCATGTAGGAAAATCCCAGTCCACGAAGGAATTTAGTTGTGAATGCAACGGCTCAGACTTTAAAGATTCTCGCAGCGCTGGTTTGGCTCCTGGGAGGTGTCATTCTGGTAGCAAAGGGCATATCGCTGCTGTTCGATGCAAATACCCTCCAGCCGGGACAAATCGGGCCGTGGCTGGGTCTACTATTTGGAATCCTGCTTGGGGCACTTCAGGCAAAATATCTATTTGCAAATTTCGGCCGGAAGAATCTGGCAAGGATCGATGGGCTGAACCGCCCGAAGCTATGGCAATTTTTCAGGCCGGGATTCTTTCTAGCCCTGGCGCTGATGATCGCGGCCGGGGTAATCCTGTCGAGAATGGCAGTGGGTAATTTCATCTTCCTGATCGGCGTGGCCGCATTGGATCTCGTTGTCGGCATTTCTTTATTGGGAAGCATTTATGTCTTTTGGCCGCTAAGGCCGGGGAAAACGGTAACGCACGAATAAGCCAATCTGTCCCTTCGATAAAAAATATGACAAAGGACACTATACGGATTGAATAAAATTTGCTATCCTATAGACAACCTTCCGCAGGGGGAGCCAGAAAACCCCCAAAAAGAAGAAAATCGCATCATTCCCCACCAGCCTGCCCACATAGCCGATCCCACCGCCGAGGCGCACAACTCTGTTCCTTTCCAATTAGTTCACGTTGGAGAGTAAGCGGTACCCGTTGGTCTCCAACAAGTTCCTTTTCCTTTCCAACAGGTTCCTTTTGCTTAGTAACAGGTTCCGCTTGCTTAGCAACAAGTTCCTGTTCCTTTGCAATAGGTTCTTGTTATCGAGTAATAGGTTCCTGTTCCTTTGTAACAGGTTCTTGTTTGTCTCCAAGAGGTTCTATTTCCTAAACTGAGGCACCGTTTCCGGCAACTCAGACCAATTGAAAGGAGAAATCCAATGGCTAGAACCTGAGTTTCTCACATGGTCTAAATTTCTGGTAATTTACGAGTAAAAATAGAATTTTCGGGACACTAACGGGAGTAGGGATAGGCTAAAATTGAATCCATGGCATTCATCCGGAAAGTCAAAACCGCCAGTGGGGCCACTGCCGTTCAAATCGCACACAAAGTAAAAGGCCAGATCGTCAAGATCATCCACATTGGAAGTGCCCATAACGAAGAAGAATTACAGGTCCTGCTTGGGTTAGCGCGTCAAAGGTTACAGGCCAACCAACTGGAATTATTACCTGAAGCCGGATCTTCACTACGCGTTGGGATCAAACGATCCTTTTCTGGATTGTTGTGGAATACTCTGCGGGAACAATACCTCCAATTGGGCTTCAACGAGTTGGAGGATGAAGTATTTGAGGCGCTGTGCATTGCCAGGATCGTGGAACCCGTCTCGAAATTGGACAGCCTGCGGGTTTTAGCAGAATTGGGTGTGGCCCGCTTCGACCGGAACAAGCTTTATCGGAGTTTGGTAAAAGCGGGGGAGCAAGATTACCGGACAGCCATTAGCCAGGCCTGTTTTGAACACGTTCATAGTCAGGGACTTAGTCTGGTGCTGTACGATGTCACGACCCTGTACTTTGAAGTGCAAGAAGAGGATGCCTACCGTAAACCAGGAATGAGCAAGGAACGCCGATTAGAACCGCAGATCATCCTGGGCTTGCTGGTAGATCGAAATGGCTTCCCGTTGGGGCTGCACAGCTTTGAAGGCAATACAGCTGAAACCAAGACCATCTTACCCGTGCTCGAAGCCTTTCAAGCCCAACACGGTCTGACCCGCACCACGATCGTAGCTGATGCGGCTATGCTCAGTGCGGCCAACCTCGCAGCTCTGACCGAAGCGGGTTACACCTACATCGTTGGCTCCCGATTGCACAAAGTACCCTACGACATTGCCGATTACCAGAAAACCGGGAAACTCAGCGACCAGCAAATTATCGTCAGTCCCCAGCAAGGGTACCGGGTGATCTACCAGTATCGAGCCAAACGGGCGGCCCTCGATCTCCGCAATATTGAAAAGCAGGTGGCCAAAGCCAACAAGGTCATCAGTGGGAAGGTTCCAGCTTTCAAAACAAAATTCTTGAGCATGAAAGCCAATAATAAACAGCTCAATCAGAAGCTGATTGACAAGGCTTATGCTCTGGCGGGGGTCAAGGGATACGTGACCAACTTGGATATCCCCGATGAAGAGGTGATCGCTTACTACCACCAACTTTTCCAGGTAGAAGCTACCTTTCGGATGGCGAAATCGGATTTGAAGGCCAGGCCGATCTACCATCGCAAGCGTGATGCCATTGAAGCTCACCTGACCATCGTATTGGCTGCTTTGGCAATCAGCAGAAATATTGAGTTGCAGACTGAGCTCAGCATCAAGCAATTTGTGAAACTGCTGCGTCCCATCCGATCCGGCATTGTGACCATCAACGGAAATGAGGTCCTCGCGGAGCCCGAGGTACCTTCATCGGTACAAGCCATGCTTGGAAAGCTAAATTCGGGACACTAATTTGAGAAACTCAGGAGAGGTTCTATTTCCTAAACTGAGGCACCGTTTCCGGCGACTCAGACCAATTGAAAGGAGAAATCCAATGGCTAGAACCAAGAAAACCTCCCCCACCCTCGAGAGCGCGCAGACGCGGCTGGCCGTCCTCAGCTCCATTGACCCGAAGCTGAGCCTCGGCACCGGCTTGGGCATCAGCGATTACGATGCCCAGATCACCTGCACGCGGCAGGCCCTCGACACCTACAACACCCTGCTCTCGCAGGTGGACGGAGCCTATAACAACTTCCTCGCTGAGGAAGCCAGCCTGCGCGACCTGAGCGAGCGCATGTTGGCGGGGGTGGCGCGGTCTACGGCAAGGACAGCGACCAGTACGAGCAGGCGGGCGGGGTGCGCAAGTCCGAGCGCAAGCGCCCGGTGCGCAAGCCGGCCGCGGCATAGAAGTTGTTTCCAACCTCGGAGGTCCCGTGATTCGTCGGGTCTCCGAGGTTGGACGCTTGAGAGCGGGTCGAGCAGTTTTTTGCCACAGGCGTTGACTTCGAGGCAGTTGCTTGTATAATTGAACGTAAGCTTTGTGGGTTTTGTGCGTATTAGGTTGATGATGTATGGTTCATACGGCATTTGTAACAATTGATATCTATAGACTATTATGTGGAACGTTTCAACCAAGTTTCTAGTTAGGCGCTAAAACACAAAAGGTCAAAATGTATGCTCATCAACTCCAACGATTTAAAAAATGGAGTACTTGGCTAAAGACAATTTCTCAGCAAGTACAAATACTTTACGCTTACCGTCAAATATTTAATAAAGTAGATTTCTCTACCGTACAAATGTGAGTAAAAACCAGTCATAAGGTACACTCAAGGTGACCAAACCAAAGAGGAGCACCTTATGACTGATCGCGACATAGTATACACAAAAGTGAAGAAAACCATAAAGCGAATTCTCAAGAACCGTCGAATCACAAAAGAAGTGATGCAATCATCAGGCATGTGATTCCATGTCAAGCTTCATGAATCGGCGATTGAAACTTGCAAAAATACACAGATCCTTAAATGCAAAGCAGCGTTCTCATGGGAGGACGCTTTTTATGTTTGTCCCCTTCATTATGCAGGGATGAGTTGGAAGCCCAACTTCGCTGCTTTCTTCTTCATGTACTTCACTTGCTGGGCTTCATACTTCTTCTGATATTCATTCACGCTCAACGGATCGTATTCCACTTTATATTTCAACATCTGATACACCACTTTAGCAATGGCATGCGCGGTCGCCACGGTTGCCTGAGCCGGTCCCAGCCGTGAACGCAAGCGCCGATACATCACACCAAATGGACAGTCCGCCTGTTTCACCGATTGCGCCGCCATTCGGAAGGCCTGCCCTGCACGGTTTTTCGTTTTCAAGGTTTTGTTCTTCAACACCTTGCCTCCGGAAATCTCATGCTTAGGCGCCAGTCCCAGCCATGAACAAAAATGCTTCTCAGTCGGAAACTTCTCTCCGACATTGCTCCCCACTTCCATCGTCACCGTCTGAGCCAGTGACACACCAAAACCATCCACCACGCTCAAATCCACTCCGTTGATCCGCTGTAGATGCTGACGAATCTCCCGGCTGTTTTTCGGCGCATTTTTGCTATGCGAGTTCTGCTTCTTCTTCGGGATGCCTGGCAACTCTCCCACTGCCCAATCCGGACGGGTCAAGGCATACAGCCGATCCATCTCCGCATCGCAGGCTTCGAGTTGCTGCGTGTAAAAATCATACAACTCCAACGACTGCTTCAATACAAACCGATGCTCTTCCCGCCAGGTCCCGGTCAATGCTTTTTCGATCTCCTCTTCACTGTGCTTGCAGTTCGGGTCGCGATACCCTGCCAGCGTTTTCGGATCCCGCTCTCCTGAGACAATCGCCCGGATCATCGCACGCCCCGTCTCGCCCATCACATCGCTCAAGGCCTGCGATAATTGAATGTTCATTTGCAGCAGTGCTTTTTGCATATGCAAAATATGCGGCGCACGATGTTCCAACAACTGCGCCCGATGGCGTAGCATCGTCCGCAACGCGATCAAGTCTGCCTGCGGTCGAAATGAACTTTCCAACAGCCCATAGGTGTGCAATGTTTGAATCCATTGCGCATCCATGATGTCGCTCTTTCTCCCGCTCACCCGCCGTAATGATCTGGAGCTGATGAGCAAACACTCAAAGCCTTGGCGTTCCAGTTCTTCAAACAATGGTATCCAATAAACTCCTGTACTTTCCATTGCTACCGTTTTCACTTCATATTTCTTCAACCATGCTCCGAGCGCCTGCAGGTCTGCAGTATAGTTCCCGAATGCTTTCACGATTTGGGTTTCCTCACCCCCATTCACACAGGCTACAATCTCCACTGCCCCTATATCCACTCCGGCTGCATTCGCATTTATTTTGCTCATCGCACTAAATGGGTGCGCTTCTTCCATCCCCGGCGTTCTTTTGCTTTTTCGTCTCATCGCATTCTCCTTTATCTTGGATGGACAGACCCCGGTCATTGAAGGGAATTAGCTTTCTCATCGGGGTCTTTCCCCCCTTGCCGCCAGTGTATAAATCAATTGGACCGGCAACCATGGTGCACCTCGGGGCTGCGACTGCGCGTGCCTCCACTGCTATGCCCGCAGGGGAGCTTGTTGGTCTGTCTTTCCAGAGTATACTTTGCAAAACAACAAGACGGTTCTTGGCGTGAAAAATGAGCCCCGCTCTTTCGTGGTGCACCGGACGGGGCTATCGCCCAAGATTCTCAGCGCGTTTTGCAAAGTTTTGTGCCATAATATCAGCGAGTCTTGCCCGTCCGCCCCGCCGTGCTTCGCGAACGCAAACCGTTAGGCGGCATTACGCGGCATTACAATGAAAGGATTGACCTATGGATTGGATATTTTGGACACCACTCATAGCAGTGTGCCTTCACCTTCTCGAAGAATTCGTTTTTCCTGGTCACTTTCCACAGTGGTATGCTCAGTACAAACCGGAAATCAAAAAAAGTGTTACAAAACGTTTTCTTATTATCATCAACGCCCTTCTCTTGATCCTATGCTATGACGTTCTTGCATTGGGTTCGAGCCAATTCGGGATAGTACTATGGCTGGGTGTAATGGCGATGTTAGCTGCAAATGGGGTGTGGCATCTTGAAGGTGCTGTAAAAACTCGAAGTTATTCTCCTGGGGTTCTAACAGGGATATTTGTATATTTACCGTTGGCGGTCTATGGTTATATTTTCTTCCTGCATTCAAAGCAAGTTTCTATTTTCATAGCGTTGATTGCACTTGTCATAGGCGCATCGTATCAGATGTGGTCAAATATTTATCACCATGTCCGTTCACGGGTTGTAGGATCATGAAACTACCAAATGCCGCCTAACAAAGCGTGCACTCTGTCTCGCTGTGCTCGCAGAGCGAACGGCCGGACGGGGCTATCGCCCCAAGATTCGCAGTGCGATTTGCCAAGTTTCGTGCAATAATATGAGGGGGTCTTGTCCGTCCGCCCCGCCGGTACTGATTACTGCACCTGTCAAGGGTTTAAAAAATAAATGATTTTATGAGTGCCAAGTAGAATCATTCGAGCCGTGAGTCCAAAAAACTCTCACGGCTCTTTTTTTGGACACGATTTATTCTTGAACAGGCAAGGCTCCGCCATCCTCGCCACTGCCTGTGAATTTGTGATGAGGTTGCGCTCTCGTTACTTGTTTGTCTTTGGACATTCCCTTCCCCGCTCTGCCCTTTTTACTTCACTATGCGATGCCCAATTCCACCATCCGCGCCAGCACTTCTTCTCTGGGCGACAGCCGTCTTGGAACATCTTTGCGCACGAAGCGCGTGATGTCTTTTTCCACACCCAACTTCATCAGCGCATATTTGGCAAACTGCTTGTAGTTCAATCCCATGCGGACATTGTCATTCAAACTCCAAGAGAGCAACAACATCTTGTACGCCAGGTCATCTTCACTCGCGTGAATGTCCGTCTCTTCTTTTGTCAGCACGTGCCAGATCGCAACCAGCAATTTCCGCGCGATCACCACGATTGCTTGATTCGGTTTGCGCACGCGGCGTAAATGCTTTTCATATTGTTCTTTCCAATACGGCGACATCCGTACCGCGCGCCAGGCTGCTTCCACCATGATCCAGCGCAATTCTTTGCGCCCCTTCTTGGTGATGTGCTTTTCTTTGTGTGTCTTGCCGCTGTCGTGAACCCCCGCTCCTAACCCTGCATATCCGACCAGTTGCTTCGCATCTTCAAAGCGCGAGATATCTCCAACTGCCGATAACACCGTCATCGCCACGATCACGCCCACACCGGGAAGCTGCATCAACTGCAGTGCCTGCTTGCCCCACAGCTCGCCGGTACTTTGCTTTTCAAGTTCCTCGTTCACTGCACTTTGCAGTTTCTTGATTTCATCCAGAAGACCCAGCTCCTGCCGGATCTGCATCTTCTCCAACGCACTGATCGAAGCCTGTGCGTCCCACCAGGCCTGATTGAGAATGCCTTCTTCCGGCAACATCAGGCTGTGTTTGTGCAGCAGGCTTTGCAGACGATTGCGGATCATCGTTGCCATTTTTACCAGACGGTTGCGATATGAAATGAAGGCGCGCAACTCGCGCACATGCGCGGGCGGCACCCACACTTCCGGCACGATCCCGCCGAAGAGCAACTTGAGTAAGCGTTCGATATCTTTCGTGTCCGTCTTCACCCGTGCTCCGGCGATCTCACCCACCGCGGCTGCATTCGCCACCAACACGCGGCCCGCCAACGGTGCGACTATGTCATAGGTATCCCACACGTTCGTAGTGGTCTCCAATATTACAATATCCCCTGCACGAAAATTCTTCTGCGCCCACTCTGGAAACTTCTCTATACTGACCCGGCGCGGGTTCACCACCCATTCCTGATCCTCATTTTGCCCGCCCACCAGGTGATATTCCCGGTGTGTGTCGATGGCAAAATATCTTTCGTACCCTCTTGTATTTTGTGTCTGTTTCATGCTAAACTCCTTCTTAAGTTTGGGACGTGGATTTTCGGGTACAAGCTGCAGTTACCGATACGGGTTCTTGGCGTCACTCGCCAGTCCCAGATTAGTATTCGCCGGGTGTCCAAATAACGCATCGGATTCGATCTCGATCCTCTGAGATCCTTTCCATACTGGCGGCCGGACAACCCAGACGCTCCTCCCGAAGGACATCGGGACGATGTACCCCAAACACGTCCCCGGCGATGAAATCACTCTAAGAGAGTGTTTTAAAAGTGGTCGAGTAAGATTGGAGAATGGCTAAATTCAACCAAACCTACCCGACCGATCTCAAGTATACCGAATGGCAGCAGATAATGGAATTCCTTCCAAGTTACAAAATGGGGCGACCGCCGAAATGGGAAAAGTGGCAGATTATCAATGCGATTCTGTACGTCAACCGCACCGGATGTCAATGGCGTATGTTGCCCATCAATTTTCCTCCATGGCAAACGGTGCACTACTACTATTGGCGCTGGCAACAGGATGGGCTGTGGCAACAAATCAATGAGGTGTTGGTGAAGAAAGTGCGAAAGAAAGCGGGGCGCAACGAACAGCCGAGTGCGGCGGTGATCGACAGCCAAAGTGTGAAGACTTCGGAAGGCGGTGAAGAACGGGGGGTGGATGTGCATAAGCAGACGCCGGGCAGGAAGCGACACTTGGTCGTGGATGTTTTGGGCTTGGTGTTGTTAGTCGTAGTGCACAGTGCCAGCATCCAAGATGGAGCCGGAGGCATCCTGACTTTGCAAAAATTGTTTGATCGCATCAAACATAGTCTTCATAATCGCTGGTGTCGCTTGAAGCTCATCTGGGCCGATGGCGGGTACCCTTCGATTATCGATGACGTCCGCCAACGTTTCGGTTGGACCTTGCAGATCGTGAAACGTTCCGATGATGTCAAAGGTTTTAAAGTGCTCCCTCACCGCTGGGTCGTGGAACGAACTTTCGGATGGTTAGGTCGCTATCGGCGTTTGGCTCGCGACTATGAGCACACTACATTATCCAGTGAGAGTATGGTTTATATCGCCAGCACTCGACGCATGCTAAAAATGCTTGCAACATGACTTTTAAAACGCTCTCTAAGGATACGCGTTTGCCACGTCCCATTCAAGTACATTCTAATAACGCAAACCGTTAGGCGAAGGCTGGCTTTAAAGAATTTAAAATACTTTTGCGAGTCGGGAAGGGTGAAGATTTTTGCCTAATCCATAAAATTCGCAAAAACTCATAATTAATGGATTCCACTTATCCGCATCAATATAATGTCGTTTTTCAGGATTTAAGATTGAGTCATCTATATGAACTTTCACAATCCTAGTCTCAACAGCCATTGCAAAATCTTCTGGCTGGCTAAACTGATGAATCTTTTCAACAATCGCTTCAAGTTGAACAGTACATTCTTCCACTCTCGATGGGCATACAATTTCTGATGGAATTGGAGTCAATCCCGCATATTCAAATTTATCTGGCACATGCTTAAAGCCCATATTAACTTTATAATCAGGAACAGGATTTCTTCCAGTGGTTAATGCAAGTCGGTCCACTACATCAACAAGATTCGCTGACGGGAGATTAAGAACACATTCTTTTTCTCTCAACAAATTTTCAAATGTTTTAGACCGAGAGCCTATCCCAATCATACAAGATTGATCAAGCCACCAAGCGGATGAAATAGGCGCGAGATTGGATGAACCATCTTCATTTAATGTGCTGACGAGAACAACCGGAGTTCCAAAATACAAAATCTTAGGCTCAATGGTTTGGTGCATATTTTTCTCCTTATGTTTTATTTATGTAAAGATAGTGTACAGTCAAAAAGTTGAGAACTCCACCCAATTCTTGCTGTTTCTTTTCCTTTTATTTGGCACTTTTGGAACAAACGCGCCTAACAAAGCGTCCCTGAAAAACACAGGGATAATGCACCCGACCCTTGGAAAAACGCCAAGGACAGGCTGGCGGGTATGCGCCGCCAAAATAGGTTTACACTTGGCTCAAAGCTGGTTTCGTCCAAGCGGCGTTGTCTCGTCCCACCCACCAGCGGGTACCCTGAAGAATACAGGGTCTACGTAAACCGCTGGACGGTATTCATAGCCAAAGCTCGAGTACGGTTAAAATATGCAGGAGGTTCATTTTTATGCACCACACTCGCAGGGAAGTAATCAAGCGCACTATTCGAGAGTTCGAACGCCTAGATCGTCTGGTTAACAACCTTACAGATGAGGATTGGAATAGATTGCTAACCAGAACTGAGACCAAAGACCCTTGGACAGTGAAAGATGCACTAGCGCATATTACCCATTGGAAGGCTGATATGGTCAGAAAAATCAAGAAACAACCCATACCAGCAGAGGAGAAGGGGCTCAGTTGGACGGATGGGAACCACCTCATCTACGAGCGTTGGCAAGCTCACTCCCCGAAGGAGGTTTTATCTTGGCACAGGCAAGTTCAAGGGGATTTACTGGCTGCGCTTCAAGATGCACCTGAAGCATGGTTCGGTGACAAGGAGCGCCGACCGGAATGGCCCTTTGATCTTGACGGTCACTCCAGCTATCATCGCGTAAAGGATATCGAACACGCACTGAAAAAGTCAACAAAGTGAGTACGCTCAACAAAGTGGGCACCCGATGGACGGCCAAAGCAGGAGTAAACTAACACTCAAACCAATTCCGTCAAATCAGCATTATCCCGTCCCGCCCACCGCGGTGAGCTAAAACGTTGGGCGGCACTAATCTCAACTTCATTTCGACGATAAATTTATGAATGATAAAAAGGAGAATATCTGACTATGCCAAGGAAAGAACCAATCATCTCTGTGATGCTGGCAGTTTCTGATACACCCGCTGCTATTGATTGGTACAAGCATGCGCTGGGTGCAACGCTACTATGGAGTCTGGGATCAGTGGCGGGCTTAGAGATTGCCGGCGCACCGTTCTTCCTAGGCCAACCAGCCAACAACGGTTGGGAAAGTCCCTCAAAGCTTGGAATTACATCCACACGCGTTGAAGTGTTCTGTGACCACCCAGAAATAATGATCGCAGGCGCTTTAGGAGCAGGTGCAGCCAGTATTCTTGATATCCAAGATCACCAGAGACCTTGGGGAACTCATCGGCAAGGTGCATTTCGCGATCCATTTGGGCACATCTGGTTCGTTGGTGATAGGTCACCACTGAGTCGATATTCTGGTTAGCACCAGTTCAGTCTGTGGCCGTAATATATAGGTCGCGGCAAATGATTTGCCGCGACCAGCGGGGTTTTGAAAAACACAAGGTGTAAGCAAATCGTTGAGCCTCTCCCTACGCTATGGTCGGGCCGTTGTTCAAGTTTGAAATGTATTAAGCAAACGCAAACTTGAAAATATTGAACATATGTGCTAAAATCTCGACGTACTTGTTTACCGTCATCCATCAGGTAAAACGGATATTTGAGGTTGATACAAATAATGTGATGCAAGCGGCGGTCCGCAGGATCGCTTCGCTGATGGCGCTTTACCCACTCGCTGCAGTTGGACCAGGTAATCCAAGATTGGAATGGAATGTTGATGAGCAGTGACCAATATACTCGACAAGATGGCATGGGTCTCGGCACCCGCTTGGGTGCGGTTACATCCATTGGTTTTTCGGATGATCACTGCAGGCCGGATCATTCTTTCCGCTTGGTTATTGGTGGCGTCCAGACCATCGACGTACAGGAAACGCAGCAAGTGAGGGCGATGCTTACGCAAGCGTTTGGCAAAGCGGACATTGTCCTTGTCCGTCAATCTCCGCTGAGGGGCAATCAACTGATCCAATCGGGTTTCGAGGGTGCGAGCTCGTTGAGCGAAGGTAAAGGGATCCAAATGCGGCTTTTCGGCTTTCAACTGCAGGGCGTCTTGCAGCAGGGCGGTCATCTGCCGCGCAAATTGCAGCGCTCGACCCGTTTTACTCTCCCGCATCTCCTTCAGATCCGCGAGCAAATGTCCAACACATTTCTGCTTGAGCCAGGCCGCCAGCCGTTTTTCATCATAAGCCAGGAAACCATCGGAAGCCAGGATGCCTTGGAACTTCTCGCCCAGAATATCGATCACCACGTCGCTCGAGCGGTTGGCGCGAATATCGTAAACCGTAATCTCATGATTAGTGAAAACCCAGAGCCAGGCCGCCAACGTTCCAATTCGCCAGCCGGTTTCATCCGCATGCACCACACTGCATTGTCGGATCAACTCGATCAATCTCACATACACGGGTCGGGCGGTGCGAGCCAGTTTTCGATCCGCGCGACACCACCCGCTGCGAGAGACTTCCAATCCAAAACTATCGTTGAGCACTTCGCTCACTTTGGCGTAGGAAACGCCCAGACGATGTTTGAGATCGCTGGCCAAAGCCTTGGCGCGCGGTCCCACCACCACCAGACCCGCGGCTCCCGTGGCTCGCGAAAGTTGATCGGGGTGCCACGAGCGCACACGCTTTCCGCAATGATGGCAATAGCCGCTGTACGTCAGAAAACGCGTGATCTCGGGCTCCACCTTCGGCAGATCGATCTCATATTGCTCGTGCTGATGTCGCTTTCGCAAATTGCCGCCACATTCCGGGCAGCAGGGCAATTCAGCCACCTTCGTCTCGCTCACTTCCTTCAAACTCGGTTTGGCTCGCTGCACAAAATGACCTTGCCCAGCCTTGCGTCCCGGCCGCTTGGGATGCTCGACCCAATGCCTGCGCATAAATGGCGCAGCCTGCCTCTTCCCGGCCCGTCTCAACTCTTCCACCTCGACTTGCAAAAGTTCCACTTGCTTCTGCAACCGCTCATTCCGCTTTTGCAACATCTCATTCTGCCGTCGCAACAGCTCATTACTGGCCAACACTTGCGCCAGCTGTTGTTCCAGTTTCGCCATCCGCGCTTCGTTGGGATCCGGCAACCTCGGTGTATTCCTTCGTTTCGCTCTATGCACAGGCTCAGTGTACAATTTTCAATCAGCCTTTTCAAGAGTCGTTCAGCCTCTTTTTTCAAGAGCTTCGACCCTTTACAAATTTATGCTTTTGCACGGTAAACAAGTACATCTCGACAAACGTCCGGCGTTCTATACGGGCGGCTTATCATATCTTACAAACTAGGAGATTCTTATGAAGCGAGTTACTGGTATTGGCGGCATCTTCTTCAAGGCCAAAGACGCTCCAGCACTGCAGGCTTGGTACAAACAACACCTGGGAATCGATGTCCAAGACTGGGGCGGAGCTACCTTCGATTGGACGGACACCGATGGCAAGCCGGTTGCAGGCACAACTGCCTGGTTAATCGATCCGGAAGAAACTGATCACTTTGCTCCAAGCTCTGCGCCCTTCATGGTCAACTATCGAGTGGAAGACCTCCACGCCTTGGTCAAGGCCTTGAAGGAAGAAGGCTGCAATGTGCTCGAGAAGATTGACGAATCCGATTTCGGGAAGTTTGCCTGGGTCATTGATCCAGAGGGAAACAAGGTCGAGCTATGGCAGCCGCCTCAAGGCCAATGAACAGGCTCGTTGGCCACGGCTGCGAACTGCGGCCCAACACAGTGCGCGCTGGAAAATGTTCTATCTCGAATTAACCTTGTTCATCATCTCTTCCAACCGCGCTTGCACCGCAGGCCATTCACTATCCAAAATACTGTAATACACCGAACTGCGATAATAGCCGTCGGGCATAATCATATTGTTGCGCAAGATGCCCTCGCGCACCGCGCCGATCCGCTCGATGGCTTTTTGCGAACGTTCATTTCGCAAATCGGTTTTTATTTGAACGCGAATGCATTTCAAGTCTTCAAAGGCATGACGTAACAACAAATACTTGGCTTCGGTATTCACCCCAGTGCGCTGGAATTCGACCCCATACCACGTCCCGCCGATTTCCAAAGCGTAATCCTTGGGATGAATATCCATGTAACGCGTCGCACCTGCCACGCATCCCGATGCGAGATGGATCACAGCAAATGGCATTACCGAACCGCTGGGGATTTGCGCTAATAAGTTCTGCACCCACGGTCGAATATCATCTTCATTTCGCATCACGCCGTAAGGCAGCCAGCGCCAGATCTCATCGTTCATTCCGACCGCGGTCAAGCCGGGCACATGTGCCTCGCTCAACGGCTCGAGCCGGACAACTTTGCCGGTCAGCGTGACCGGTTCCACTTCCATCATTTCAACCACTCCTCTTCAGTTTTATCCCGTGTCGGCAGATAAGGTGTCTTCGGACCTTCAATGCCAAGTATTTCACTCAACGCGGCGCGCATCGCAACGCGGTCATCCCACGGATATTCAATCACGCCAAAGCACATGGACTGCTCGTGGCCTTTTCCGCACGCAAGCACGATGTCGCCGGGACGCGCCAAACTCAATGCGAACTTGATCGCCTCACCGCGATCTGCGACGCGCCAAAACGTCTCACCTTCGCGTCCGCCCTTCGACCTCGCACCGGCTGCCATTTCCTCAAGAATTCCCTCCAGCGATTCCGTGCGCGGGTCTTCGGCAGTTAGAACCGTTAAATCTGCCAGCTCAATGGACGTCTCTGCCATCATGCGACGCTTCTCTTTATCGCGCAACCCCGCTGAACCAAACACCGCGATAACGCGGGGCTTATTCACCACAGAGCTCGCAGAGTCTTTCCTATTTTTCTCCGCGCTCTCCGTGTTCTTTGTGGTGAGTATTTCCCTCGCCGCTTCCAATATAACCTTCAACGCATTCGGCGTATGAGCAAAATCGACGATCGCTGTGAAGTTCTGACCCAGATCGATCCGCTCCATACGCCCCGGCACACCCTCAAGCGATGCAATTCCTTGTGCCGCTATTTCCGGCTTGATGCCAAGTCCTACAACAGTAGCCGACCATGCCGCAAGACAATTCGAGACATTATGTGCTCCAACCAGTTTGCTCTTTATCGCAACGCGTAAATCATTGCCAACCGCCATGAACTGAATCCCAAACGGGCTGTATTGAATCTCCTTTGCTCGAACGTCCGCACCCGACCCAATCCCATAACTAACTTCTCTTACCTTTGTAATCGAATCAAGATATTCAAATGAACGATCATCGCGATTCAACACCGCCAGCCGTGGATTACCTTGTAGCTTGGATAACGTCTTTTCAAGTGAGGTAAATAGACGCCCTTTTGCAGCTCGATAGTTTTCATACGAGCCATGCTGGTCAAGATGCTCATGCGTGATATTCGTGATGACGCCAACATCAAACTCGCAGGCATCCACCCGGAATTGTGCCCAGCCGTGCGATGTGGTTTCAAGCACCACATGAGTTAAACCTGTCTCAACCATTCGGGCAAGATAACCCTGAACATCATGCGCATCCGGCGTGGTGACATGGAAACCGGTATCCAAAACTTCATCGCCAATCACAGCGTTGACGGTTGAAATCAATCCCGCCTTGATTCCAGCCGCCAATAATATTTTGTAGATCAAATTACAAGTGGTGGTCTTGCCGTCTGTGCCGGTGACGCCGATCACGGTCAGCTTGCGAGCAGGAAAATCGTAAAACGAAGCCGCGATCCAGGTCAAGGCTTGACGCGTATTTTCAATCTGAACATAAGGGACTTTCAATCCGCTGATATTCTTTTCACCAACGACGGCAACCGCGCCGTTCTCAATCGCCTTTGCAATGAAATCATGTCCGTCGAATGATCCGCCATTCATCGCAACAAATAAATATCTTGCTTTCACGGCGCGGCTATCGATCGCGATACCTTCAATTGCAAGATCAGGCAACGATCCAGGATAATGAACAATGGAATGTTCTTGAAAAATCTTCAGAAGCGTTTTCATTTTAAAAATGAAAAGGGTTCCGGGATTCTATCGCCGAAACCCTCTCTGGTATTGCCGCGCGAGCGAATATTATGCCGGGGTTGATTCAGTCTTCGCGCGTTCCATCTTTGACTTCAACCATTTTAACCGAAACGTCTCTTCCCGTTCGCGCTCTTCAAGCGAGCTGACAATAAAAGCGACCGTCTCTTCATATTGAGGGATAAAGATATGTTGAAGCGCATTCACGCGGCGTTGTGTTTTGCGAAGCTCGCCAGCCAACCGCCAGACCGAGGTGACCAGCATCGAAAGTTGGGGAACTTTGACGACCACTTCTCGAAATGCAGCGGAGGCTTCATCCAAAGAGGCGTTGGTGCCACTCAAACTATATAACATTTTAGGCAGGTCGCCGCGCGCTTCAATGACAGGAATGGCCACTCCCATGACGCCGCGCAGTTTGAGATGAACATCCACGGTCTTATTGGCCGCCAGGGCCGCCCACTCCACATGGTCGCTGCCCATCGTCAGACGCGCCTGCTCCAACGCACCGTAAGCCGTTTCCAAAAGTTTCCACACTTCCTTTTGAATAACGTCCGCTTCATGCGCCACACGGACAAGTTCCGTAGTCAGCACTTCGCGTTTGCGGTCCAGGATTTCATAGCCCTCGCGCGCAAAGCGAAGTTCATTCTTGATACGGATCAGATTCATGCGCGTCGGCACGACATTAATGGTTGGCATCTTCACCCTGATCCGCAGGACTGCTGCGCATGTAATATTTCTTGAGCTCATCCAGGCTGACGCGGGTCAATTCATCCTTCGGCAACATGGAAAGCAATTTCCAGCCAATGTTCAGTGTCTGTTCGATGGTGCGATTCTCGATGAGAGATTGATTGACAAATTCATGCTCGAAAGCGCGCCCGAATTGCAAGTATCTTTTGTCCACGTCTCCCAGTTCTTCCTCACCGATCACCGAAGCCAGAGCACGCACATCCTGCATATGAGCATACGCGGCATAAAGTTGAGCACCCCAGTGCGGATGATCTTCGCGGGTCAACCCTGCACCAATTCCATCTTTCATCAAGCGCGAGAGACTCGGCAGAACAGCAATGGGAGGATATACGCCCTGATGATCGAGATCCCGTCCGAGTGTGATCTGCCCTTCGGTAATATAGCCGGTCAGGTCGGGGACAGGATGCGTAATGTCATCGTTCGGCATGCTGAGAATCGGAATCTGCGTGATCGAGCCTTCGCTGGTGCGGATGCGTCCTGTGCGCTCATAAAGCGACGCCAGATCGCTATAGAGATAACCCGGATACCCTTTGCGGCTCGGGACTTCACCGCGAATGTTCGAAATCTGACGAAGCGCTTCGCAATAGTTGGTCATATCGGTGAGAATGACCAGCACGTGCATTTGTTTTTCGAAAGCCAGATATTCAGCCAGGGTCAGCGCGGCGCGAGGTGTGATCAGACGCTCCACGGGCGGATCATCCGCAAGGTTGAGGAACATCGCCACACGCGTCAGTGCTCCGCTTTCCATAAAGGATTTGCGAAAGAAATCAGCCACGTCATGCTTCACGCCCATCGCCGCAAACACAATCGCAAACTGTTCCGACTGCGAAGACGGTGCGCCCGCAGGCGCGCCCAAGGTTGCCTGTCGAACGATTTGTGCAGCGAGTTGATCGTGCGGCAAGCCCGCGCCGGAAAAGATGGGAAGTTTTTGTCCGCGCAGGAGAGAGTTCAGCCCATCAATGGCTGAGATGCCGGTTTGAATATACTGATGGGGATAAACGCGCGCGGTTGGGTTGATCGGCTGTCCATTGACATCGGCGTATTTGTCGGTCAACGGTTGGGGGCCGCCGTCAATGGGATTGCCCAAACCATTAAAAACACGCCCAAGCATTTCTTCCGCGACCGGGATGCGCAACGTATCATCCAGAAAGCGGAGGCTGGTTCCATCAATCGAGAGTCCCGTCGAGCCTTCAAAGATTTCGATCACTGCAACCTTCTCCCCCACTTCCAGCACACGGCCTCGGCGCAGCTTGCCCTGCGAATCGCGAATCTCGACCACTTCATCGTAACTGACGTTGGCTGCGCCTTCCACAAAGATGATTGGGCCTTCGATACGGTTTACACCGAGGACTTCCTGCCCGCCTTGTATCATGACATCGCTCATTGGTACTCCGCATCCAATCAACTCATCTGCTCGTCGACTTCTTTTTGAATATCGTCCATCTTTTCCAGTTCCTCATTCGGCACAAGAGTTTTCATACGGATCAATGTATCCACACTGGGCAGGTTATGGATGATCGAAATCGGTGCGCCATGCTTGACGATGCGCAATGCGCGTTCGTGGAAATGCAAGATCAAATTCAACATTTTGACTTGCTTCTGAAGCGTTGAATACGCATCCACTTTGTCCATGGCGTTTTGCTGGAGGAAACCTTCGCGAATCAAGCGGGCAGTTTCCAATATTAAGCGCTCTTCGTCGGGAAGTGCATCAGGACCGACGAGTTTTACAATCTGCGACAGCCAACTCTCTTCGCTCAATATTTCCATAGCATGATTCCGCATTGCCAGCCAATCGGTGCCGACCTGTTCGCGCCACCAACCTGCAACGTCTTCAAGGTATTCACTGTAACTATCCAGCCAGTTAATCGACGGGAAGTGACGTGCAGACGCCAGCGCTTTATCCAATGCCCAGAAGCAACGAATAAATCGTTTGGTGTGCTGCGTAACCGGCTCTGAGAAATCGCCGCCAGGAGGTGATACCGCGCCGACGATAGTAACCGAACCTTGATTCCCATTTGTCGTTTCGATGTATCCGGCGCGCTCATAGAATTCCGCGAGACGGCTCGCAAGATAAGCGGGATAACCTTCTTCAGCGGGCATTTCTTCCAAACGACCTGAAACTTCACGCAAGGCTTCAGCCCAACGCGAAGTTAAATCAGCCATCAACGCCACGTGGTAACCCATATCGCGATAATATTCAGCGATTGTAATACCAGTATAGATACTCGCTTCACGCGCCGCGACCGGCATGTTGGATGTATTCGCGATCAATACCGTGCGTTCCATCAATGGACGGCCATTGCGCGGATCGACCAAATGCGGAAACTCCTGCAACACTTCGGTCATTTCGTTGCCGCGTTCGCCGCAGCCGATGTAAACGATCACTTGCGCGTCGGCCCATTTCGCGATGCTATGCTGCGTGACCGTCTTCCCTGAACCAAACGGTCCGGGGATGCCTGCTGCGCCGCCTTTCGCCACCGGGAAGAATGTATCCAGCACACGCTGACCCGTGATCAATGGTGTGTTCACTCCAAGACGAGATTTATAAGGTCGCAGACGGCGAACCGGCCAGCGCTGCAACATGGTCAATTCTTTTTCCTCGTTGCCGATCTTCAAGCGCGCAATCGGGACCTCGATGGTGTATTCGCCGGGTGGCGCCACCCAACTCAAGGTCCCGGAAAGCTCGGGCGGCACCATGATGCGATGTTCGAAGGTTTCGGTTTCCATCACTGTGCCGAGGATCGCGCCGCCGTTCACCGCGTCGCCAACTTTCACTGTTGGAGTAAATTTCCAGCGGTCTTTTCGCGATAACGGATCCAACCTCATGCCGCGTCCGATGAATGAACCAGATTGCATCTCGATCAATGGCAAGGGACGCTGGACTCCGTCAAAGATGCTTTTCAATAAACCCGGGCCGAGTTCCACTGAAAGCGGCAAGCCTGTGCCAAAGATCGGTGCGCCTGTTTTCATGCCCGATGTTTCTTCATAAACTTGCGCAGTGACGACGTCGCCGTTCAAGCCAATCACTTCGCCGACCAAATGCTCATCGCCCACTTCCACCAATTCCAACATACCTACACGGCACGAGCCGCGGGCACGAACCACCGGCCCGTTGATCCAGATCACAGTTCCGATCTGCTCACTCATTGCTTCTCTCCCATCAACACGTGATATACCGATGAACGAAGCACGTTTTGTAATCAATTCAAGCGGGTCTCAAGCGTATTATCGTAATGCAAGCGGCCCTCCGAAGCATCCACAACCACACCGAGACCGCTTTCAAGAGTTTTGCCTGTTGAGAGCCTGGCCTTCAATTCCTTTGCGACCTGTTCCAACGCCTGCCCTTTGAGTGACTTCTGAGTCGCATCATCGGCGCGCACCTCAGCGTCACTGGCCTTTAATTGGATGACCGCTTCCCGCAGGAGTTGAGCCGCAATTTGATCGTAGTCAGAACGTTTTTGAATCGAAGAAAGTTTTTGCCGCGCGGCATCGAATACTTTATCCAAAAGTTTTTCGCGATGTCCCAGTTGCAGGGTACGCGCCTTCAGTTGAGCCGTCGCAATGACCTGGCCGCGCAGACGTTCCGCCTCGGCGCTTGCGCGTTCCAATATTGCCCTGCGTTCAGCTTCAGCCTGTTCTTTTGCGCGCTGACGAATGGCGTCGGCTTTGGCCTTCGCGTCCAACTGTATTTGTTCAGCCTCAGCCCGCGCATCTTGTAAGACAGTGTGCGAGAGGGCTTCGATATTTTCGTCTTCTTTCATAAATCGAATACCAATCCATTTCACCTGATGTGAAATCACATCAGGAAAGAATCATAACTTGATGCCAATCGCCCGAAGTACAACTTCACTGAGGGAAGCTTCGTCCGGCGATACACCTTCTGGCGAAGAGATCTCGACCACCAGCGGAATCGTGCTATGCAGTTTTAGATCTTCAACCCTCGCCTGAATCAAACGGGCTACATCCTGAGTCAGCAGAATAATGCCGATGTCTTTTGCCGCCAAAGCGTTATCAAGAGCCTGATTAACTTCATCAGGCGTTGTCACGGCCTGACCGTGAACCCCGGCCAGCGAAAATCCCAGCACCGCATTCGGATGGCCGATGACGAGTACTTTCATGCGATTACTTCGGCAAAACCAAGAAAGAAATGATCAAGCCGTAGATCGCGATCCCTTCGGATAGGCCGACGAAGATCAGCGAACGACCAAAGGATTCGGGCTTTTCAGCAGTCGCGCCCACTGCCGCCGCGCCGGAACCACCGACCGCAATCCCTGCGCCTATGCATGCCAAACCTGTTGAAAGCGCCGCGGCGAGTCTTGCATATGGATCAGCGGCAGTCGCAGCCTGACTCAACCCAGCAGCAAACACAAGCGAAGGCGAAGCAAACCATACAACTCCAAGTCCGGCTGCCATCATGCCGACTAAAAAGTTAAACGCATTAAATCCATTGACCAACCGAGAGATTGATTTGGACGGGTTAGTCTTCCCATTTTGAAGGACATAGATCACAGCCGGAATAACCGGTATCAAACCTACAAGCACAGCGAAAATTACAAACATTGTTTCTCTCCTTATGATTTAGAAATCTATTATTCAAGCTTGATAGAGAACTCAGGATCAATTCAATTTTGGTGAACTAACCCTCCTCATTTGAAGGAGTTACCTTCAATGGTTCAAAGCGCATGCCGCCACCGGTAAAGAATTTGCCAAACAACTCGTAATAGTGCAAACGCATCGTCTGAATGCCCACGATCAATCCTTCGAGTCCGACGATGATGATATTGCCAATGAGAATGACGATCCAGAATTTTACGTTAGGTTCAGTTCCAGCCAGCGAGAAGATGGCGAGACTCAGTCCGCCGTGTGCTACCGCGAACGCGCCCACACGTACAAATGAGAGCGTATTGCTAAGCATACTAATAACCGTTTCAAAAACATCCATGAACGATTGAACGAGGAACATAAGAAAGCCGCCAATGCCTTTCCCTTCAATCAACGGGTGATGACCCTCGACCAAATTCCTGAAAAAGCCGGAGAACATAACCAGCAAACCGAATACCAGAGCAATAACAGTAAAAGGAAGTGGAAGCTTACTAATGGCAACTGCGACCCTCGGTGCAATTGCAGTATTACCAAGGAACCCACCGAGCAAAGCAAGGAAAGAGATGTAGAAGATCAGCGCGACCAAACCGGTATGACCGAAAATCAAGTGCGCCCAATCTTTTGAACGAATATTGTTGAAAATTCCAAGCAAGAAAGCAAAGAGCAAGAGAACGATGCCTACATCAATCGCTAAACTCAAAATGCTAAGAATATTTTCAATCGGGCTGATCCATAACGGCTCAAAATGGAAATGAAGGTATGTATCAATCGATTGACCTTCAAAGCCGAAAATGCTTCCGTATAAATATCCAAACACAGCCGCGGATGCGCCGCAATATGCAATCAACAAACCCAGGCTTTGCATTCCTTTCGCAAAAATCTTGAAGTGTATCAAAAGGCCCAACACCAGCAAAACTAAGCCCTGTCCCAAGTCTCCAAACATCGCGCCGTATAAAAGCGGGAACGTGAATGCCATCAATATCGTCGGATCCAATTCGCCGTATTGAGGACGCGCATATGTATTAACCAGCATTTGGAACGGGCGCAGGAATCAATTCGTGGATAGCGCCACCGGCACTTGACGGTTCTCCCCTTGACGCGAGGTGGGCAATGCCTCGATCAGAATTTCCTCGGAAGCTGTCCGAAGTCTGGCGGCGAGGCCCTCCAAATCCTCGGCTGGAACCCAACCCGTAGCAACGTATGTATGGCGAAGCTGTCCATAGCGAACAATTGCATCAGCCAGCACGCGGCTGGTATGAACCTGCCACAACAAATTATGCAATTGTTGTTGGTGTGTTTCAGCAAGCTTCATCAATGAGGCTTTCGCATCCGCAATATTATGCTTTGCTTCTTCAATCGACTGATGAAGGGATTGGATGATCTTTTCGGGAGTCCCTTGATATTCTTCCGGCAACACCAATGGGTTGAGATAAGCGCTGCGTGTGGCGCGTTCCAAAATGTCAGAGTTGGACTGAGCCCCAACGAGCCACACAACCGGTTTCTCTGAGTCTGGGCGAAGAGTCAAAAATACGTGAGGTATGTGCGCCAAACTCGTTTGCAGACGGTCAACATTCGCGGCCGGAATCAATCCAAGCGTTGAATGAACGTAACGAGAGTTGCGAAACGTACTGACATCCAAATTGACCTCAGCAACAGGTTCAAGCTGGCGCAAGGCGCTTTCCAGTTGTTCCAGGCGTTTCTTTTCGCCAGACAGTTGATCGCCGACCTTCTTGATATCTCCTTCGATCAATTCCAGCGTTGGACAAATCTTCTCGATATCGACCATCGCTTCAAACTCGGACGCCGGCGGCTGACCTTCATCTATTGAAAGTCCCTGCATCGCAACTTGGATTCGCCGTTCGAATGCGGCGTACAAAGCGGCGGTTTCCTGCCAGGTACTTGAGGAACCGGAAGCCACGCCGGGATAATTACTGTCCGTTTGATGAAACACACCATAACTACCCAATACCTTTGTGACCGCCAGCAAATCCTTGGCAGGCACGATTAATTCGATCTCCGTCATCGCTTTAGGAAAAAACATTTAATCTCCAATCAATCTTCGAAGCTGATTTTGTTTCGGGCCAGGTTCAATCACCGAATTCAGAACCACATTTCAATCATTGCGCTAAAACTGTCTTCAATAAGAATGGTCGAAACTCATCATCTGGTGCGTGCGAAGATTTAGCTTCAATTAATAAGGTCAGGTCCTGAATTTCAAGATCGCTCAAAATCAAAAACGCCAGAGGTACGCCAATATGAAACGGATTACCAATAAAAGCCGCCATACATTGCCTCATCAAATGCCGTTTTAATTGCAACTCCAATTTCGGCAGGCCGCTGCGAGGTTCATTCAAAAGAGCTGCAACATCTGAAAGACCCGGATATACATGCTCAACCACAGAAGGAATATCAACACCCGCAGCGATGGCCCGAACATATTCGTCGCGCAGGTGATAGCCGAATGGCAGGGTATAGTTGATCAGCTCTTCCTCGGAGAGCTGATAGTAAACCCGGTAGCGAATTACCCACATCAGGTTATTCATATCCAGCAAAGCCCCTACCATTCGCAAAGCCTGATCTCGATCGGGGGCCGGCAGTTGTTTTGCTTCCTTCCACAATTCTCGCCAGTAATTCAAATCCAGCGCAACTTCCACAGGGAAAAGATTTTGCTCCACAGTGTAACGCTTCATCGCAAATGAAAGCGTATCCGCATATCGGGTATGATTGAGCAAATCAACTGCGGCAACTATATTTCCAGATTCCACCATCGCCTGCAAGGGAAGAGTCGTCATGGAACCCATTGGGAAAAGAACGTCCCGCACGTGATCCCAGGATGGATCCGTCATGGTCCCGCGCAATACAGCCTTAAGATTCTCCACTTCAAAGTAACGATAGAACTGGGATAAAAAAGGACGCGTATAGTCCGGTGCCGTATAAACGACGGTATGATATGCGTCCGCAAGCTTCCCTTTTATTTGCAAAATGATCCGCCGAGGTGTGAAATCCTTCTCTTTTAAATTGTCAAGATAGGGACCATAGGCCGTATGTTTAAGTTGACCGACGAGATTCAAAACATCGGGAGCATCACTTAAGCGGCCAAAATCTTGAGGGCTTAAAAGATCGGAATACATGGCTCGAACCCGAGCATTGATTGCCGCATAGGCAGAAACACCGCCTTTGGCCATTGAACTCTACTCTTTTCCGATTACGCGATTTAGAATATAAGTGACCGCTTTGTCAAAGTTGCTCATCACCAACGCCTCGACCTGGCGGTTCTTTTCATCGGCCTGAGTCAGAATGCGGGAAACTTCCTCTTCCGCTTGCGCCTCCGAAACCAGCTTACGAGCCTCTTCCTGCGCCTCTGATACGGCCTTATACACAATCGTCTGGGCATCCTGTTCGGCAAGGATCGGCAATTGTTGGGCTTCACGCAGAGCTTTATCATGAATCTCTTGAGCCTGCTTTTCGATCTCCATTACTTGTTGGACGTGCTTTTCATTCATTTTTTGGCTTCTCCAAGCGCCATTAATCGGGCAATATTGTAAGTTAAAAGTTTGCGATAATCAAGGTCTGAATAGATACCGAGTGTCAGATTCAGGGGCAAACAAGATTGATTGGGAACTCAATTCTGCGATTGCATGCCGCAATCATAATCATGGATAAAGGCATCCAAGCCAGTAAGAGCAACCAAGTGCCCTGCGTCTTACCCAATCACATCCCACGATTATAACAAACAGGCCAAATGCATGTCAAATGAACGGCCCTAAAAAAGATTCAACGCCGCTGCATTGGAATAACTAAACCACGGGGCAAAAACTGTTCCGAGCAAAATCACACCCAGCACCAACACGACCAATGCAATGGCATATGGACGCGGCAACGCAATCGGGTGTTTGTCTTCGTCTTCGTTCTCCATGCGATACAAATACACATACTTTATCACGTTTAAATAGTAATACACACCAACGATCGAGTTCAGGATTCCTACGACAACCAACCAGACAAAACCCGCCTGTACGCCCGCCGCGAACACGACCACTTTCGCGACAAACCCAGCGAACGGCGGCATGCCTGCCAACGACAGGAACGCGGCCAACATGATCAATCCCAACAAAGGCGAACGACGGCTCAATCCTTTATAAGCATCATAATCATCAGAGCCGACAACGCGCCCTACTGCTACGACGACTCCGAAGGCAGCTAGGTTGGTCACGATGTAAGCCGCCATGTAGAAAACCACGCTGGCAATTCCAAGCTTGGAAACTGCTACAATGCCGATCATGGCATAGCCCGCATGTGCAATAGAAGAATACGCCAACATTCTTTTAAGATTCTTCTGCGGCAACGCCAACAGGTTACCAACCGTCATGGTCACAGCTGAAAGCACAGCGAAAGCTGACATCCAGTCAATCGTGAAATCATGGAACACCACAAGAAACAGGCGGGCGATCACAGCAAAGCCTGCAGCTTTGGATGCAGTCGAAAGGAAACCTGAAATGGGTGTCGGAGCGCCTTCATATACATCGGGCGCCCAAAAGTGAAACGGAACAATCGAGACCTTGAAGCTGAGGCCAACAATCAGAAGAATGATCACACCAAAGATAACGGGAGACGATACCTGTCCGGCTTTGAACGAATCGGCGAGAGCGTAAAGATTGGTGGTGCCCGTAAATCCATAGAGCAGACTGAATCCGTACAGCATCACCGCTGATGTCATCGCGCCGAAGAGCAAGTACTTGAAACCGGCTTCGGTCGAGCGGTCATCCGAAAGCATGAAGCCTGCCAAAACATAAAGCGGAATGGATGTCGTTTCGATGGCGAGGTAAAGCATGATCAGGTCGGCGGCGGATGCCATGAAGCTCATGCCGATGGTCGAGGCGAGCAACAGAATATACACCTCGCCGCGCTGGCCAACTTTTTCATGATCCATCAAGAAGAGAGCCGTGATGCCCGCACCAAAAATAAAAAGCATCTCAAAGAAAAAACCGAGCCAATCGAAGCGAATCGTATTCCCAAATGTCATCGTCGGATCGCCAGGGCGACCCACCAAAACAGTGATTACCAAAATAACCAGCAACCCGCACGCCGTTAACCAGCCAAGATTGCGGCGACGTTCCTCTTTCAAAAACGGCTCGACGATCAGCAAGATCACGCCGAGGATCAGGATCAGGATTTCAGGGAGAATGGAAAGAAAAGCCACAGGCGTAAACATTTATGCAACTCCCAGCAAGTGTAGGATGTGTGTCACTCCTGTTTGCACCATTGGGACAATCACTGATGGGAACAAACCAATGACAATCATCAGTAAACAAAGTGTAGTGATGGCAACTTTATCCAATACCGTGACGTCAGTCATATGACCTTCCAGTTTTGCCGGCATATCCCCGAAGAAAACCTTGCGGATATTAATCATGATGTAGGCCGCCGTGACGACAATGGAAATACTCGCAATCACAGCCACCAGCCATTGCGATTGCCAAACGCCGAGGAAGATCGGAAACTCCGCGACGAAACCAGAGAAGCCGGGCATGCCCATCGAAACCAAACCACCAATGATGAAACCAATCGCAGCAAACGGCATGATTTTGTTCATGCCGCCGAGTTCAGGGATTTGCCGCGTGTGAGCGCGGTCATAGATCATGCCGGTGACAGCAAAGAAGAGAGCCGTCATGATACCATGGGAGAACATTTGCACTCCGGCGCCGGTCAAACCATTCTGGTTCAGGGTGGACAAACCTAACATCACCAATCCCATATGCGAGACGGAAGAGAAGCCGATCATGTATTTCAAATCGGTTTGGACGAAGGCGATGAACGCGCCATAAACCACAGCCACGGCCGCACACAACATAATGAGCCACGACCAATGTTGGGCGCCCTCAGGCAAAAGCATAATGCCGACGCGCAATGCCGCGAACGCACCGAGCTTCATCAGCACACCGGCATGGAACATCGAAACTGCAGTGGGTGCGGCAACGTGTCCATCCGGTGACCAGTTGTGGAATGGCCAGATGCCGCCCAGCACCGCGAAGCCAAAGAAAACGGGAAGAAACCATAAGTTCTGGAAAGAAGTGGAGAATCCAGCCTTCTCGAGTTGAAGCATGTCAAAAGAATAAATGCCGGTAGATTGACCAGCCGTCCAGTACATTGCCAATGCGCCAACCAAGGCAACCACCGAACCAATAAACAGATAAAGAGTCAATTTCATCGCCGCATATTCGCGCGTCTGAATCCAGCCCCAGATCACGATCAGCAGATACATCGGAAAGACTGCAATCTCATAGAAGAAGAACAGCATAAACAAATCGAGCGAAGTGAACACGCCAAATACGCCACTGGCGAGAATAAACAGGAAGGCAAAGAACTCACGCGGACGATCTTGAATTCCAGCAGAGAGGTGCGACTTTTCATCAAACTCCCCCCACGAAATCAAAACGCCCGTAAACATCACTACACCGGTTAATAAGACCAGCGGTGCACTCATCCCGTCGACGCCGAAATGCAAACTAATGCCTAATGCCGGAAGCCAGTTATATTGCTCGATGAATTGATAGCCCGTCATGTGTTGCGTCAAGTATTGGATATAGACCCACAACGATAACAGCAGGGCAAATGTGGCGGCGGCTAACGCCACACCACGCGCCTCCGTTTTTCGCTGGGCCGGGATCATCAAGAGGATCATCGCCGCCACGGCTGGAGTGAAAACAATTATGCTCAACACAGGAAAAGTCATCATCCACCTCTTAGAATAAGTGCATCACCGCTTTATTAATAACATCCAAAATCCACGCGGGCCAAACGCCGATAATAAGAATCAGCGTCATTAGGGGAGCCATGACAATAATTTCGCGCGTGCTGATCTCCGTCAATTTATGTTCACCTTGCGCCCAATGCTCGTTCATCGGACCATGCAGGACTTTCGAAATCCCTTTCAAAATATATGCGCCGGTGAACAGCAGGCCAAGCATCGAGATCGCCGTATAAGGAGTCAGCAACGGATACGAGCCTCGCACCACAAGGAACTCGGAAACGAATCCGTTCAGGCCGGGCAAGCCTAGAGACGCCATCGAAGTAAAGATCAGGATGCCGCCATAGATCGGGACCAGCGGGAATAATCCGCCAAACTCATCGAGGTTGCGCGTGTGCGTGCGCTCGTAGATCACGCCGACGAGGAAGAACATGCCCGCCGCCGACAAGCCATGATTGAACATCTGCAGAACGGCACCGTTCATTGCGATCCTCGCATCGGCTGTTCCGGACGCCATAGCGGCCGCGGCGATACCAAGTACTACAAAGCCCATATGGTTGACCGAGGAATAAGCGACCAGTCGTTTGAAATCTTTTTGGGCAAATGAAGCGAACGCGCCAAAGACAATTGCAGCGGTGGCAAGCAAAGCCAGTGCGGGTGCATAAGCCTTAGCTTGATCCGGGTAAAGGGGCAGGACAAGTCTCAAGAATCCATAAGCGCCAAGTTTCAACAACACTCCGGCCAATAACATCGAACCGGCAGTTGGCGCCTCGGTATGCGCGTCAGGAAGCCAGGTATGAAAAGGCCAGATCGGAACCTTGACGGCAAAGGCAATGACGAAGCCCCAGAAGACCACACCCTTTACAGTTGCAATTGGGAAGCCAAGCAAAGAGCCTTGAGCGGAGGTCCATTTTGCGATAATGGTAGCCAGATCAAAGGTCCCGAAGAGAGCGCCGAGCAATTGAATACCAAGCAGGAGTCCAAGTGATCCGCCCATCGTGTAGATCATGAACTTGAGTGAGGCATAGTTCCGGTTGGCGCTACCCCATTGATTGATGAGGAAGTACATCGGCACGAGACCAATTTCCCAGAAGACGAAAAAGATCAGCAGGTCAATCGCCATGAAGACGCCGAGCATGCCTGTCTCCAGAAAAAGGAAGAGCATCAAATACGGCTTGACGCGGTCTGAAACGCTGAACGAAGCAAGCAGAGCCAGCGGCGTCAACAGCGTAGTCAAGAGAACCATTGTCAATGAAAGACCGTCGACTCCCAAATGAAGCGAAGAACCGATGGCTGCGTACCATGCATATTGCTCTTGAAATTGAAAGCCGGCTGCATCGGGTTTGAATTGAATCCACAAATAAACAGACAATACAAACGGGATCAGGCTTGCTACGAATGCAAACCAGTGCAGGAATTTGGCTTCACCCTTTGGCAGAAAGAATATCACTACCGCGGCTACTGCGGGGATAAATAAGATCAGGCTGAGAAGATGGGAATTGAGAAAGTCCATTACATCGCTCCGAACTGGCTACACAATCACCAGAAAGTAATAAAGCAAGCCCGCAATCGCCAACAAGACAATTAACGAAACAAGCATATATTGCTGAATGCGTCCAGACTGGATCGGACGGAGGTTACGTCCTGTCCATTGTGTGACATGAGCCGTGCCATCGCCAAAAAATCGGTTGATCACCGGCAGGTCAAAGTAATTGCGAATGACCGAACCAATACCATTCGCGGCTTTGCCAAACAAATGCAGAGTGCCATCTATCAAACCCCTGTCCACCCATTGATAAACAAAGGTTTCCGCAAACCAATAAGTAGGTTTGACAAACAGGAAGTTGTAAAGTTCGTCGATATAATATTTGTTTTTGAGCAACGGGATTTGAAGTTTATCCTGTTCTGGCGCAGTCACATTGCGATAAGCCAGCCAGCCAAAAAACAAGCCGCCCAATGCAACCACCAGAGACGTTCCAAACACAATCCAACTGAATGGAGACGCTGCCGGCATGACCGCTAGCGTGCTTCCGACAAATTCATGGAACCAACTTGGACTTAGATGTAAGCCAAGGAAATCTTGTGGAATGCCAACCCATCCATAACCGATTGCAAAGACAGCCAACACAACCAGCGGCGCGGTCATCGTCCATGGAGTTTCTTGGGCGTGCTCCGCTTCTTTTGTGCGCGGTTGGCCAAGGAAAGTCAACGTGATTTGGCGCATGGTGTAGAAGGCAGTCAGGAACGCCGCAACGGCCAACGTGACGAATACAACAAAATTTCCATTGCTGAATGCGCCTGAGAATATTTCATCCTTCGACCAAAAGCCTGCCGTCAGGAGAGGAAAACCGGAAAGGGCGAACCCGCCGATAAGAAAAGTCCAGAACGTGATCGGCATCAACTTACGTAAGCCACCCATGTTGAACATGTTCTGCGGATCAATTTTGTGATCGCCGGTATGCAAAACGCCGTGCTCCATTCCGTGAATGACGGAACCGGAACCGAGGAAGAGTAAAGCTTTGAAGAAAGCATGAGTGACCAAATGAAACGCCGCGGCGACATACGCGCCTACACCTAACGCGGCAATCATGAATCCTAATTGAGAAATTGTTGAATAAGCCAGTACGCGTTTGATGTCGTTTTGTGCGACCGCAATCGTCGCGGCAAAGATGGCGGTGAACGTTCCAATGAACGCGATCACGGTCATCGTCTTCGGATCGAGGCTGATGAGCGGGAACATGCGGATGACCATATACACGCCCGCCGAAACCATCGTAGCGGCATGGATCATCGCGCTGACCGGCGTTGGACCTTCCATCGCATCCGGCAACCAGACATGGAGTGGGAACTGAGCCGATTTGCCAATCGTCCCAATGAAAAGAAGCAAACCGATCAAACCCGCCGCTGAAAGCCCAAAAATGGGAGTCGGCACGCTGGCCAAAGTATGTAAAACCTGCGGCCGAAAAATATCACTGTACGAGAGCGAACCAGTTGCACTATAGAGGAAAGCGATGCCCAACAACATGAATACATCACCGACGCGCGTGGTCATGAACGCTTTCACTGCCGCGTTGCGCGCCGATTCTTTTGCATACCAAAAACCAATCAATAGATAAGAACACAAGCCCATGATTTCCCAACCTGCGAACAAAGTCAACAAGTTATCGGAAACCACGAGCGTAAACATACCGAATGCAAACAAGCTGATAAAGGCAAAGAAGCGCGAGTACATCGGCTCGACCGATGGAACGGCGTGACCATGCTCATCGGTTGCACCGTGCGGCGGAAGTCCGGGTTGATCATGGTCGCCAGCAGGCTGTCCGTAGTTATGATAGCCGACGCTGTAGATGAAAATCATCAAGACGGTCCATGCCACGAAGAACAGCACAACCGCACCTAGCGGATCAATCTGCACGCCGACTTTAAGCCATGTATCCGCAGTGGGAATCCAATTGATGAATGAAGCGAATGGAGTCTTTCCGAGATTGGGTGTCTCGATGGCGCGTATAAAAACGATCATCGCACCCAGCCATGAAAGCAACGCCGCGCCGATAGCCACGCTGTGACTGAGCGCTTTATTTCGATTTGTAAATAACACAATCAAAAAGAACGCAAGGATGGGCGGTAAAGGAATTAGCCAGATCAATGTTTCGGTCGTCATGTTTCTCCTACCACTTCATCAAATCAATTTCATCGGCGATCACCGTATTGCGTCGGCGATAGACCGAAATTACCAACGCCAAACCCACGGCTACTTCCGAGGCTGCAACTGCGAAAACAATAATCGCAAACACCTGCCCTGCCATCTGCGAAACATCGCCGTAGCGCCAGAACGAAACCAGGTTAATGTTCGCCGCGTTCAGCATCAATTCGATGCCGAGCAAAATCGCAACGGCGTTCTTGCGCGAGAGCACGCCAAATAACCCGATGCTGAACAGGGCCGCTGAAAGAATGAGAAACCAGGAAAGCGGGATCATGACAACTCCTATTTCCGAGAGTCCCCGGAATGGGGATTGAATGCAATGTAAACCGCGCCGACCAAAGCGGCGAGCAATAAAACGGATGCGACTTCAAAAGGAAGAACAAATGCATCTGGCGAGATGAGTGCATTGCCCAACTGCCCCACCGCATCATAACTGGACGGAAAATCGGCAGCGACTTTCGAGAAGCCGTTCCAACTCTGAAGCATCCAGAACAAACCACCGAAAGTCAGCAGTGCGATGACCGCATTCAGCCACCACGCGCTGTTCAACTGCGGACCGCGGTCGCGCATCTCCTTGTGAGTCAACATCACGGCAAAGATAAATAGAATAGCGATTGCGCCGATATAAACTACTACCTGCACCACAGCCAGGAAGCTGGCATTGAGAATAGCAAACAACACCGCGACGCCGAATAATGTGACGATCAACCACAACGCGGCGTGAATGAGATTACCGGTTGTAACCACCATCAGCGCCGAGCCGAGAATGACCAATCCGACAATCAGAAAGAAAATTTGCATGGCAGTCATGTCGTTCTCCTAATGATGTGCCGTCGCCGCGGCTGGTCCGACGCTTTCAGTCTTTTGGCGTTCACTGCGGCTGTATCCGCGCAGAATCTCGACGATGATCCAGCCGAGCAAAACATTCGTTAAGAACATACCCAAGATGTAGATTCCGATCGAAGTCCCGCGCAGAAGCGTGTTCATCAAAGCAGTCAACATCAATATCACGAATGCCACTGGCGTCAGGAATTTCCAATTGAAGGCCAGCATATGGTCAATACGAATACGCATCACCGTGTATCGAATCCACATGATGACCCAATAACCAAACATCGCCTTGGCAAGTAAGATCACTGCCGCCACCAGCGGACCGAGATTCTCCAGCCCAAAGAAGCGATAACCGCCGAGGAACAGGATCGCCCAGAAGCCGCCAAACGTGAAGGCATGCAAGAGTTCACCGGCATAAAACAGACCGAACTTCATGCCGGTGTATTCGATATGAAAGCCTGCCACAATTTCCGATTCGGCTTCATTTAGATCAAAGGGCGAACGACCCAATTCCGCGATGGCCGCAATCATGAAGATCAACGCCGCAAGCGGAGCCAGCACCACATACCAAACTGTTTGCTGTCCCTGAACGATTTCGTTCATACCCATCGAGCCCGCTAAAATCGTCGGAATTAGCATGGTGGCAATCATCGGGATTTCAAATGAAACCAGAACCGCCACCTGGCGGAATGCGCCGATCAGTGCGTATTTATTATTGGATGACCACGCCGCCATAATAATGGAAAGCGTTCCGATGGACCCGGCCGCGATGATATATAACGCGCCGACATTCAAGTCCACGCCAAAGATCACGGGCGCAAGCGGAATAATCGCCCACAGCAACAACACCGACATCAAAGATAGGATCGGTGCGAGGTTGTAAACCACTTTGTCCGCGCCGTCGGGCGTTATATCTTCCTTAATAAGGAGTTTGATGATATCTGCAAAAGGTTGAATGATTCCGAACGGTCCAACCCGATTCGGTCCAAGCCGGTCCTGAAAGCGCGCCACCACTTTCCGCTCCACCCAGACCAAGAAGATATCCAATAGCATCATCAAGGAGATCAGCACCACTACGCCGATCAATTGGATGATCAAACTGGCAAGCCAGTCTGCCATTCCCCGGCCAACGAAAAGGCTGGTCAGCCAATGAGCAATAAAATTAACAGGGTCAGACCAAAAATTCATGGGCGCTCCTACTGCTTCTTGGATAAATCTCTAAATTTGACTTCGTTATTGATAAGCAAAAATAAACTTCAGTTAAGATAACTACACAGTACCTGGTAAACACAAAGAAAAGGCTGGAAGGTTTAGCCTTTCAGCCTTTTAAAATATCCACGAATTCAAACCCACTCCAACATCCCTTTCCGCCAGGCGTAGACGAGTCCTGCAATGAGGATCAGGATGAAGACCATGCCCTCAAGCACCGCAAACAGCGAAAGCTTGCCAAGCGATACCGCCCACGGGAACAGGAATACCGTCTCCACATCGAAGACCAAAAACACTAGCGCAAAAATATAATACTGGGCTTTAAATTGTACCCAGTTCTCACCCACTGTTTCCATACCGCATTCATAAGTACTCTGCTTGATTGGGTTGGGCTTCTTGGGAGAAACGATCCACGAAGTCACAAGAGCCGCGACAGGGATAAGTGTTGCAATCACAAGGAACAAGCCGATGTACAACCATTCGTTCTGCATATCTGCTCCGATAAAAAAATTTCGCCCGTGCCAAAAAGCACGGGCGAAATTGTACCATTAATAACAAGAGGGCAATACAAATCGGCGTCAACGTGTGCACGCAAAGGTTGTCGTAGAAGGGAGCCTCAGGTAGGATAGTAGTGTTTACGACAAAACCAACCTACCGGAGGCTCGCGATGAAATATAACATTGAAAAGATAAACCTGATAGCGCAGAAATTGGCAGAAGTAGTGCAAGAAGCGATCGCTGAGGAAGGATCGGGGACGGAGCGCATCGGGGAGGTAGAAATGGTGCTGCGGGAAGGCTTGCGGGAAATTGGGCAAGGAGCTCTGAGATGCTACTTGGAGAATGAAGATGGAGAAAGGGAGGCAGAGATCAGGTGTGCCTGTGGGGGCAAGTTAAAATATCAACGAGAGCGGAAGGCGACGATCTGGTCGGTGTTTGGGAAAGTAACCTATGTGCGAGCCTATTATGCGGGCTGCCAGTGTGGAGCGGGACGAGCGCCGGTGGACCAACGCTTGGGCATTGAACCGGGCAAGGTCACGGCTGGATTAGCTCATCTGATTGCGTTGAGTGGGATCAACAAGGCGTTTGAGGATAGCCGGAAATGGCTAAAGGAATATTTGTTGTTTGAAGTATCGGAGAATACCGTGCGTCACGAAACCGAGAACATGGGAGAGCTGCAACGAAAGGCAGAGCTGGAATTGATCCAAGGCACGCAGAATGAGGCCAGTCTGCAGAAGCGGGAACAAAGGGGTGTGCCTGCAGCGGACATCCTGTACGGCTCGTTCGATGCTGCCAAGGTGCGGATTGAACCCCGCGCCGAGCAGGAAAAAGCGGCCGAAGGACGGGAAAATTGGCGGGATTTGAAGGCCGGTTGCTGGTACGAGGGAGAAATTGTGCCCCCCCGCCAGCGTTCGGTTCGGCAGAAGAACAAGGCTCAACGCGCAGGGACTGTCTTGCGCGCCAAAAACAAACGATACTTTTGTGACATTAAGCCTGCCGACGAGTTTGGCAAATTGCTATGGGCCACGGGTTGTGCGGTCGGCGCCGACCGCACCCGACTGCTGGTCTTTGTCTGCGACGGCGCAGTGTGGATCTGGAATTTAGTGACCCAATATTTTCCCCATGCGATTTAAATTGTGGACTGGTACCACGCGGCAGAACGCCTGAAACGAATCGCCGAAGAGGTCTTCCCCAACTTGGATGAACGTCATGCTTGGTTGGACGTAGTCAGCGAAGATCTATGGCAAGGCAGAGTCGAGCAAGTCATCCAAGCCTGCCAGTCGCTTGCCAAAAAATCCCTCCTGGCCAAACAGTCCCTCACTTACTATAGCAACAACATCGAGCGCATGCGCTATGCTCAATTTCGTGCACAAGGTTTGGTGATCGGCAGTGGCACCATTGAAAGCGGTTGCAAACAGATCGTAACTCAGCGCCTCAAGCTGCCCGGCGCACAATGGAATCTGGACGGCGCCATTCTGACCGCCAAAGCTCGTGCTGCCTGGCTGAGCGGCAATTGGCAAACATTGGTATCCGCCCGCTCACTTTTGCCACTCGCCGCCTGACACCTTTTGCGTGCACACGCGTCAACTTTTGAGGTGATTTTCGTCATGTATTTATGTCCCCATTCGTTATACGGATTTCTTCAACTTGCCATACAACCATTTCAAAATATCACTTGCAAAAGGAAAGCCCAAAACTGCACCGATGATCGAACCAATTCCGCCAGCCGTCCGGGCAGCGCCGCCGGAGAATCCAAAAAAGTGATTCGCATCAATCTGAACAGGTTGAGCGGATACTGTTTGTTGGCTTTCTGCCCCGCTGACTTTATCCACAAAACGCAAATAGAACCAGACCGTTCCTCGAAACGTTCCCGCGCTTGTCGGTTGAACGCTCCAATAAAATGTTACAGGCTGACCTTGTGTCAAAGACTCGCTCTGAATATCCGGTGGTTGAACATGCGGCCCTGCAATATCCAATCGTGCCTCTGCAAAAATATTGTGCGTATCATATATATTTTGAATTTGCACAATTTTCCCACTAACAATATTTCCTTGCACTTCAGCCGTCGGCGTGATGTTGCCAAGCGTATCCACTTCGAGAGTTAACCGAATCACATCCGAGTCGCCGACACGGATATAGGGTGGATATTCCAAAGTTAATCGACGGGATTCTGGAATGGCAGGTTGCGGAGCAACGGTCGGCGCGCTCGTTGGCTGGCCAGTGATAATTAACGGAAACACTTCGGCCGTTGGCGTAGCAGCAAAAGCCACTTGAGTATTTATTTGAGCAATCTGAGTTTGTTGTAAACCAATCGGCTGGGCAGACGCAGCCGGAGTGCTACTCAAGCCGCAGGCAAGGCTTGCCGCGAATAAGACCACCCCTACCAATAAAAGAAAAAGACTCGACGCGAAAACAACATTGGCGTCACATAGCTACAATCAATCTGAATAATATCTAATTTTTCAATACCAAAACAGCTTCACGCGAACAAGTAACTTGAGACGTATCGCCGATCTTGGGCAATTCAAGGAATGGATTATTAAACGTGTCCATGTTAAATTTTGTATCCCCGATCGAAACTCGGATACGAACGACCGAACCGAGGAAGGTAATATTTTCGATGCGGCAATCCATCACGTTGGCTTTCTTTCCGTCCGAAGCAAAACTGAATCTTTCAGGACGAATCGCAATGGTCACTTTGTCGCCCTGCTGCTTATCCTTCAGGTCTTCCGCTGATTCCATTTGAACTCCATCTATCGAAATCAAGCCCTTGGAAGGATCAGTCACTTCGGCGGCGGCCGTATTCAACGTACCGACAAAGTTCGCAACGAACGCAGTCTGCGGGAAGTTGTAAATCTCGAATGGAGTTCCAACTTGTTCCATCTTACCTTCATACATCACCACGACGCGGTCGGAAATAGACAAGGCCTCTTCCTGATCGTGTGTGACGAAGATGGCGGTGATGCCTGTCTTCCTTTGTATGGCGCGAATCTCGGCGCGAAGTTGAACGCGGATTTTCGCATCCAATGCTGAGAGAGGTTCGTCCAACAAAAGTACCTGCGGTTGATTCGCAAGAGCACGAGCTAGCGCAACGCGTTGCTGCTGTCCACCGGAAAGTTGGAAGGGATATTTGTCGGCATGCTGTTCCAGACGGATCAACGCCAGCATTTCCTCCACGCGCTGTTTGATTACAGATTTGGATTCCCTGCGGATTTGCAACCCAAAGCCAATATTTTGAGCCACAGTCATGTTGGGAAACAAGGCATATGCCTGAAAGATCATGCCCACATTTCGCTGGTTTGGGGCATTTTTGGTGATGTCCTGGCCATCTATAGTGATCATGCCAGTTGTGGGGATTTCAAAGCCAGCTACCATGCGCAAGGTAGTTGTTTTGCCGCAGCCCGAAGGTCCAAGAAAAGAAACGAACTCTCCTTTTTCCACTTCGAGGTTGAAATCCTGCACTACGGTGGTGCTACCATATTCTTTTGAAATGTTGGAAAGCGTTAAATGTATCATTTCGGTTTTCCTCGAATAGTTTAGTGTCCGCCTGCAATTGGCGCCTGCCCACGACCGCGACCGAAAAGATTGATGATCCCCATACATGCCCAAGTAAGAGCAAAACTCACCACGGTAGCCGCCGCCGGCTCATAGGCTTTTTGTTGAATTAAAAAAGCTAGGAAGGGAGCGAAAGCCGGCTTGGCAAGATATTGGGCTAAAATATACTCGCCCATCACAATCGCAAAACTCAGGAACGCACCGCTTAGAATGGCCACGCGTATATTAGGCAGGATAATGCGAAAAAGAATCGTCGCCCAATCCGCGCCCAAACTCTGTGCGGCTTCTGTCAATGTGCGCACATCAATGGCTCGCAAACCCGTATCTATAGCACGATACATATATGGCATCGATAACACGGTGTAGCCAGCAACCAGCAGCGCTGGGCTGTCAACGATTAGAAACGGCGGGTGGCTGAAAGTTCGCACCAATCCAAAAACAAATACAATGGCCGGAACCACAAAAGGGAGCAGAGTGATAAACTCGACCGCAGTTCGAAATTGTGGCAACCGCAGGCGGACCCAGTAAGCGGTAGGAACGAAGATCAAGATTCCAACAATAATAGTGAGCACGCCCCAAAGGACCGAGAATGAGAAGCCTTTTATAAAGTCGTCGTCAGTGAAAAGCTGTTGGTAGGCCAAGAAACTTAAAACCCCAAGCTTCGCACGCAGAGAGAAAAGGAACGTAGCGACCAGCGGAAGAAAAAAATAGAGAATGCCCAAGACCATCCAAAACCAGGACCAAACCACACCACCGCGCTTCATCGCAACCACCTCTCAGATTGTCTCTGGAGCACTGTGTAACCGGTAATCGCTATTGCCATGACAACCACCATCCCCAGCGCTAATGCATACCCCAAACCCGCATCGCCTAGAACATCGCCGCGCAACTGGTCTCCAATCACAATAGACACTAGATTGATCTGGCCACCCGTCAGTGCCTGTGCCGTTGCAAACGCCCCAAAGGAGTTTCCAAAGAGCAAGATCATCGTGCCCAATAAGGATGGCAATAGAATCGGAAAAGCAACATATCGCCAGTACTGAAAACTAGACGCACCCAGATTCTCTGCAGCCTCAAGCCATTCTCGCCGCAAGCCATCAATCGCCGGTGCGATGACCAATACCATCAAGGGGAATTGGAAGTACATATACACAAGACTTAATCCCCAGAAAGTGTAAAGCTGGAAGCCGTGGAAATATGGATTGTAGCCCATTGCCCTCAGCCAACCGGTCAACACTCCAGATGGGCTGAGCAAGGCAATGAACGCAAAGGCCAACGGGATACCCGCAAAGTTCGAAGCCACTCCACAAAAGGTCATCAGACTGGAGCGCATGAAAGGAGGCAATCCACCCCGAATAGCCGAGTAGGCTAGCAAGAATCCAAAGATACCACCACCCAGCGAGGTGAGCAGGCTGATCTTGACGCTGATCCAATAAGCACCTATTAGATTAGGATTCTGCAGGAGATGCACGAAGTTTTGGAAAGTGAATGCGTGTGTATGGATGTCTTGAAAACTCCCCAGTGCGATGGTGGAGGAGGGATAGATCAAGAACATCAACGCAAACAAAAAGAAGGGCATAACTCCGAGCCATGCCCAGGAAAACTTTGAAGGAGCGGGACGCGCTCGAGGGCGCGTCCCGCTTTACAACATTTGAAGTAGCCATAACCTTACGGGGCAGCGGTTGGAATGGCCACGCCAACAGTTGACATCCAACCACCGGTAATTAACGTTTTCGCAGTGGTCAGTTGAGCGACGGAAGGCGCAACCGCAGCAGCCAAAACCTTGGGATCCGGTAGCGTTTTCATAACATCTGCAGGAACGACACTGCGGGAGATCATATCGGCTTCGTGAACGACAGAAGCTCCGCCCTTGATCCAAGCCAACTGGCCCTGGTCAGACTGTTCAACCTCGAGCCAAACTTTGGCGCAATTAGGGTGCGGCGCATAGGCGCTGATGGCCTGAACATAAGCGCCACCGATACTCGGAGAGGGGTAATCAATCTCCAGCGGCGGATTCCCAGCCAGAGATTGCTGATCACCAAGGGCATTGTAGTTCCAAGCCAATTCAATGGGAGTTGCACCTTGTGCAATAGTGCCCACCTTGGCAATCACTGGAACAAAGTTGCCCGCAGCATTCAACTGCTTGAAAAAATCAAGACCGGGCTGGGCATTATCCAAAGAACCATTATTCGCAAGGGCTGCCGCATAAACAGCCATAATGGCCTGATTAGAGGATTGAGGGTCTCCTGCCAAAGCAACCTGACCTTTATATTCGGGCTTGAGTAAGTCGGACCAATTTTTGGGCGGATCCTTGACCACGGCCGTATTAGTCTCAATCACCATGATGCCGTAGTAGCCCATTACCCACATGCCATTGGGATCATAGGTGGGAATGCCCAAGGTAGTAGCAGGAAGCTTGCTCCAATAGGTGCCCTTATATGGCTGGTAATCGCCGGCAGCTACGCCCGTCGCGCCATAAGCATAGCCGACATCCACAACGTCGGGAGCCTGAGGACCCGTATTGCCCTTGTTGGCAACGATCGCGGCGAGTTCATCAGACGAGCCGGCATTGGGATCCAGCGAGTTGATCGCGACGCCGGTGGTGGCCTGGAAGTCGTAGAAGGTCTCGCCGTAGTTGGCCCAGTTGGGCGGCGTGGCGATGATTGTCAGCAGGCCTTCCTTCTTGCAGGCCGCAACCAGATCGGCCGGCACACTAGAAACAGCTGTACCTTTGTAGCCTTTAGCCACGCCCGAATCGGGCGCTACAGCAGCCGGTGCCGGAGCTGCAGCCGGTCCGCATGAGGCGAGTACCGCACTCACCACGACCAGAGACAGAACGAACAGCAAAGTTTTTCTATTCATGGTAATTCTCTTTTTCTCCTTTTTGGAATTTTAGCAAGAGCAAAACGCTCTTCCTATATAACTCATTATATACCTATCATACAGATTCTTGACTTTAGAGTAGCAGGATAGAACACAAAGAAAGTGCAATTGAACGGAACCTTAAAAACAGAAAAGCAAATACCAATTATGGACTGGCAACCGGTGATTTGGATATCTTTTTGCTCTTGAAAATCACTGGATAGCGAGGGCGCGGAACCGGGCGATAATTCTTGGGTCTGCCCAAGCCTTTTCCAGCAGGTCTGGGAGTGGAGGCCGGTGTACCCAACTCCAACAAAAATGCAAAAGCCGAACGTTGTACCTGATAAGGCGTGAGGGGTGTGAGTTCATCGGCTCTGTGTGGATACCAAGCCGGACGATTGGGCTGCACTTGATCGCGCATCAGTAATAACTGCCAATAAGCTAAGGCACACAGCCAGATCCACTGCCCCACACTCACCAGATTGGGTGAACGATTGGAATTGAGTCCCATATGCTGTTTGAGAAATCGGAAGAGATGCTCGATAGCAAATCTCCAAAGATACATGCGGCACAGATCAGAAAGTGTTACGCGCTGCGGTCCGGTCCACCATAACTACATCGGTCGTTTATAACGCGGCGTGCCATCGGCTTTGAGAAATTCGATCTGAACCAGTGTGCCGACGAAAGCAGCCAGTTTCTTGAAGTGTAATTTCTGCCAGGCTTGCACTCGTACGGTCCGCTCGCCGAGTGAAAAGGTTTCTTCGCGATCCGCAGCACGATGAGCGCCATTCAATTTGAAAGACGGACCATGTTTGCGGGGAGCACCGCGATCTGCCTTTCGGTTTCCGCTTCGGCTCTTCAAACAAAACCCCATTGCTACGCAAGCGGATCAAAGCAAAAGTGCGTTGAAACGGCTCGAAAATACTCAAAAACTGGTGGTCCTGGTACCGGCTGTCCGCCACGATGACTTTCGCTTGGGGGTCACGCAGATCCAATTCTTGGATCTGCACTGCCGCCAGTTTCGTATCCGTGCTCTCCGTGCGGATCCGTTCCACGTCCACCGGCGCGGCCCATGAAGTCCCGAAATGAATCAGCCGCACCACCCAGGAATACTTATGACCATAGCGCAACGGCTCGCTCTGATTGGATTTCAACCCACTGCGATCCGGCAGGGTCTCGCCTTCTTCATGTTCGTTGGGAGTAGCGTCTACTGCATAGACTTGATAGCCTGCGATCGTTTCGCTGTCTTCCGGCACACAATCTGGCAAGAGCGAAAGAATTTCCCCGATATCCATCTCGCCGTTTTGCAACCCTTCGTATACACTCTCAAACTTCCGCCGGAACGGCTTCTGTTCGCTCAAGGCCACCGGCGAACTCACCTGGCCCGCCACGGTCAGGGCGTCCATCAAGTCGAATAAGATATCCGCTCGTTTCTTCAGACTTTGGTATACTGCTTTTCGGAACTCGCTGATTTTTGTTGGCTTCACAACTTACTTCTATCAGCAAGTTCCATTTTTGTTAAGGTTCATCGAACTCTAAACTCAAGCAGATTCAATTAAGCATTAAAAGATGTTAACCAAACCTGATATTAGATTGCATAGATAAGTTAAAAATCGAAGAGGATGGGGACGGCAAACCCATTTGAGACGGACTGATCGGTAAAACGTGTTGTACACGCACAGCAGGCCAAAACCCCCAAATCAATAAAGCAATCGAGACTGCGAGAAAAATTATACTCAAAGTCAATCTCAATCTTTGCATGCTATATTATATACCATAAATAATCCTTGTGGTATGATGAGTCTCCCACATTGAGCAACTAAGAGGTAGTTTTATTATGTTCAGTTTTTTCGAGCGCAACTAAAGTTATGTCTATCCAACTTATTATTGTTATTGCACTGGCGCTCATCTTTGATTTCCTCAATGGAGTACACGGTTCAAGCAACATTGTAGCGACCGTGATTTCCTCGCGAGCTTTTCGGCCGCCAGTTGCACTCCTCGTCATCGGGGCGGCAGAATTCATCGGACCGTTCCTGTTCGGCGTGGCAGTCGCCAAAACCGTTGGCGCACAGATCGTTGACACGAAACTCATTACTTACAATATCCTGATGGCTTCCTTAATAAGTTGTGTGGCCTGGAATTTCCTGACTTGGTTTTTGGGATTACCTAGCAGTCCTTCACACGGACTGGTTGGCGGTTTGGTTGGAGCGACAGTACTTGGCGTGGGCCTTAGCGCACTGCGAATGCAGGGACTGACCAAGGTGCTCGTCGCATTGTTCGTTACTCCATTAATCAGCTTCGGATTCGGATATATCACCACCAAGCTAATCTTCTTCCTGATACGTAATGCAACACCACACATTAACGATTTCTTTAAAGAAAGCCAATTGATCACTGCAGTTCTTCTCTCCTTGAGTCAAGGCTCGAACGATGCACAAAAAACGATGGGCATCATTGTTTTGAGTTTGATCATTGACAAGAATATGTTTGCATTCAGCGTTCCATTATGGGTTATCGCGGTGAGCGCGGCCGGCATGGCGTTGGGAACGGTTCTATCTGGAGCGCGGCTGATTCGCACATTGGGAAGTAAGTTCTATAGGATACGTCCAGTAGACAGCCTCTCCGCACAAACCTCCTCATTAATTCTGATGGTCGCTTCTTCCTTTCTAGGCTTGCCGGTCAGCACAACCCAATTGATCAGTTCTTCTATTATCGGTGTGGGTTCAGCGGATCGTCTGGGCAAAATCCGATGGACTGTGGCGAATGATATTCTTGTCTCATGGATGTTGACCATTCCTGCGACAGCCGCGCTCGCTGCTGGAGTTTATTGGCTGTTAATGAGAAGCATGATCTAATCTAGTTTTGCAATCTAATACATAAAGAAGAAGGATGAGATAATTCTCATCCTTCTTCTTTATAAACTACTTGACTTGTTGCGCGGCGCGCCTCTTTTGACACGCAATCGCAGAACGAAAGACGCGATCAAAGAATCCGTAATAGCCGTCCTTATCCCATAGAAATCATATAATCGGCGGGACCATATTCTTCTGGACGATATAAGATACCGCAGTTTGAATTGATTTCCAAAATATAAATCTCACCTCTCTCGTTCACGCGGACATCACAGCGGCCGTATCCAGTTCCAGACGAGGCGAGATACATTTGACGGCCCGCCTCTTGAAGTCGAGAAGAAAGAAGCGGATCTTTAACTTGTCGGAATTCAAACGGAACCGAATAATCCCATTTGATATCAGTGTGCCAGAAATTTTCATTAGGAGGGAAAATCAATTCCGTTGGCGGATACACAAACGGATGATTGAGATCATCGGGGTTGTCCACCACGAAGACATTGAACTCGCGTCCGACGATAAACTCCTCGACACGCGCGCTTCCGAACATAGACGCCATGCGCTTGAATTGCGTATGCAACTGTTCGAGATTATCCACGCGCGAGTCGCGTGTCATCTCGATACTGCTATAACTTTTCGGGTGCTTGACCATCAACGGAAAGCGCAAATTTTTGACAAGGCTATCGAGATCATCTTTTTCCGTGACGTGGTAACCTTTTGCAAATCCGACTCCGTGAGCTTCCGCGTCGGCTTGCATTTTTTCGCGTGACTGATCATAGAACTTGCTGTCAGAACCGGTGAACGGCATGTTCAATTCTTCCATGGCTTGGACAACATCCAGCCCGGGATAATCTTCATCCGCTGCGCCATCGCATAAATTGAAAAACACATCGAATCGATTTTGCTCTTTGATAGCTTTCAACTTATCAAACACAGGTCGACTCAACGTGAGCATCTCCCATTCACACGGAAAATGCGCGATAAACTCCGCAGGAGTAAAGCCCCAAGTCTCATCATCATAAAGAACACAGACTCGCATCGGTCACCTCATTTCTTGATGCGAACCTTATCATAAAAAGTTTTTCTGCACAACCCTTAAAACAAAATTCGTTGTAGAATTAGAAAGTCATTGGAGACCGAATAGCGATACAGGGGAATACGCTAGGCTCGCTACCCAAAATTTGACGCATACTCAAATTCCAGGAGACCAAATGACTCACCCCTATCCACCCGAACCATTCCGCATCAAAGTCACTGAACCGATTCGCCTCGTTCCGCCGGAAGAACGCGAAGTAAAACTCAAAGAAGCTGGCTACAACCTGTTCTCGATGAAAGCCGAAGACATCTTCATTGACCTGCTCACCAACTCGGGCACCGGTGCGATGAGTCAGGATCAATGGGCGGCGGTCATGCGCGGCGACGAGTTTTACGCCGGCGCGCGCTCGTTCTATCGTCTCAAAGCCGCGGTCGAGGATATTTTCGGATTCAAATATTTCGTCCCGGCGCATCAAGGACGCGCCGCCGAAAATATTTTGTCGGCATGTTTGGTCAAGCCCGGTCAATATATTCCAAGCAACATACACTTCGATACCACCGACGCCAACATCCGCGCCCGCGGCGGTCGCCCGACCAATCTCGTCATTGACGAAGCTTTCGATCCCGCCAATCCGCATCCGTTCAAAGGCAACATGGACATTGCCAAACTAAAAGCCTTCATCGAAAAAACCGGCGCAGAGAAAATTCCATTTGGCATGGTGACCGTTACCAACAACGCCGGAGGCGGACAACCGGTCTCGATGGAAAATATCAAAGCAATTGCAGACGTCTATCACTCATATAAGATTCCATTCTTCATTGACGCCGCGCGCTACGCCGAAAACTGCTTCTTCATCAAACAGCGTGAACGCGGCTATAAGTCGAAGTCCGTTAAAGAGATCGCACACGAAATGTTTTCTCTCGCCGACGGCATGACGATGTCGGCCAAAAAAGATGCCATCGTCAACATCGGCGGATTGCTATGCATGAACGATGAGTCGCTGTTCCAAAACGTGAAGAATGAATTGATTCTGCGTGAAGGCTTCCCAACTTACGGCGGACTTGCGGGGCGCGACCTGGATGCAATGGCGGTTGGTTTATACGAGGGAATTGACGAAGCATATCTTTCGTATCGTCTTGCGCAAACCGCGTATCTTGTGGCGCGCATCAATGAAGCGGGCATTCCGTCCATTCAACCCGCGGGCGGACACGCGGTTTATCTCGATGCGCACGCGGTTCTTCCTCATATTCCGCAAAGCGAATTCCCCGGTCAAGCACTTGCCGTTGAACTTTATCGCGAAGGTGCGATCCGCGGCGTGGAAATCGGCTCGGTGATGTTTGCTTATCCCGATCCCGATTCAGGAAAAATGATTTATCCAAAACTTGAGTTGTTGCGATTGGCAATTCCCCGCAGAACATACACGCAAACTCACATGGACTATGTGGCCGATACGCTTGCGAAAGTCAAATCGCGCGCCAAGCAAATCCGCGGCTATAAATTTACATACGCGCCGGAATTATTACGCCACTTCACCGCGAGATTTGAACCGCTTTGAGTCGTGGTTGTTCGCATAGGATCTGACATAAAGATGCATCAACTCTGACCGTTACTTCCTTCGCTTCGACACCCGTATCACCAGCTTTAATCCCGACCATACCTCACTCACCGCACAAACCTTTACATCCACAAAGCCAAGCGGAAGCGCGATATCGCGAATCACATCATCGTTAATATTAGTCGGTATCTTTGAAGATTTCTTCGGCCATGATGCCCACACGAAACCATCCTGTTTCAACTCGTGTCTTAGCTTGGACAATGTCAGATTGAGGAAAGCACTCTCGGTTGCAAACACATGCGCGGCTTCCACAGGGTTACTTATCCTTGTCACCAAAACTGCACCTTTGGGTAAATTTCCAAGCCATAACCGGTAATCCTTTGGCGCGTTGATTGTCAATAATGTCATCCCAGCTTTAATACCGAGTTTCTTAACGAGTGGAGTTCCAGAATAACCAATGGTTTCCATGTGATTGGCCTTTTCGACATTATACATGCTAACTTATTGTCCACGTTTAACGGAACCGTGCTAAACTTTTCGACAACATGACTCGCTGGCTTGATCCTCATCCTGTAGAAATTCCCGCTTCATTCTCTACCCTCAATCTGGCTCCGCTCATCGCTCAGACTCTCGTCCGACGCGGCATCAGCGATAGCAAGTCCGCACGCGCTTTTCTGCATCCTGATTTAATTCCATCCGTTTCATTTTCCGAAATTGAAAATGCTGTTGAATGTATTATATTGGCTATGCGCTCCAACAAATCCATCTGCGTTTGGGGCGATTTCGATGTAGACGGACAGACATCCACCACCCTTTTAGTTCAAACTCTTCAAGCTATCGGCGCTAATGTCACTTATTACATTCCAATTCGCGGCAAAGAGAGTCACGGTGTTTACATTGAGAAGTCTCAAGCCGATCATTGATAATGGTGCAAAGCTCATTATTACATGTGATACAGGCATCACTGCGCATGAAGCGATTGACTACGCCAACTCGCGCGGCGTGGACGTTGTCGTCACTGACCATCACGATCTGGGCGATACTCTTCCAAATGCAAAAGCAATCGTCAATCCAAAGTTATTATCAACAGATCATCCGCTCGCGAATTTAGCGGGCGTCGGTGTGGCATATAAATTAGCGGAAGCACTCTTCGAGCAAAATGCAAATCACAAAACGCAACTCACAGAACTCTTAGATTTAGTCGCGCTTGGATTGATTGCAGATGTTGCATTGCTCAAAGGTGAAACGCGTTCGCTTGCACAAAAGGGGATTCAAGCATTACGCAATACGAATCGTCTTGGACTGAAAGTAATGGCGGAGCTATCGGGAACAAATCTCGAAACGCTGACAGAAGAGACCATCGGCTTCACGTTCGCGCCGCGCCTGAATTCGCTGGGACGATTGAGCGATGCAAATCCTGCCGTTGAATTATTGTTGACCCAAGATCCAGTTCGAGCGAGATTCCTCGCCGCGCAAATTGAGGGATTGAACACGCAACGAAGACTGCTTACGAGTTAAGTTTACGAGACAGCCGAATCACAATTACACGAGAAACCATCTTTGCTCACCGAGCCTGCTATCATTCTGTCGCACCGCGACTGGCCCGGCGGCGTGGTCGGAATTGTTGCCAACAAACTTGTTGAGCGCTATCATAAACCAGCTATTCTATTTACCGAATCAGAGGATGGGATTTTGCGCGGCTCGGCGCGTTCCATTGAAGGTTTGCATATCACAGAAGCCATCGCGGCGAATAAAGATTTATTGATTAGCTTCGGCGGTCATCCCGTGGCGGCCGGTCTATCCTTGCGATCTGATAAACTCAACGCGTTCAAAAAAGGTCTTGGCAAAGCAATTGAAAAGCAACTTGGGGCCTTCATTCTGGAAGAGCCCACTTTACAAATAGACGCTTGGCTCGCATTAAACCAGGTCAACTTTGATTTAGCTCAATCAATGGAATCACTGGCTCCCTTCGGTGCAGGAAATCCAGAATTGATTTTGGCAACTCGAAATTTAACACTGAGATCCGTTAAGGAAATCGGCAAGACAAAGGAACATCGTCGAGTCGTTGTTGCAGATGAAAGCGGCGCTAAACAGGATTTGCTTTGGTGGAACGGCGCGGATGAAGAATTACCGGATGTCGAAACGAAGATGGATGTGGCATTTTCTTTGCGCTCCAGCACCTATCGCGGCGAAAAGCAACTCACGCTTCAATTCCAAGATTTCCGTGCGGCGAATGAGAAGCCCATCGAAATTCAGAAATCTAAAATTAAGATTATTGATCGGAGGGTAGAGAGCAGGAAATTGGATGAAATGCCATTCGACGTTTTAGTTTGGGCCGAAGGCATTGATAAAACCAAAGGCGTGAATCGTTTTGATTTACATCCAGCTGATGAATTTGCAATTCATACAACTCCTCCGTCACCAGCGGAATTACGCGCCGCGCTTGAGGTTGTCAAGCCCAAAACAATTTATCTATTGGGCATTTCACCCGCCGCCGAGAAGGCCGATGAATTTTTATCGCGACTAGCCGGCATGGCAAAATTTACAATCAATCAGCGAAATGGTAAAGCCAGTATCAAAGAATTAGCCGTTGCAACTGCGCAGCGCGAAGCGACAATCCGTTTCGGGTTGGAATGGCTGGGGGCGGGCGGCCATCTCAAAGTCGTGGAAGAGAACAGTGAACTAAATCTTGCAAATGCAGACGGCATCCCCAATCCATATCTGCAACGCGAGTTATACAGCGCGGTCAAAGGCCTGCTCGAAGAGACAGCGGCATATCGCAATTATTTTTCCCGCGCCGACGCAGAATTACTTTTCAAGTTTTAACTCCAAAACGATTACAATTAAATCATGAGCAAACGAAAACTCCCCGAACACGGCTGGTGTTTTGTATGCGGATCCGAAAATCCGCACAGCATGGGATTGGCGTTGTGGGTAGATGATGATGGGGTTCTCACTTCGGAGTTTGCCTTGAACGATGCGCAACAAGGCCCGCCCAGCTACGCACATGGTGGCGCATCGGCGGCGATTCTCGATGAAGCCATGGGACTCGTTGTGTGGGCAGCAGGGCTGAAAGTGGCGGCGGTCAATTTGGAAATTAATTATCAAAAGCCACTGCCCCTCCATCAGCCGTTGAGAGTTGAAGCGTGCGTTGCGCAAAAAGATGGCCGCAAGGTTTTTAGCTTGGGCGAAATCAAACTAGCGAATGGAATCACAGCTGTCAGCGGCCGCGGCATTTACGTGGTGGCGCCACAGTTATTCGAGAATGCCGAACGAAAGAAAAGGATAAAATAATTGATATCGATTCTGATTAAGTGTTTGTATCGCATCTGCTTACTTTTCCAAAACGCGCATTCGTCAACTTAATCAAATCAGCGACCGACAACTTGATATTCAATCCCCGCTGTCCGCCGGAAATATGGATTTGCTCATAATTCAGGGCAGACGAGTCAATCACAACTTGAAAGCCTTTATTGATGAGCGCCAGCGGCGAAATGCCGCCCGCCTGCAAACCGGTTAATTCCTCCGCTTCGCGTTCCGTTGGAAGATAAACCTTTTTCTCGTTCAACGCCGCGGCAACAAGCTTTAAATCAACGGCTGAATTTCCGGGAACGACAACAAGTAAAGATTTTTTCGGCTTGTCGCGAGTAACGACAATTGTTTTGAAAACAACAGCCGGATCAACATTGAGAAGACGGGCTGTTTCAAGCGCGCCGAGTTTTTCGGCGGGCAGTTCATACGCTGTGTATTTGATCTTGTGCGAGTCTAATAATCGGGTTACGTTATTGACGATAGACATTCGATTCTCTTTTATCTATTTTACTCCGCATGATAAACTCTAAGTTCATGATTACAAAACGCGTCTTTCCGATTCTCGAGGCCATCTTCACAGTCATTGTTTGGGGCGGAACATTTATCGCGACCAAGATCGCATTACAAGAAGTTTCACCCGCGACCGTTGTGTGGCTGCGATTTGGAATGGGCGTAATCATCCTCGGTGCAGCCGTCGCGATGCGTAAACAATTTGCCATGCCCGAACGAAACGAATGGCTATATTTTGCGTTGCTTGGTTTCATCGGCGTGACATTCCATCAATGGTTGCAAGCGAACGGGCTCGTCACCGCGCAAGCCACCACTACTGCATGGATTGTAGCAACGACTCCGATTTTCATCGCGCTATTCGGCTGGCTCGTATTAAAAGAAAAACTCGGTTGGTTAAAGATTTTCGGCATCGCACTGGCGGCATTTGGAGTTTTGCTGATCGTTAGCAACGGAAACATCGGTGCATTATTTGAAGGCAAAGTTGGAACCATAGGCGATTTACTAATCTTGATCAGCGCGCCGAATTGGGCAATCTATACCGTTTTGTCACGCCGCGAGTTGACACGTCATCCCGCTGCACGCATGATGTTTTATGTGATGCTCTTGGGTTGGCTCTTTACCAACATTTGGATTTTCGGATTCGGTCCTGGCCTAAGTGAGATCGTTCATATCACAATCAAAGGCTGGGCAGCAATCCTGGTATTGGGCATCTTCGGCTCAGGCCTCGCTTATATCGCTTATTACGACGCGCTTCAAGTCCTGCCCGCCTCGCAGTTAGGAGTTTTCTAAATATTGAACCACTAGTCACCACATTGCTAGCGGCTTCATTGCTCAGCGAGCCGATCACATTGATCGTTTTATTAGGCGGCGCTATCATCATCGCGGGTATATATCTCGTCAATCGATAGACGACTTTCCCACATTGCTTCAGCAACGGTGCTTCGGTTCTTCCTGATCTATTTTACTCCGCATGGTAAACTCCAGACTTATGAATCTATTTTATTGCTCACGAAATGGCGCATCAGTTTCCCCGACTTCCAACGGATTCCAATTCACGATTCCTGAATCCCGGCTCAATCAATTCCGGCTCGCGCAAGTGGATAACTGTGCGCGTCTACCGCGCCGAGAATACTCTGCGCATCCTCCTTTGACCTTGAGTTTGCGCCTACGTGCATCCTCTGAATCGATTCCCGGAACATGGGGCTTTGGCCTGTGGAACGATCCTTTTGGATTATCGCTTGGGTTCGGTGGAAATCCATTTAGCTTACCCGCTTTGCCGAATGCAATCTGGTTCTTTCATGCCTCAGAAAAAAACCATTTATCATTCCGAGATGATAAACCCGCACAAGGGTTTTTCGCACAGGTTATGAGCAGTCCAGACTTTCATCCACTGTTGTTGCTGATCGGTTTGGTGTTTCCCTTTTCAAAGAAAAGGGCGCGCCAATACCTGAGTCGCATTATTGATGAAGACGCGGCAATTGTTAGAGTAGATGTAACTCAATGGCACAGTTACCGCCTCGAATGGAGTCCGAGCCGATCCACGTTTTGGGTAGACAAATCTTTAGTGTTGGATACGCCCGTGAGTCCGCGTCCGCCTTTGGGCTTGGTCATCTGGATCGATAATCAATACGCGGCCTTTACTCCAGATGGAGGATTGAAATGGGGGTTGGAGAATAACTTAACGGAAGCACGGCTGGAAATAGAAAACATTGAAATGAGGACGTAAGATATAGTATCATTGAATCCATGCCTCGTTATTTCACTCTTCAAGAAGCCAACACCGCGTTAGAAACTATTCGTCCGCTGATGGACGAAATCCAATCCATTCGCAATCACATCATCACACATCAACCCGAAGCGTGGCCTGCCATCGAAAAGTCCGCGGGGAATGGCGGCAATCCGACGCTAAGTAAACTGGTGGAGGATTTTGATCAGTTGGATAAATTACTACATCGCATCCTGGATACTGGCGCGCAAGTCAAAGATATCAATACCGGTCTGTTGGATTTTCCTGCTTTGCGCAATGGACATGAAGTTTATCTTTGTTGGAAATATGGCGAAGACCAAATCGCATTTTGGCACGAGGTGGACGCAGGCTTTGCCGGTCGTCAACCGATAGAATCGTTTTGATATGCTTGATCGGGGGATTGGAAAATAAAGGGTGGAGTATACTTGACTAAATCACAGGAGATTCATGGAAAGAAATCAAGGCATTCTTTATGCCATCGGCGCATATTTGATGTGGGGGCTTTTTCCAATTTATTGGAAACAACTCGAAACGATAGATGCATTACAGATCATCGGGCACCGCATCGGCTGGTCGTTCATTCTGCTCATTCTCTTTGTCCTCATCACTCATCAATGGAAAAGTTTCCGATCTGTCGCGTTCAACGCCAAGACGATTCGCATTTATCTGATTGCCGCGTTGTTGATCAGTGTCAATTGGTTCACATATGTATGGGCGGTCAACCACAACTTTGTCGTTGAGACCAGCCTCGGTTATTACATCAATCCGTTATTCAGTGTCCTGCTGGGCGTTATTTTCTTTCGCGAGCGTCTTCGCTTCATCCAATGGATTCCAATCACACTGGCAGCCATCGGCGTGATCTATCTCACTGTGACTTATGGCTCGCTTCCGTGGATTGCGTTGACGCTGGCTTTTTCCTTTGGACTTTATGGGATGGTCAAGAAAACGGCACCGCTCAATTCGCTCCATGGCCTGACTCTCGAAACGGGTTTGTTGTTTCTGCCTGCCCTGGCTTATTTGATCTTTTGCGAAACAACCGGGCAGGGTGCGTTCCTGCATAGCGGCCAACTCAAAGATTGGATGATGGTCGGCGCGGGCTTGGTCACGACTGTGCCGCTTCTTATGTTTTCAGCCGCTGCGCCGCGCGTCCCACTTACAACTATCGGCATTCTGCAATACATCAATCCGACCATGCAGTTTCTGCTTGGCGTGTTGGTTTATAAAGAACCGTTTACCCATAACGATCTGATCGGCTTTGGGTTGGTTTGGGCTGGCTTGATTCTATTCTGGGCGGAAGGGTTATTTGCGCGCCACAACATCGCACCGGAACCCACGCCGGAAATGGGAGAAGGATAAATGAAAATTTTGTTCATTGGCGGCACTGGTCTTATCAGCTCCGCGTGCTCAGAGCTTGTCGTTGCGCGCGGACACGAATTGTTTATTTTGAATCGTTCTGTTTCGACGAAATATCCCATCTCCAAAGGCGCGACGTTGCTGCAGGGTGATGTCCACGCGAATGGATCGCATCTTTCTGAACTTTTAGCGGGTCACCGTTTCGACGCGGTGGTGGACTTCATCGCTTATACTTTTGAAGATGTCGAGCGCGATATCCATCTTTTCCGAGGCAAGACGGATCAATTCGTTTTTATCAGTTCGGCATCCGCTTATCAAAAGCCGCCGAAGAATTATCTCATCACCGAAGAGACACCCCTCGAGAATCCATTCTGGCAATATTCGCGCGACAAGATTGCCTGCGAAGAGCAATTAATGAAAGCATATCGCCAAGACGGTTTTCCTCTTACGATCATTCGGCCATCGCATACGTATGGGCCATCCCAAATTCCGCTGGCACTGGACAACTGGGAGTATCCATGGACGATTGTAAATCGCATAAAGCGCGGAAAAAAACTCATCGTCCCCGGCGACGGTACCTCTCTTTGGGTCTTGACGTGGAACGCTGACTTTGCCAAAGGCTTGATCGGCTTGCTGAGTAATCCAAAGTCAATCGGCGAAGCGTTCCACATTACATCGGATGAAGCTTTATCGTGGAATCAAATTTACCTCGAAGTGTATCAAGCTCTCGGCCTGGAACCGAACGTGATTCATATTCCATCGGATTTGATCGCGAAATATTGGTCTAATGCAATCGGCAGTTTGATCGGCGATAAAGCCAATAGCGTCGTCTTCGATAATTCCAAGATCAAACGTTTTGTACCCGATTTTCGATGCGAAGTAAAGTGGGCCGAAGGCATACGCCGTTCCATTAAGTGGCACGAAGACCATCCGCAATTTCACACGATTGACAATGAGATGAACGCGGCTTGGGATAAAATCATTGCGTCGTACGAAAAGGCATTTCCTTAATCTTTTGCCTGCGCGATTTGATATAATATTTCAAATTTCCAGGACTTGGAAACTTATAACAGGTGATTGGGTTATAAGTTGAGAGATCAAAACTAGAGGTAAAACTATGGCACAGGAATCATTCAAGGACCGTGTTGTTTTGATTACCGGCGGATCAACCGGAATCGGTTTCTCTTTGGCAAAATTGTTAGTCCAAGAAGGCGCACGAGTTTGGTTGGTCGCACGCAGGAAGGAGGTGCTGGCTGACGCACAAAAGAAGCTGCTTGCCATTTCGCCGAATACCAGCGTCGGAATTATTTCCACAGATGTCTCCGATGCGGGCCAGGTGCAGGCCGCGGCGGATCATGTGATCCGTGAAGCAGGCGTGCCCGATCTGCTGATCAACGCGGCAGGCGAAAGCTATTCCAATTATGTGCAAAACATCCCCATAGAAACATATCACAAAATAATGGACATTAATTATTTTGGCACTGTTCATATGACCATTGCATTACTGCCTCACATGCTGAAGCGCGGCAGCGGTCACATCGTCAATATTTCATCGGCGGCGGGCTATCTCGCACCTTTCGGCTATCTTGATTATGTCCCTACGAAATATGCAGTTCGTGGTTTCTCGGACGCTCTGCGCCTTGAATTGAAACCATTGGGTATAAAAGTTTCGGTGGTTTTTCCTCCGGATACGGATACCCCGGGGCTCACCAGGGAAAATGCGACCAAACCTTATGAAACGCTGGCAGCATTCAGTACTAAGATTGTTTCCGCTGATTCCGTGGCAAATGAAACTATAAAGGGCCTGCGCCGCGGCCAATACACCATTATTCCTGGGTTCGAAAACAAACTGTATTATAGTTTGGTTTTCCTCATGGGCAATGCAATTTATCCCATCATGGATTTCATGCTCGCAGATGCGCGCAAGAAAAAACCATCAGCTTAGATTTGTTTATTGGTTGAAAAAAAATACTTGAGGCGGACCGGAGGTTCTTCCGAATCTTCAGGGAGTACTAACATTGGCATTCAATTGCCGATGAAAAAATATCAACGGGAGAGATACATGGACCTATTTGAAAAATGCTATGGCTATACTGAAGCGAAAGATGCCATCCGAGATGGCGTCTATCCCTACTTTATTCCGATGACGGAAACGGAGGGGACCGAATGCGTCTTTCATGGACATCGCCTCATCATGTGTGGTTCCAATAATTATCTTGGATTGACCACCGATCCGCGCGTGCAAGAGGCGGCAATTGAGGCGGTTCGCCGCTTTGGAACATCCTGCACGGGTTCCCGCTTCCTCAACGGGACCCTTGAACTGCACGAGCAATTGGAGCATGAGCTCGCCGAATGGTTGGGTAAGGAAGCCGCCCTCGTTTTCTCCACCGGTATGCAGACGAATCTTGGCACGATCAGCGCTTTGGTCGCGCGCAATGACATCGTTATTCTTGACAAAGATGACCATGCCAGTATTGTGGATGGCGCCCGCTTGGGTTGGGGCAAGACACGTCGTTTTCGTCATAATGATATGGCTGATCTCAAGCGCGTTCTATCCAGCATCTCGGACGATAAAGGAAAGCTCGTCGTGGTGGATGGCTTGTTCAGCATGGGCGGTGACTTAGCACCATTGCCCGAAATCGCAGCCCTGTGCAAAAAATATGGTGCGCGCCTGATGGTGGATGACGCCCATTCCATCGGCGTGATGGGCGGCGGACGCGGCACGGCGGCTCATTTCGGAATCACGGAACAAGTGGATTTGATTATGTCGACCTTCAGCAAATCATTTGCATCGCTGGGCGGATTTATAGCGGGTGATGAGCCGATCATTCATTATATCAAGCATCATGCCCGCTCGCTGATCTTCAGCGCCAGCATCCCAGCCTCGAACGCCGCGGCCGCGCTGGCCGCCCTTAAGATCATGCGGGATGAACCGCAACACAGCGCGCGTGTCAACGCCATTGGAGACCGCGTCCGCAGGGAACTTGAGCGCGATGGGTTTCAATATTGGTCATTCCGTCTCGCCGATCATTCCGATTTTCATCGGCGATACGCCAAGAACGATCTTAGCTTGGAAGACATTGTTTGATGCAGGCGTATTTGTTAATCCGGTTTTAGCGCCAGCGGTTCTCGCAGGCCAGGAACTCTTACGGACGAGCTACATGGCGAGTCATACTGATGAACAAATTGACCGCGCTTTGGAGATTTATCGGAAAGTCGGCAAACGGCTGGGATTGATTTCGTGAATGAAAACCACTTTGCTCCTTATCGCCTTTTCTAAGCTAATATCTTAGACTAGGCGTATAATTTTCTCAAGCAAATTTTTTAATCGGAGGAACGCATGAACACGAAAAAAGGCGTAATTGGCATTTTGACAGGCGGGGGCGATGTGCCCGGACTCAATCCGGCCATCCGCGCTGTTACGATACGCGCGTTGCGCGAGGGATATCGCGTGATGGGCCTTCGTCGCGGTTGGGGCGGGCTGGTGGACATCATCCGCGAAAAAGATGCGGATAACTCAAATAATTTTCAGGAACTGACCGAAGAAATTGTCAACCGCGCCGGACGGACAGGCGGAACTTTTCTGCATACGTCGCGTACGAACCCCAGCAAAGTAAAGAAGGCGTTTGTTCCTGAATATTTACGGGATAAGTTCAATAATGAAATTAATGACCTAACCCCGGAAGTCCTAAAGAATCTCGATTTCCTAGGTGTGGATTATTTGGTTCCCATCGGCGGCGATGACACGTTGAGTTATGGCGTGCGTCTTTATCAGGAAGGCGTGAGAACCGTTGCCATCCCGAAGACAATGGATAATGATGTGCCCGGCACGGATTATTGCATCGGATTTAGCACATGCGTCACCCGCACCATTGCGTTGACAAACAGCTTGCGGACAATTGCCGGTTCACATGAACGTTTCCTTGTCCTTGAAGTTTTTGGGCGTTATGCGGGTTTCACGGCCATGCTTCCAACCATGGCTGGCGCGGCCAATCGTTGTGTGATTCCTGAATTCCAATTCAATATCGATCATCTGACCGAATTGCTTAGCAAGGACCGGTTGAGCAATCCCAGCCGATATTCGATTGTATTGGTTTCAGAGGGAGCAAAATTCGACGGTGAGATGGTTTTTACAGGTTCCACCACAGATGCTTACGGTCATGCCAAGCTGGGTGGGATCGGCGACTTGGTGGCGGCCAAGATCAAAGAGATTTCGCCCAAATTCAACGATGGGCAAACCGTGGATGTTGTTGATCAGAAACTCGGTTACATGGTGCGCGGCGGAGATCCCGATGCCATTGATGTCATTGTCCCAATGGCGTTTGGAAATCTAGCGCTCGATTTGGTTCTTAAAGGCGTGCACGGGCGGTTGATCGTATTGAAAAATGGACGTTATGACAACATGCCTATTGATGTGGTCACCGCAACCAAGAAGGTCGTCAACGTCAGTCAATTCTATGATACTGACCGTTATCGCCCGATCTATGAAAACTTTGAGATGAAACCTCTATTCCTGATGACCAGCGAATGATAGCCTGACCACGACAATGAGAGCCGAGGCTATGTGCCTCGGCTCTTTGGAAAATGCAGCTTGTACGCTGTTTCATCTAATCTTTCAGCAATTTCAACACCTCTTCAATAGCAAGCGGCACAGCCTTTTCGATCTCAGGGGAAAGATTATCGGAAAAGTCATACACGTTTTTAGCTTCAATTGCCACGACATCCACTCGGGAAGGGATTTCCGCGCCGATGGATTTCGCGGCTTGTAGTGCTGTCATTAACGAAGCATCGTGCGCAGATGCCGAATGTCCAGCAAATGGATTTTCCAAAGTGGCAAGTGGAAATGCCTTAACGCATCCCTCGGGGTTTTGACCGGTTTCCATTGAATCGATTATGATCACACGCTGATAGCCGAGCATCCGCTCCATCAGGCTGAGTCCGCCTAATGAAGCGTAATCAATTTCAACCGAAGAATCAGGATCAATGAGGGTGGTTAACTGATTGGCTACTTTCCAGCCAACTCCATCATCGCCGAGAATGGGATTTCCGAGGCCAATAATTAAAGTCTTCATACGAATGCCTTTACACCCAACCACAATTCATAAAGTCCAAAGCCTGCCAGTGCAATTCCTGACACGCCAATCAAAGTGCGATTTATTTTTGCACCAAGGCTTCTCAGAGCCGAGAAGAGCATGATAGTTCCAAACAGACTTAGAACCATGGTGGCATAGAAGCTAATTAAAAGGACGATCCCGTTGACCGGCGACTCCCTCCATGTTTTCAATAGTAGAGGCCCCATCGCGAGACTTCAAGCGAGATAAGGATTCGGATTGAGCAGATTTACAAAGACAGCCTTAAATAAAGTCTTTTGATCGGATGGTCGTAGAATCTTTTCTGCCGCATACTTGCTATAAGTTTTGAATGCCTCCCAAGCTAGATAGAGAAGATATATCCCTCCAATGATCTGTAAAGTCTGAACCAAGGATGGAGAAATGTGACTCAGGATAAAAATGCTCAACCCTATGATTGGCGCATCACTTAGCAAGGGAGCAAAGGAAGCCAGGATTGTGCGCTGCCAGCCGAGTGCTAGAGTTTGTGAGATAAGATAAGCTTGAAGCGGACCCGGCTCAATGGCGGCGGCAAATGCGAATGTAACTCCAAGGACTAAGTATGCGGGCATTCGAGCCAGACCTTTTCAATCTTATAACTGAATTAGCAACTTTGCTTTAGCACTTCAATAGTTTCGCCGTCATGGTCGTGGATGGTAACTTCCAAAGGCATCTGTCCGGGGAGGGAGTGGGTGGCACAACCGAAGCAGGGATCGTAAGCGCGGAAGGCCATCTCAACCCGGTTCAACAGGCCTTCGGTTACGATGGTGCCCTTCTGGATCAGACTGCGGGCGGCTTTGTTGATGGACATGCTCATGGGTGCATAATTGTTGGTGGTGCCCACCACCAGATTGACCTTGGTCACGACCCCGCGTTCATCGGTCCAGTAATGATGCGTCAGGGTGCCGCGCGGCGCCTCGACACAGCCCACACCCTCGGTCGGCTTCTCGGTGGGGATGGTATGGAAGTTTGGCGAAGTGATCTCGGGATCGGTGGCCAGTTCCACCCAACGTTCCGCCGCATACAGTAACTCCACCAGCCGCGCCCAATGAATGGCGAGCCGCTGATGAACCGGTTTTCCGCCCAGGGTCGAATAGAAGCGTTCGTATTCTTCCTGCGCCCGCGGCGTGGCCATGCCATCCGAAGCGTTGAGCCGCGAAAGCGGCGTGGCCATGTAAACGCCGGAATCTTTGCCGTCCACAAATCCCTTCCAGCCCACCTTCTTGAGATAGGGGAACTTGAGATAGGTCCACGGCTCGACATGTTCGGCGATGTGCTCGGCATAATCCTTCGCCTCATATTTGATGAATTCTTTTCCGTCCGGATCCACCACACGCACTTTGCCGTTGTAGAAATTGATCTTGTTGTTCTCGTCCACCGTACCCATGTAGTAGGTATGATGAGTGTAGAAGTCGCCGAGGATTAGATCGACATATTGCTGGTTGCCCAGCACGATGTCATTGAAGAGTTTCAAACTGAATTGAGCGAACTCAATCGCCCAGCGTCCCATCTCTTCGATCTGCTTGCGCTCGTCTTCGGTGATGCCTTTGGTCAACCCGCCGGGAATCGACGTGCAGGGATGAACCTTTCGTCCGCCGATGATCTCCACCACGTTGTGTCCAAACTTGCGCGCTTGAATGACTTTGCCGCCGGTCTCGAGACCGACTTTGTGAATCACACCGAGAATGTTTCGTTCGGCCACCGGCGCATCCGGACCCATCACGAAATCAGGTCCGCCCAGCGCATAGAAATGCGTGGTGTGATCGGTGAAGTAGAAGGCGGAATAAAGTAATTCACGCAGCATCTTGGCCGTGTGCGGCGGATCGATGTGATAGACCGCGTCGGCAGCTTTGGCAGCAGCCATGTGATGCGCTTCAGGACACACTCCGCAGATGCGGTTGGTGAGCAGCGGCATTTCCTCCACCGGACGACCCACGCAGAATCGTTCGAAGCCGCGCAGTTCCGGGATCTGGAAATAGGTGTTGGCGACATCGCCGTCTTCGTTCAGGAAGATTTCGATCTTGCCATGACCTTCGAGACGGGTGATGGGATCAATGGTGATGCGTTGTGTCATTTAGGCCTGCTCTTTCTTCTTCCAGGCCGGGACCGCGGCTTTCAACAAGGAACCGGCCAGGCTGAACCGATAAAACTGGCCGGTCGGGTCCACCAGGCCATCCAGGATGTGATCGATCTCCTGGGGATCATTCGAGTCCAGAACCGATGCAAAGGCAGAGATCAGCCGCGCACCGTAATCATCCACGCCCTCAGCCGGACCATAACAGCCGATGCACTGCGCGCCCGCTTTCGGACAACGCGCCCTGCATCCGCTTCGGGTCGCCGGGCCATTGCAGGGGATGCCCTGTTCGAGCAGGCACAACGCCGGATCGGATGCAATGCCCCAAATGCGGTTGAAGGCTTTGATGGTCTTCACGTTGCGCGCTCGTTTGCATTCATCACATACGGTGGAATCCCCCGCACCGATCACCGAGCCTTTGGGCGGCAGTTCCGCCTTGCCCTGCACCACCTGCACCAGCAGATCGATCACGGCCGCGATCTGGGTCGACTCGGGTGGACAGCCCGGCATGAAGTAATCCACATCCACCACCTGCTCGAGAGTCTTCAAGACCGGCAGAAGCTTCGGAATATGGATCTCACCTTCGGGCATATCGTAGGAAGTCAGCGGATAGATACCATTCGGGTTATCCGTGGTGATGGTGTTGAAGGCCGTGGTGATGATCTCATGCACATCGCTCAGGTTGGCCAGTCCGGGAATGCAGCCTTCGGTGGCACACGAACCAAAGGCCACCAGGATCTTCGATTTCTTGCGAAGCAATTTGGCCATGTGCTCATTCTCGTCGTTGCGAATGCCGCCGTTGAAGAGCGTCAGCAGGATCGAGCCGTCTTCCATGGCTTCGACATCCTTGTATTTGGCGTCCATTGCCACCGGCCAGAAGACCACATCGAAGTTGGCATCCAGATCGAGAATCTTTTCGTTCGTGTTGAGCACGGCGATCTCACATCCGCCGCAGGAGGCTGCCCAGTACATTGCGAATTTCGGCTTTGCACTCATGCGGGCACCTCTTCTTTTTGCGGGATAACCGCTTCGGTGAATACCGGGATATTGTCGTTCTTTCCCCAATGCAGCGGACCCAGGGCGCGCACTTCTTCAACGAAGGATGCAACCTCGCTGGCGAACCTGGCGCCCTCCGCCGCAGAGGCCCAAACCAATCGGACGCGCGCCGGTTCAATTCCAAAGCCCTGCAGTGTGCGCCTCATCAACTGGAAGCGGCGCAGGGCCTTATAGTTCTGTTCGATGTAATGACATTCGCCCGGATGACATCCGGTGATCATCACGCCGTCGGCGCCGTTGGCGAGCGCCTTGAAGACGAAAGCCGGATCGAGGCGTCCCGAGCACATCAGACGGATCAAACGGACGTTGGGCGGATATTTGATGCGGGCGGTCCCGGCCAGGTCCGCGGCGCGATACGAACACCAGTTGCAGGTGAAGCCAATGATGGTGGGTTCAAAGGGTTCGGTCATGGTTGCATCTCCTAAACGGCTGCCGGTTCCGGCTCGACGTTCAACATCAGCAGGCCTTCGATCTGGGCCATGATCTGATCGTTGCTGAAGCCAGTACCGGTGATCGCACCCGCCGGACAGGCGGCCACACACGTGCCGCAACCCTGGCACAGCGCAGGATTGATCTCGGTCACCATGCGGTCTTCATGGAAGGTGATGGCGTTGAATGGACACAGGCCATTGCAGATGCGGCAGCCCGAGCATTTCTCTTCGATGACGCTGGCGCGCACCGGTTCAAGTGCGACTGCCTTTTGCTCGATCTTGCCCATCACACGAGCGGCCGCGGCGGCACCTTGCGCAACACTGGAGGGAATATCCTTCGGTCCCTGCGCACAGCCTGCGATGTAAATCCCTTCGGTCATGGTGGCAATCGGATCGAGCTTTGGATGCTTTTCGATGTACCAGCCGTTCACTGAGCAGGAGATGCCAAACGTCTTGGCGACTTCCTTGGAATCCTTGCGCGGCTCGAGACCTGCTGAAAGCACAACCATATCCACCGGGATGCGGCGCTGTTTGCCAACCAGTGTGTCTTCCACCTGGATGATCAGCTTGCCTTTTTCGCTTTCAGTGCGCGGCACATCCGAAACCTCGGCAACTTTGCCGCGCACAAAGAGCGTGCCTTCTTCCAGCACGCGCTGATAGAATTCATCGTAATCCTTGAAGGCCGCACGAATGTCAATGTAGAAGTTGTAGATCGTCGCACCGGTCCGTTCGTGGATCAGATGCGCGAATTTCAAACTCTGCATACAGCAGATCACCGAGCAATAGTTGTTGAAGTTTTTGTCGCGTGAGCCCACGCAATGAATGATGCCCACGGATTGCGGTACCGATTTTCCATCCCTCAATACCACGTTGCCATTGGTGGGTCCCGCCGCATTGGTGAGGCGTTCGATCTCCAGCGAGGTGAACACATTCGGCAGCCTGCCGTAACCGTAGTTGGTCACACGGCGTGCATCGAAGAGTTCATAGCCTGTGGCCAGGATGATGTTGCCGACTTCCAACGTCAGGATTTGATCCTGTTGATCAAACCGGATGGCTTTGGGCGCGCAGAAGATCTCGCAGGCTTTGCAGGTTCCCTTTTCATAGTAGGTGCAGTTGGGGACATCGATCACCGGAAAATTGGGCACAGCCTGTGGGAAGGGCGTGTACACGGCTTTGCGATATCCCAAGCCAGCCTCATAAACATTGTCGATGACTTTCTTCGGGCATTTCTCCTGGCAGATCCCGCAACCAGTGCACAGTTCTTCGTCGATCTTGCGCGCCCGCTTCCGAACCGTCACCGTGAAGTTGCCGACAAACCCTTCCACTTTCTCGACTTCGCTCCAGGTCAATAAGGTAATGTTGGGATGCGAGCCGACATCCACCATCTTCGGAGTCAGGATACAGGCGGAACAATCCAGCGTTGGGAAGGTTTTATCGAATTGAGCCATGTGTCCACCGAGCGAAGGTTCGCGTTCCACCAGATAAACATGGAAACCCGCATCGGCAATTTCCAGCGCACTTTAAATCCCGGCGATACCACCGCCCACCACCAGGGTGGCCGGATGAATCGGCACCGTGATTGGCTGAAGCGGCGTATTGTGCCGGACGCGTTCCACACCGCCCGAAATCATGGCTTTGGCCTTGGCGGTCGCAGCCACCTTATCGGTGTGCACCCACGAAACCTGTTCGCGGATCGAAACCATTTCGCACAGGAACGGGTTGAGTCCCGCGTTGGCGCAGGCATTTCGGAAAGTCTTTTCATGCAGGTGCGGCGAGCAGGCAGCCACCACCACGCGATTCAATCCCAGCTCTTTGATATCCTTCTCGATCAATTCCTGTCCGAGGCTGGAACACATGAATTTGTATTCGCGCGCGATGATCACGCCGCGATGTTTCAGTTTGGCGGCGGCCCATTCGGCCACCTGCACCACATCCACCACGCCTGCGATGTTCGTGCCGCAATGGCAAACGTACACGCCGATTCTTTCCTGACCTTCGGCTGGGGTGGCGTTTTCGATTATGTTCTCAGTCATTGAGTTCAGCTCCTTCTGCAGCGCATCAATTTGAGGCTTTGCCAGTGGTTCGGGCATGGGCAGTCCCTGCGGCTTGCGCGGTTTCTTGGGCGGCGCAGGCGGTGTCTCCGGCGGCGCTTTGACTCCGATGGCTTCCAGGACGTTCCGCGCACTCACCAGTTCAACTCCGAAGCCCAATTCCCTGGGATCGATCCCAAAGGCCAGTCCCATAAGCTGTGTGAAGAACAGGATCGGCATGTGATAATTGGTGCCGAAGAAATGATTGGTCTCTTCCTGGTAGGCATCCAGGTTCATCTGGCACATCGGGCAGACCGTGACCATCGTGTCCGCTTCGTGCTCATCGGCGGAGGCAATCAAGCGCCGGATCATTTCAAAGGCCATCTCAGGTCCGATCTGGGTCATGTGTCCACCGCAGCATTCCGTCTTGAGCGGGTAATCGATCACCTGGGCGCCCAGCGCTTTCAGCAACAGGTCCAGTTCCACCGGCTGTTCATGGTCCGAGAAGCGATGACCATAATCCGGCCGCGGCACCATGCAGCCCAGATAGGGAGCAATCCGCAGGTTGGTCAGGGGCTGGATCACGTTCTTTTCCACCGTATCCAAACCGATGTCATACACAATCACATCCAGTAAATGCCGGATGTCAAGCGAGCCGGGTTGATAAGAAAGGCCACCGGCTGCCAGCGCTTCGTTGACGCGCTTGCCCAGCTGGGGTTGTTCGCTCATATAGTGATCGGCTTTGGCCAGGTTGAGATAACAGGCCGAGCAGGGTGCCACCAGTGTCCGCGTGCCGCTGGTCTCTTGCGCAGCAATCGCCAGGTTGCGCGCGATCAGGGCATAGGCAGGCGTCTGGCTGATGCCCAAATATTCCGTGGCGCCGCAGCAATTCCAGTCATCGATTTCTTTCAGGTTCATTCCGAGAGGCTTGCAGACCGCCTTGAGTGAATCAGAATAGGCTCTGGCGCTGCTCTCCATCGAACAACCCGGGTACAGGAGATAGTCCGTCATGGCTTGGCCTCCAGTTCTTTGGCACGCGCCAACACTGCTTTGAGTTGATCCATGTGCTGGATATGCTTGGGTATTAGGCTCATTCGCTTTTTGCTCAACATGCCCCAGCCCATTGGCATCATGCTGGGCAGCCGCAGTGCAAAATGTTTGAGGTAATGTTGCGAGGCCAGCCCCAACTCGAAGCTGCGTCCAAACTCCTCCACCATGCCAATAAAGGTTTGCGAGAAATCCGGGGCAGTCGAGTCTTGATACAGTTTGGCTTCGATCGCCATGCTCTTGAGGGCGTACATCACGTCCGTGATGTGGATCTCCTGCGGGCAGCGCACCACACAGTGGTAGCAGGAGACGCAGATCCACGGCGTGTTGCTCTTCAGCACCTCTTCCCGCATCCCCGCCCGCAGCATCGCAAATAAGCTGCGCGGCGTATGATCCATCGCTTCCGCCGACGGGCACGAGCCGCCGCACGTCCCGCACTGGATGCACATCTCCAGTCGCGATACTCCTGCCGTCCGCCCCCCAACTTCCTGAACTAATCCAAGTTCCGCTTCTGTCGTGCCGATTGTCGCTTCCGTCATGTTTCCTCTCCTCATTAGAATGAACACCGTTTTTTTCTTTAGAGGCTCTAACGTATAGTCGCTTTTAGTATGTGGCTGTTCCCGCAAGCCCACTAGATATAAATATCCTCGTTTGATGGTGATGATTGTCCTCATCACTTTTACGAACCAAAACAACCTTGTTTATGAGCGATTCTCGAGAGCGGCTCAATTTCAGTTTGTGTCAATCAATAACACTTTGCATCCTTTTCAATGTAACTCCGCCGACAAGCCGTCTAACCAAAAGCAGGATGATGTCTGTCATGCACTGGATAGAGACGAAAGACACTAGCAATTCGCTGGCACACGTCTACAATAAGAATACAGATAGAGTGCCAAATGCCAATTAAAGCAACCCAGCGCAAGACATGACACTTGACACCTAAAAGGAGTTGACTATGCCTCGATTTACACCTGGCCGCCGTTGGCAACCGCCCTTTCTGCCTTTCGAGCGCGAACCGTTTAACCGCCGTGCATTGGCAACACTGGAAAAGGCCGTCAAGAGTCCAATGTTCGGATGCCGCACGTGCGGCAATTGTTTGCTTCAAGAGACAGCTTTCATCTGTTCAATGGAATGTTCCAAGGGGTTGCGCAACGGTCCGTGTGGTGGGTCCACTTCTGAATATTGCTACGTCGATGAAACGCGTCCGTGCATTTGGTACAAGATTTATGAGCGTTCGTTTGCCATGGGACGCGAGGAGCGCCTGCTCGAAGTCCTGCCGCCGTTGGATTGGGACAAGGTCGGAACGGAAACGTGGGGTGATGTACTCATGCGTATTAAAGAAATTGGAGCAGGAAAAGTCATTAAAGGATTGTCCTTCAAACCAGCCAGCGTGCGCAGTGAAATGTGGGAAAACATCTTTAAACCGGTTCGCCAGCCCGACTGGTGGAAGGGCGATAATCAATATCATGCGCCGAAATATGCCGAGCCAGTTTCTGAATTGGAACGCAGATTGAAAGCGGGTGAGTTCGTGGTCACGGCGGAGGTCGCGCCGCCGATTTCAGCGAAGACCGATAAGATGTTCAAGAACATCGAAACGATCAAGCCTTACGTTGCAGCCATCAACTTTACCGATAACCCATCCGCCACGCCGCGCACTGCTTCGTGGGCATGTTCAGCCATGGCGATCAAACAAGGCGCAGAACCGGTCATGCAGATCGCGGCGCGCGACCGAACGCGCATCGGCCTGCAATCTGAGGCGCTCGGTGCGTATGATCTCAGCATCCGAAACATTCTGTGCATCTCAGGCGACTCAATGAAGATGGCTCCCGCGCCGCGTGGCCGGATGGATGTGGTTGACCTCGACGCGATCCAAATGCTTTGGATTCTACGCCGGATGCGCGATGAAGGCCGATACATGGATGGACGTGAGATCGAAACCCCGCCTCAATATTTCCTCGGCGCGGCGGCTTCGCCCTTCGCATCGGAGCCAAAGTTCCAGGCCTTGCGCGAACACAAAAAAATCAATGCTGGTGCGCAGTTTTTCCAGACCAATCTGGTTTTCGATGTTGACCGCATGGAAGTCTGGCTCAACGAACTCGTCAAGCGGAATATTCTGGATAAAGTTTATATCTTGATCGGAATCACACCGCTCAAGACTTTTAAGATGGCAAAATATATGAACGATGAAGTTCCCGGTGTACACGTCTCAGACGCGATCCTGAAGCGTATGGAAGCAGCAGAGAAAGCTGGCAACGCACAGGAAGAAGGTGTGACGGTCGCGCTGCAACTGATCGAGAAGATCAAAAAGTTCAAAGGTCAAGGTGTGAACGGCTTGCATATCATGGCCGTGGGTTGGGAGGAGATCGTGCCGCGTATCGTTACCGAAGGCGGCGTCCGGCCGAAAAGTTTTACTGCGCCACAATCGTATGTCGAGAAAGTTCTTACAAAATGAAAATCTTGATCCGCGAATCGGCAATGATTCTCAAAGAACGAAAACGCTAAAGGAAGCCGTCACTCCATAATTGAAAGAAGGGCATATGCTTCCTGAACAAATTAAAAACTTTCGCGAGATGATCACGCTCAAAGAGGGGGCTTATGTCTTATTACGTCCCATGGTGAGGGAAGATGAATCGCGCCTGATGGAATTCTATGCAATGGCGCGTGAAGACGATCTGCGCTACCTCCGTCACGATGTCAAGGATCCCGCTGTCATACGAGAATGGTGCGATCATCTTGACTACAATAAAGTCCTGCCCCTCCTCGCGGTTGCGGAAGAACGCATTGCGGGAAGTGCCAGCCTTCATTTCTGTGGAGGGCCAAAGCGTCACATCGGCGAAATCCATATGTTTCTCGCCAAAGATTATCGAAAGTGCGGCTTGGGCAGGAAAATGGTGCGCGCTCTCATAGACTTGGCGCGCAAACGAGGACTGGGCATTCTGATGGCCGAAGTCGTTGCTGAAGAAACGAAAATGATCAAAGCCTTTGAGTCGCTTGGATTCAAAACGCGGGTAACCCTGGATGATTATTTTATGCTTCCTGATGGCGACTTACATGATGTCGTCCTGATGACCATGCCTTTACGGATGCAAACGGAAGAGTTCTAATACTTGCAAAGGCAGTCTCGATCTCATGCTATGATGGCTGCAGAAACATGATGATTCAATCATCGGCTGCACGGCAAAGAATCCTTTAATCACAGCTTCTTCTCCTGCAATCCAAAAAGTGCGGCGGGCGCGCGTGCTGAACTTTCAGCAAATCACGATGCCCTACCTGGCTTCTTTCGTGCCACCCAATTGGGATGTAATTCACATTGATGAAGCGATCACGCCGGTTGATGTTACGTTGCAAGTTGACCTGGTTGCTATTACCTTCCACACTCCAAGTGCCGTTCATGTTTACGAACTCGCTCGCCAGTTTCGACAACGTGGAATTCCTGTAGCGCTCGGCGGGCCGCACGTGACATTATTACCTGATGAAGCACAAGTTCATGCAGATGTAGTATTTGTGGGAGAAGCCGAGCTGAACTGGCCCCGGTTCTTGCGTGACTTTGAAACGGGACAATATGCTCACCGATATGCTTCCGTCATTCCACCCACCTTGGAAGATGCGCCGATGGCGCGCAAGGATTTATATCATCGCCGAGATTACACAGCAGGCCGGTTATTTGCCACACGAGGCTGTGTCTATGGATGCGATTTCTGTGCGCTGGCAGTCATGTATCAACGCAAAGTCCGCAAGCGGCCGATGGCGTCCGTTGCGGCGGAGTATGCTTCGTTTCCGGGGAAGGTGATCATCTTTTGGGATGACAATTTGGCAAATGATCGGGAATATGCAAAGGATTTGTTTCGAGCCATTGCGCCGCATAAGAAGTGGTGGAGCAGTCAGGCAAGTATTCAGGCCGGGGAAGATGATGAGTTTTTGGAATTGGCGGCGCGCAGTGGATGCAAGCAATTATTCATCGGCTTGGAATCCATTTCCCAGTCCAGCATGAACGAGGTTCACAAAGGATTTAACCGTGTGGAAAATTATGTGCGCATCATCGAACGCATCCATGCTCATGGGATCGCAGTGCAGGCAGGAATCGTATTCGGATTTGACAACGATACGGACGCAATCTTTGACGAGACGCTTAATTTTCTAGAAACGGCGGGAGTGCAAAATGCCACATTCAACATCCTGACGCCGTATCCCGGAACGCGACTATATCAGCGTCTCGAGGCGGAGGGACGAATCTTGACGCATGATTGGAGCAAATACAATGGCCGCGAAGATGTGGTCTTTCAGCCTCGAAACATGAGCCCCGATACATTGCTGGACGGCTATCGGCGTGCCAACCGACGGTTCTATTCCGCTGAAAGCATTTACCAGCGGTTATCTTGTTCGTCAGTGGGATTATGGTGGACTCTGCCGATAAATATCGCCTATACGTTGGCGTTTCGACATTATGATAGGTAAAAAAAGAAGATGTAATTTGGATGACTATGGGGATGGCGGAAAAGTCATGGCCTCAATTACAATTTTGGTAATCGCCCTGAACGACTCAAGCCCAACGCTGGTTTGCCGCTGATATTTCCGCGGCATTTTCAGTACTCACCGCACCCTTCTCCTAGCTTTGATAAAGCCATATTCCCAAGAAATTACGATCTTGACGATTCATTAGTGATTTGTTAGAATGTTATCGATCCCGTTATCGATAACGGGATCGATAACGATGTATAATAAAACAGGACACACAACCCTGGAGAAAGTGGCTTCTGTAGCGGGGGCGTCTACACAGACTGTGTCGCGTGTAATCAATGATAAGCCAGACATTTCACCCAAACCCATCACACGTCTCCAAGAAGTGATTGAAAAACTAGATTATCAGTCGAGTGCGCTGCGCTCATAACCTAATCCATGAGCGCAGCTACACATTGGGGGTGGTTATTGCTAACCTAAAATTTATAATCCAGCCCGGAGAATAAGGGGAATTACCAACGTAGCAGAACAAGCCGGATATTCATCTTTGACGCAAGTGATATGTTGCCCATATTTCAAGCGTTGCTTTCGCGTCAAGTGGATGGAGTCATCTGAGCTATCCTAAGATCGGGGATATTGCGCGACGGACGGCGGCTTCGCCGCCCATTTGTGTTACGTTAGAGAAAGGAGCAGCTATAAGCAAAACAAATCAACGCTAAAAGAGGATTTGGAGGTCCGTAAAATAGCGAAGACCCCAGCTCTCGTCCTGCACGAGAAATCGCTATTAACACCGCCAGCTGGCTCTAATTGTTTGCCAGCTTGAAACTGTTCAATGATCATGAACTTTCAAAAGGAGAGACCAAAATGAGTACCAGCAAAACGTTCTTTCAAAGTAAGTCCGTACTCGCGGCATTGCTCGCGATATTGCTAGTCGCTGTCCTCTTCACTGTGAGTTTAGGTCAGCAAAACGTCTCTGCCGCCGGGACGGGGCCCTGCGACATCTATGGCAACGCCGGGACGCCCTGCGTGGCCGCGCATAGCACGGTGCGAGCCTTGTATGGCTCGTACAACGGTCGGCTTTACCAGGTCAAGCGTGCCTCGAACGGTCAGACAACCGACATCAGCACGCTATCGGCAGGCGGCATCGCCAACGCTGCCGCGCAGGATTCCTTCTGCTCCGGTACGACCTGCACTATCACCATCATCTACGATCAGTCTGGCAAGGGCAACGACCTGACGCCTGCACCTGCAGGCGGTGCCAAGAACACAGCGGATAACCCGGCCAATGCCACCGCACTACCGATAACGATCAATGGACAAAAAGCCTATGGCGTTCAGATCGATTCCGGCATCGGTTACCGGCGTGATAGCACTTCGGGCATCGCAACCGGCGACGCTGCCGAGACCGAGTACATGGTCACCAGCAGCACACACGTCAATGGTGGCTGCTGCTTCGACTACGGCAACGCCGAGACGAACAACGACGACGATGGTGCTGGGACAATGGAAGCCGTCTTTTTCGGCACCATCAATATTTGGACACACGGTACAGGCAGCGGTCCGTGGGTGATGGCCGACCTTGAAAACGGCCTGTTTGGCTGCTCAGCCGCTCCGAATGGAAGCACATGTTCCAACGACCCAACCGTCACCGGCAGCTTCATCACGGCCATGGTGAAGGGTCATTCGGGCGGTACATTCGGGTTGAAGGAGGGAAACGCGCAATCCGGCGGTCTGACAACGGTCTATAGTGGCGCCCGGCCCAGCGGCTATAGCCCGATGAAGAAGCAAGGCGCCATCATCCTGGGCATCGGCGGCGATAACAGTAACAGTTCCACCGGTTACTTCTTCGAAGGCGTAATAGTCACCGGCGACCCGACGGATGCGACCGACAGCGCTGTCCAAGCTAACATCGTCGCAGCTGGCTATGGGAGCAACGGTAGCGGCCCCACCCCCACACCTCCACCATCAGGGAATTTGTTGACGAATGGAAACATGGAATCTGGCACGACCGGCTGGTCCGTCTTCGGCAGCGGCACACTGACTTCCGTGACCAGCCCTGTCCACAGCGGCAGCCGTGCTTTGGAGATAACCGGTCGTACCGCCTCGTGGAATGGCCCTAGCCAAAGCCTCACCTCCAAATTGACCAATGGTAAGAGCTACACAACGATTGTGTGGATGAGAAGTGTGACTAACTCCCCAACCGGCAAAGTCACAATGGCAGTGACAGCCAACGGGACGACGAACTACATTCAACTTGCATCGGGCGCGGTTAACTCCTCCGGTTGGACAGAGTTGACCGGTACCACGACCGTGTCTTGGAGTGGAACGTTGTCATCCGCCACGTTCTATGTGGAAACGACCTCTGGCACAGACAGCTTCTACATTGACGACGCATCGATGCAGTAAGCCGTTGCAGTTGCAGTTGCCTTAGACATCCACAGCAATAAGCATCAACTTCCTTTTCGGCCTATTTGACGGGTCAGGCAAACAGCCTGACCCGTCAAATAGGCCGAAAAGGAAGCAAAGGAATGACCCAAGTTGTTCAATTCGTAAGCAAAAAGAGGAAGCTAATGGCTATGCGACGGCCTTAGTCGCTTGATGAAAAAATTAAGCCGCTTAATTTCAAAGTTAAGCGGCTTAACCAAAAAATTTCTTGGCTTAATCTGAAAGTTTAGCGGCTTAACTTGGAAGTTTACTGCCTTAGCTTCGACTTACGGCAGCTTCTTCGCATCATTCCACAGTGCATCCATCTCTTCCAATTTCATATCCGACAAATTTCTTCCCTGCTTCTTGGCGTTCATTTCGATATAACCAAAGCGCTTCTTGAATTTCATATTCGTTCCGCGCAGCGCGGATTCGGCATCTACTTTTTTCCAACGGGCAAAATTGACCAGCACGAAGAGCAGATCGCCGATTTCATCTGCAAGTTGAAAATCAGTTTCCGCCTGTTTGACTTCCTGGATTTCCTCGGCGAGCTTATCCAGCACGCCGGCAATGACCGGCCAATCGAATCCAACACGTGCGGCGCGGTCCTGATATTCCTGTGCCTGACTCAGCGCGGGCAACGCAAGCGGCACACCATCCAACATTCCTTTTTCTTTTTCGCCTTTGACTTTGCGCTCCTTGTCCTTCAACTTCTCCCAATTTGTCAGCACACCGTCAACGTCGCTGACTTTTACATCACCGAACACATGCGGATGACGTCGGATGATCTTGTCGTAAATGCCTTTGACCACATCGTTGGCACTGAACTCACCCTCTTCGCTGGCAATCTGCGAATGCAGCATGATCTGCAAAAGCAAATCGCCGAACTCCTCACGCATCGAATCAAAGTTGCCCGAGTCAAGCGCGGCAATAGCTTCATACGATTCTTCTAGCAAATGTTTGCGAAGCGAATCGTGCGTCTGCTCTTTGTCCCACGGACAGCCGTTTGGAGCGCGCAGATGTGCGACGATTTCCTGGAACGATTCAAACGACATGCCTTCATCCAATGCTGGAAAATACAAGCAAGTCGCTTGTGAAAAATACGAGTCAAAAGTTTTTTCAATTCCAATGTCACCAAGGCTCAGGGTTATAAAGTTCTTTTGCTTGGCATTTCCAAGACTCTGTGTCTTTGTGTTGAGATTAACTAAGAAAACTTCATGTTCCCTCGGATACGTCGCGAGCAAAACAGTTTTCACCTGCAAAGCCAATTCAAGCGAGTCCAAACCGGTGATCAATGCCGGTGCATCGGGCGGACCAGGCGGAACATGTGCGGATGAAAGAGTTGGCGCTTCGAGTAGGATCAACTTCGAGGGCGGCAAGATGCGTAAAGTCTCAAAAACAGATGCGACAAGTGAGAAGTCCATAAGTATCTCCATTAAATGGTAATTGGTAATCCGCATTACGAATTACCAATTACAAACGATCACCATCTTTTTATAAAGAAGTTTAACGCTTGGTGTAAGTCGGAGCCTTGCGAGCGCGCTTGAGGCCTGGCTTCTTGCGTTCCTTGACGCGCGCATCGCGAGTCAGCAAACCGAACTTGCGGAGGGACGAAGTCCAATCAGCGTTGATCTTGAGCAGCGCACGCGCCAACCCAAGTTTGACCGCATCGGTCTGACCGGTCACACCGCCGCCGTTCACTGTGGCAGTGACATCATATTTGCCGGCTTCCTCGCCGCAGGCTTTGAAAGCCATCAGGATATCATTGAGGTCACCAAGACGCGTAAAGTAGGCGGCAGCTTCCTTTTCATTGACCACGAACTTGCCGCTTCCGCTCATCAGCCGGACGCGGGCAATGCTCTCCTTGCGGCGGCCCACCCCTTCAAAATATTGAACAGCCATAATTGCTCTTTCCTTTCTACTTCAACGATTCCGGATTCTGCAAACTGTGCGGATGATTCGGTCCGGCGTAAATCTTCAAGCGTTTCATTAACGAATGGCCCATCTTGTTATGAGGCAGCATGCCCCAGACTGCTTCGCGCAAAACACGGTCGGGATGAATACGCAACTGTTCGCGCATTGAAACGGATTTCAAACCGCCGGGGTAACCGGAATGATGATGATACATCTTGCTATCCATCTTCATACTGGTTTTGGTGCCGGTGGCAGTCACGCGCTCGGCATTGACAACCACCACATAATCGCCCATCTCCACACCGGGCGTGAAGGTCGGCTTATGTTTTCCAAGCAGCACGCGGGCAACCTGCGCCGCGAAGCGGCCCAGATTCTTTCCGTTGGCATCCGCCACGAACCATTTGCGTTCGATCTCGCTCTCTTTTGGATAATACGATTTATACACTTTCAATCTCCGTATTCTTTGCTCGGACAACTCAATAATTCACTTCAACCAAAGTCAATCCGTGTGCGGGAGCCAGTCCCGCGGGGATTTCATTTCTTATCTGCGGTCTGTCCAAAGCTTTGACCACAGTTTCTTTCAAACATCTTCCTTGCGCGACAGCTACCTGAACAAAGACCAGCCGCCGAACCATGCGATATAAAAACGCATCGGCTCTGACTTCATATTGCCACTCGCTATCGAGCCCTTCGACTTCGCTCAGGGCAGGTCTTTTCCACTCTGACAGCATGACTGTCCGGGTTGTGGAGCTTTGTTCGCGTGAGGGCGAGCCAAATGCCGAAAAATCATGTTGTCCCAAAAAAACTCTCAGCCGCTTCGATGAGTGCATCGCTGTCGAAGGTGGGCCATACACGCCAGGCCATTTTCTCGCGCAATGGGTCGCGGATGTTGCTGCAAAACAACCCATAACGATAGCAACGTGATTTGGCGTCAAAACGCGGATGGAATTTCGCATCTGCAACTTCGACATTCTTCACGGCAATATCAAAAGGCAAATTGGCGTTCAGGGCATCACGCAAATGCTCAGGACCGTGATTCCACTCGAGATCGAACGCGACCACTTGTCCCGAGGCATGAACACCGGTGTCGGTGCGTCCGGCCAAAGTCACGGAGCGAGCGGACCAGCCAAGTTTGCACAGAGCCTTTTCGAGCTCGCCCTGCACTGTCCGATGTTTTGCCTGCCGCTGGCTTCCAGCAAACGCTGTGCCATCATAAGCAAGGATCAGTTTGTAACGTGCCATGTTTAGCTTTCAGCCATTAGCTTTTGGCTAAACGATAACTGCTAATTACTCTTCAACCAATTCAAGAATGACCATCTCCGCCGAATCACCAAGACGCGGGCCGAGTTTCATCACACGGGTATAACCGCCGTTGCGATTGGCAAAGCGCGGAGCGATCTCATCGAACAAGCGCTTGATCACCTGATTATCTCCAAGCTTCGAAGCCACGAGACGGCGCGCGGCAACTTTTTCCGAATCGCTGCCATTGGCACTGTTGCGCGCAATGGTAATCATGTGTTCCGCTTCACCGCGAATCGCGGCGGCTTTCGCTCTGGTAGTACGGATTCTTTCATGTTCAAAGAATTGCTTCATCAAATTTCGGCGCAACGCAATCCGCGCACCTTTGGTTCGATCCAGTTTATAACCTGCTACATTATGTCGCATCTCTCATTACTCCGAAGATTGCTCATCCTTCATAAAGCCTTTTTCATGCATCTTCTGGCGTAGTTCATCAAGACTCTTTTCGCCAAAGTTGCGGATGGACATGACCGCCAATTCGCCCTTGTCGAGCAATTCCAGCACATCACCGACTGTGGTGATTCCGGTGCGCTTGAGCGAGTTGAAGACGCGTACTGAAAGATCAAGCGCTTCAACCGGCGTCTCCGCCAATTCGCTCGACAAACGACTGCCAGCTACCTCATGCTCTGTCACAACCGTCAGCATCTCTTCATTAATACCCGCGATCATGCGTAGGTGATCAATGATCAATTTAGCCGATGTGCCCAGTGCCCGCTCCGGCGAAATTGTGCCATCCGTCCAGATTTCAAGGACCAGCTTATCGTAGTTCGTGCTCTGACCCACGCGGGCCGATGTCACTTCCCAATTGACGCGCTTGACCGGGCTATAGATCGCATCCACAGGAAGTTCACCAATCGGCAAATGTTCACTGCGTTCATTTGCCGGCGAATACCCGCGTCCGCGCTCCACGGTGAATTCGATGTCCAGCTTGGTCTTGGAATTGTCAACCGTAAACAGATAAAGTTCCGGGTTGACCACCTCGACCTCAGAAGGAGCCATAATGTCCGCCGCAGTAACCGTACCTTCGCCGCGTACTTGCAAATTCATACGGGTACTGTCCACACCATCCAGCTTGAGGCGAATTTGCTTGATTTGCAGAGTCACCTGAATCACATCTTCGCGCACACCGGGGATGTCGCTGAATTCATGCAACACATCTCCGATGCGGAAAGAGGTGATCGCCGCGCCATCCAAGGATGAGAGCAGAACGCGGCGCAACGCATTCCCCAATGTCGCGCCATAACCGCGCTCCAGGGGGCTTATTACAAATTTGCCGTAATTTCGAGCCTCAGCTTCGCGCTCGATCTTCGGCATGACCATATTCGAAATACCCGTCACGGTTCACCTCTCCCTTGTAGCAACAAGAAAGCAAATGAGTGAAGAATGATTTTGATTCATCCTATACTTCCACACAGCCAAAGACTAGCGGCGCGAGTAGTATTCAACAATAAGCTGTTCACTAAGAGTGCCTTCGATTTCCATACGCTCAGGAAGCCGGGAAATAATTCCCGACATCTTATTGATATCCCAATTCAGCCATGAAGGTGATGTTCGCTTCCCGGCCAAATCGGGTAAGGCCTTGAAATAGGTCAATTCTCGTGAACCGTCGCGGATGGTAATTTCATCGCCTTCGCCCAGAAGCATGGAAGGAATATCCGTACGGCGGCCGTTCACGGTAAAGTGACCGTGCGTCACCAGCATGCGAGCTTGCGAGCGGCTGGCTGCGAATCCCAAACGAAAGATTACATTATCGAGACGGGATTCAAGAATCTGTAGAAGATTCAAACCTGTCAGGCCTCGACGATGCAATGCGGCTTCATAATAACGGTGGAACTGGCGCTCCAGCACACCATAGATACGACGAGCTTTCTGTTTTGCACGCAACTGACGCGAAAAGTCTGATTGCCCGCCAGCGCGAGCAGCCCCTCGACCATGACCAGCGGTCTTGCCGTGCTGGCCCGGAGGAAAACTTCTCTTCTCAAACGCGCACTTCGGCGTGAAGCAACGCTCGCCTTTCAAATAAAGCTTTTCGCCTTCGCGCCGGCAAAGCTTGCAAACCGGACTTAATGTTTTTGCCATATTTTCGCTACCTCAACTAAATTACACGCGGCGCTTTTTCGGAGGCCGACAGCCATTATGCGGAATCGGCGTGATATCGGACATGGAGCGGACCTTTAATCCCATGGATTGAACGGCACGAATCGCATTCTCACGCCCGGGCCCGGGTCCCTTAACGAACAAATCCACTTCCTGAATGCCCAATTGTTGCGCGGCCTTGATGGCTTGTTCAGCCGCCAGGCGCGCCGCAAAAGGCGTACTCTTCCGCGAGCCTTTAAAGCCTGCCGAACCGGCAGAGCCCCAAGCTACTGCGTTTCCTTCTGAGTCAGTTACGGTCACAATTGTATTATTGAACGATGCAAAAATATGCACCTGTCCAGAAGATAAATTGCGCTTCCCTTTTTTAGCGCCGCCAGCTGCGCGGCGTGTGGAGCGTACACTCTGAGGCATAAAATATCAACTCCTGTTTTACTTCTTGGTCGCGCCGCGTCGGCGTCCGCGCCCAGCGACGGTCTTCTTACTGCCCTTGCGGGTTCGGGAATTTGTCCGGGTGCGCTGTCCGCGCACAGGCAAATTGCGGCGATGCCGCAGGCCGCGGTAAGAGCCGATCTCGATCAACCGCTTGATATTCATTTGTTGTTCGCGGCGCAAATCGCCTTCGACTTTATAATTTTTGGATATGAACTCACGCATGGCCGTAACCTCGGCCTCAGTTAAATCCTTGATGCGTGTATCGGGATTCACTTTGGTCGCGGCTAAAACTTCTCGGGCACGCGTAGGGCCGACGCCGAAAAGATACGTCAGGCCAACTTCAACCCGCTTGTTGCGGGGCAGGTCAACACCTTCAATTCTTGCCATAGTCCATTAACCCTGTCGTTGCTTGTGTTTAGGATTTTCGCAAATCACATATACGTGCCCTTTGCGCCGGACGATACGGCATTTGGCACAGCGCTTGCGAACAGATGGTGAAACTTTCATGATGCACTCCTTACTTCTTCATCAGCCAAAGATATGATTATACAGGTTATTACTTTTTCCGTCTAGTATCCGGTCTCGTTTGGACAGGCTATGGGACAGTCAGGATGAGAGGTTCTCCTTCGGTGACGGCCACTGAATGTTCAAAATGGGCCGTCAATGACTTGTCCGCCGAGACGACCGTCCACTGGTCGCGCAAGGTGCGGGTCTCATGTGTACCGACTAAAACCATCGGTTCAATGGCAATGGTCACTCCCGGACGAAGAGACATTCCGGTTCCCGCCGTACCATAGTTGGGAACCTGCGGGCCTTCGTGCATCTGCCGTCCCACACCATGACTGGTGTATTCGCGCGTAACATGCAGGCCGCGGCTTTCCACATAATTTTGAATTGCCGCCGAAATATCACCGGTGTGATTGCCAACGCGCATCTTATCAATCGCCGCAATCAACGCGCCTTCCGTGATTTCCATCAGGCGCTTCGCCTCTGCGGAAATCTTCCCCACCGCAAAGGTCATTGCCGAGTCAGCCACAAAACCTTCGAACACTGTTCCGCAATCCACGGAGATGATGTCACCTTCGCGGAGGATCCGCTTCTTGCTTGGAATTCCATGCACCAATTCTTCATTGACGCTGGTGCAGATCGAAGCCGGATACGGCGGCTGGCTGTAGCCTTTAAAAGGCGAATAACAACCGTGTTTCTTCAGCACTTCCTCAGCAGCCGCGTTGAGGTCGGCTGTTGAAACACCGGGCTGTATCATATTTTTCATGGTCGCCAAAATCTCGGCATTGATACGCCCAGCCTGACGCATAATCTTTATTTCGTCAGGGCTTTTGATGTGGATTTGGCGATCCCAATTCATAATTTACTCCAACACAACCTAGACCACTGTCTTTTTAGTCGCAGATAAAAGCATCTCGCCAACTTTTTCAATCGGCTGTGTCCCGTCAATCTCGACCAATTTGTTTTGCTTTCGATAATAATCAATCAGCGGCGAGGTTTGTTCGATATAGACTTTGATGCGATTTGTTACTGTTTCAGTCTTATCATCTTCACGTTGATAAAGTTCAGAACCATCAATATCGCACTTGCCTGCAATCTTGGGCGGGTTAAACTTTTCGTGATAAACATGACCCATTGCTTTGCAAGTCCATCTGCCACAAATTCGTTCGATTAACACCTTTGGGTCTGCGTTGATGAATGGAACCAAATCAACGTCGCCTTTAAAATCGGCAAGCATCTTGCGTAACGCCTCAGCCTGGACCGGAGTGCGGGGAAAGCCATCCAAAATGGCGCCCGCTTTGCAGTCCGGGCGAGCGAGGCGATCCTTGATCATGGCGACTGTCACATCGTCCGGGACCAGTTCACCTTTATCCATAAAAGATTTGGCGAGTCTGCCAAGTTCTGTTTGATTCTTAAGGTTCTCACGAAACAAGTCACCGGAAGAGACATGAACGAGACCAGTCTGTTCGGCAAGGAATTTTGCCTGTGTGCCCTTGCCCACGCCCGGAGGTCCAAGCAGAACGATATAAGTTGCCATGTTTATCTTCCTTGCCTTTCCTAACGCACTAACAACAAGTCTTGATATCCGTGCAGTTTCATTTCTGCTTCAATGTTCAGGAAAGTATCCCGGACAACGCCAACTACAATGAGCAAGCCCGCCGACGAAATCAGGAACAGACCCGTTGAAGTTGAGGCCGTGCCAATTCCAAATGCTTTCAGCAAAAGGCTGAGCAAGAACGGCAACGCGGCCACCACTCCGAGGAAGAACGCGCCAGGGAATGTAATGCGCTGTTGAACTTTGTTAAGATACTTCTGTGTTATTTCACCGGGATGAACTCCGGGAATTTGCGCGCCTTGCTTTTTCAAATTGTCACCATAGTTCTGCTGCTCAAAAAGAACAGACGTATAGAAGAACGTGAACGACACAACCATGAGGAAATATAACAGCCAGTACACCCAGCTGCTTGAGCCAGTGCCGCCGCCCAGTGTGTTTTGCACGCCAAGAGCAAAGGCTTTCAAAGCCGCATTCGTAGATTGCGTGAAATAACTTGCTATGATCGCCGGGAATTGCAGAATAGCGCTTGCAAAGATCAGCGGGATCATTCCGGCGAGATTGACCATCAACGGCAAGGTACCTTTAACCGGCATGGACATGCGGTTGCCCATCCTTCGTCCCGGGTACATGACCGGCACGTTGCGGCGTCCCTGCTGGATGAAAACGATCGCGTAGATCGTCGCGACGATCACGATGAGTGTAAATATCAACAGGAACCAGCGATTCTGTTGGTCACTCATCATGCCATAAAGACTGGATGGCATGCGGGCAACGATGCCTGCAAAGATCACCAGCGACAGTCCTTGTCCGCGAATCCCATATTCTGAAATCAACTCACCTAACCAGATCGCAAACATCGTACCCGCGGTCATTACCAGCAGAATCGTGAGAGAAGGCAGCCACAAATCACTGCTAAAACCAAAAGGAACAATTGGTCCCTGTTGTGCCTGGATGGATAGCGAGTTGAAGATATTGATCTGTCCTATAGCTGAAAGCGCCGCCATGGGCACCGCCAGGAAATACGTCCAGCGCTCCATCCATTTCTGGCCTTCACGCGGATCTTCCTGCATCCGGCGTTGGAGGGCAGGAATAATCGGAATGAGCAATTGCAAAATAATCTGCGCGGTGATGTATGGATAGACGCCCATCGAAAGCAGGGAGAAGTTGGTCACCGTGCCGCCCGATAACAAATCTAGGAAGCCGAGGAAACCGGCACTTGATGCAGCGCTGGCGCGGAAAGCCTTGAGTGCAACAAAATTGATGCCAGGTACAGGCACATTGGCAGCAAGGCGATAAATGGCGAGAATCAAAAATGTGATCAGCAATTTTCGCCGAATGTCTTCCGACTTCCACAGGTAACGCCAACCCGAAAACGATGATTTCATCAGAAATATCCTCGCTGGACTACTGGATCAATTCCACAGAACCGCCGGCCTTTTCAATCTTAGATTTGGCGCTGGCGCTAACGCGCTGAACTTTCACTTTGAGCGCGACCTTCAAATCGCCGCGCCCCAGGACGACGACTGGGTTGCGCGGATCCCGGAGCAAATGCGCCGCCTCAAGCGACTCCAAGGTTACATCCGCATTAGTCTTGAACGACTCGGACAATTGATCCAGATTGATTTCATTATACGTCACCTGATTCGGCGGGGTAAAGCCTTCGCCGCGTATGAATGGCAATCGGCGATAGAACGGCAAGTTCCCGCCTTGGGCGTAAATGCGGCCGCCTTCGCCGGAGCGCGAGCCCTGGCCTTTGGTACCACGGCCGGCGGTTTTCCCCTGACCGGCGGATGGACCGCGTCCCACGCGTTTGCGATTTTTCTTCGAGCCCGGATTGGGCACAAGGTCGTTTAATTTCATTGCAACCTACTCTTCGATCTTCAACAGATGAATTACTTTGGTCAACATTCCGCGCAGGGCCGGCGTATCTTTATGTTCCACTGTTTGATGCATTCGGTGCAAGCCCAGCGACAGAACAGTTCTCTTTTGATCTTTGGTGTATCCGATTGGACTGCGGACAAGCGTCACGCGAATCGTCTTACCGGCACTTTCTTTCTTAGGCATGTTGTTTCCTCCGTTCCCAGAACGGCAACAACTCTTCAACCTTTTTACCGCGATGAGCTGCCTCCACTTGAACGGACTTCAATCCACCCAAGGCCGCGAAAGTTGCCATCACCACGTTTAGCACATTGGCTGAGCCCATGGACTTGGTGAGAATGTCACGCACGCCCGCGACTTCCAAAACAGCACGCACGCCACCTGCCGCAATCACGCCCGTACCAGGGGAAGCAGGCTTCAGGAATACGCGCGCCCCGCCAACAACCCCAAGTGATTCGTGCGGGATGGTTGTTCCTGCCAAATTCATCACATGCAGGGTTTTTCGCGCGCGTTCCGATGCCTTGCGCATTGCATCCGGCACGGCATTGGCTTTGCCAATCCCCATGCCGACTGTGCCCTTCTTATCGCCGACCACCACCGTCACGCGAAAGCGAAAGCGGCGGCCGCCTTTGACTACTTTGGCGACGCGGGCAATTTCAATGACGCGCTCTTCAAACGCGTCCTGCTGTTCATACTCCTGATGTTGCTTCTGTTCGACAACTACTTCTACTGCATCTGCCATAATCAACTCCACATCGGCCTAGAACTTCAGGCCGCCTTCCCGTGCACCATCAGCCAGCGCTTTGACACGTCCGGTATAGTTGAAGCCGCCGCGATCAAATACAATCGCAGTAATACCCTTATTCTTTGCACGCTCGGCTACAGCCTTCCCAACCAGCTTGGCCTGCTCTGACTTCTTCTTATCCTTCATCTGATCGCGCAATTCCTTGTCCACGGAGGATGCAGAAACCAGCGTATGACCGGCGGCATCATCGATGATCTGCGCGTAAATCTCAACCACGCTACGGAAAACAGCCAGCCGCGGACGTTGAGCGGTACCAGCCAAATTTAGACGCACGCGCACATGACGTCGCTCGCGCGCAATAGAACGATTTTTGTTAGCCATAGTTACTTAGCAGCGGCTCCCTTCCCGGCCTTTCCAGCTTTATGGCGAATGTGTTCGCCTAGATAATGCAAACCTTTACCATGATACGGTTCAGGTGGGCGGACTTTACGAATATTAGCCGCAACCTGACCAACCAGCTCTTTATCAAAACCTAATACTCTGATCTGGCGGGTCTTAAGATCGGTCTCAAAGGATATTCCAGCCGGCGGTTCCATCTTGACCGGATGTGAATATCCAACATACAACGCCAAATTCTTTCCTTCCAATTCGGCGCGGTATCCTACGCCTTCAACTTCCAACACCGTTACAAAGCCCTTGCTGACACCATGCACCATGTTGGCAAGCAGGGCGCGTGTTGTGCCATGCAATGCGCGTTCGAGCGCTTCGTCGGATTTTCGCGTGATGATCAATTGATTGCTTTCCATCTTGATCTCAACCAGCGGTGAGAACACACGCTGTAGTTCGCCTTTCGGTCCCTTCACGCGGACATTCAATCCTTTGACGTCCACTTGAACGCCGCTCGGAATTTCGACCGGCAATCTTCCAATACGAGACACTTTTTACCTCCTGCCTTCTACCAGACCTTGCAAAGGATCTCGCCGCCCACGCCCAACTGTCGAGCGCGTGCACCGGTCATCACACCTTTCGGCGTGGATAGAATCGCGACACCAAGACCTGATAACACCCAGGGAATTTCCTTTTTATTGGTATAGATGCGGCGTCCCGGAGTGCTGACGCGCTCGATGCCGCTTAATACCGGCTTCCGCTCGCGGCGTTCGCCGATGTATTTAATCTTCAGGCGAAGAACTTTAAAGCTCTCTTTCTCGCCGTCCACCACCTCAAAGCCTTCAAGGAAACCTTCATCCTTTAAAATCTTGGCAATCTCGGCTTTGATCTTTGAACCAGGCATCGCAATCTGCGATTGTCCAGCCATGACCGCGTTGCGAACGCGGGTCAACATATCAGCAATCGGATCATTAACACTCATGATCTACCTCCACCTACCAGGATGCCTTGACCACGCCGGGCACTTTACCCTGCAGAGCCAGTTCACGGAAGCAGATGCGGCACAGACCGAAGCGCCGGATATATCCGCGCGGGCGTCCGCATCGCTGACAGCGGTTACGCACCTGAACGGCATTGCGCCGACGGAGTTCACGATATTGCATGCATTTCTTCGCCATACCTTATTACGCTTCCTTCCCGCTGAACGGCATACCAAGCATCTGCAACAAAGCACGCGCGTGCTCATCGGTTTTGGCAGAGGTCACAATCGTGATCTCCATACCGCGCAGTTTATCAATTTTGTCGTACTCGATTTCAGGAAACACCAACTGATCCTTGAGACCCAATGTGTAATTACCGCGTCCATCAAACGCATTTGCAGAGACACCGCGGAAATCACGGACGCGCGGCAATGCGATATTCAACAAGCGGTCAATGAATGACCACATGCGGTCACCGCGCAAGGTCACCTTCGCTCCGATCAAACGGCCTGCGCGCAACTTGAAGTTGGCAATGTCTCTGCGAGCCTTGGTGACAACAGGTTTCTGGCCGGTAATGGTGGTCAAATCGCCCACCGCCGCTTCAAGAGCCTTGGGATTATCCATGGCTTCGCCCAAACCGATGTTCACCACAACCTTCTCGATGCGCGGTATCTGCATCACGTTCTTGAATTCAAACGCCTTCAACAACGCCGGAGCCACTTCTTTCTGATAACGTTCTAGCATTCTATTCATCATCCATGCTCCACGGCTTAATCAATTAATTGCTCACAGCTTTTGCAAACGCGGTGTGCGCCGGCCTCGTCACGTTGAATACCCACGCGAACCGCCTCATTGCACTTCGGGCAGACCAGCATCACATTCGAAATATCAATCGGCCCTTCGAACTGAATGCGGCCGGGATTGATATTTCTTCCTGCCTGTGTCTGCACCTGGCGTTGATGCTTGGTGTGGATACTGATGCCCTGCACCACCACGCGGTTTTCTTTCATCATCACATTGATGACTTCGCCGCGCTTGCCTTTGTCTTCGAGGCGCCCGCTGATGACTTCCACAGTATCGCCTTTACGGATTTTCACTCTCATTCCAATACTCCTACAGTACTTCCGGTGCCAGCGACACGATCTTCATGAACTGCTTGTCGCGCAGTTCGCGTGCCACAGGTCCAAAGATACGCGTGCCCTTCGGGTTCTGACCATCTGCATCCAAAAGCACCGCGGCATTGTCATCAAAGCGTATGTAGGAACCATCTTCGCGTCGCCATTCCTTCGTCAGGCGGACGATGACCGCATGGACGACCTCGCCTTTCTTGACTGTGCCTTGTGGCGATGCAGACTTTACGCTTGCCACCACCACATCACCGATGTGTCCGTACCTGCGCGTCGAGCCGCCCATCACATGGATCACCAGCAGCTCACGCGCTCCGCTGTTATCTGCGACCTTCAACCGAGACTCATGCTGGATCATGACTAATTGCCTCCGGCTTAATCGTCTCAGCCGCTACATCGGCGCTCGCAACAGCCTCGACACCTGCATCGGCTGTGCGCGTCTCGCGCTTGACAACGGATTCAACCACCCAGCGCTTATCGCGGGACAAAGGGCGGGACTCAACGATCTGAACCTCGTCGCCAACCTGGCAACCAATCTCGTCGTGTGCCTTGACTCGCTTGCTGGAATACACGACCTTCTTATAAAGCGGATGACGAAACTTTCGGACAATTTCTACAACCACAGTCTTGGTCATTTTGTTGCTGGTGACCTTCCCAGTGATTCGACGACGATTGTTCATGCTTTACCTTCCGTAACGGCCGCGCCCGTCATTTCATGAAGAATGCTTTCTAAGCGGGCAATCTCCCGGCGCAAAATACGAATGCGGCTGGTGTCTGTTAACTGACCGGTCACCTGTTGAAAACGAAACTTCATCAGTTCCTCGCGATCGTCAGAGAGTTTCGAGCGGATTTGTTCCGCAGACATGGCTCGGATTTCTTCGGCTTTCATCTGCTATCCTCCTGCCTCGTGACTGCTCACGACTTTGGTCTTGATGGGAAACTTATATTGCGCGCCTTTCAGGGCCGCCAAAGCTTGATCAGCAGGCAGGCCGCCCACCTCAAACATAATGCGTCCTGGTTTGACCACTGCAACATAATATTCCACATTGCCTTTCCCGGAACCCATGCGGGTTTCAGGCGGGCGATGAGTATACGGTTTGGCTGGGAAGATCCGGATCCAGACCTTGCCGCGCCGCTTCATTTCGCGAACGATGACGCGTCGGGCCGCCTCGATTTGGCGCGCGGTAATCCATCCCGGTTCGAGAGCCATCAATCCAAACTCTCCAAACGAGACTTCCGCCCCGCGCAAAGCCTTGCCCTTCATACGGCCACGCATTGTCTTTCGCCACTTAACACGTTTTGGCATCAACATAGTAATAACCTCATTCCAAAAGCGACTGACTTATTCGCTGACGTAAACGCCTTCAGTCGCGGTCTCTGCTTTTTCCTGTACTTCTTCCGGTACAGCTTCGCCTTTATAGATCCAAACCTTCACACCGATTTGACCGTATGTAGTCAGCGCTTCGGTCTTGGCAAAATCAAGATTGGCACGTAGAGTTTGCAACGGAACGCGTCCTTCACGCAGCCAAACATCGCGCGACATTTCTGCACCGCCCAAACGCCCGCCCACCATGATCTTGATGCCCTGCGCTCCCTGACGCATTGCTTGCTGGATCGCGCGCTTCATCGCGCGGCGGTAAGCAATGCGACGCTCCAATTGATCCGCGACGTTCTTGGCAACCAATTGCGCGTCTGTATCCGGTGAGGTGACCTCTTTCACATCGAGATCGATCTTTTTACCGACCAATGCTTCCAATGCAACGCGAATCTTCTTAATTCCTTCGCCTTTGCGACCGATCAGAATACCCGGCTTTGCAGTATGAATGGCAACGCGAATCTTGCCGGGGAATCTTTCAACATCCACACGCGAAATACCCGCCTTGCCGTTGGTTAGCATCTCAGGCAATTCGCCACGCAGTTCGCGCACGCGCGTATTGGCTGCCGCGCCGCCCTTGGATGTGCCGCCCAACAACAAATAACGGATAGCGAAATCCTGGTGCAATTGCTCGCGGTAGGTTTTGCCTTCTGCGAACCAGCGTCCCTGCCACGGTTGATTAATTCCAAGGCGCATTCCAATCGGATGTACTTTGCGACCCATAAGTTCCTCAGTCCTTTCCTAAGACCCGCGCTCACGCAAGACAACAGTGATATGCGATTGACGGCGCAGAATCGGCTTGAAGCGGCCGCGCGCACCAAAACGGCGCCACTTCCGAGTTGGCGCTTCGTTGGCAAAAATCTGCGCCACATACAAATCATCCCGGCTGACGCCGAAATTCTCCTCCGCATTGGCCACCGCAGATAAAAGCAACTTGAGAATATCTACGCCAGCCCGCTTATTGGCAAAGCGAAGAGACTCAAGCGCCTCATTTGCGCCCATGCCACGCACTGTATCAATCACGAGGCGAACCTTCTGGGCAGATTGAGGCAAAAAGTTAAGTTCAGCACGAATATCGTGTGCCATGATTTAGCCTCCAGCCGCCGGTGCAGCGGGAGCCGGAGCAGCAGCTGCCCTTTCAGCCGCGGCCGCGTGACTGCGGAAAGTTCGGGTCGGAGCGAATTCACCTAAACGGTGACCCACCATATTTTCCGTGATATAGATCGGAACATGACGGCGTCCATCATGGACGGCAATCGTGTGTCCAACCATCTGAGGGAAAATCACGCTCGCGCGACTCCAGGTGCGAATCACTTTCTTCTCGCCTTTTTGATTCATCGCCTCGATGCGTTTGAGCAGCTTCGGTTGAATATATGGACCTTTTTTAAGAGAACGAGACATAGTTACCTTTTACTCTCAGCGCCTAACGATTGGTCTTACTGCGGCGGCGCACAATATACTGATCCGTCTTCTTGTTGCGGCGGGTCTTCTTGCCAAGTGTCGGCTTGCCCCACGGACTCTTTGGTCCGGGCAGACCGATGGGCTGGCGGCCTTCACCACCACCATGTGGATGGTCACGTGGGCTCATGGCAGAACCGCGTACGGTCGGACGAATGCCCATGTGGCGCTTGCGTCCGGCTTTACCCAGCTTGATGTTGCCGTGGTCCAAATTACCAACAGTGCCAATGGTTGCATAACAAACCTGGTGGATCAAACGCACCTCACCGGACGGCAAGCGGATCTGCGCAAAATCACCTTCCTTGCCGAGCAGCTGAGCTGCCCCACCCGCCGTGCGGACAATTTGTCCGCCTTTGCCTGCTTTCAACTCAATATTATGAATAAGAGTTCCAACTGGAATGTTCGCAATCGGAAGATAATTACCGGTGCGAATTTCCGCATTGGGGCCAGACATTAGCGTATCTCCAACTTTCAAATCAAGCGGAGCGATGATATAACGCTTCTCGCCATCGGCGTAATTGAGCAGAGCCAAACGAGCGGTGCGATTTGGATCATATTCAATGGCAGCGACCTTGGCTGGGATACCGCGTTTCTCGCGCTTGAAATCCACGATGCGCACGAGGCGTTGGTTGCCTCCGCCGCGATGCCGAACTGTGACGCGTCCCTGCACATTGCGTCCACCGTGACGACCCAGCGAAACCGTCAGCGAGCGCTCCGGAGTGGACTTGGTTATTTCTTCGAACGTATTGCCCGTCATCCCGCGTTGACCGGGGGTTGTGGGTTTATATTTTTTTACAGCCATTACTTCACCCCTTCAAAGATCGGGAGGGTTTGACCCTCCGCAAGGGTTACGATTGCTTTTTTGAAGCCAGACTTGCGGATCAAAAGGCGGCGCGACTTTGAGCGGCGCCCGCGCTTGGCAGTGGTGTTCATAATATTCACGCGCACCACTTCCACATCAAACATGGTTTCAACTGCATCCTTCACCAGGGTGCGATTCGCATCTTCTGCCACTTCAAATGAATATTTGTTTAGTTTCCCGGAAAGATAACTAGACTTTTCAGTGACCAGGGGACGATGAAGCACATCATAAATAGTCGTCATGACTTATTCCTTCCCCAAATGCGCCGACAGTGCGTCGAGAGATTTGAGCGGCAGAACGACTTTGTCGAAGCCAAGCAAATCTCGGATATTCAAATAAGAGACGAGCATTACTTTGACATCCGGAATGTTATTGGCCACGCGATTAACATCATCATACAATGCATCTTTTACCGGCATCAGCAATAACGCTCTTGCACCGCCAACCAAATGATTCAATACGGCAGTCATGGCCTTCGTTTTCATCTCATCAAGCTTGATTTCGTCCACCATAACAATTCCCGATTCTGCCGCCTTCACTGTAAGAGCCGAACGCAACGCGGCCAAACGCATCTTCTTCGGCATGGCTTGCGTATATTTGCGAGGATGCGGCGTGTGAATACGTCCGCCGCCAACCCATTGTGCAGAAATCGTTGACCCTTGACGGGCGCGGCCAGTCCCTTTTTGTTTCCATGGTTTGGCCCCGCCTCCAGCAACTTCATGGCGCGTCTTGGTTTCATGTGTACCAAGGCGTGCGTTAGCCATCTGGCGCTGATAAGCCTGATGCATCAAATCCACATTCACTTTGGCATCAAAGATCGCGGCAGGCAAGTCCACCTGCTTGACCTTTTCGCCCTGCATGTTAAGAACATCTACCTTCATAATCTTTTCTTCCTGTTTCCTCAGCGCCTATTGCTTCCGCGTCTCGTTTAACACGACAAGACTTCCTTTGCCGCCCGGCACCGCGCCATTCAGACCAATCAGATTGCGTTCGGCATCCACCATCACAACTTTTAGGTTTTGAGCGGTCACGCGATCCATTCCCATATGACCGGCGCGGCGCGACCCACGATAGACACGTCCCGGAGTAGTGCCGGAGCCATTCGAGCCTGGAGCGCGATTTCGATCCGAGGTCCCGTGTGTAGCGTTCATTCCATGGAAATGATAGCGTTTGACAACACCGGCAAAGCCCTTGCCTTTGCTGACGCCGACCACATCCACGCGCTCGCCAACTGCGAACGTATCTACAGTCACTTTATCGCCGAGGTTGACATCGGGAGTCTTGGTACGAAATTCGCGCAGGAACCGCAGGGTCGGAATTTTATTTGCTGAAAAGTGTCCCCGTTCGCCATTGCTCAAACGTTTGGGATGAACTTCGGAGAATCCCAACTGCACGGCAGAATAACCTTCCTTCTCCGGTTTGCGAATCTGTGTAACGTAACATGGCCCAGCTTCGATGAGCGTCACAGGATACGCGACGCCTTGATCATCGAAGATCTGGGTCATGCCGATCTTCTTGCCAATCAGCCCTTTTAACATGATCGATTTTTCTCCTTCAAAAGTTTTGCGAGACTGTCAGACCGGGCTTGGTCTGCATCATCTCCGTGCGGCACAGTAAGCAAAGCTGGTGCGAAGCAAATATGTTGGTCCGCTTACAACCCGGCTCTTGCGCCGCCGAAACATGATCCGAAATTACGGATCATGAATTACACGTTATATCTTGATTTCAATATCCACGCCCGCAGGCAGATTGAGACGCATCAACATATCAATCGTCTTCGAGTCTGGATCCAGAACATCAATCAAACGATTGTGCGTGCGGATTTCAAAATGCTCATGCGAGTCTTTATCTATAAAGGCCGAGCGACGTATTGTAAAGCGTTCTATCTTGGTTGGCAAGGGTACGGGACCCACTACATGAGCACCGGATCGCTCAGCAGTTTCAACAATCCGTTTGGCGGATTGATCAAGAACGCGATGATCGTAAGCTTTGAGGCGGATGCGAATCTTTTGTTTAGCCATGATTTATTCCAATATTTTGGTAACGACGCCAGAGCCGACGGTCAAGCCACCTTCACGAATGGCAAACTTCGAACCCTGTTCCAACGCCACCGGCACAATCAACTCCACGGTCAAATTGATGTTATCCCCGGGCATCACCATCTCTACTCCCTCAGGAAGAGTAATATTGCCCGTTACATCCATCGTCCGAACATAAAACTGCGGCCGATACCCCGTGAAGAACGCCTTGTGCCGCCCACCCTCTTCCTTCTTCAGCACATACACCTGCGCCAAAAACTTCTTGTGCGGCGTGATCGAGCCCGGCTTCGCCAGCACCTGCCCGCGCTCCACATCCGCCCGCTCGATGCCACGCAGGAGAATCCCCGCATTGTCCCCCGCCACCACTTCGTCCAACTCCTTGTGGAACATCTCCGTCCCGGTGATCACCGACTTCTTCGTCTCGCGCAAGCCGATGATCTCAACTTCATCGCCCTTCTTGGCTCTGCCGCGATCCACACGTCCCGTCACCACCGTCCCGCGTCCCTTGATCGAGAATACATCCTCAATCGACATCATGAACGGCTTTTCAATTTCCCGCTTCGGCTCCGGAATGTATTCATCCACCACCCGCAATAATTCCTTGATGCTCGCATATTCCGGCGCATTCGGATCCGTCGACGTGCTCTCCAGCGCCTTCAACGCACTACCACGCACAATCGGTATCGTGTCGCCTGGGAATCCATAGCTGGTCAACAACTCGCGCAGCTCCACTTCCACCAGTTCCAATAGTTCCGGATCATCCATCTGATCCACTTTGTTCAGATACACCACGATGCTCGGCACTTCCACCTGGCGAGCCAACAGCACATGCTCCCGCGTCTGCGGCATCGGCCCGTCCGGCGCCGCCACCACCAGGATCGCCCCATCCACCTGCGCCGCGCCCGTGATCATGTTCTTGATGTAGTCGCGGTGCCCAGGCATGTCCACGTGTGCATAATGGCGTTTGTCGGTCTCGTATTCCACATGCGCAATGTTGATCGTGATCCCGCGCGCTTTCTCCTCCGGCGCATTGTCGATCGTATCGTACGCCCGGTACTGTGCCTTCCCCAAAAACTGGCTGTATTTCGTGATCGCCGCCGTCAGCGTTGTTTTCCCGTGATCTATGTGCCCCATCGTCCCCACATTCAGATGCGGCTTACTCCTATCAAATTTCGCCTTCGCCATAATGATATCTCCTTGTTATACAAAACAAATTATGCTTTGAGAATTTCTTCTGCCACTGATTGCGATACAGGCGCATAGTGGTCAAATTCCATGCTGAAGACACCGCGGCCCTGTGTGGCCGAGCGCAGCTGAGTTGCGTAACCAAACATTTCGGCCAGCGGCACCATTGCACGTACTGCCTGTGCATTGCCTGGTCGCACATCCATGCCTTGAATGTTTCCGCGGCGGCTATTGACCTGTCCCATGACATCACCGAGGAACTCTTCTGGAGCTACAACTTCCACTTTCATGATCGGCTCGAGTAAAACCGGTCCGGCCTTTTGAACGCCTTCTTTAAACGCCATGGATGCAGCCAACTTGAAAGCCATTTCATTCGAGTCAACTTCATGGAACGATCCATCAAAAAGAGTGACTTTTAAATCCACCACAGGATAACCAGCCAGCACACCGCTCTCGGCGGCCTCTCGTACGCCTTTTTCAACTGCAGGGATATATTCGCGTGGAACAGTTCCGCCGCGAACCGCCTCTTCAAAGATAACTCCTGACCCGGGTTGACCCGGTTCCATCTTGATCACAACATGACCGTACATACCATGACCGCCGGTCTGTTTGGCATACTTGTAGTTGACTTCAGGTACCGCACGCGTGATCAACTCCCGATATGCGACGCGCGGCGCGCCGACATTGGCTTGCACGTGAAACTCTCGGAGCATACGATCCACGATAATATCGAGATGCAATTCGCCCATTCCAGAAATAATCGTCTGACCAGTATTTTCATCGGAACGAACGCGGAAAGTCGGATCCTCTTCTGAAAGTTTACGAAGGGCCTCGCCCATCTTTTCTTGATCGGAACTGCTCTTTGGTTCAATCGCAATCGAGATCACCGGTTCAGGGAATGTGATGTTCTCAAGTACAACTTGCTTTGTGTCGCAGAGAGTATCGCCAGTGAAAGTTTCCTTAAAACCCAGAGCCGCCCCAATATCGCCCGCGCGCACTTCGCTAATATCCTCACGGCGGTCGGCATGCATCCGGATTAAACGTCCCGCCCGTTCGCGTTTACCCTTGGTTGAGTTGATCAACATCTGGCCTTGCGACATAACGCCTGAATAAACACGGAAATATGCCAAACGCCCAACATAAGGATCGGTTACGATTTTGAAGACCAAAGCACTAAGAGGCGCGTCATCTTTTGCGGGCAGTTCAATATTAAATTCACCACTGCCCGGTTCGGACCCCATAACAGCAGGAACGTCCAAAGGTGATGGCAAGTAATCAATCACTGCATCGAGCATCACTTGAACGCCCTTATTTTTCAAAGAGGAACCGCAGAAAACCGGATAAGCCTTATTGGCGATCACAGCTTTGCGCAGGGCCGACTTCAACTCATCCACGCTAATTTCCACGCCTTCGAGATATTTGACCGTCAAATGATCATCGAGCTGGGCAATTTCTTCCACCATATGATGACGGGCTTCTTCCGCCGCTTTCTTTAACTCAGTAGGTATCTCAATAAATTTTGGTTCTTTACCTAGATCATCTTCCCACACAATGCCTTGCATTGTAAGCAAATCAATAACGCCTTTAAATATTGCTTCGCTGCCTATTGGCAATTGCATCGCGATTGGATTTGCGCCGAGGCGATCAATGATCGTTTGGATAGTACGTTCAAATGAGGCGCCTACGCGGTCCATCTTATTGACGAAACAAATGCGCGGGACTCCGTAGCGGTCAGCCTGACGCCAAACAGTTTCACTCTGAGGCTCCACGCCTTGAACCGCATCGAAGATAACCACGCCGCCATCCAAAACACGCAGGGAGCGTTGGACCTCGGCAGTGAAGTCAATGTGCCCGGGTGTATCAATGACATTGATCTGATAGCCGTTCCACTCAGAAGAAATAGCCGCTGAAACGATCGTAATACCGCGTTCGCGTTCTTGTTCCATCCAGTCCGTGACGGTTGTACCGTCATCCACCGACCCGATGCGGTGCGTCTTCCCGGTATAGAACAAGATACGCTCGGTAGTGGTCGTTTTACCGGCGTCAATGTGGGCAATGATCCCAATATTTCGATACTTCTCCAGTGGATACTCGCGTGCCATTCTTTCCTAATAAATAATCGAAGTAGATTCCTAAATGCCAATTAGATACGATAATGAGAGAATGCTCGGTTGGCCTCAGCCATCTTATGAGTCTCGTCACGCTTACGGATCGCCGCGCCGGTTTCATTGGATGCATCAACCAACTCGGAGGCAAGCTTATCAGCGAAGGATTTTCCGCTCCGCTCGCGCGCCGCGCTCAAAATCCAACGGATCGCCAACGTAGTGCGTCGGTCGGAGGACACTTCCATCGGAACTTGATAGGTCGCACCGCCCACGCGCCGTGGACGAACTTCCATCGCAGGACCCACATTCTTAAGAGCGGTATCAAAAACCTCGAGCGGACTCTTTTGCGTGCGTTCTTGGATTAGCTCCATCGCGCTATAGATCACGCGGGTCGCAGTGCTCTTCTTACCGCGCGTCATCACATGCTGAACCATGGTTTGCAACTGAACGCTGTTATAGCGCATATCGGGCGAAACAGGCCGCTCTTCCGGTCTTCCACGTCTCATACAATATTCTCCTTACTTCGTTTCTTTAGGGCGCTTTGCGCCATATTTAGAGCGACCCTGACGCCGCTTCTCAACTCCGGTCGTATCCAGCGAGCCGCGCACAATGTGATATCGCACACCCGGCAAATCCTTGACACGTCCGCCGCGTACGAGCACCACAGAATGTTCCTGCAACTGATGACCTTCGCCCGGTATATAAGCTGTCACTTCAATTCCGTTTGTCAAGCGGACGCGGGCGATCTTGCGCAGCGCCGAATTCGGCTTCTTGGGAGTCATGGTACGCACGATAGTGCAGACACCGCGCTTTTGAGGCGCGCCCTTATCCTGGCGTACGCGTCGCTGCTTGTGACTGTTCAATGTAAACTGCAACGCGGGCGCCTTGCTCTTGACCTTCTTACTTTTGCGGCCCTTGCGGACCATTTGATTAACTGTCGGCACTTTGCCTCCGATAACAAATTCTTTCACAAAGACTTTTGCAAGAAATGAGGCCATCAGAAACGATAATGATGGCCTCATTTGTAGGTGCCATGTTTTGGCGGGAGAACTGCCGCCTTCTTGCAGGCAACGGCAGATTATTCTAACATGCGGTTACCCGCAAGTCAAGAAAAAAGCCATACTATTTCTTGGATAATTCGGCATCCACGCCAAGCTCCATAAGGCCAGTGCCCATCCTCGGCGGATGAGTTTTCTCTTCATCTTTTCCGAACTTAACCACATCCCCTCCCTCATTGATCGCTTCGACGGATAAGCCGAGGGATTGCAATTCCTTGACCAGCACACGGAACGAAGCAGGGATACTTGGCTCTTCAATCGGCTCGCCCTTGACAATGGCTTCATAGGCATTCACGCGGCCTTGGACATCATCCGACTTAACGGTGAGCATTTCCTGCAATGTATAAGCCGCGCCGTATGCTTCGAGCGCCCATACTTCCATTTCACCGAAGCGCTGACCGCCGAATTGGGCTTTACCACCAAGAGGCTGTTGTGTGACCAGACTGTAGGGACCCGTTGAACGAGCATGAACTTTATCTTCGACCAAGTGATGCAATTTAAGAATGGTCATCACGCCGACCGTGATGGGTTGATCATATGGTTGTCCTGTTTTTCCATCGCGCAAAACTTGCTTGCCAAGGATTGGCAACGGGAAACCTGTTTCGCGAGTCACGTCCTGAGCTGCTGCCATTAGATTAGCTTCAGCAACCCGTTTGGTATAACCCAAGCTTTCCATCCAAAGGCGCAGACAAGCTTGAACGGTCTGCTTATCCGCTTCAGGGTCGTAATGAACGGTTTCTTCATCCAGAGAACTTAGAACCACCTTTGGATCAAGTTCACGATCGCGCAACCATTCTTTCGCCGCGGCGTGACGCGCATAATCCACATCGTTTAATTCTGAAATATCATACTTGCGCTTGCCCAGCCAAGCCTCTAAATAGAGACGACGAACCTCGTCATCGTCCTGGATGGATTCAGGATCATATTCCTGTTGTTTGATCCATTCCCACGCCGCTTGCCCGGACTCTTTCCAGGCTTGATCCACGATCCAAGCACGCGGCAAGCTCGGCTTCGATTTGTTCTTCGGTCGCGCCATCAAAGACCGGAGTGATTGCGCGGAAGCCCAATCGCTTTGCCGCCCAACCCAGATGAACTTCGAGCACCTGGCCGATGTTCATACGGCCCGGCACACCCAGCGGATTTAAGATCAAGTCTACTGGCGTTCCATCTTCAAGGAAGGGCATGTCTTCTACAGGGACAACTTTGGAGACGACGCCTTTGTTGCCGTGGCGGCCTGCCATCTTATCTCCGGCGGTGATCTTGCGCCGTTGAGCCACAGAGACGCGTACCATCATATCCACACCCGCAGAAAGGTCAGCGTTATCTTCGCGCGTAAAGACTTTCACATCCACAACCTTACCGCGTTCGCCATGCGGCATTCGCAGGGATGTATCCTTCACATCGCGGGACTTCTCGCCAAAGATGGCGCGCAGTAAGCGCTCTTCAGGAGTCAGTTCCTTTTCACCTTTCGGCGTGATCTTGCCGACCAGAATATCGTTCGGCCCAACTTCCGCACCGATACGAATGATTTCGTTTTCATCCAAATCCTTGATTGCATCTTCACCGACGTTGGGAATATCGCGCGTGATCTCTTCCGGTCCAAGCTTGGTGTCGCGCGCTTCTACTTCATATTTCTCGATATGAACAGAAGTGAAGCGATCTTCCTGCACCAAACGTTCGGAGAGCAGGATGGCATCTTCGAAGTTACCGCCCTCCCATGAAAGGAAAGCCACGACCACGTTTTGTCCGAGGGCGAGCTGGCCGTTATCCGTCGAGGAAGAATCGGCAATGATATCGCCGCGTTTGACGATCTGCCCCTTAACCACAGATGGACGTTGGTCAATGCACGTGGATTGATTTCGAGCGCTGGTATTTGCGGAGTTGATACGTATGCAGTCCGCCTTTTCTTTCCTTGACCACGATTTTGCTTCCAGTAACAGAAACAACTTCGCCGCTCTCTTCGGCGATTGCAACTTGTCCCGAATCCAATGCAGCGGCGCCCTCCATGCCTGTTGAAACCAAAGGAACTTCAGGCCGCACTAAAGGCACTGCCTGAGCCTGCATGTTTGAACCCATTAAAGCGCGGTTGGCATCGTCGTGTTCAAGGAATGGAATTAAAGCCGCGCTGATGCCCACCACTTGATGCGGCGAGACATCCATATAATCGATCGCATCAGAAGTGGAGAAAAGGAAGCTCGAGTGATAACGGCACGAATTGCGTTCGCGTGTGAATTCACTATTTTCAGACAATGGCGCATTCGCCTGTGCAATCACATATTTATCCTCTGCATCCGCGGAGAGATAATCCGTCTGCTGCGAGACGAATGGAACGATCGCAACCTCAGTGCCAATTTTTGCCAGGCGTTTCGCAAGGCGCGCATCAATGGTTTCGCCTGCTTTCGCAAGTTTTTCCTCAGTCTTCGGATCAGTTACGGCTTCTCGAAGTGTTCTACCCACCAGGCGTTCATCGTCAGCGGCCAGGGATTTATAAATCCTACGATAGGGAGTTTCAATGAAACCATACTCATTCACGCGCGCGAAAGAAGCCAAACGTCCGATCAAACCAATGTTCGGACCTTCGGGTGTCTCGATTGGGCAGATGCGTCCGTAATGGGAATGATGAACATCGCGCACATCGAACCCAGCGCGTTCACGCCGCAAACCACCCGGACCCAAAGCGGACAACGTTCGCTTATGGCGTAACTCCGCTAACGGATTGGTCTGATCCATGAACTGACTTAACTGGCTCGAACCAAAGAACTCGCGCAATGCCGCCACCACCGGACGAATGTTGACCAGCGTTACTGGTGAAAGCTGTTCCTGATCGCGAATGGACATGCGCTCTTTGATGACGCGTTCCATGCGGCGCAAGCCGATCCGCAATTTATTCTGGATCAACTCGCCCACCGTCTTGACGCGGCGGTTGCCGAGATGATCAATGTCGTCAGGCCGTTCCACACCATTATTGATTTGAATCATGCGCCGCAGAAGACGAATGACATCGTTCTTCGTCACGGTGCGATGAGGAATGGGAATGTTGAGATCAAGTTTTTGATTTAGCTTATAGCGACCCACACGCTCAAGGTCATAATGGCGTTGATCGAACAATTGCTCTTCGAGAAATTGTTTGGCGTTTTCAAGCGTCGCCGGATCACCCGGGCGCATTTTGCGGAAGAACTCAATCAGCGCGGCTTCAGCGATGGTCTGCTTATCACTGATTTCCCACTCCGGTTCCTGCCGAAGGGATGAAGCGATGAAAAGACGATCAGGGTTGTTATCCACATCCTGAAAGATCGAAAGGATCTCTTCATCACTGCCAGTCTTGAGCGGCGAATCCTTCGTACCGTCGCTGACCGCTGCCAGGGCGCGTAAAAAGACCGTGATCGGCACGGTGCGCTTACGATTGAACTTCAAAATAATATAATCGCTCTTGCGGGTTTCGAATTCCATCCATGCGCCGCGGTCGGGAATGAGTTTCGCCATCGCCAACGGACGGCCCGTTGAACGGTCCGTAGGCGCTTCGAAATACACACCTGGTGAACGGATTAATTGCGAAACAACCACGCGTTCTGTTCCGTTGATAATGAAGGTTCCCTTATCGGTCATCTCGGGAAAATCGCCGAGAAAGATATCCTGCTTGATGGGTTCCGGAACATCTGCACCCGCCAGCAATACGGAAACGTATAGTGGGCTGGAATAAGTAAGATCGCGTTCGACACATTCCTCGATGGAATGTTTCGCCTCACCGAACCAATACTTCAACCCCCACTGCTTGGCCTCGGGGCTTCGACCAGGGAAAAACAATTTCATCCCTTTGTTATACGACTCAATCGGCGATACTTCATGGAAGAGATCGCCGAGACCCTCCGCCTTGAGGCGTTCAAAAGAGTCGAGCTGTATATCAATGAGGTTGGGTAGACCGAGTGTTACTGGGATACGAGCGTAATTTTTACGGGGCAAAGTGGATGCCATTCACTTCTCTCCTGACCTGAAAACAGATGCCATTTAAGAAAATTGACGCCAGTCTTGTTTATCAAGACAGCGACCGGTGATTATACGGAGCTTATTCAATAAAGTCAATAGCCGCAAGACACGGGAAACCGCTTAAATGGTGGACAAAAGGACGTGTTTGTATTCACGCCTTGGCATCGCCGCCGCCCCGGACCGCTGGCAGTTATCCTGCGCGGACTAATCCTCAACGCACCGATCATTCCGATCTTTGCCGTCGTGCTGAGTGCGACATCGGCATTGGGAATGATCGTTTGGAGAACGTTGTATTTTGTTATAGCTTAGAAAACGCACTAATATGTTAAGCATCATTCTTACTTTCTGGCATAAACAAAAGCGATAATCCAATAATAACAATTAAACTTCCTGTGATCTGCAAATACGTGCTTGGCCAGAAAGTATTTTGCAAAAAAATCACCATTGGAGTTGAACTTCCAAACATATGTTGAGATAACGACGGCTGAAATATTTTTAGGTTGGATAGATTATAACCAAATGAAACTAATAAGCCGACTACCAGATATAATATTTCTATCTATCTTCTTGGGCGTAATTTATTTTGCTTGAACAAGAGAATTGCCCTCATTCCTATACCTAATACAATTAATGTTGCAACAGGATAGGACAAGAATATAAGGTCGCGAAACGGCGACAAACGGGAACCGTTAACAATGAAAAAGGTGGTGATTTGATCAAAGCCATATGCAACAGATAAGAATATGATTAATCCCAAAATAAACGGTAAATCATTCAGGAACATTTTGTTCTTGAACATATTCATTCCTCCTTGTGTTACAGCGGTTGTTGACAATCGGTTAGAATTGAGTATAGCATAATCATGGACGAACTCGCCCTCATCCAATCCGCGCAACGCGGCGACCTCGATGCCTTCAATACGCTCGTCTTGCGTTATCAAGATGCGCTCTTCAACACCGCCCTGCGCATCCTCGGCGATGACGATCTCGCCGCCGATGCCACGCAGGATGCATTTCTTTCCGCTTTCCAACATCTCAATTCCTATCGCGGCGGATCATTCAAAGCCTGGCTGATGCGTACCGTGACGAACGTCTGCTACGATGAACTGCGTCGCAAGAAACGCAGACCGACCACGCCGTTTGAACCTGACAATGATGATGGCGATGAAATGGATTCGCCGCGTTGGTTGGCTGATCTGCATCTAACGCCCGAAGGGCAAGTCGAAGCCGATGAACTTGAACACGCCATTCAGCATTGCCTTGATGCGTTGCCGGTTGAATTTCGCACCGTCGTTGTGCTCGCCGATATTCAAGGTCTCGATTACACCGAAGTCGCCGCGGCAATCCACGCTCCGCTTGGCACGATCAAATCACGTCTCGCTCGCGCTCGCCTCCGCTTGCAGGGATGTCTGCAAGGATTTGCGGAACTTCTGCCCGCCGCGTTTCGTCTGCAAGAGGAACGCTCATGAATCCCCGCGATCTCGAACTCCTCTCTGCTTATTTGGACGGACAACTTAATCCATCGGATTCGGCGCGATCTCGAATCCCGCATCGCCTCGGAAGAAAGTCTGCATACTGCTTTAGATAATTTGCGTTCAACCCGCGGCTTGCTCCGTCAACTCCACTCTCGACGCCCGCCTCATAATTTCACGTTGAGTCCACAAATGGCCGGCGTCAAACCGCCGATGCCACGCATTGTTCCGGTTTTCCGATTCGCCACCGCATTGGCGACATTCTTATTCATCATTACATTTGTGGTCAATGGATTGATTTCATTATCGGCTCCGACTCTTGCCTCGGCACCTGCTCCATCGGCAGTCGGTGCGATGATGGCTCCGTTATCTGCCGCACAAGAAGCCGCACCACAAGCACCCGCGCCTCCATTTGTACCAATTGCTCCAACAGAAACTTCTGCTCCGCGTTTGACGTCCGCCGCGCCGATTACAACAGAAGTTCCCATGTCTTCAGGCGCTGGCCTCGCACCAATGACCGCAGAAACATCCACGCTTGAGAGGGCTTTGAAATCGAATGCGCCGCAAGTTGATCACACTCAACCGGAAAATGTTCAACGAAACGAATTATCATTGCCATTGGATTTGGAAATCTTCTTTGGGATTCTCGCTCTTGGCTTTGGCGTTACAGCTTGGATATTGCCTCGCAACAACGAACGATCCTTCCGTAAAAAATGGAAACAGAAATAAATTTTTGTCCGCGTTGCGGATTGAGAGTCAGTTTGCAGGAAAAGTTTGGCAAGCCGCGTGCAGTTTGTTCAAAGTGCGGCTGGATTCACTTTGCCGATCCGAAAGTCGCCGCGGCCGTTCTCGTGGAGCAAGATGGAAGCGTTTTATTGGTGCGACGAGTCAATGAACCGTTTCGCGGCTTATGGACTCTGCCCGCCGGTTTCGTCGACGCGGGTGAAGATCCGGCTCAAGCTGCGGAACGGGAATGTTTGGAAGAGACCAGCCTGACGGTCCGCGCGACGCGGGTGCTGAATGTGATCGCCGGGCGCGAACATCCGCGCGGCGCGGATTTCATCATCGTTTACGCCGCACAATTTATCTCCGGCGTGCCTCAAGCTTGCGATGATGCTGATCAAGTCGGATGGTTCAAGCGATCCAATCTGCCGCCGCTCGCGTTTCGCGCGACGCAAATAGTTTTGAGTGAAAATGAAAATAGATAACTTCCGATTTTTTTCTTGGATCATCTTACTCCTTGCCGTGGGTTGCAGTGGCATTACACCGACGCCAGCAGTTCCTGCTAGCAACCTGACCACGTTCACGGATCAGAACAAGTATTATCAAATCCAAGTGCCAAAAGATTGGAAACATGATCCATCTTCGGGCAGTCATTATTATATGGATACATTTACATCGCCCGATGGCAATGCTGTTATTCAAAATATCGCCTACGATGATGGCACGCCGATTTCCGGTTCGACCAATGCTCAATTTGCATTGAACTTGCTCGATAAATATTTTAGTATGAATGGTCAGACCGGTTCCATCACGATCAGCGATACGAACATGGAGAATGATGGCAGTGAGCGTTTGAGTTGGACATCTGCGGCTACGGATGCTTCGGGCATTTCTTTTATCGAAATCCGAAACCAAACCACTTTTCTTATTTTTACAGTGGAGTGGAAAAATAAATATAAAAGCCAATACTTTAACCTCCTCGATCAAGTGACAGCGAGCTATACCGTTCCCTAATTGACCACCTTAAAAAATCAATCCGTTTGAATTAATTCTCCGAGTGCTGTTTGTGCTACAATTATTTTGTGAGTACAAATCTTCGCGTGCGTCCTTCCCCGATTGCCGGTCAGTGGTATGAAGGCGAGTCGAAAGCGCTGGCCCGTAGTGTCGACTCGTATCTCAACCACGCGCAATTGCCGGAACTTCATGGGGATGTGATCGGCGTGGTCGCGCCTCATGCCGGACATCGTTATTCAGGTCCCGTTGCCGGTTACGCGTTTGCAGCGCTTCGAGGTCGGACCCCGGACTTGGTCGCCGTGCTCTCGCCTTTTCACAACGTCCATAACGCTCCCCTGCTAACTTCTGCTTATGATTCATATGAAACACCATTGGGAACGATTCCCATTGATGATCTTTCCGTTCAAGAGTTGAATATATTGTTGAAATCATCGCTTGGTTTTGGCTTGACGCGCATCTCCAATGATCCGGAGCACTCGCTTGAAATTGAATTGCCATTTTTGCAACGTGCGCTGAAATCCGAATGGAAGTTATTACCCATCATGGTCCGCGCTGTGGAGCCGCGTGTCTCGCAGGCATTAGGCAAAGCTATCGCCAAAGTGTTGCAAGGAAAAAATGCAATTCTTGTTGCCAGCACTGACCTGTCTCATTATTACACTCAGGAATCCGCATTGGCTTTTGATAAAGTGATGCTTTCCAAAATCGAAGCCTTCGATCCAATGGGCGCCTTTGAAGCGGAACGCGACGATAAAGGTTTTGCCTGCGGTCTCGGCGCGCTGACAGCGGTGCTATGGGCTTGCAAAGAACTCGGCGCGGATACTGTAAAGATTTTGCATCACGCCACATCCGGCGATGTGACCGGCGATTACAGCGGCGTTGTTGGTTATGGCGCGGCGGCGATTCTAAAGAGTAAAACTTAAAACGCAAATTTTTTGACATGAACACTTTTATCCAGCTTGCTATAAACGTCCCGTCCATCGCGGGCGTTTTTGATTATGCGATTCCAGATCATCTCGCGGGACGCGTTGGTGTTGGACAGCTTGTGCTCGCGCCATTTGGAAATAAAACGGTTCAAGGCATTGTGCTTCGATTTGTCGAGCATCCTTCCGTCGCGCAAACAAAAGAAATTATTGAACTCGTTGATCCTGATCCGGTTCTGACTTCATCACAAATTGCATTCGCCGAATCATTAGCAGATTCGACTCTCTCGCCGTTGGCATCTATCATCGAGCTCTTTTTGCCGCCCGGACTCAATCAGCAAACAGACACACTATTTTCAATCCACGAATTGACTTTCTGATTCCCAAACAACGAATATCGAATTATCTACCATTGCTTCTCGTTTGCTAAAACTTTTGAAGGAGAAAGGTTCTCTACGCGGACGCCAGATTGATCGCCATTTTTCAAAAGTAGATTGGCGAAAGAGTGCGCAAGCGCTTGTAAAGCGCGGCGTCTTTTCACCTCAATCAGTTTTGCCGCCTGCCAGTGTTCGACCAAAATTTGTCCGCACCGCGCAGTTGGCGGTTGCGCCCGAAATCGCCGAAGCCGCAATGAATGATTTAGGCAATACAGATGCCACACGGACGCGCCGGCAAAAAGCATTGCGGTTTCTTATCAAGCAACCGGATGCGATCAATGTCTCTTGGGTCTATGCCGAGAGCGGATGCAATCTTGCCGACCTGCAGGAGCTGGCTGAACGCGAACTCATCCTTTTGCGTGAAACGGAAATTTGGCGCGATCCATTGGTTAAGATCGAGCGTGAAGAATTAGAAAATCAGGAATTCGTTTTGACCGATGAACAACAACGCGCATGGCAACAAATCGAGTCAGGATTTCGCCAATGTGCGGAAGGCAAAGCGGTCAGACCGTTTTTATTGGATGGTGTCACTGGCTCTGGCAAAACTGAACTTTATCTGTGCGCGAACTCAAGAAGCGCTTCGCCGCGGCAAACAAGCCATTATTCTCGTGCCTGAAATTTCACTCACACCACAAATCGTTCGACGGTTTATCGCGCGCTTTCCTGGCCAAGTCGGACTCCTCCATTCAAAACTTTCTGATGGCGAACGCTATGATACTTGGCGCCGCGCTCGCAATGGAATGTTAAAGATTATCATCGGCCCGCGCAGCGCGCTCTTTGCGCCTCTGCCGAATCTCGGTCTCATCGTCGCTGATGAATGCAATGATGCTTCGTATTATCAATCCGAGCCGCCGTTTTATCACGCGGCCACTTCGGCTCAAACTTATGCACGGTTGTGCGGAGCTATCTGTATTTTAGGATCAGCGACGCCGAGCATCGTTCAACGGTATCAAGCTGAAGTCGGGGAAAGTGTTCGCTTGGAATTAACTCAACGCATCGCGTCGGAGCCGGTAACGGACTTCGCTAAAAGTTTAGATCTGCCTCCGATTCACATCGTGGATATGCGCGCAGAATTGAAAGCAGGCAACCGCGAAATCTTTAGCCGCGAACTGACCGATGCACTTTCTTTAACATTGAAGCGCGGCGAACAAGCGATATTGTTTTTGAATCGCCGCGGCACCGCGACGTATGTCTTTTGCCGCGATTGCGGTTATGTGGTGAAATGCCCGCGTTGTGATACGCCGCTAACTTATCATGTTTCGTCCGGTGAAAAATTATTATGCCATCGGTGTGGATATCAGCGGCAAATGCAAAAGCGCTGCCCTGAATGCAACGGCACGAACATTCGTGCCTATGGATTGGGAAGCGAAAAAGTTGAAGCCGAGGTGCAAGTCTTGTTTCCGAAGGCGCGCACGCTGCGATGGGATTGGGAAACGACGCGGCAAAAGGATGCGCATGAAATTATTTTGAGTCATTTTGCGGCAGGCCGCGCAGATGTGTTGATCGGCACACAGATGCTTGCAAAAGGACTTGATTTGCCGCGCGTTACTTTGGTCGGCATTGTGCTGGCAGATGTGGGAGTCTTTTTGCCCGATCCGTTCGCAGCAGAAAGAGTCTTCCAAATATTAACTCAAGTCGCGGGCCGCGCCGGTCGTTCATCGCTCGGCGGACGCGTGGTCCTGCAAACCTTCGCACCTGAACATTATGTGATCCAAACCGCGGCGTTGCATGATGTAAAAGGTTTTTATGAGTATGAATTGGATCAACGCAAACGGCTGGGTTATCCGCCGTTCAACGGACTCGTGCGACTCGAATTTCGCCATGCTGATCCGGTCAAAGCGGAGGATGAAGCGGGTAAGTTATCAGTGAAACTTCAAAAGCAAATCGAGTTTGAAAACTGGAAATCAATTTCGATGATTGGACCTGCGCCTTGTTTCTTTTCAAAACTCGGCGGCGACTATCGCTGGCAGATCATTTTGCGCGGCTCCGATCCGGCTTCGTTCCTACGCGGCCATTTGCCTGACCATTGGCGGGTTGAAGTAGAACCGGTAAGTTTGCTATAATCAGCCCGAATTTAGAAAAGGAGATCGACATGCAATCTCTTACGCGTGGGTGGTCGTTTTTGAAGGAAGCCTGGCAGATGGCGTTCAAGGACAATGACTTGATCAAGCCGTCCATCTATTCCATGATCGTTGGGCTGATCGTTACGATCATCGGAATCGTTCCGCTGATCGCGGCCGCGTTTCTATTTGGTGTGGACGGACTCATCGGGCGGGTTGTTCTATTCATCCTTGGCGCGGTCCTGGTCTTTGTTCATTACGTGATCAGTTATATTTTTGCAGGCATGACGGTTTATCTAATCTATGGTTATTTGGCGGAAGGCGACGGGCGCATGGATAAGGCTTGGGCCATTGTCCAACGCGAGTTTTGGCATATCGTCAGCCTGGCCGCAGCTTCGACGGTGGTCAGTGTCTTTACGAGTTCTCTCCGTAGACGGAGCGGTCGGTCGCGCAATGCAGCCGCCGGGATGATCGGCGGCGCAATTGGCGGAATCCTCGAAACGGTCTGGACGGAAGCGTCGTATCTTATCCTACCGGCGATGATGGTCGAAGATGCAAATCTGGTGACAGGCATCAAGCGTGCAACCTATATCGCAAAAAATAATTTGTTGTTGATCGGCGTCAGCACAGTTGGCGTGAAGTGGATAACAAGCATTATCAGTTTTGTGCTCGGCGTGATTGGTCTCGTAATCGGCGTCGGTCTCGGACTTGGAACCATTTCAATTACCAATTCAAGCACGGTGGGCATCGTCCTCGGCATTGGCATCGGAGCCATTCTTTTCTTTATCTTCGTAATGGTGGCAAGCGTCATCAGTTCGTATACGATGACCGCATACAATACCTGCTTATTCCTGTGGGCGCGCGATGTTGAAAAAGCGCAGGCTCAAGGACAATCCATGCAAGTTGCCGCGCCTGCTCCACTCGCCGCTGTGTTGGCTTAAATTTTTTTATAAAGGATTTCGGGAAATGCAACCAGAGCGCAGACGTGAAATCGTGACATGGGAAGAGGTGGATCGCCTCATTGATCATCTCATCCCTCAGTTCCGACGCGAATATACCGCGATGGTGATGATCACGCGCGGTGGGATTGTTCCCGGCGGCTTGTTGGCGGATGCGATGAACATTACGCACATCCTTACCGCCGCAGTGGATTTTCCCGCACAATCTGAAAGCCAAAAATCCAAGCTGATGGCTTGGCCCGAATTCATTCAATTCCCGGCCGATGACAAATTGAGCGGCCGCCCCACTTTGATCGTGGATGATGTGTGGGGTTCGGGACGCACGATTACGGCAGTCAAGAATCGAGTCTCGGCCGCGGGCGGATTCCCCGAAACGTGCGTATTGCATTTCAATCCCTATCGAAATTTATTCGGCTCCGTCCGCCCTGATTATTATGCCGCAGTTACGGACGCCTTCATCGTTTATCCGTGGGAGATTGACCGCGGCGTGGATAAAATGATTTTAGGTGAAGGAGAACCAAGTTAACGTTGTACCATTGCAAAGGCGAATACATGAAAACTAAAATTGGTTGGGGAATCTTCCTTACTCTAATTTTGTTGTTTGGCACATACAGTTGTTCTACAGATCAACCAACACCCACTCCATATTTGCAGGCGTTGTTTCAAAACATCATTCAAATAAATGATTTAAACAAAAGTATGACTGTAAGAATGTTGGGGTCGTCGGTTAATCACTTTGGGATAGATATCGATATCGTTGTTGAGAATAAGACTGATTTTCAAATATCGGTATCGGCAAACATTGGAGAGAAAGTGTTCGTAATAAGAAACGGACAATGGGTGCAGATTCGCAACCAAATACAATACGTTGGAGATTTGATCTTAGCTCCAACTAATTCAGGCGGGATCGAATACGAAAGGTCTCACACGGTTAGTCCTGTATTGAATCCCAATATGACTTTTAATGTCCCAGAGCCAGAGATTCTACGTATTTTCATTCAAGGGGTCATAAAGAACGGTAGCCAACCAGATCATTCAGTAGGTGCTTATGTGGATACGCTGATTGAACCATAGCGATCTTGTTCATTATCTCGTCGGCTTATATTTTCTTCCGCGCCACGTCACGCCCTGACCCGATAACACTTTCCATGTTGAAGTGAACATCATCGCCGCGAAGATCGCCGCGCCGAGTGGGGTGGTCAATGCATACCAGCGCGGGATGTTCATGCTGTATGCAACCGTCGCTCGAACATAAATCAACACACCCCATAGAATCAATGATTCGAGAATAACAATGATTGCCATCCATCCGCCGTTGTGAAGAAACCAAAACAATCCAAGCAGGGGCCAAAGCGGAAGAACCAGCGCGGCGATGACCGTGACCAAAGCGCCGAACGCGCCCAGCACCATCAAACCAACTTGCTCGCGCAAACCGAGATAGATATTTTTCGTCCAGCCTTCCCACATCTCCGCCAGCGAAGTGTACATACGCGTGCGCGCCACCTTCATTCCATCCGCAACGATCAGACGATATCCGCTCCATTTGACTTTTTCCGAAATGGCTTTGTCTTCCACGATCTGATCCTTAACGCTTTCGTGTCCGCCGATGGCAGCATAGACACTTCGCTTGATGAAGATGAATTGTCCATTGGCAATGGCGTCCTTTCGCTTCGGGTCATTGACTTTGCGCGGCGAGAATCCAACCGATAGCGCAGTCATCACGAGCGGCAACACGACGCGTTCCCAAAACGTCACCGTGATTTGAAAAGTCATCATGGTGAATAAGTCGGCGTTTGTTTCGATGGCTTTGGCATAACAAGAAGCCAACGCTTCCGGCGCGAGAAAAGTATCGGCGTCAACGAAACACAACCACTCACTTCGTTCGTCGCACGCATTCGCGGCTTGATATAAGGCATGGGGTTTGCCTGCCCAGCCGGAGGGAAGATCAGAACCGTTGACAATTCTTAATTTATCATTTTGAATTGAATGGAGAATCTGCAAAGTTGAATCTGTCGAGCGGTCATCCAGGACGATGACTTCCAAGTTCGGATAGGTTTGATTCAAAACCGCTTCCACACAAGCGCGGATGTTGCGCTCTTCATTGCGTGCTGGAATGCAAACCGAGATCATCGGCGCATTCGACGGCGGATCAACAGGCGCGACAATGATGTCGAGATGATATTGATTGTGAAGCCAATAAATAACGATAAGACCTGCGACAAATAGCAGGGTTGATAATACAAAATAAATCATAAGTTAAATAACTTGGACTGTTGAGCCGTGATCGGTTTTTTCCACTTCGATGCGCGTCGGAAACGCGTCCTTGAGTTCATCGAGATGCGTGATAACCAAAATCTTGGCAAAATCATTTCGCACCAAATTGATGGCCTCGATCAATCGCTGTCTGCCCTGCACATCCTGCGAGCCAAAGCCTTCGTCAATCACCAGCGTTTGCAAGCGCGCCCCTTTGCGTTGTGCCAGCACTTCGGACAGCGCCAACCGGATCGCGAAGTTGACGCGGAAGGCCTCGCCGCCCGAATACATTTCATAATCGCGCAACCCGGCCGCGTCGCTGATTTGAATGTCAAGCGTCTCTTTCAAATCGTCGCGCTTCTTGTCCTTGTATTCAGCTTGCGTCCCGAATCGAATCGACATCTGTCCATCGCTCAATCGGTCGAGCAACTCATTTGCTTTCAATTCGATCTCTGGCAAAGCCTGTTCGATCAACAACGCCGGGACACCATCCTTGCCAAAGGCGCGTTCGAGAGTCTTGTGATGCGCGATCTGTAACGCCAGCGCTTCACGCGTCGACGAGAAGTCGGCTTTACGCTTCCGCAATTCATCCAACACCGATACCTTTTGCCGCGCCGCGCCGACTTCCTGATTCAGGCGATTGACCTGTTCTTGCAAATCGCGCAAGGCACGCTCGGCTTCATCGAGATTGACCGACGGCTTCTGCAACTCAAGAGAGTATTTTTTACTCGATAATATTTTTTCCACTTCCTTTAATCGTTTCGCGCCAGCCGTTTCCCAATTCTTGATTGAAATCTTTAATCGTTTCAATTCGTTCAGTTAACTGAGTCACAGAATTGGATTGCTTCAAGCGTTCCCGTTCAGCGCTTTCGACTCTTGCAATTTGTGATTCACAATCCACAATTTGCTTGGCAAGATCATCAATGCTAGTTTTGTTCGTACGGAAGCGATCCCCTTTTTCTTTCCCTTCATCTTGTAATTGCTTCAATGTAGATTGACGATGTTCCTCGCTCAAGGCTTGTCCGCATAATGGACACGTTGCGCCCTCCGCCGCTTTAAGCTGATCAATGTGTTCTTTCAATTCATCCATTTGCGCTTTGAGCAATTCATTCTCGGCTTTGACTTTGGCGTACTCTTCGCGCGCCGCGTTTCAATTCGCGTCCAGTTCATTTCGCTTTGCAAGTTTCTCCTCAGCATCAGCCAGCGATTTCTTTGCGCTTTCAAGTTGAGCCGTCAATTCACTGATTGATAATTGCTGGCCGCCAGCAGCCTGTTCCTGCTCTTTCAACCCGCGTCGTTTTTCTTCCAGCTTTGCTTTTTCAGCGACGAGTTGTTGATCCAATGACGCGGCAACCTTTCGAAGATTCTCCAAAGCAATCTCTTGACTTTTACACGCATCGCTCAATCGCTTCAAATCAGCTTCAAGTTCTTTAAGTCGTTGCTTGCGCGGCTCCTCTTCGTCAAGTTCGAAATCAATATCGGCAATACTGCGATCAATGCCGATCACTTCTTCTTCAAGTCCGCGGCGCTTTTCAACCGTGCGCGCTTTATATGTTTCCCATATTTCGAGTCCAAGGATATTGCTCAACACGTCTTTGCGTTTGCTCGCATTCTGCTGTGTGAATTGATCCGCTTTGCCTTGCAAAAAGAATGCTGCGTTAATAAAGGTATCGTAATCGAGCCGCAAAGTCTGCTCGATGCAGGCTTGTGTTTCGCGTAAGGTGCGCTCGGTGAGGGGTTTCCATTCATCTCCATTCTTGATTTGAAATTCAAGAATCGTGGTCTTACCGCGCGGCAATGTCCGTTGAACCCGATAAATATTATTCTCGTAACTGAAGGTTAGCGCCACCTCCGCCGCCTTGGATTGAAGATTGACCAGCGAATCATCTCTTTTGCGTGCCTGCCCAAACAGCGCCCACGTCATCGCATCCAGCAAGGACGATTTTCCCGCGCCGTTTTGCCCCGAGATGCAGGCCAGCTCGAAGGTCGTGAAATCCACTTCGACCGGATCGCGATACGAAAGAAAACCGGCAATGCGCAATTAAATCGGGATCATAATTGAAATTATACCTTGTGGTTCGTCTTTCTTCGCGCTTCTTCTTTTATGTTATCATCGTGCCGATGCGCGACCTTGACGACCCGCGAGCACGGCTTCGCCTCATTCTGATTTCCATCATCCTTGCGACATTGCCATGCTATTGTCTCGGATGGGTTGCTGTGATGCTTAAGTCCCGACCGACAACTCCGACTGCTACTCCATCGCTGACCACAACTCCCAATCTTACGACCACGCCTCTATCCCCGACTTTGAGCCTGACACCGTTAACTTTAACTGCAACGCCAACATTAACTTTGACCTTCACTCCGACCTTAACTGCCACAGATACCAGTACCTTCACGCCATTTATTCCATATTATTTGCCAACTTATACATTTACTCCTACTCCGAGCAATACGCCAACGCTCACCCCCACTCAAACTCCAACTTTAACGCCGACCAATACCCCCACGTTGACTCCCACTCGTACCCCGACACTTACGCCAACGAGAACTCCCGCACCGACCGTTACGCCAACTTTTATACCGACATTTACGCTGACCCCGTCTCCTACCATTACTGCTTTTCCAACGAGTACTTCAGGAGGACATCCATAATGGATATTGCTGCGTTCAATTCCATGTCGTTGGATCGTCTAGAAAAAAGTCCTTGCAATCCCAAATATTGATTAATGGTTGAGGTGCTTATGAACGGTTTAATCGCACTAGTAGGTGCAGGCGAATACTTGCCGGTGATGGAAGAAATAGATCGTTATCTGTTGGACTCGGTCAAAGTGGTCGGACGCGCGCCGCGCGTCGTTTGTTTGCCGACCGCCGCGGGTCAGGAGGGAGACGAAAGCATTGGTCGCTGGTCAAAAATGGGTCTGGAACATTTCCATAAGCTAGGCGCGGAAGTGGAAGCGCCCCGCATCATTGACCGAGCCTCGGCGGATGATCCGCAATATGAATCGATTCTTGAATCCGCAGACCTGATCTATTTTTCTGGCGGCAATCCCATCCATCTTTTTGAAACGATGAACGGAAGCCGCGCCTGGGCCGCCGCGCAAAAGGCCTGGTCGCGCGGTGCGGTCTACGCGGGATGTTCGGCGGGTGCGATGATACTGGCAAAACGTTTGCCTAATTTTCGGAACATGGGAATTGGAGCCATCGATGGCTTTGGCCTTGCGCCCGCCGATTACGTGATGCCGCACTTCGACCACGCCGGTCCGTTCAAAGCGTTGGTCAGCTTGTTGCGGACACAGATGAAGGATGGTCAGCGCATGATCGGTATTGATGAGAATACTGCGCTGGTTGGGAAACTTGGCGGCGAATGGAAAGCGATGGGTGTCAGCAAAGTCCATGTGATGACGCGCAAACAAGCCCGGTTATACGGGACGGGCGAAATTGTTCCGTTGTAAATGAAATGTCGTTGGAAAAAATTCAGGCTTCCAATTGGAAGCCTGTTTGATTGAAATTAATTCTTTGGTGCTTCATCCTTCGGTTTGCTCACCGGCATCATAGACATGAAATAAGCACCTCCAGCGCCAAGCGCGAATGCGCCCGCCGAGCCAGGAGATGCAAAATCAGTCAGGCCAATTAGCAATCCGAAAAAGCCGAGAGCCAGTGCGATCTTCAACTGCCATTCGCTGTTTTTGAAATTATCAAAAACGAGGCGGCCAACAGCTACTCCAACAACTAGAAAGCCGAGCGCTCTCAACAAAATCCCAAGAAAAGCAGAAATATCTGAAACAATTGGGGGCATATGATTCTCCTTTGGAAAATTGGTTTTATGTCCAGGCCCAGGTCATCCACAGGCCTGTCATGATGACGCCTATTATAAGCCTAACGACGAATGACCAGCCCCAGCCAATAATCATGGCGCGGACTGTTTTGAGTGCGGGCCGCCAGTCTTTGTGGTGAATCAACTCTGAGACAAATAATCCTGCCGGCGCGGCGAATAGACCGATGAGCGGGGTAAAGATCAAACTAAAAACAATTCCCGCCGCATAACTGACCCAGATCGAAATCCAGGCTGCGCCGCCCTCGCGTGCTTTGGCGCCCATAAAGATATTGTCCACGATGCCGCCGACCAGCGCCAGGATGCTGATTAGGATGAAAATGATCCAGCCTTTGATGCTGAAGCCTGTGGCGATTCCATAAATCAGCGCGGCTAACCAGATCACGATCAACCCGGGAAACACGGGGATGATTAATCCCACCAGCCCGATCAACATGAACGTTAGCGTCAGCCACTGAATTAGGAATGTACCAACGAGAGGCCAATTGAGCATTAGCGGATTATGTCCACGCCGCCCATCCATGGACGGAGAACGTCCGGCACGACGATGGAGCCATCGGCTTGCTGATAGTTTTCCATCACGGCAATCAAGGTGCGAGGGAGTCCCAGACCTGAACCGTTCAGCGTATGAACGAAGCGCGTCTTGCCCTTATTATCGCGATATTTGATGTTGGCGCGCCGACCCTGAAAATCTGTGTCATTGGATACCGAAGAGACTTCCAGCCATTCGTTGCATCCCGGCGCCCAGACTTCGATATCATACGTCATGGTTGCGCCAAAGCCGATGTCGCCGGTGCAAAGCTGTTTGACTCGATGAGTTAATCCGAGATTTCACGCAAGTCTCTTCAGCGTTCTCGCGCAACTTCTCCAGCCATTCATCCGATTCTTCCGGCTTGCAATAAATATACATTTCCACTTTATCGAATTGATGACCGCGCTTGATGCCGCGCACATCGCGGCCGGCGCTCATCTTCTCGCGTCGGAAGCAGGGGGTGTAAGCCGTATACAGACGCGGCAGGCTGGCTTCATCCAAAATCTCGCCCATGTGCAAACCGGTCAGCGGGACTTCCGCAGTTGGCACAAAATAAAAATCTTCTTCGTGGTCTTTATAAAGATTATCGGCAAACTTTGGCAATTGTCCTGCACCAAATACCGTATCGGTCCTGACCATGAACGGCAAATATTTTTCGGTATAGCCTTGACGAATATGAAGGTCGAGCATGTATGCGATCAACGCCCGTTGAAGCCGCGCGCCCGCTCCGCTCAAGACGTAAAAGCGCGAGCCAGTGATCTTTGTGCCGCGCTCGAAGTCAATGATTCCGAGGGCAGGGCCAAGGTCCCAGTGTGGTTTTGGTTGAAAGTCGAACTCTTTTGGTTCGCCGATCGTTCGCAGGACAACATTCTCGCTGTCGTCTTTGCCATATGGCGTGCGCGCATCTGGAATGTTGGGAATGGTGGCGGTCAGCGCGTTGAGTTGTGATTCAACTGCGGCGACTTCTTTATCCAACGCGTTGATCTTGTCGCCGACAAGTCGCATCGCTTCAATCTTTGACTGTTTAGCGGACGCGTCTTTCAGTTGGCTGATCTCTTTCGAGACAGCGTTCCGCTCCGCCTTAAGTTTCTCGACTTCGCTCAAGCGCGAACGACGCTTTTCATCCAATTGAAAGATCGCATCCACGGGCGACGCGTCCATTTGCCGATCTTTCATCGCCTTGCGGACAACATCGGGTTGTTCGCGAATCAAATTGATGTCTAACATAACTGCACCTCCGTATAATTTACCACAGAGAGCACAAAGTTTTTTTCTTCTGTATCCTTTTGTGACTTTGTGGTAAGAAAATAAAATGACGCCCCAGTCCGTTTGCAGGACGAGGGGCGTCTCGTGGTGCCACCTGCTTTTGCAATAATGCAGAATATTATTCTACGTTACTGCCTTTAGGCAAGCTATAACGGGCAATTCCCGTCCCTCTTACAACAAATTTCGTTCCTACGAGGGAAAAGGCAAAGTGGATTTCATCATTGAACTGGCCATCTCACACAACCAATGGCTCTCTGAACAGTTTGCTGATTACTTGTCTTCGCGCGGTCTTATGGATGTGATTATATTCGATAGGAATGAACTGTCAAGAACAAGCTTTGTTCAGAGTGGATAGAATAATGGTCAAAGCAAAACCGGTCGAACGGCGGCAGGATGCAACAATCGCACTTTTCTGCATGCCGCCTAGGGAGCGCCGTCGCCCAAATCGATACTTACGAACGATATTTCATCCAGCTTGACGGTGGCAGTGTTGATGTTGACGTCCAACACATGCCCGCCCTGACTATAGTCATCCGAAATAAAATGAAAATGATAACCCACCACATTTAAAGTACCGATATCGTTGGGGCACCAGAAACCCACCAAGGTGCCTTTGACATTTTTATAATTGAACACGTCCTGATTTTTGAGCGCATCCGTCAGGCTCGGGTAAGGTTTCTGTTGTTGGGATTCGCTTCTGACCTGGATTTGGTTGAAAACCCCGTCTACGCGGATGGCATAAAACCTGTCCTTTTTTACAATCATCTGGTCAATGGCCGCCTTGAGTGCGTCGAAATTCTGCACTTGATTGATGTCTTCTGAATAGTCAGCGTTAAAAAAGGTCACAGCCGCAAAAGGCAGCTTGGTTGAGGCCGCCGGAATTTGCACTTTGCCGCTGTCCTTCACCTGATACATTTGACCGTCGAGTAATATCATTTCACCATTCAGGCCATCAAAGGTACCCAAGCCAAAATTGCCTTCTTTCAGGACCTCCTGAACTGTCTTAATGCCGTCAAAGTTACCCGCCGAGAGTGAATTGAGCGTGGAAACTTGGTAGAGAGTTTTTTGAGCTTGCGGTACTCCTATGCTGGCCATCGGAGAGGCGCAGGCAGTTAAAAGCAGGCAGAAAACTAATCCTATGGCTAATATGATGCGATGAGACGGTTTCACGATGGAGCTCCTGTTGATTGGGATGGATGGAAATGTTTTACCCACTAAAGTAAAAGAGGATCAAACTCTTAAGCGTTACGAAAATATTATAATACAAGCGATTTTATCTTACGAGAGCCGGTCAACTATTCCATGACAAGGGCATTAGGCTAGTTCAAACTTTCAGCCATTGTGCTGGCATCAATTTCCTTGACGGTTTAACAGATTGCTTGTATCATCGGTAATTGCAAGATGCCAGTACGTTATCGTGGGAAGAAGAACAGAACGACCCACGCTGAAGAACGCAGTGCATGAGGGTACTTCGGTGGGTCGTTTGGTTATAGATCGTTCGATGGACGTGCGACATCACTACAATCTTTTCTTTTTGCCAAAAGGAGGCAAAGCAATGTCCGAACGTATCGTCGGAACGGTCAAGTGGTTCAATGCAGAGAAAGGCTACGGCTTTATCTCTCGCGACGGCGGCCCTGATGTGTTCGTTCACTATTCCGCCATTCAGAGCGAAGGATTTCGCAAGCTCGTGGAAGGCCAGAAGGTGGAGTTCACGGTCGAGCAAGGTCCCAAAGGCCCGCAGGCAGCAAGTGTAATGCCCCTATAAATCACCTGACAAAATTCCCGCTCATTGTGAGCGGGAATTTTTTATTTCGCATCCGGCGCGGACTTTGGCGGGAGCGCGGCCAATAAAACAAAAGATTGAATCACCTTGACCGCCGCCTGACAGAAAAGACTCCATTGTTGTACAATTGATTGACTTTCAATCCGATGATCTTAATCAGCAAAAATGACAAACTCCTGTAAATCAAAGCGGAGAGCAAGATGCCAAGACTGAGAACCGACCCCGAATTAATTATCCCCGATGATATCTTGATCGCCGAATACGAATACATCGCCGACACCGCCAAGCAGGCAAACGAAGACCGTTCACGCGTGGCTTCATTCTACTTCGTTTCCGTGGGTTCGATCGTAGCAGCGATCCTCGGCACACAATTCGCCAAGGACAATCTAAAGAGCGTTTCCGTAGCCTTTTCGATTCTATTCTTTGTTCTGACTCTGCTCGGCACATTGACCATCGCGCAGTTGGCGCGTCTGCGCGCGGCTTGGCATGAATCCATCGAGGCAATGAATCAAATCAAGGATTTTTACATCAAAAAATTTCCGGAGACGAAGCCCGCTTTTAAGTGGCGGATAAGGACTATTCCTCCTACAGACAAGCCTTATAGCATTGCGAATCTGATCGCCCTCGAAGTGGCTCTGCTCGGCGCGCTGACCACTGCTGCAGCCTTCTATTTTATTTTGTTCGCACTGGAAGAGGTTACATTGCTTAGCTGGGTGATCATCACAATTTCTTTCGCAGCCGGGGCAGCATTTCAATGGTGGTGGTACAAGCATCTGCTGGTGGATGACCGCTAGAAATCCAACAACGAAAATCATACATGTCCCGCGATTGCCGTCCCAAGAAACGAAGTAGACTCGACAAAATATGACAACCATTAATCCGCGCCGCCTGCTCACCAATGCGGGATTACTTTCGCTGGCTTTGATCTATGTCCTCTTATGGATCAACATGATCCAAGACCCCAAGCAAAGGACGGGATCAGATTTTATTGGTTTTTATTCCTTTGGGAGGATCGCACAGACTCAGGGTTTTGAAAATATATATAGCGCGAAGGCCCAGGAAAATATTGAGGAAGGAGTCGTAGGCTTTCAGGTCGTCCCCGAGTTTTATACGCATGTTCCTTTCATCGCCGCCCTCGCAGATTTAATCGTGGATTCCAACTACATCAATTCTTTTATTCGATGGGCAATCGTTTTGCTTTTTCTTAATGCGGCCAGCTCTTATCTTCTCCTTCAAGCATTGCGTAAAGGAAATTTCGGGAAAGAAGAAACCTTCATTCTGTTCGCGGGAATATTTCTATTTTTCCCCGCATTTTCCGCATTCATGAACGGACAGGATGATGCCATATTATTGCTTGGATTGGCATTCTGGCTGTGGGGATTGCTTTCAGAAAGACCCTTCCTGGCAGGCTTGGGATTAAGCCTGACCATCGTCCGCCCGCAGACCGCGTTATTTTTGGCGATCCCGTTTTTATTCAAACAAAGAAAAGTGTTGTGGGGATTTGCGCTGGGAGGCATGATTCTTGTAATCATCAGTTGGGCGCTGATCAAAACCGAGGGGATGATTAGTTTTATCAATAGTCTCAAAGTCATTGAAAGCACAATTTGGATCGAGCCTCATACCTTGGACATGCCGACTATCTCTGGCATGATCCGGCGCAACTTCAAAGTGATTGACGTAACGTTTGTAAGAAATCTGATCTGGGGATGTTATCTCGCGGGGATCATTGGCTTCTGCATCATTTGGCATAGAAGCCAGGAAATTCTGGAAAAGCACATTGGTCTGCTGGCATTGTTTTCCATTTTACTGGTTCCCTACGCACATTATCATGACTTGGTGATTTTACTAGTTTCCATCATTTGTCTCATTCGTGTTTTATCGTCAAGGAAAATCACCGGGACAGGTTTATTATCCATTCTTCCGCTGATGGTCTCTTTGATTGCCCTGGTTGGATTTGCGGGGCCGGGTTATCTAAAGTTTCCCTTGATTTATTTTGTAATGTTTACACTTGGATACTTACTACTTTTTCCAGATCACATCCAATGGATTACGAGGCTTCGGAAAGGACAAACCAATGTCTGAAGAAAAGTTTCGCACGGAAGAATTCCACGTCGACGGCGAAGAACTTTTGGCCAGGATCAAGAAACTGGTCCATGAGGGAAATATCCGCCGCATCATCATCAAAAACAAAGAGGGCAAAACGATGCTGGAAATCCCGATGACGTTCGGCGTAGTCGGCGCGTTGATCGCCCCGCAGTTAGCCGCGGTCGGTGCCATCGCCGCCCTGCTGACGGAGGCAACCGTCGTCGTCGAAAAAGTCGAAACCACATAATCCTTGCAAACGGAATCACGATTCAACGGTCCGCGTTATGCGGCTTTGGTGTAATTCCTACACAAGAATCTCATTTTCGTTTCAGAAAAGAGTTCTATAATTAAAGCCATTGAGATTTTTCGGGTGCCAGCTTCAAGCATTTGAGAAAAAGTTATTTCAGATGAATTGAACTCGCTTTTTTAGAGGTAAGTGACAGAGGAAATGACTGAATCATCCGCTTCACGTTCGGAAGTATGGCGAAAGCGTTGGCAGCGTATCCGCATAGGAATAAAAAAATCGGCACCATTTGCTGCCGGTGTGCTGGCCGCGCTCGCGGCACTCATCCTCTACAACATTCTTTTTCCCCCTCCCCATCCACTCACGAATAATGAGGTGAGCACCACAGTCGCGCAGGCGCTGGCGTCTGCAACGCCGCCACCGGCTTATTCCGAGCAGGTGTTTCAAGTGATTCAGCCCTCGCTCGTTCTCATTCAAACAAAATTAACAGACGGGAGCGGAAACGCGGAAGACAGCCTGGGCAGCGGTGTAGTGATCGACGCTGGCGGCGATGTTCTAACCGCCCTGCATGTGGTCGCCAATTCATCCAGCATTCAACTCACGTTCGCGGATGGAACACAGTCGAGCGGAAAGGTTACATCCCAACAACCACAGGATGATATTGCGGTGGTGCAACCGGATCAGCTCCCCAAATTGCTTGTCCCCGCCGTTTTGGGGAATCCGCGCGCCATGCGTGTCGGCGACGAAGCGTATGTGGTTGGCAATCCTTATGGCTTATACAGCTCAATGAGCGCGGGTGTCATCTCCGGTTTTGATCGGTCGTTTCAGCCGGTTGGCACCAACATAAAACTTCAGGGCCTGATTCAAATCGACGCGGCGGTCAATCCCGGAAATTCAGGCGGGCCGCTGCTTAATCGTGACGGTGAGGTGATTGGCATCATCGAAGGGATTGTGAATCCAACCGATCAAGAGTTTTTCGTAGGCATTGGTTTCGCCATTCCGATCAATGTCGCGGCGGGTGCGGCCGGATTACCTCCCGATTAATTACAAATCACAATGGATTGCTAATATAAGGAGCATATGATGGATCAAAAAACAGAAACCGATCATTCACCAATGGAACGCGTCTTATATGAGGTAAAGAAGATCATCGTCGGTCAGGATCATTTGCTGGAACGGATGGTTGTGGCACTGCTGGCGCGCGGACATGTTTTGGTCGAAGGTGTGCCCGGGCTGGCAAAGACGATGGCCATCAAAACCTTAGCTGAGTCAATCGGCGGCGAGTTCAAACGCATTCAATTCACGCCTGATCTTGTCCCCGCCGATTTGATCGGTACGCGCATTTATAATCAGAAGACGGGCGAATTCAACACATCACTCGGACCGGTCTTTACCAATCTGTTGCTCGCAGATGAAATTAACCGCGCCCCTGCCAAAGTGCAGAGCGCGTTGCTCGAAGTCATGCAGGAGCATCAGGTCACGATTGGACATGAAACCTTCAAGGTCCCAAATCCTTTTCTTGTGCTGGCAACTCAAAATCCCATCGAGACCGAAGGAACCTATGCTTTGCCTGAAGCCCAGGTAGATCGTTTCATGTTGAAGGTGCTGGTGGATTATCCCAATGCGACCGAAGAGTTCGTGATCGTGGAACGCATGACCAGCGCATTACAAGCCGTACAAAAAGTATTGACTACTGATCAACTGCTTGACCTGCAAAAAGAAGCGGATCGTGTATTTGTTGATTCGGCATTGATCGAGTACGCGGTGCGCATGGTGACCGCCACCCGCAGACCACAGGATGTCGGCCTGAAAGAACTGGAGCATTACATCACCTTTGGCGCCAGTCCGCGCGCCTCCATCAATTTAATCCTCACCGCGCGGGCGCTGGCTTTTCTGCGCGGACGCGATTACGCGCTTCCGCAGGATGTTTTGGATATGGCGTTGGATGTGATGCGTCATCGCATGGTGCTTTCCTACGAAGCGCTCTCGGACAATGTATCCGCCGACGATTTCCTAAAAAAGATTCTCGACCGCATACCGATTCCGGTTGTACCGCTGCATGAACATGTCAACAGCCGCGTCAACGCCTGAGCGAATCCTGCAGCGCCTCGATTGGCAGGTGATTCGCAAATTGGATGGCCTGCTTCAAGGCGATTATCGCAGTCTCTTCTACGGCTACGGCGTGGACCTCGCCAACCTGCGTGAATATCAGCCCGAGGATGATATTCGCTACATGGATTGGAACGTCACAGCGCGCATGAACACGCCTTACATCCGGCAATATATGGAAGACCGCGAAATCACGGCCTGGTTTTTGCTCGACCTGAGTCCCTCTGTTGACTTTGGAACGGTGCAAAATCTAAAGCGCACGATGCTGATTGATTTCGTCACAACTCTTGCGCGACTTTTAACGCGTCACGGAAACCGGGTTGGTGCCATCCTTTATGATAGCCGCATCGAGCGGACCATCCCTGCGCGCGGTAGCCGCAATCAAGTGCTATTGCTCATCCACGATCTGCTCCAGCAACCCTCACTCACCCGCGCCCCTTTCACCAATTTAAATCTATTGTTGCAAGCCGGTCTTAACTCCATCAAACGTCGTTCGTTGGTTTTCGTGATTTCAGATTTCATCACTGAACCGGGCTGGGAACATTCCTTGAATTTACTCAACAAGCGGCACGAAGTCCTTGCTGTCCGGTTATGGGATCCGCGTGAAACACAATTGCCGGATGCCGGCCCAATCATCATGGAGGATGCGGAAACGGGCGAACAGTTGTATGTGGATACCTCCGATAAAAAGTTCCGCCAGCGATTTCAAGAAGTAGCCAAGCAACGTGAAGCACAATTGAATTTGGCATTCAAGCGCGCAGGTGTCGATGCACTGGCACTCTCAACCGAAGATGATCTGGTCAAAGCAATTATTAGGCTTGTCAAATTGCGGCAGGAACGTCGAAAGTAAGTATGACTTTCATCTGGCCCGTGATGCTTTATTCATTGATATTGATTCCCGTGTTCATCGCGCTATATCTCATTTTACAGCGACGACGGAAACACATTGCGGCGAATTATCAAGCGCTTAGCACCGCCTCCGAGATTTCAAAACGCGATCCCGGCATTCGCCGTCACATCCCGCCGATTCTGTTTTTTGTTGCGCTCGCGATTCTCGGCGTGGCCTTAGCCCGCCCGCAAACCGAGGTCAGTTTGCCGCACATCGAAGGCACAGTCATCTTGGCGTTTGATGTTTCGGGCAGTATGGCCGCAAATGATTTCAAACCGACTCGCATGGAAGCCGCTAAAACGGCTGCGAAAAGTTTCGTCGATCACCAGCCATCCACAGTCCGAATCGGTGTCGTCGCATTCAGTGATAATGGTCTTACAGTTCAAACGCCGACCAATGATCAGGATGCGATCCTTACGGCGATCAATCGTCTCGCGCCGCAACGAGGCACATCGCTTGCCAGTGGAATCCTTGCATCGCTCAAGGCCATTGACGTGGGTGCGGGCCAGCCATCGGAGATATACACCAACCTTACACCAATGCCAACGCTGACGCCCACGCCGATGCCGCAGGGAACGTATACATCTGCTGATATTGTGTTATTGACCGATGGAGAAAATAACGAGAATCCTGATCCGCTGGCCGCCGCACAAACCGCAGCGAACCGCGGGGTACGGATTTATACCGTCGGAATCGGCAGCGCGGCAGGGACAAACCTGCATATCAACGGTTTCATCGTTCACACGCAACTGGATGAAGACACGCTGCAACAAATTTCGCAGATCACCGGTGGAACCTATTACAACGCGCAAAGCGAGCAGGATTTGATCAAGATTTACAACAATCTGAATCCGCAACTGGTGGTGACGCCCGAAGTGACTGAGATCACTTCTATTTTTGCAGGCGCCAGCATTCTGCTGATGTTGATCGGTGGAATGTTTTCACTATTATGGTTTAGCCGCTTGCCTTGATTCGTCAAGGTCTTATTCGTATTGGAGAAAGCATATGACTTGGCTTTGGCCGTCGTTCCTTTACTTGCTGATATTGATCCCGCTGTTGATCGTCGTTTACATTTGGATATTGCGGCGGCGCCAGCGCTTTGCCGTGCGCTATTCCAGTCTGGCGTTGGTACGCGATGCGCTTCCGCGTCGATCCTGGTTGCGGCAACATTTACCGTTTATATTTTTCCTCGCCGCACTGACAGGATTGATCATCGCATTGGCGCGCCCGGTTAACATCATCAGCGTGCCGGCTGGCAAAGCAACCATCATCCTCACGATTGATGTTTCACGCAGTATGTGCTCCACCGATATCCAACCTACTCGCATTCAAGCCGCCGAAAACGCGGCACTGTCATTCATTCAACGACAGAGCAGCAATACGCAGATTGGTGTTGTTGCATTCTCTTCCTTTGCAGAACTGATCCAGCCGCCAACAAGTGATCGAAACTTGCTTAATTCGGCAATCAAGAGTCTGCTCGTGGGACGCAGAACCGCGATCGGAAGTGGAATCCTCGCGGCGCTGGATGCAATTGCCAGCGTGGACAAGAACGTCGCGCCGAGCATCACCGATGCGAATCCGGGAATTGAACCGGCTCCCGTTCCCAAGGGCGCCTACGTCCCTGACATCATTGTTCTACTCACGGATGGGGTGAACAACACCGGCCCATTGCCATTGGACGCGGCTCAACAGGCAGAGGATCGCGGCGTGCGAGTTTACACGATTGGCTTTGGCACTCCGAACGGTTCAGAGTTTGCGATGTGTCAAAGTGATAGCCAATACGGATTTGGAGGCGGCGGATACGGAGGCTTCGGATTCGGCGGAGGCGCATATAGTAATGGCGCATTCGGAGGATTTGGTAGCGGCCCTGGAGGATTTCAACGCGGCATTGATGACGCGAACTCTAAAGCAGGTTTCGGCAATGACCGGCGGAATGTATTACTCGGCATCGAGCGCGGGCGAGCTTGAAAATGTTTTTAAGAGTTTACCGACGTATCTGATTATGAAGCACGAGACAACAGAGATCAGCGTGTTCTTTACTGCGCTCGGAGCATTACTCGCCGCGCTCGGTATTGTCCTTGCATTACTCTGGCATCCACTGCCATAATCGGTGTCTTCACTTTAAGCTTTGCTCCATTTCAACGTCCAATTGAGGCTGGCTATCTGTTTCATGGATATATCGTTTGCCGCGCAACAAGGAAGCCACTGCTGAAATCAGTCCAAGCACTGCCGAGATGGAAAAGGCAATGCGTAGACCAAAGTCAAATGGAGCGGAGATCAAGTTCGGGAAGAAAGGCTTGCTGAGAAGCAAGGCTTGCGAAGCAGCCGGAAGTTGTTGAAGCACAGCGGCAGGCAAGAGCGCCTTCATCGGGTTGTATCCAAGAAAAGCCGCGAACAATGCAGCGGTCGGCGGCATATTCGCAACCTGATGAGCAACATTGTTTGGAACACCGGCCTGGGTCAGCCCTTGATATAAGGTTGTGGGCAAATGCGCAGCCAGCCCAATAGTGACCATGGTAAAGATCCAAGTGATGCTGAGGGTGTTGGCCGTGTTTTGGAACGTGGCGCGCATCCCGGATGAAGCGCCGCGATGTTCTGCGGGAACTGAGTTCATAATGGCGGTGGTATTCGGAGAGACGAACATCCCCATGCCCATTCCAATCACTAAAATCGCCAGGGCAAAATAGATATAGGTGAAGTTAATCGGCATCAGGTATAGTCCAACGAAACCTACGACAGTGACCAACATACCGGCGGTGGAAAAGATGCGCGCGCCATAACGGTCGGAAAGGAAGCCACTAATGGGTCCCAAAATCATGAAGCCAATCGTCAGCGGAAGCATATAGATGCCAGCCCATAACGGCGTGTTTTCAAATGAGAAACCATGCAATGGCAACCAGATTCCCTGCAACCAAATGATGATCATCAGGTTGAGTCCACCACGCGCCAATGCTGCAAGAAAACCGGCGAGGTTGCCTGCGCTGAACATCCGAATCTTAAATAACTCAAGCCGGAACATCGGTTCCTTTGCGCGTTGCTCAACAAGGACAAATGCAACCAGCGCCAGCGCACCGCCGATGAGGCACGTGAGAACAAAGGGACTCCCCCAACCCATCGGCGAGCTGCCATATGGTTCAATCCCGTAAGTAGTTCCAACAAGAAGACCCGTCAAGCCAAGCGCAAAAAGGATATTGCCGGGAATGTCGAGATGCTGGTCTTTACGAATCGTGGCAGTCTCATGGAGAGCCAAGTAAGCCCAGATGGTACCACCGACAGAAAACGGAACACTGACAAGGAATACATACCGCCAATTGATGGCCGCCAAGATTCCTCCAGCCAGGAGTCCAAGAAAGGTGCCGCTTGTACCGGCAATCATGTTGATGCCCATTGCCAGCCCGCGCTGATTCGGTGGGAATGCATCGGTAATGATCGCCGTGGAGTTCGCCATCAGGAACGCACCTCCCACTGCTTGAATCAGCCGGAAGATGATGATTTGCATGGCGGCGCCATTGCCTGTTCCGTGGACCAGATAAAGCATGATGGAGCCAACCGCAAAGATAGCGAAGCCGAGGTTGTAAAGTTTTACGCGCCCGAACATATCCGAGATGCGGCCAAAAGTAACCAGCAATGTTGCCGTAACGACGAGGTATCCCATGAGCGTCCAGAGCAGATAATCGGTCTCTCCGGGTGCGAGCGGATTCAATCCAATGCCATGAAAAATAGCCGGTAGTGAAATCTCAACGATGCTTCCATCGAGCATTGCCATGAAGATTCCCAAGGTTGTGTTGGAGAGGGCGATCCATTTGTAGGCAATACGCCCTTTTGCGATGTCAGGTTTCTGTTCCATAATTCCTTCGTAATTGAAATAGTTTCCAAATGCAACCATCCATTATACCTGTTTGTCCCCAAATCAGGCAGGGCAGATTACAAAACTATGAAGTTCATACACAATCTTAAAGAATGAAATTGAGTATCGATCACAATCACCGAGTAGCAAAAATCCCAAGAACCCCCTCTTCTGTTTTTGGCGTATCACTCGCCGCTTTTTGGGAGCGGCATTGCGGCGATGGATGGTTTGTATTTGCGGAAAACAAGAAATGCTATGAACATTGCCAACCCACTTGCTAGACCAAGAAGGCGAACGCCCAGCGGACCATGCGGGTCGCTGTTGCTGCGACCAAGTAAAAGAAACAACGGCAGGAGTGCCGAAGCCAATCCACTGGAGACCTGATCCATTACGCCGAGCGCGCCATAATATGATCCTTCCCGGCGCTGACCAGTCACCCGCGCATCAGTGTCGGTGATTTCCGCCAGAATGGCAGTGGGAAGAACTTGAGCTCCTGAGAGTGCAATCGCTTCGAGACAGATCCAAATAACGCCCTGCACAAGCAGCGGGACCGGAATCGAATCACTGATGAGGAGCAGGCAGGGCAACACCAACGCACCGAGCAGCAATGAGCCGAGGAAGACAATCCGCTTGCCGTAATGGTTGGCAAGTTGTGTGATAATGGGGAAACAAATCAACGATACGATGATTGGAGGAATGTAGAAGTAAACCGTGTCCGCTTCGGTGCCGCGGCAAATCTCCGTCGCAATGTAGGGAATTGTTTCGAGGATGAAGGTAGTGGCTGCCCACGATAATGCCCAGGAAATGATGAAGATCAGGAAAGTGCGATTAGCAAGAGTCAGTTTGAGATGAGTCCAAAAACCCAGGCGCGTGGGAGCTTCTTTGGGCGCTGCCCGGTTCTCGCGAATAAAGAACAAAGGCACAAAAAAGAACGGGATCATCACCCCGGCAAAGATCAGTGCGGCGTTCTGATATCCCCATCTTTCGATCAGCGGCCCGATAAAGCCTGCAAAGATCGCACCAACGAGTTGGAAGCCTGCCTTCCATCCGGAGATGTTGACGCGGCGTTGTTCTTCGGGCGCAAGTTCTGGCAACAGTGCCTCATAAGGAATCTCGCGGAATCCATACGCGATGTTAAATACAACCATCACCGCCGCGAGATACGCGAGGTTACTTAATGACTCAGTGGAGTGCGGCGGAATCCATAATAGCGCAAAGGCGCCGATCATGAAGAAAGATGCAGCGAAGATATATGGCAGACGCCGTCCCCATGGCGTCCGCGTTTGATCCGAGAGGAAACCAATCGGCAAGCTGATGGCGACGTTGATGCCGCGGCTTAAGAACATCACCACGCTATACAGGGCGATGGGCACGAGCGGCGTGCCGGTTGGGGGAATATAAAAATAGAGGATCCACCCGCTCACGAATCCCCACAAGCTGGAACTGCCCAAAGTTAAGAGTGCATAAGCAATATCAGTCATGAGTTATCCAAAGGATTAGTTTTATATGGAATGCCGATTATAAAGTAATGGCAATCGAATCGTTCTCAATGGGCACGAACCCTAAGCGCTTCTTGACTGCATACGTACCCGCCCCCCAATAATAGGAATGAAGTCCGTGCTCCAGCCCCAGACGAATGCTCTCGTACAAAAGAGCGAAGTAAACATATTGGGGGGTCTCACTCAGGCCGAGATGGGTCAGCATTTGCATACCGTTGTCCTCGAATTCGGTCACACATCCAACGAGTTCACCGGCTGCACTATGCGCAGCAAGCCACATCCCATGGACAAGCTGGATATTCGCCAGCATTGGGTCCACCCACGGATTGCGCTCCGGCCCTTTGCGCTTTTCCACCATGCGATAGAGTCTCTCTGCCGCGCTTCGGTTTTCATCTGAAAGCGTCTGATGGCGCGTGACCGAAATCCCTTGATCTTCAATACGGCGAAGATCATGTCGGATATTCCTGCCCTCCTTGTTCGGCAAACTTGCAATATATTCGTCGAAGCTGTTAGCTTTCGTATTCAGGAGCATGCCCGGGATTCCATATGAATATGAAACTGCGCCCGGCCACGCGCGTGCAGTTTTCGAGTCCAGACTATCGAAGATCAGAAGGGATGCTTTTTCCTCACGCCGCAGACGACGCCCCAGGCGGGTGATCTCTTTCAAAGCTTCTTCCCGAAACAGGTTCGATGAAACGATCAGCCCCGGAGTCCCGGAGAAAGGAGAACGGCAGATCATTAGCGGCCAGCGTCGCAGAAAAGCTTCCAAAGCGCGGTAAACAATCTGGCCTTCAAACGGAATGGGCTCATTGGGGACGCGCCAAAAACTTGCGGCGGCACAAAGCTGACCATCGTTTTTCAAGAGCGCGTACGCCGGATGCGAATCCGCTCCCATCACGGCCTCGCCGAATAGATACCAGGCATAGCTCTGGAAGGGATGCCCGGCGGTCAAAGCGTTCCATGCAACTTCCCCGATTTCAGTGATGCCTTTCGAGATAATGGATTCCATTTGATTCGTTTTAAGATCGCGTGGTCATGCTACCATAATTACGAGTGCAAAAGAAAACACTTCCCTTACAATCTGTTTACTAAACCCCGTCTTGCTTGCCTTGCTAGTCGTTAGGCACTCCAAGCTTTTTCACTTTGGAAGATCGAGCTTCATGATGAAGTTCAGCCGTATATCTATAGTACAATCGGTGTCTTGCGAAGCGCAATGCGGATTTTATTTCCAGTTATTATGTATGAAATTATTGCGCTCATGACTATTGGTAAATCTTAATGGTGCCAGGAGCATATTGTGAACAGACGTAAATTTTTCAAATTGATGGCCGCAGGCGCAACGCCTCTTGCCATATCCATGTTGTGCAACCTACCTATCGATACTTCAGCTCCCACCGCAACAGTCAAACCAACTCGTACACCAAAAATCAGCACGCCTACAGCAACCGCTTTACCGCCAAGCGCCACACCCACTATCGGGCCCGTGCCCGCGCCTCATAACGGGCTCGGCAGCAAAAACAATTACTTCCTATACAGCGATTGCAATCCCGTGACAGGGTTATCTGTCACAATTGACATTACGAAAGATATGAGCTCTGACATTGGCTTCAGCTTCCAGTTGAACGCTTATTCACCGGAAGGCGCCAATTGCGTTTGGCAGCAATACGGTTTTACATTCCATACGACCAATCATTCGCCGCTTCAGGTACGCGCGTTCGTTGACAACTGGCCTTCTGCAGATTTCATGCAGTCGCAAGGCCTCGGCAAAGGCAACCTGATCAACCATTATGCGTCAATGCTCACGCTGCCAACCGACACATTGCCCGCTGGTTACAAATTTACCATTGCTTTGAAATACGATCAGGATGAGAACGTCAAAGGTGCCACATTCACCATTCTGGACACAGCAGGAAAGACCACCAACTTGGATGTAGAGCTGGAATCGCTCACATATGCTAAAAGTACCGGTAAAACAAGCCCTATCACATCTGCGGACCTAGCGCCCATTAATTCTTTCGTGCTTGTGCTGGTTGGGCCTGACAATGACCAGCGCTCGAATCTTTCATCCGGCGCAGGGAAGTTTACTTACATAGCATCTAGTCCGTTGAAAGTCTCAAGCAAGGATCCCGGCTGTACCTCGGCGCAAAAAATTACCACTGCAGAAACGGCAAACAGCATGTATGGCACGTTGTTTGTGGGTCCAAGCAAGATATTCACTCAGACTTTCGACACCGTTAAGTAAAATCCATAGGTCATTTGCTAATCGACACCAACTGCTCGCTGACATCCCATAAGCGCTTGGCTTCAGCCTCATCATACAACTCGTCGGAGGAGCGCGTCTCCTTAGTATCGTAGTTAAAATATTTTCCGCTAAGGCCTTGCACATCCGGCGAGGAGGCCAGATAAATCGAGCACTTGGCCCCATCCTCGACCGAGATGCGTCCGGCCATGAACCGCATGGCAAAGCGCACGAACCAGCCATTATTCCCCGCGAAATTGCTTGCCACAAATCCCGGATGCAGACAATTCGCTGTAACCTTCGTGCCTTTCAAACGCCGCGCCAGTTCATAGGTGAACAACACATTCATTAATTTGGACATGCCATAAACCTGCATGCCGTTATATCCGTGCTTGCTTTGCAGATCATCAAAATTCACATGACCGCGATAATGCGCGCGTGACGCCACGTTGACAATGCGTCCCGATGGACCCGCCTTGATCATGTCCAACAGCAGACCCGTCAACAAAAAATAATTGAGATGGTTTAGCGCCACCGACATTTCGTAACCATCCACGCTCACGTGTCGGCGCAAAAATACTGCGCCGGCGTTGTTGAGCAGCACATCCAGCTTTTTATATTTGTCCTTGAACTCTCCCGCCAGCTTGCGAACATCTTTCAACGATGAAAGATCAGCCAGCAGATAGGAGATCGCTTGATTCCCCGTTTGTGATTTAACAAGCGCCGCCGCCTGTGCGGTACGTCCTTCATCACGCCCTACCATCACCACTTCTGCGCCTAACTTTGCCAAACCGATGGCGCTTTGCAAGCCAATACCCGCACTTGCGCCCGTGATCAAAACTGTTTTGCCTTTCATGTGGATTCCTCGTTTCTAGTTTTACTGAAAGCGTAGATGCATTCGGCAAATATTTCTTACTATGCTTTCTATCTCTTTGTCTGGATTGATCGCATTTTTCTTTCTTTCGATGCGCGTCAAGAAAAGCGAATCATAAAGATTCATTAAGCTCAGCGCGTATTTTTCTCAATACTTCCGCTAAGTTCTTTGCTACTTCCCCGTTCCAAAAACGGATGACGCGCAAGCCCATTTCATTAAGCACTTTACCGCGATGGGCATCTTCTTTACTTTTGATTCGCGTGGACACTTCCATCCAATTCAATAACCAATCCTGCCCGATGACAATAAAAGTCAACGATGAAACCTGCGATGATTTGTTGTCTTCTAAAATGGACGCTTAATTTATTGCCGCGCAATTCATTCCATAAAACCCTTTCCGCAGAAGTCATGTCACGGCGAAGTTCTTTGGCTTTTTGAAATTTTTCTTTTGTGATCTTTTGACCAGAGACAATATTTGAAATTGCCCGGATAAAGTAGACACAAAGAATGTCCAAATCCAGTAGACTAGGAAGAACAGGAAACGGATTATGGACGAAAAGAAACCGAAGTATCGAACCTATACGGAAGAATTCAAACTACAAGCCTTGGAACTGCTCAAGAGCAGCGGGAAGAATGCGCGGCAGATCGAACGGGATCTGGGCATGGTTCAGAGAACTAAACCACTTTCACGCCCGGATTGCTTGTGAAATGGAGAGATCGGTATCAAGTGATATCCAAAGAAGCGGAACAAGCTCATTTGGAATTGAGTGATATGGAGGCAGCCCGGCGCGAGATCAAACGTCTGGAACGCCGCCTGGCGGAAGTGGAAGAAGAGCGCGAGATCCTAAAAAAAACAATCAATATTTTCTCCCGGAAAAGCGAATGAGATATCAATACATTCGGGAGCATCGGATGGAATATAGTGTCAAACGCCTGTGTGAGTTATTGGATGTGACGCGCAGTGGCTATTATGCCTGGCATCCGGAAGAACCGGGTGTGCGAGAATTGGAAAACCAGGTGCTATTGGAGCAGATTCGAATCGAATACAAAAGTAGCCGTCAGACCTATGGCAGTCCGCGCATCCGAGCCAGTCTATTGCGCAAGGGATTTGCTTGTGGGCGGCATCGAGTGGCACGCTTGATGCACCAGTCAGGCCTCAGCCCTCAAAAACGGCATCGCTGCCATCCTATGACCACCCGGCGTCGGCCCGGTGCGATCCCGGCACCCAACCGTCTGAACCAGGACTTTTCTGCAACCGCAGCCAACGCCAAATGGGTCAGTGATTTCACCTACATTGACACGGCGGAAGGCTGGTTGTATTTGGCGATCGTTTTGGACTTGTTCTCACGAAAAGTGGTGGGCTGGTCCATGGCGGAGCAAATGAGCTCCGCTCTGGTGGAAACCGCGTTAGACATGGCTTTGCAAACACGCCAACCGAAAACGGCTTTGCTTCATCATTCAGACCAAGGCAGCCAATATACCAGCGATGTCTACCGGAGCCAATTGATGGATGCGAATATTCAGTTGAGCATGAGCCGCGTGGGAAACTGCTTTGATAACGCAGTGGCTGAAAGCTTCTTTGGTACACTCAAGTCTGAATGTGTAACCCATCAGTTTGCGACCCACGCTTTAGCGCGAACCGCGATCTTTGAATACATTGAGGTTTGGTACAATCGCCAACGATTACATTCCACCCTTGGCTATCTCAGCCCTTTCGAATTCGAGTTGCAATCAGGACATTAATTGTGTCCACTAAAAGCGGGTAAGCTCATTGTTTCCTTACGATAGCATAGTCAAAGCATTTTTAGCAGTTGGGATAAAAGCCGATTTTGATGAAGACACATCAGATGTAACATTTAAGAAGACGGTCAAGAAAATTGAGACTTCTCAAAGCAGTTGATCGAGCCAAGTTAAAAAAAACACCTTGTTGACAGTAATAAGGAATTACTCAATAATTTTTTGGCAGACTACAATCTCCTCTTGATCGACAAATTGAGAAGGTCATTCTAATCCCTCTATATGGACAACAAAATGAATTCGCAATTGTTGCCGATGCAATCGCTTTCGTAGCCAATTACCAAGAAGTTGCTCAACAAGGTGGTGCTTTTAGAAAATTCGAGATAATTGTTCAATACAGCAATAACGACAAAATCGAAGCATCATTTCGTGACAAGGAAAATGCAATCAATTTTCTTCAATACATTGAGCAAGGAATCAACCAATAATAAAAATCTCTCATTCCTAATTGATTGAATGAGAGATTTTTTCTCATCACCATCAATCCCCATCAGTGTCTTGGACAAATTGCGCGGGAAATCATGTTACAAAAAAGACTTCGGAAGCCTGTGAGGCTTCCGAAGTCCAAATTCATCCTAATCCACCGTCAAGGTTTTGGATAAGTTGCGCGGAAAATCGTCAATATCGGTTTGGCCTAAAGGTTAGTTGATATTTGGGTTGGTGTAATAATTGCCCAGCCCATCCTTGACCATGATCCATCCGGTCGAATATTTATTCACGGTTTGATCAAAAGTGATCTGCGCCCACACGTATCCTAGCGCGTCCACCGTGATGGAACTTTTTGTATAAAGAAAGCTGGACTGATACACAGCCGTGGCAATGGGCGACTCAATGGTGGGATAATCGATACCGGGTCCGGTCCGAATATACAAACCCCTTTGATTGGTCACTTTCAGAATGGAATATCCAGCGGGTATGCCCATAGCTCTTCTGAGCTCGTCATTGCCGGCGGCAGCGGAGCTGTAACCAGAAGCATAACCAGAGGCAGGCAGATTGATCACTTCACCCGGGTAGATCAAATCGGCATTCCAAATGTTCGGGTTGACGGAAAGAATAGCGCTGTAGGAAAATCCCGTTTTCGCCGCGATGCCGCCGAGAGAATCTCCCCATTGGACGGTATAAGTGCTACCCGCTACTTGTCCCTGGTAAGCGGACTGATATGTACTGCCGCCGCCAGTCGGGATATACAAAACCTGCCCTGCGAAAAGCCATGAGCCCAAGCCCGGGTTCGCGGCCTGGATCGCGTCGACCGTGGTGCCGCAAAGCGCAGCCAGGCTGCTCAGGGTGTCGCCCCATTGGACGACGGCATAGCTCGCACAACCACCCCATGCTGCGGCACTGCCCGTGGAGGCAAAAGTTGCCACCACTAACGCACCGACCAGCATCCATTGGAAAATTCTTTTAGTCATTGCAGCCTCTCTTCTATTACAGAGATTGAATTTGAAAACGTTATTTCATTGGCGTATCGGTGAGCAAAGGCCTGAACCGAAACCAAAAGAAACTGTAGCTAATATACAACAAATATCCCATATAAACAAGGAGATAAAATGAGGTGTTTTCCTCAAACCCTGTTCTTGTAGCTCTTTCAACTTTTAGGATACAATGCCCGGCATGAAATCTTTTCGCAAAGAACTCTGGTTCAACCTCCCCACCCGCCGCGGATTCATCAACATTACGCCGCAAGTGGAAGAAGCTTTGCATGAGAGCGGGATCAAAGAGGGACTCGCGCTGGTCAATGCCATGCACATCACGGCCTCGGTCTTCATCAATGATGACGAACACGGACTCCATCAGGATTACGAACGATGGCTGGAGAACCTTGCGCCGCATGAGCCGGTCAGCCAGTATCGTCATAATGATACCGGCGAAGACAACGCCGACGCGCACATCAAACGTCAGGTGATGGGACGCGAAGTGATGGTTGCCATCACCAACGGCCAGCTTGACTTCGGTCCGTGGGAGCAAATCTTTTACGGCGAATTTGACGGGCGCCGCCGAAAGCGCGTGTTGGTGAAAATCATCGGCGAATAAAACTGTAAAGTGTTTGTTAGTGGGGAAATTCAAAGCTGATTGTATAATCCATTTACCCATTCAAAGGAAAAGGAATCATCAATCCCCCGATCATCATGCGGCGAAACTTGCCTGCCAACTGTTCCATCGGAACGGCAAAACTTTGATCGGATAAAGTAAAGCCATGTCGAGCATAAACGTTGAAGAATTTTTCACTGCTGTCAAAGAAGGCAGACAGGGAGTGGTCGAACGCCTCCTGCGCGCGACGCCAAACTTGATCCACGAAAAAGAAAATGGGCTTTCACCGATTCTGGTCGCGGCCTATAACCACCAGCCGAAGCTTGCCGATTTCCTCGCCGAAAAGGCCGTGTTGCTGAATATCTTTGAAGCCGCCGCAACCGGCAAGACGAATCAGATCATCCGTATTCTGGCTCATGACCCGCAATTGGTCAACGATTATCCCGATGAGGGTTATCAACCGCTCGGGCTGGCCTGTTTCTTTGGGCACCTTGAAACAGCCCAATATCTGATCAGTGCCGGCGCACGCGTGAACACACCATCGCAAAATAAGATGAAAATCACGCCGCTTCATTCTGCGGCGGCCGGCAGGCACACCAAGCTTGTTAAGTTGCTGCTTGAGCATGGCGCCGATCCTAACGCGCGTCAGGTGGGCGGCTTCACCCCGCTGCATGCCGCGGCTGAGAACGGTGATGTGGAAGCCATTCGCGCATTGCTTTTTTATGGCGCCGATCAGGACACCAAATCCTCTGAAGGCAAATCCCCGCTTGATTACACGCTGGAGAGCAAGAAAGCTGAAGCGGCTAAATTGTTGAGAGAAAGCATTACGAGACGCTTTCGATATGCCAAATCGTAAGATTTCAGAACAGGTTGCTATAATAAAGTAACCGGCTCTTTTTCTATTCGTAAATCCAAATAAATCTCCATGAATAAGAACAGCCGAGGATAAAGTCCTCGGCTGTTTTCGTTAATCGATTATTATCTTACGGGCAATCCTTTAAGTAAAGGACTTGCTGCGAAATGATGCCGCTATTCCCGACCGAATTACCATCTTTAGCAATACCGACAAATTGGTAATCAAACCAAGATTTGGCGGATGTCCGCAAATCCGGGCTTAACTGGGATGTGTTTATATCAACGGTGTAATTTCCATTTTTATCGCCGTTCATCTTCCCCAAGCCCTTCCATCCACTGATCGTGGGCGGCACAGTCGTCAAGTCCTCCATACGATAGAATAGATCCACTTCAACCACGTATACACTGGAAGTCGAAACGCTAAACGTCAGATCCTGTGGCGTGCAACGGAGGTTGAAGTAACTTCCTGAACGGGCCAGGTTGCTAAATAAAACTACTCCTGCTTTCGAGAGCCCTCCCGCGTCAGAAGGCAACGTGGCAGTCGCCGTTGCGGGACCACCACTGGTCGCGGCCGGGGCCGCTGCAGTGTTGGCTGAAGTTGCTGTAACAACGACAACCTGGGGGGTCGGTGTGGGCGGAACGGCTGTATCCGTCGACACCGGACTTGGGGGTTGTGTTGCCACCACCGGCACTAAAACTGTTGCAATAACCACCTGAGCGGTGGGAGGCGGCGCTGCGGTGGGCGAGACTGGCGTCAAAGCCCCACAGCCACTTAATATCAATGCGAGCGCTAAAATCAAAACCTTTTTCATTTTCTTTCTCCTTTCCATCATATAAAGCTAAGGCTAATCGATTTACAGATGATTGTACAATTAATTCACTAGTCCATTTGGATGACCTTGCAATTTTGAAAGGTCTATCAGGTATAATAAAATCATGTTGAATCCAGAAGAAATCGAGGCTCGCCTCGAACAAATACTTTTAAAGGTTGAAAGACCGGGACGCTACGTGGGCGGCGAGATCAATAGCGTGGCGAAAGACTGGAACAAGATCCAAACAAAGGTTGCGCTAATCTTTCCGGATATTTACGATATTGGTGTGTCCAATGTTGGGCTGAAGATTCTCTACGATCAGATCAATCAACGCGAGGACGCACTTGCCGAACGCGCCTACGCAGTGTGGCCCGATATGGAAGCTGTGATGCGCGAACGTGGGATTCCGTTATACTCGCTCGAGTTAAAACACGCCCTAGGCGGCTTTGACCTAATCGGCTTTTCACTGCCCTACGAAACTCTTTACACCAACACGCTCAACATCCTTGACCTTGCCGGAATTCCTGTTCGCTCCGCAGAGCGCGACAACTCTCATCCCATTATCATCGCGGGCGGACATGCCGCGACCAACCCAGAACCGATGCATGCCTTCATCGACGCATTCGTCATCGGCGAGGGTGAGGAAGTCATACACGATATTATCAATGCAATTCAAGCTCACAGGACGCGTGAAGAAAAGCTGCGCGCATTAGCAAAAATTCCCGGCGTGTACGTGCCTAAATATTATCAAGTCCATTATATGGATGATGGCACAGTCTCGCATGTGGAAACGCTGATGGATGGAATTGCAAATCCGGTTGTCAAACGCATCGTGGCACAACTGCCGCCGCCGCCGACAAAGTTCATTGTGCCGAATATCGAGGTCGTGCATAACCGCGTCTCAGTGGAGATTATGCGCGGCTGCACACGCGGTTGTCGATTTTGCCAGGCGGGCATGATCACGCGCCCGGTCCGTGAACGAAGCGTGGATGAAATTGTCGATGCGGCAGAAGCTGCCATCAATGCAACCGGCTTTGAAGAGCTGGCTTTGCTTTCGTTATCCTCATCAGACTTTTCGTATGTGGTGGATCTGGTCAACAAGGTCAGCGAGCGATTCAAAGGACGCAAGTTGACCATCTCGCTCCCGTCTTTGCGGATCGAATCCGTTTCGATTGATCTGATGGACAAATTGCGCGAACACTATTCGGGCGGTTTCACGCTCGCGCCGGAAGCCGCGACGGAACGAATGCGGCGCATCATCAACAAGTTCATTCCCGATGAAGACCTCATCAATACCACGCGCGAAATCTATCGCCGCGGCTGGACGACGATCAAGTTATATTTCATGATCGGGCATCCATCGGAAACAATGGAAGATGTGCAAGCCATCGCTGACCTTTGCAAACGCGTGATTTCCGAGGGGCGCAAAGTGGCCGGAATGAAAGTCAAATTGCACGCGGGCGTCAGCACGTTCGTTCCAAAACCGCAGACCCCATTCCAATGGGTGGCAGTGGATACGCGCGCGAGCATTATCGCAAAACAGAAATTGCTCAAGAACGAATTGAAAGACCGCAACATCAAATTGAGTTGGACCGAGCCGGAAGATACTTTGCTCGAAGCCTGGCTTACGCGAGGGGATCGCCGTATGGCGGAAGTGATTTATTCGGCATGGAAAAACGGAACGAAGTTCGATGCGTGGAATGAACATCGCAAAACACAAGCGTGGCTCGACGCGTTTGCCGAGCATGGTCTCGATCCGGCATTCTACACACATCGTCAGCGCCGCACCGATGAAGTCTTTCCGTGGGATCACATCAGCGCGGCATTACGTAAAAACTTTTTATTCCAGGATTTTCGTCAATCGCTGGAAGGCAAGATCCGCGTGGACTGCCGCTTGAATTGTTTTGCCTGCGGCATCCTGCCGACCTTTGCTAATGCTCGTCGCGAAAATCCCGGTGAAGTTTGGAAATGCCCTGATGTAAAATCGCCAGCGCGTAAATCAAAAGTGGAACTGCCCGTCTTCGGAGATTGATGAGGGTCAGAATTACTTTTTCCAAGACCGGTGCATTGCGTTACATTGGACATCTTGATCTGAACACCATTTGGGAACGGGCCGCGCGGCGCGCGGGACTTCCGCTGGCGTACACACAAGGATTTCATCCCCAGCCGAAAATGACTTTTGCTTCCGCCCTGCCGCTTGGATTTTCTTCGCGCTGCGAAGTGATGGATATGCGCTTCAACCAAGAGATAGATTTGACTTCGTTGTCAGTGCAATTACAAGACAAGATGCCATCCGGCATTGGCATCATCAACGTGCAAAGCGTGGATGAACACGAGCCGCCTTTACAAACGCAAATCGTTTCAGCAGAATATGAAGTTACTTTAACGGAAGCCGTTAACGGGTCGGAACTGAAGCGGAAGATAGACGAAGTAATGGCAAGTCCATCCCTGCCGCGCGAACGCCGCGGTAAATTCTACGATCTGCGTCCGCTAATCGAAAAGCTTGAATCCGCTTTAGATAACAAAATCCTTATGCAACTCGCCGCGCGTGAAGGTGCCACTGGACGCCCAGAGGAAGTTTTGGATGTTCTGGGAATCATGATCGAACATGCGCGAGTGGAAAGAACCGATTTGATTTTTAGAAATTAAGCGTGGTAAAATTTTTTATACGCCCCTGTAGCTCAGTGGATAGAGCGTCGGCCTCCGGAGCCGGAAGCGAGAGTTCGAGCCTCTCCAGGGGCGCCTCGATATATACACGACCATCAAACTCCATAGAAAACAAACTTGAATTATGTCATTTGTATGAATCAGTCATAGACTGATTAGGCAGTGAACATCCGTAATACAAACCTGCGGATCCGCGAAGCTCTGTCATATGGAAAAGGGGACATTAGTCGAGTGGAAATTGGCGACAGAAAACCTTGACCAGCGAATGATTCTGTATAATAATCTTTAATTTAACAGCCCTTATTAATAGCCCTTACTACATATGAAATTCCCCGTGCGACGAATCAATTAAGCACAAAACGGGTGCTCCAAGAAGCATGATGAGTAGCATGCGCGCTCATCATCAAAATAACAGTATTTTTTCGAAAGGAGGTGGCCCCAGACAAAATGAAAAGCCTGGTCGGCTTATGTTGCTGTACATCTTGTGCAATCCATATTGCTCGACATAATACAAATCTTTGGAGGAGAAATCTATGAAACGCCTATATGTTATTCTTTCCGTGTTGATGGCAGCCAGCATGCTTCTGACTGCTTGCGGCGGAGCTGCGGCCGCCCCCGCAGTATGCAAAACTGATGCGGGTGGCTGCGCAATCTTTTCTGCCGGACAAAGCATCGTCATCGGCATGGGCGCGCCCATGACCGGTGATAACGCTGCTTTCGGCCAGGATATTTCCCAGGGCGGAAAGATCGCCATTACAGACGCCGGCCAGTTCCAAGGCTTCTCGTTCTCGTTGGACGCTGAAGACGACGGTGGCACCGCTGAAGGCGGCGCAGCCGTGGCCAACAAGTTCGTTGCCAACCCAGCAGTTGTCGCTATCGCTGGCCATATCTTCTCCGGCGCGACCGCCGCGGCCATCCCCATCTACGAAAAAGCATTCATCCCGATGATGTCCCCATCGGCTACCAACCCCACCCTGACCACAACCGGTTCCAAGGTCTTCAACCGCGATGTCTTCACGGATGCCGCTCAGGGCAAGTTTGCGGCTGCCTATCTTTACAACAAGTTGAACGTTAAGAACCTGGCAATCATGCACGATGGTCAGGCTTATGGCCAAGGCCTTGCCCAAGTAGTCAAGGATCAGTTTACGGCTCTTGGCGGAACCGTGGTTGCCTTCACGGCCATCACTCCCGGCCAATCCGACTACAGTGCTCCTCTGGCCGATATTGCTTCCAAGAAACCCCAAGCGCTCTTCTATGGTGGTTATGTCGCCGAAGCAGTCATTATCGTCAACCAGATGAAACAGGCCGGCCTCACGGGCGTCACCTTCTTTGGTGATGATGGTACCTTCGGCCAGGACTTCCTTGACCGTGCTGCTGCGAATGGTGAAGGCGCTTACTCCACTTCCCTCATCCCGCCCGCTTCACCAGCCAAGGACAAGTACGATGCAGCTTATCTGGCTGCTTATGGCCAGCCCGCTGGCAAGCTCTCCCCCTACTCCTGGACTGCTTATGACTCCGTTGCCGTCTTGATCAAGGCTATCGAGAGTGTAGCTGTCCTGAGTGGTGGCAAGTTGTACATCCCACGCGCTGCCCTGGTTGCAGCCGTGCGCGCCACCAATAATTATCAGGGCCTGTCTGGCACCATCACCTGCGATGCCACCGGCGAATGCTCGGCCTCCGGCCCAGTCTTCAATGTGGACAAGGGCGGCAAGTGGGTGCCGGTTCAGTAGTAAACTTGTGCGCGGTTCCTTAGCGTCCCTGTTACATATTTTTTGAATAGGTGGCGGGGCAAGCCTCGCTTGCCCCGCCATTTTCTATTTTCACTCCATCAATTAGGAGAAGGGCTATGCCCCGAGCAAAGTCGCCCGCCCGACGGGTTAGTAAGTATAAGATTGTTCAAGCAGTTCTTGGAATTTTGTTCGCCGGATATTTGCTCTGGCGACTTTATGTTGTATTTATCGGCACTCCTGCCTATGGGCCGGACACGTGGGCCCGTTTCCTTATTGCTGGTGTCGTCTTGGGAAGCGTATATGCCCTGATTGCCATTGGCTACACCCTGGTCTATGGCATTTTACGCATGATCAATTTTGCCCACGGTGATATCATGATGATCGGCGCATTTGGCGGTTACTTTGTCTTTGAAGCGTTCAAGGCCATCCCCGCCCCTACATTAGCCGACCCTAAAATGACTTTTTTGGATGCCAATCCAATTCTTTCGGTCGTAGCCGCTTTTGTCGTTGGTGCTTTTGTAGCCGCCATCAGTGGCTATTTTCTTGAAAAAATTGCTTACCGGCCTCTGCGAGGGGCCCCGCGATTAGTACCTTTGATTTCCGCCATCGGAGCCTCCATATTCCTGGAAAATGCCGCGCAGTTGCTGTTTGGCACCCAGCGACGGGATTATTCCAATCCGGCTATTCTGACACGCGGAAATGGTTGGAATCTCCCGATCGGGGGGACTACCGTTATCTTGCCTTATACAGGTGTATTAACAGTGGCAGTCTCAGTTTTGCTCATGCTTGGCCTATATTTGTTGGTCATGCGCACGCGAACTCGGTCGCTCCATGCGGGCAGTTGCCGAAAACAAGCAAGTGGCAGCCTTGATGGGTATTGATGTAGATGGAGTCATCAGCCGCACTTTCATTATCAGCGGAGCACTGGCCGGCGCGGCCGGTGTAATGTGGGGTATCCACTTAGGTATCGTCTATTACTATGTTGGTTTTCTTCCTGGCATCAAGGCTTTCACCTCGGCTGTGTTGGGTGGCATTGGTAGCGTACCCGGTGCCATGTTGGGTGGCCTGTTCTTGGGATTGGTAGAATCACTTGGCCCGGGAATCTTGGGGATGAGCTATCAGCTTGCCGATGTGATCGCCTTCGGCATCCTGGTGCTGGTGCTGATCTTCCGCCCGACCGGCATTGTGGGTGAAGTGCTCACCGAGGAGAAAGTGTGATGAAGAAACAATCAAGATTGGCAGTGAGTGCCGGAGTCACCTTCGGAATCGTCACCATTTTCTTGTTCCTCATTGGCTTCACCAGCGTATCCGGAGACCTTCTGGCAGATCTCTTCGGTAATAAAAACGCCGCCCCCTTCCTCGGGTTGACGCCTCAGACGATCAACATGCTAATTTTCCTGACCTTGATCGGTCTTTGGGCAGGATCATACGGTTCGCGCAAAATTAAAGATCAAAAGGAAGATCCCTGGGCACCCGCTCTAATTGGCGGATTGATAGCTGGCTTAGTGCACGGATTATTGATTGGCTTGCTGGCTTTGTTGGTCGGAACTCTTAACCAGAATCATGTACCGATCAACATGTATCTGGCATCCGTGTTGCCTGCCTCGATCAAAATGTTCCTACTGGGAGGCAGCCCTGTTCAGGGCGCGATCTTCCATCTCGTTCTATTCACGCTGACAGGTTTCCTGGGTGGATTGTTAAGCCGCGGTGTTGCACGCGGCAGTTGGAGAGTCAGGGCGGGAGCGAACTGGAAGAACGCCTGGGATAGATTCAATCAAAAGCCCTTCATCAAACAGGCGCGCGGTAACCCTTCCACCCGTTATGTTATCTACGGTGTGCTCCTGGTGCTGGTTTTTCTAGTGCCGTTGGTGGCCGGCCAGTATTGGAACTACACCATCGGTACCGTCTGCATTTATGTTCTACTCGGCTTGGGCTTGAATATTGTAGTGGGCTTGGCGGGACTGCTAGACTTGGGATATGTGGCTTTCTTTGCCATTGGGGCTTATACCATGGCCCTGCTGACTGCTCCTGCACCGCAACATCTCATGTGGAGTTTCTGGATCGCGTTACCGATCGGGGTCGTCTTAGCCGCCCTCACCGGGCTTTTACTCGGCGCTCCGGTGCTGCGCTTGCGCGGCGATTATCTGGCCATCGTCACTCTGGGCTTCGGTGAGATCATCCGCTTGTTGAGCACTAGTGATGCCATGACTTCCTTTTCCGGCGGGCCCAAAGGTGTACCCAGCATCGCCGGCCCAACCATCTTCGGGCAACCATTCAACAGTGGAGCAGATTTCGTTTACTTGATATTTTTGGCCGCGATATTGATCGTTTTTGTCACCAACCGTTTGCAAAATTCGCGCGTGGGGCGCGCTTGGGAAGCCATGCGCGAAGACGAGACCGTCTCGCGCGCCATGGGTATCAATACCTTGACGCAGAAACTGTTGGCCTTTGCCATCGGCGCGGCCTTCGCCGGTTTGGGCGGCGCACTGTTTGCCTCCCGTAACCAGTTCACCGGCCCGGAAGATTTCACCTTTATGGTTTCAGTTAATGTCGTTGCAGTGGTGATCGTAGGCGGCATGGGCAGTATTCCCGGCGTCATCGCCGGTGCGCTGGTGCTTAAGGGTTTGCCGGAAGTGTTACGCGAACTCCAGGATTATCGGGTTCTAGTCTTCGGTGCCCTGCTGGTGGTCATGATGCTCTGGCGGCCTGCCGGTATCATTTCTTCCTCGCGCCGAAAATTGGAGGTTGAAAAAGACACCGGAGTAATCGAATCCCCCAAGGACGGGAATAAAAAATGACCATCGCACTTGAAACCCGTTCCTTGACCAAGCAATTCGGTGGCCTGACTGCGGTTGACTCCGTGGACTTGGCAATCGAGGAAAACTCCATCTTTAGCGTCATTGGTCCAAATGGCGCCGGCAAGACTACTTTCTATAATTGCATCACCGGTTTCTACGAACCGGAAGTAGGTGATATTCTTTTTTACGGCGAATCGCTGGTCGGTTTATCTCCGGATCAGGTTACGTATCGAGGCATCTCGCGAACCTACCAGAATATCCGCCTGTTCGCCAATATGAGCGCCATCGAAAATATCCTGGTCGGCGAGCATTCCCGCATCCGGGGTTCATGGCTGGAAGCAATCCTTCACACACCACGTGTGGTAAACGAGGAAAAACAAGCAGTCGAAAAGGCTCGGGAACTTTTGAACTTTGTCGGTCTGGTTGGCCTCGGCGACCAATTGGCCCGGAACCTGCCATACGGCGCCCAACGCAGGCTGGAAATTGCGCGTGCCTTGGGCAGCCAGCCGCGCCTGCTCTTGCTGGATGAGCCCACGGCCGGGATGAATCCGAATGAAACCACCGAAATGATGCACTTCATCCGCCGCCTGCGGGATGAATTAAAAATCACCATCCTGCTCATCGAACACGATATGCGCGTGGTCATGGGGATCAGCGAACGGATCGCCGTGCTGGATTACGGCGCAAAGATCGCCGAGGGGACACCCTCCGAAATTCAGGGCAATCCGCGCGTCATCGAAGCCTATCTGGGAAGCGGCGCAGCCTCAGGCCTGACCAACTCCGCTGCTGAGCCCGTCTGATTACGAGGTACTCATATCCATGCTTGAAGTTAACGACATCCACACCTATTATGGCAACATCCATGCACTCAAAGGCATCTCGCTAACGGTGGAAAAAGGCGAAATCGTCACATTGATTGGTTCCAACGGAGCCGGTAAAACGACCACCTTGCGCTCCATATGTGGACTGCAGAAACCGCGCCAGGGCAGCGTCCTGCTCGAAGGCGAAGACCTCGGCCCTTTCAAAGCGCATGAGATCGTCGCAAAAGGGGTGGCAATGGTTCCGGAGGGGCGCGGCATTTTCGCCCGCCTGTCTGTGGCCGAAAACCTGGATCTGGGTGCCTACATTCGGCGTGACCGGGCTGCCATCCAGAAAGACCTGGAACGGGTCTTCACCATCTTCCCACGTTTGAAAGAGCGCCAACACCAGGTGGCAGGGACGCTTTCCGGCGGTGAGCAGCAGATGCTTGCCACAGGGCGCGCCCTCATGACCCGCCCGCGCCTGCTCCTGATGGATGAACCTTCGATGGGGCTGGCACCCGTTTTGGTGGAGGCAATATTCGATGTGATTAAATCGATCAACCAGGAGGGCACCACCATCCTCCTGGTGGAGCAAAATGCCCTGATGGCGCTCTCCATTGCCCATCGCGGCTACGTGATCCAAACCGGACAAATCGTCCTGCAAGATACGGCGGCCAATCTCAAGAAGAATGAGATGGTGCGAAAATCCTATCTGGGCATGGAATAAACCGGAGATAAGCAAAATTCAACCGAGACCCGTTTTCAATTGAAAACGGGTCTCTTTGCAAATTAGGTCTCGGGCATGAGCGTGGCTATGATGTAGGTGTTAGGTCAGCACAGCTTCGGTGTGGGCACTTTTGACCATCCCTGCCCGTGCACCGTAAGCCCTACCCCTTTCGGCATTCATTCCACCACCACGCCCTCCAGGTTTTCTTTCGATTCGGGGAATTTCATTTTCAAGCTCTTAAGCGTATCCACTAGCACCGATGAGATCACGAGATCGCGAAACCATTTTCGATTGGCCGGCACAATGAACCACGGAGCATACTCAGTGCTCGTCTTGCTCAAGACGTCCTCATAGGCTTGCATATAATCAAACCACAATTTTCGCTCTGCCAGATCTCCCAGTCGGAACTTCCAATGCTTGGCAGGATCATCGAGGCGCGCCTGTAGTCTTTTCTTCTGTTCGTCTTTGTCAATATGCAGAAAGAACTTCAGGATCGTGGTTCCGTTATCCGCCAGGTATTTCTCGAACTGATTGATCTGATCAAAGCGTTTTTCCCATACCTTGGGCGGGACCAAATTATGGACACGCACAACCAGTACGTCCTCGTAATGACTGCGGTTGAAGATTACGATCTCGCCGTTCGCCGGTGTCACTCTATGGACGCGCCACAGATAATCGTGATCCAGTTCCTCCTGCGTTGGGACGTCGAACTTCGCCACCCGTACACCCTGCGGGTTGACGCCGTCGAATACGTGCTGGATCGCGCCATCTTTTCCGGCCGTATCCATCGCTTGCAACACGATCAGCACCTTATGCTTGTGCTCGGCATATAACAGTTCCTGGAGCGCATCCAGTTCCTGATCCAGCTTTGCAACTTCGGCCAATCCTTCTTGCTTGCCCCCTTTAAAATCCCCTATATCGTTGGGATCCCATTTAGAGAGATCTACTTTTTCACCGGGCTTAACTGGGGTCTGCTTCATAATGCGCTCCTTATATGGTTGTTTGAAATGATTATATGCTTCTAGCTCTTAATTTCCTTCTAGTACGTTTATTTCCTCTTCGGTTAATCCATACAACTCATACATCGTCCTCGCCGCGTAGCGCACCCGAAGGGCGCAGGGGAGACCAGTTGATTAATTTCTCTATCCGTTGACTCGAGCTCTTGTCCCCTGTGTTTTTCCAGGGGTTCATCCTTGGCGCTTTTCCAAGGGCGCGCTTGACCATCTTCTGCTTCCTTCCCGATGCTACTTAATATCGGCGGCTGCACAAGCAGCTGCAAAGTTGGGAGTGCAAATATCGGATACTTGTAAGAAACTATCGGCGATGACAGTGCTTTCGATGTTGCCCTTGGTCACTGCGACTGGCGTCAACAGAATGGTAGGCACATCAATCGAGCCATTGTTAGTCGTCCCAGTCAGCATGGTCGAAGGCACAGCCGCACCAGTCGCGAGATCGTAAGCTACTTGAGCAGCAGTATCAGCTTGCGACTTGATGTCCCTAAAAGCAGTCATGTATTGCTCGCCGGTGAGAATACGCTGAATGCCATCTATCGTTGCATCCTGTCCAGTCATGGGCGGGAAGGTTGTCAATCCAGCAGCTTTCATGGCAATCAAGGCGCCGCCTGCCATGCCATCGTTGGCCACAAAAACGCCGTCCACTTTGTTGTTCAAAGCGGTGAGGGCTTGTGTCATTTCAAGCTGGGCTGGAGCCGGGTCCCAATTGGGCGTATCGTATTCTTTGGCAATGGTTAACTTACCAGCAGACACCAATGGATCGAACACACTATGCGCACCCTTCTTGATGTTCACAGTGTGTTGGTCGTTCGGATCGCCATAAATCATAACAATGGTCGGATGGGCGACACCGCTCAACGCGGTCGTCAGTGCGGTAGCTTGCAGTTTGCCTACCTGAACCGAATCGAAATCGATGTAATAATTGACACCGGTTGAGCCAGTGATCAAAGCAGCATACGAAATGACTGGAACATTTTTCGCATGCGCGGCATCAGCGATAGCTGCGGCAACAGCCAGGTTAACTGGGTCAAGCACCAAAACCTTAGCGCCATTGGCTAATGCAGCCTCAGCTTGTTCCTGCTGGGTAGACGCGTCCCAATCGGCACTTCCATAGATCAGATTGTCGGCTATATCGAATCCCAAGGACGTTAGTTCGGCCTTGAAATTGAGCGGGTCCTGAGGTGCCGTCGAAGATTGCAACAGGGAGGCAATCTTTCCAGCCGGTGTTGGGGGGCGTAATATTGCCGTCGGCATAATTGGCGCAACAGAACTTGCAACCAAAGTTGGAGTAAGGGATGATGATGCAACAGGCGAAGTAATTGCAGTAGGCTGCGGAGCAGGCGAAGGTACAAAGGGAACCAAATATAATCCTATGCCCACCACCAACAGTAGTACACCTAAGAACATTGTAAAGCCCTGTCGCTTCGGGTTAGGTATTACAGATGCCCCTGCACTTTGGACAACGGACAAGAACAAAAAGAATATTCCCCCAACAACAAGAATAGTGGGCACAGGGGTGCCTGATGTTAGTAGATGAAGAAAATCTTCAAATTGCATTTTCACCTCCAGAAACACTTGGTATGATAAAAGGTAAGCTCATTTCTATCCTCCTTCCACAATCTTTATCTCATCCTCTGACAATCTCATACAGCTCATACACCAGTTGATCAATCGCCCTATGCGTTGACTCAATTTCGCGCTTGACCGCATCTCACGTCCCATTAGCACTTTCATCTTTTTTCTTCAATCATTGTTTTGACAATACACCACTCGACAAATAATTACCTTGCACCCCATTCAATGAATAAGATGTTCCCAGTTGACCATTAGAATATAGCGTAAATCGATCAACGCCGTTACTCATACAATAACTTGGGCCGCCTGTCTTAATCTCAATAAACTCAAAGGCTGTTCCACCAATTCCATTGAAAATTAGATTGCCCTCACAACCAAGCTGTGGCGTATCATATGTTCCACATATCTCTCCAATTGCGCAATTAGACTGAATAGAATATACGGCTACTATATGAGTGTTTCCATCCTCGGAATTGATTGTTCCCTTCCATATTCCTGCAATATTATTTACAGACATCGTTGGCCGCGAAATCGGAGACGGACTTTCGATTAGACTTGGCGTAGCAGTAGGTGAAGGCGAAAAGTAAAATGGCGGGATTTTTGCCGCCACCCAAATAGCATAAGCTCCAATCAAGGCAACCAAAATAGGGACAAGTGCATTTTTCACTATCCATCCCCAGACCGATTTGTCGGGGTCTTTTATTTTGTTATTATCAGTAGATCACGAAAGCGCCAAACAAGGTTGACGTTCGACCACGTCAGCGATGTTCCACAGACGTTCTAACGCACGACCGAGCAGGAATGCCAGACGGCGCAACGACAACCAGAAACGCTTGGGCAATTGTAACGGCTGTTTGAGAGCCGACGACAAGTTTTGACGCACGGATATGTATAGGTTGAACAAGACGAAGGCCAATCCAACCAATAGCAAGCGGATTACGGGATTGCGCGTGGAGGTGCGAGCACGGACTTGGTTCATTTGACGGTAACTCGATTCAATTCCAAAGCGTTGGCGATAGAGTTCAAAGACGTGAGAGGGCAACATACCCTCCGGCAACCCAGCCACCGCGTAAGCGAACCACTGGCTCTTGTGTCGTTTATAGCGGCCTTTGGAGTAACGCTGCACAACGATGGCTTGAACCGTGTAGGCACCGTGTTTCGGACTGTGGAAGGTGTAGGTGGTTTTGCGAGATTTCCCTTGGAAGAGATGGCGCACTCCACCGGATTTGCCTCGTACCGGGATGGGGATCACGTAACTCAAGTGATGCTGACCCAGAACCTTAAAAACCGGCTGGGAGCAGAACCCTTTGTCTAAAAACACTCGCCGGACGAGTAATTTCAGCGATTTTAGCCGTCGCAACAGCCAACGCACGATGTCAGCCATCTCTTCACCATATTCAACAAAATGCAGCGCCACGACATAGCGTTGATTATGGTGCACGATCGAAATGGTGGCGTACCCGTGAAAATGAGTCGTTCCGGATTTTGGCGCACCGCGTACAATTTCCTTCTCGTCTTCGTAAGGCAGTCCATGATACGGGATCAAGGTCAGGTCCATCGCGATGTTGTAATCTCGTCTGCCCTTCCATAGACTGGGATGCAGCTGCTGGCGGAACATCTTATTCAATGCACGTTGCATGCCTGCCCGGTCCGGCAGCGCTTCCGCCAGGACTTCCCGCAGCCGATTGCCCGAGGGCGCATCTTTCAACTCTTGACAGGCCGATTGAATGCTCAAACGATGCACGTTGGTGTAGGCTAAAGCGTATATGATGTCCTCTCTACTGATCCGTGTATTCTTCAACTCCAATGGCAGGTTCCGACGAACTACCTGTGTGAAAGCGTTCAGGACTTGCTCAGATTGGATTGTTCGGGTAATCTTGACGCTGGGCTTGGACATTGGTCTTGGTCTCCGTGGTAGGAACCAAGTTAACCATGTTCAAGCCCTTTCGTGAAGTACTGAGTATCAGATGCCATATTATTATTTATTCTCCTCCACAATCTTTATCTCATCCTCTGACAATCCATACAGCTCATAGACCAGTTGATCAATCTCCCTGTCCGTTGACTCAATCTCGCGCTTGACCATCTCTTGCTCTTGCGGTGTACGACCTCCACCCGTCCTCCCCCCACGGGGGGAGGTGCCCGCCGCAGGCAGGGCGGAGGGGGTCTGCTTGTGCAATTCCAGCATGCGCTCGACCAGCGAAACCATTTTATCGTGCCGCGCTTTATCGGTGGGATTGGAGAAATTGATCGGGTAAATTGGTAGACCATGAATAAATCTCGATTCATAACTATACCAACCACCACGCATTGTTGTTGCAACTTGATGCAGATACCATTCTAATAATCGGCTGTTTAATAAACCAAGGATATATTCGCGTGAGAATTCTGGTGCAACTAAAATGCCATAACCTCCAGCAGCTCCACCAGTAAAATAACATTCTCCAATTTCATCTAATGAAAACGAAGAACGGGCGGCAATATCTGGAGTAAAAATCTTTGGTAAAGATATGACGTCGAAATTCTTAGGATAAATATATGCATACCAGCGATTCCCCGTCATTTTTCCATCTTCTCTGTTTTCTAAATAAGCTTTGTTTGCAACCAAATAATCCCAAGTCAATGGATATTTCGTTTTCAAAACCGGTTCAGCAATTAAAGTAATGGCTTTATGCTCTTGAACTGCGTATGGAAAAAGCAAAAGGCGATTTGTACGAGATAAATGATAACGTTTGCTATCTCCGCCTTTTACTAAAGGATGCAGCAAATCTGGTTCAACCCAAAACTCAGCGTCTTTTTCTGTAGAGTAAACCTTTACTTTTGTTGAGTGGCGTTCTTTTTCTTCCACAATGTAAATCTTGTCAGCACTTGTCTTTATTCCTTGAAAGATACGCAAAGTTACATTTTCTAATTTAGTAGGCATATCCGAAAGTTTTTCAAACAATACAGCGTTTGCACCGACGGAAAAATTCCATTCACTTTCAGTCACACGGCTTGTATTGATTTTGCCCACTGTTGAGAATTCCAAAGCTTGAGAACGCCAGCCACCCAAATCTTGCACTTTCTCAAATTCAAATTCAGCATGTCCCACTTTATCAAGGAACATCAAACAGGTATAAGTCGTTGCGCCGTCGAAAACTTGTTGATCTCCAAAATGAACTACTTTAGCAAGATGATTGCCCTTTGAAATCACGCCGCGTAGCGGTTCGCCATATTGGGCATTGAAGAATTTATGCGGAAGAATGAAGCCTAATCTTCCCTTGTCGTTGAGAAGACTTAATCCCTTTTCAACAAACACAACATAAACATCGTAATTGCCTTTGCTCGCGGCTTTGTATCTTTTCTTATAAAACTCAACGTCAATCCATGTACCGTGCAGTAACATTTTTTAGTGCGCTGGGAGGGACTTGAACCCTCACGCCTTGCGGCACATGGCCCTCAACCATGCCTGTCTGCCAATTCCAGCACCAGCGCAAATGCAAGCACTATCATGCGAGCAGGCGTATTATAATCGGCTTGCCTTGCCTGTCAAGCAAGGAAACTTTTTGAGGAGATGATGGATGGCCCGAATTGTTGTGGACGCCATGGGAAGCGATGATTTTCCAGCGCCGGATATAGAAGGATCGGTAAGAGCCGCACGAGAATACGGAGTGGAGATCATCCTCGTCGGCGACGAATCAAAAATCAGGCCAGCGTTGGATGCACAAAACCGCGGCAGTTTGCCCATCCGAATCGTCCACGCGCCCGAGATGCTGACCATGGAAGACAAAGGCGAAGCGCTGACATTCAAAGCGCGGCATGGACAAAGCTCGATGGCAGTGGGCATGGACCTCGTCAAGAAGGGTGAAGCGGACGCATTTGTCACCGCAGGCAATACCGGCGCCGGAATGGTCACTGCATTATTTCGTTTGGGTCGCATCCGCGGCGTGGATCGCCCGGCGGTCGCACCGGTTTTCCCAACAGCTACCGGCTCGTGCGTCGTGCTCGATATTGGCGCTAATCCCGATTGCCAACCCGAAAACCTTTTGCAATTTGGAATCATGGGAAGCATCTATGCAGAAAAAGTGCGCGGCGTCAAAAATCCAAGAGTTGGTTTGATCTCGAACGGCGAAGAGGAAGGAAAAGGAAACGAATTGGTCAGGGCGGCAACGCCATTATTCAAAAACTCAACATTGAATTATTATGGTAACGTTGAAGGCAAGGAAGTCATCGGCGGAAAGGTAGACGTCGCAGTGACAGACGGCTTCACCGGCAATGTCATGCTCAAAACATCTGAAGCGATAGGTAAATTGATTTTGGATGAGATCAAATTCAAAATCAAGAACGGCGGACCGTTAACGAAGCTCGGCGGCTTGCTGGTCAAGCCTGCGCTCACCAGCGTTAAGAGTTTGCTCGATCCAAGCGTGCAAGGCGCAGCAGTTCTACTCGGCGTAAACGGATTAGTGTTGATCGGTCACGGCCGGTCGGATGCAACTGCGATCCAAAGCGCGATCCGACTTGCCAAAAACGCCGCAGAATCAAAAATGTTGGATGCAATGAAAGCAGCAATCGAAGAAAGTTTGAAAAAACAATAACCGCTCAGAAAAGGTATCAATGAAAATCATCAAGAACGAAAAACTAATTAAGCGTAATAATCAAATCGGGCAGTACACAAGCATCGGTGCGCTCGTGATACTTGGTGTGGGTATGTATATTTCTTTCACGAGGCCCGACCTGTTCACTTGGTCGATCACATCGCTCGTAGTAGGCTTTGCCATGACGCAAGTTGGCATGTTCTTCAGCAACCGCTGGGGACGCAGCCCTCGACCCGATGAACAATTAGATTCGGGACTCAAAGGTTTGCCGAATGAAGATACGATCTATCACTACGTCACATCTGTTTCGCATCTTTATGTTGGCACGGCAGGGATCTGGGTTTTGCTTCCGCTTCATCAACGCGGACGCGTGACGTATCAAAAAAATCGCTGGAAAATTTCAAGCGGCGGATTCATGCAGGGATACTTGTCCATTTTCGGCCAGGAGGGACTCGGCCGGCCTGAACTCGAAATTACCAGCGAAATGGATTCGAGTTAAAAGATATCTCTCCAAAAAAATGGAAAACGAGGGTGATATTCCCGAAGTTCAAGGTGCGTTGATCTTCACAAACGATCTCGTCGAGATTGAAGAGAACGACGCGCCGACACCCGCCTTGAAACTCAAACAGCTTAAAGACTTTCTGCGGCAGAAGTCCAAAGAAAAGCCGATTGGTTCGTTGACACTTGAAACAATAAAATCGGTTTTGCCCAAAGATGACTGAGACAACCCTAGAGAATCATTGTATATGAAAGCTGTTAAGACGTACGGAATTTCGGTAACCATATTTATTATTATAGTTGCCGCGATCATGCTCCGGCTTTATTTATACGGGGACCCTCGACTTTCCATTGGAATGGGGGATACCACATCCTATATTCAATCTTCGCGCGCCCCTGTATTATCATCAGCGTCGCTTACTAGCCGGCGCCTCTTCACGATGAATCTGGTTTATCACATTTTCGTGAACAACTCAAATAATTGTCCTCTGCCCGTAACGATTGACCCGTCGAAACAGCGGCAAGCCAGTCTAGAACTTCAATCCTGTTTTGATAGGATTGCTTTATTGCAGAATTTATTATCGATGCTTGGCTGGTCCTTTTTAGCATGGGAGCTGTCCAGCCGCATAAAGACTTCCTTATACAAAATTTTAATAACGATCATTATCTTATCCTTTGCCATGAGTCCTCAAATTGCAGAGTGGGACAGCATCCTTAGTTCAGAATCGCTGACATTATCATTGTTCGTAATATGTCTTGCGTTATTGATAGAGATCGCTTTTCAACTCTTTGAGGACCGGAATGGAAACAAGAGAATAATTTACATCATGTTGGCGGGCTGGTTAATTGTTTTCACTTTATGGATATTCGTGCAAGATGCTAATTTATACTTTATTCCAGTAACCCTCATTCTTTTGACTCCGGTCATAATAAAAGACCACTTGAAGAACAAGGCCCTTTTGATTGCGTTTCTTTTTATGATCGGAATATTGGCTCTTGGATTAATCTCCTCAGCAAATAGTACCCGATGGCAGCCATCGATCGAACATTCCTACGAAACATTCATTTTTCCCTATCCATCCCGGATTAATTCCATAAAGGGATTGGGAGCTCCTGATCCCAATTCCCCTAACTTTACACAATGGTTTGATAAAAAGGCACCCAGCGCCTATCTTTTGTTTTTAGCTTTCCATCCGGGCTTCGTGACTTCAAATGCGTTCGAGCATATGTATATGTTTACCTCGGATTTTCTTCAGCCGTATTTTACGGATCAAAATGTAAAATTCAGTTCATCTCTGCTGACTTGGGGTAAAATCTTTCATCCGGAATCAAGCGACGTGTTCCTGATTGACACCTTATTGCTTGCGTTCCTTTGCTATACGGCAGTAACTAATAAAGAAAGGACGACGAGCATCTGGGCATGGATCGGAGCCTGGTTCTATATTTCGTCGGCAGCTGCACTATTTATCAGATATTTTGGAGATACTGAGAGTGTTTTACGCCACCTCTTCCCTGCCGTGGAATTCTTTCGACTTCTAGTTTGGATACTATTGATTGTCCAGGCCGATTTACTAGCGATGAAGAAAGACCAATTGGATTTTCAGCGCTCCACATAATTCCAAAAATTGCTACGCGGGAAATTACATACTGCATATTATGGTACACTTGTTCTATTACTTTGAGCGTATCTACTCACAGTGTTGTCGTTTATATAGCACTGATGGGAGACTATGCCCAAGTGGAGCCAAGGTGCCTACAGCTGGTAGCGCCAGCCATACCTAAAAGTGACGAGCTTCGCCAATTATTGCCACAGGGACGGCAACTCCGCGATCAGTGTGAGTAGATACACTTTGAGCAACAGATTTTTTGTTTGATTTAAGCAGTTCATGAATCAAATTTGTTTTTTGAAAGAGACTTGAGCGCCACACGTATGAATTCCTTTGTTGCCATAGACATCGAAACTACAGGCTTGGAAAATGACCGCGAAGCCATCACCGAGATTGGGGCAGTCAAATTCAAAGGCAATCGCATTGAAGATGAATGGTCTTCGCTGATCAATCCGAATCGCCACATTCCCGAATTCATTACCGGGCTAACCGGCATTGACGACGCGATGGTTCGTGAGGCGCCGCGCGTGCGCGATGTGGCCCATGAACTGGAAGCTTTTGTTGGTGATGCGCCGATTGTGGGACATAATATTCGTTTCGATCTGGGCTTCCTGCAAAAACACATTCCATTTTCTTTCAACGAAGTCATTGACACATACGAATTGGCTTCTATTCTCCTTCCAAATGCGAGCCGTTACAACCTGGGTGCACTTGGAAAACAATTGGGCGTTGCCCTGCCCGCCACACACCGCGCCTTGGATGATGCTAGAGCTACTCACGGAGTCTTCAGCCGTCTCTATGAAATGGCGCGCGCCTTGCCGCTCGATTTGATCGCAGAGATCGTCCGGCTGGGCGAGCCGATTGATTGGGATGCCAATTATATCTTTCAGGAAATTTTACGAGCGCAGGCAAAAGAAGGCATTCAAGCAAAGAAGATAAAAAGCAAAAAGCAAACCTTTGATGACGGAAATGATCGTTATCCGCCATTGGAGAATCCAGAAACACCGAACGCACTCAATGCCGATGAAGTCGCGTCTATCCTCGAATATGGAGGGCCATTCTCACAATACTTTGAAAGTTACGAGCATCGTCCAGAGCAAGTGGAAATGCTCAAGGTGGTGACGAACGCGCTTTCACATGGTAACCACTTAATGGTCGAAGCCGGAACCGGTGTGGGAAAATCATTTGCATATCTTGTGCCCGCTGCGTTATTTGCAATTCAAAACAACACGCGCGTCGTTGTCTCGACTAACACTATCAATCTTCAAGATCAATTGATTCAAAAAGATATTCCCGATCTACGTGCGGCGCTCAAACTGGATTTACGCGCAGCAGTGTTGAAGGGACGCGGCAATTATCTTTGTCCGCGCCGTTTTGAAAATCTTCGGCAATATGGTCCACGCAACGCGGATGAGATGCGCGTGCTTGCCAAAGTTTTGGTGTGGCAAATGCAAAACAAATCGGGCGACCGCAACGAACTCAACCTTAACGGAAATCCCGAGCGCGAAGTGTGGCTGAAGATTTCCGCCGAGGATGACGCCTGCACCACCGACACCTGCATCAAGCGCACGGGCGGCGCGTGCCCGTTTTCATCGCGCCAAGAGCGCGGCGCAAACCGCGCATCTGCTCATCGTCAATCATGCCCTGCTTTTGTCGGACGTTGCCACCGGCAGCAAGGTTTTGCCGGAGTATTCTTATTTGATCGTGGATGAAGCGCATCACTTAGAATCCGCGACGACGAACGCGCTTTCGTTTCGCTTGACTCAATTCGATATGGATCGAATGTTAAAAGAAATCGGCGGCTCGAATGCAGGCGTGCTCGGACGCGTGCTCGGCGAGACCAAAGACACGCTTCGTCCCTCGGACTTCGGCTTGCTCCAGCAAAAGATCAGCCGCGCCACCGACATGGCTTTCCGTTTGCAGGAACAGAACCGCGAATTCTTTAACACGCTGAGCGAGTTCGCCACGCTTCAACGCGAAGGCCAGCCGCAATCGAATTATTCATGGCAGGCGCGGATACTTCCCGCTACGCGGACTCTGCCCCACTGGGACGATGTGGAGATAAAATGGGATGAAACCGGCGGCACGATGAATCTTTTGTTGAACGCAATGGAAGAGATTCATAAAGCCGCATCAGACTTATATTCGGATGGACACGATAATCTCGAAGATGTGATCAGTGATATCGGAAACGTCTATCGCAGATTGAACGAAGCCTACAACAATATGACGGGTATGATCAGTCAGCCGAATCAAGGATTGGTGTATTGGATCGAGGTCAACCCAAGGGGCGAGAAACTTTCACTCAACGCCGCGCCGCTGCGGGTCGGGCCGATGATCGAAGAAAATCTCTGGCATCAAAAAGCCAGCGTCATCCTAACATCCGCTACGCTAACCGCGCATAATGAATTCCAATATCTGCGCAACACGCTCGGCGCGGACGAAGCCGATGAGTTGCAACTAGGCTCACCGTTCGATTATGAGTTCGAGCACGCTGCTTTATGTCGCCAACGATATTCCGGAGCCGAATGCTTCGGGTTATCAGCAAACGCTCGACCGGTCGCTGATCGCCACCGCCAAAGCCACGGGCGGACGAATGCTGGTGCTGTTCACATCCTACACGGCCTTGAAGAAGACCGCGCAAGCCATCACGGGACCGCTGGCGCGCGAAGATATTTATGTTTACGAACAAGGCGACGGCGCTTCGCCGAATGCGCTGCTTGAATCGTTCAAGTCTACCGAGCGCGCCGTGCTGCTGGGCACGCGTTCGTTTTGGGAAGGCGTGGATGTGCCGGGCGATGCGCTATCGGTGGTGGTGATTACAAAACTTCCGTTCGATGTCCCCACCGATCCATTGATCGCTGCGCGCTCCGAAATGTACGAAGACTCGTTCAATGAATATTATTTGCCTGAAGCCATCCTGAAATTCCGTCAGGGCTTTGGACGATTGATCCGTACCGCGTCCGACCGCGGCATCGTGGCGATTTTGGATCGCCGCGTGCTGACCAAGCAATACGGGCGATTGTTTTTGGAGTCCTTGCCGCATTGCACCATCAAGCAGGGACCATCGGTTAATTTGGCGCGCGAGGCTGGAAAGTGGTTGGGGATGTAAAACGTTCTAGAGAGAATTATGATTAAAACACCAACAGTTTTTGTTCTTGGAGCAGGCGCAAGTATGCCTTATGGATTCCCATCTGGGCGCCAACTTGTTGAGCAAATTTATTGTACTGCACTTGGAAATTTCAAAGAAACATCCGATAATAAATGGATCAATTCTGGCTTAATATCTGCACCATATATTCGCAACATTCTCAATGATATGTACGGCGCGTTCGAAGTAGAGAAATTTGGAAAAGCACTCCGGTTATCTCAGCAAAGTTCTATAGATGCTTTCTTGGAACATCGAACTGAATTTACTGATATTGGCAAATTTTCTATCGCACTTTTTATTTTAAGGGCTGAAATTGAAGATAAATTATTCGACTACGACGCCAGAAACCATGGTAGTTACCAATATATATTCGATAAATTAAATGCAAGCTGGGGAGAATTCGGTCGTAACGTGATAGGTTTTGTTACCTTCAACTACGATCGATCTTTAGAACACTTTTTGTTCACCAGTATTCAAAACACCTATAACAAGAGCAATGAAGAATGCGCTCAAATCATCAGCAAAATTCCAATAATACATGTTTATGGATTATTAGGAAAACTTCCATGGCAAGCAAAAGACGGCATTCCTTATGGTGTTCAAAAGGAAAATAGAGGAGAATTGGTTTTCAGTACTCAATCTGCGGAAATCGCATCTAAACAAATTACGGTCATTGCTGAGGATCAGTCTACATCAAGGCAATTTGATGATGCGTTTCAAATACTAGCCAACGCGGACCGAGTTCTACTTTTTAGGTTTTAGCTATCATCCAACCAATATGGAGCGGCTCGGAATGCATCACATCCCTAAGTTAAAGCGGAATGCGGGAGAAGAAAATAAATTGAAATATTCTCCTTTGAAAGGAGATGCTTATAAAATGGAAGACGCAGAAATAAAAACTGTTAGAAAAACTTGGTACGTTCAAATTCCTGACAACACTAGCGATTCGCTTCTCCTTTTACGAAAGCACGCAGAACTCGATTAATAAGATGTATTATGGACAAAAATCAATTTACCATCGCCAGCCACTTTGAAGGCAAAGCTCTGGTCGTCCGCGAAATCTATGAGCGGTTGATCAAGACGATCAAGGCATTCGGTCCCATCGTCGAAGAGCCGAAGAAGACATCCATTCATATCGTGCATGGCAGCGCGCTGGCGGGCGTGTCCACGCGCAAGGACGCACTATGGCTCAACATTCGGACGGATTTCAAGATCAAGAGTCCGCGCATTCATAAGATCGACCAAGTCTCAGCCAAGCGATTCCATAACGAGCTCAAATTGACGTCGCCCGACGAAATTGACGACGAGCTGATTGGCTGGCTCAAGAGCGCTTACGAACTGGGCGAATAAGCCAAGAATTTACTTGCAACCAATTCAGGATGTCGGGGTTTTTAATCTATGCTAAAATACCGTCCGTTAAATAAATAAATCGGAGCAAACATGGCTGACAAAGGTTATCGTCTATACGGATACCGCTGGGTGGTGCTGGCGGTATTCATGTTTATCAACCTTACCATTCAAATTCTTTGGATTTGCTACGCGCCGATCACCAAACCCGCCGCGGCTTTCTATCATGTATCCGACACGCAGATTGGATTATTTTCGATCATCTGGTTCGTCGCTTTCATCCCGCTGTCGTTTCCCGTTTCCTGGGCGATTGACACCTTCGGCTTCCATCGCGCGGTCGGTGTGGGCGCGATCCTGATGGCGGTCTTCGGGATCCTGCGCGGCTTTGCTGGAAGCTATTCGCTGGTCTTATGGTGCACGGTCGGTCTCGGACTTGCCCAGCCTTTCCTGCTCAACGCCTGGACCAAAGTTCCGGCTCAATGGTTTGGATTGGAAGAGCGCGCCACCGCCGTCGGATTGATCACACTTTCGAATCTGCTGGGTGTGGCAATCGGCGAAGCCGTGCCGCCAATTCTTCTGCAAAGCGGCATGTCCATCCAAACCCAGCAATTGATCTTTGGCAGCGTCGCCGCGTTTTCATCCCTGCTCTTTTTGATCCTGGCGCGCGAGAAACCTGCCACGCCTCCCTGCCCGCCCGGACACGATGCGCGCGCACTGATGCTCGATGGCTTGAAAAATGCGCTTGTCCTCAAGGACTTCTGGTTTCTGCTGGTTGTGGCATTCGCCGGGCTGGGAATATTCAACGGCGTCACCACCTGGGTGGAAGATATCATCAGTCCGCGCGGCTTTAGCCCAACCGATGCGGGCACGTTCGGTGCATTACTGGTGATCGGCGGGATCGTCGGCGCGGTGGCTCTGCCGCCCTTCTCGGATAAACAGCGGAAGCGCCAGATTTATTTGCTCGTCGGATTATTGCTTGCCATCCCGGGCTTGATCGGCATCACCTATGCCACGAACTATTGGCTGCTGATGCTCTCCGGATTTTGGCTTGGCTTCTTCCTCATCGGCACTGGCCCTATTGCCTATCAATACGCAGCGGAAATCACAATCCCCACGCCCGAAGGAACTTCAAACGGGTTGATGCAGCTCATCGGTCAAGTTTCTGTCATCTACGTTTTTATCATGGTGGTGCTCAAGAGCGCGAACGGCGCATTTACTTCGTCGCTGTGGCTGGCAGTGGTACTGGTTATTATCAGCATCATTCTCCTCACACAAATGAAAGACCCGGAGTTTGTAGAAAGTTAATATCGAACAAAAACTCGGAAGCTTGGATGCTTCCGAGTTTTTTCTATAAAGCAAGTCTTTTCATAGGCAATACAGGCCGTCAATTCAGAGTATTTGAGTTTCCATAATATATGCTAAAATAGCTTCGATTAAACCGGAGCCAACATTGACTGACAAAAGTTATCATCTATACGGATACCGCTGGGTGGTGCTGGCGGTTTTCATGTTCATCAACCTTACGATTGAAATTTTATGGATTTGCTACGCGCCGATCACCACACCTGCCGCGAGCTTCTACCATGTATCCGATTCACAGATTGGGTTCTTATCAGAAATCTGGTTCATCGCCTTCATTCCGCTGTCGTTTCCCGTCTCCTGGGCGATTGATACATTTGGTTTTTATCGCGCAGTCGGTGTGGGCGCAATCCTGATGGCGGTCTTCGGAATCCTGCGCGGTTTTGCCGGAAGCTATTCGCTGGTCCTGTGGTGCACAATCGGACTTGGAATTGCTCAGCCTTTCCTGCTCAACGCCTGGACCAAAGTCCCAGCTCAATGGTTTGGATTGGAAGAACGCGCCACTGCAGTCGGATTGATCACGCTTTCGAATCTGCTCGGCACTGCAATCGGCGAAGCATTACCGCCGATTCTTCTTCAAGGCGGTATATCCATTCAGACCCAGCAATTGATCTTCGGCAGTATCACTGCGTTTTCATCCCTGCTCTTTTTGATCCTGACGCGCGAGAAGCCTGCCACGCCTCCCTGCCCGCCCGGACACGAGGCGCGTGCATTGATGCTCGATGGTTTGAAAAATGCGCTCGCCGTGAAGGATTTCTGGCTGCTCTTGTTCGTGGCATTCGCCGGGTTGGGAATATTCAACGGCATCGAAACCTGGGTGGAAGATATCATCAGTCCGCGCGGCTTTACTCCAACTGATGCTGGCACGTTCGGCGCGTTGATGGTGATCGGCGGGATCATCGGCGCGGTGGTTCTACCGTCTTTCTCGGATAAACATCGAAAGCAAATCCGTTACCTGCTGATCGGATTCCTGCTTGCCATCCCCGGCTTGATCGGCATTACGTACGCCACGAACTTTTGGTTGTTGATACTTTCTGGATTTTGGTCCGGCTTCTTCCTCATCGGCACCGGCCCCATTCTTTTTCAATACGCGGCCGAGATTACCATCCCCACGCCCGAAGGAACTTCAAACGGGATGATTCAACTCATTGGCCAAGTCTCCGTGATATACGTTTACATCATGGTGGCCATGAAAAGTTCAAATGGCGCATTTACTTCATCGCTGTGGCTGGGAGTGGGGATGGTCGTTATCAGTCTTATTCTCATCATGCGAATGAAGGACCCGGTATTCGCGACCAACCAATCCTGAAACGCCCAACTCGGAGGCTGCAAAGCTTCCGAGTTTTTTTATTCACCACGAAACAAATCATCCCCTTGCCTCGTCTATGGTCTTAATTAATACGATATACTTTTCAACCAGGAGATTTGTTATGAAATCATATATCAATCTTTGGAAGCCATTCATCGCTTTGCTTGCAATTTTTGTTGCCATCGCCGCATGCACCGGCTCAAATTCTGCAATTCCATCGCCAGCGCCAAATGCGGTTGCGACTATCGTGGCTGCAACCATGGCAGCGATACAAGCACAGGCTACGCCGACCGCGATACCGCCGACCGCATCGCCAACTCCGCCAGCTGCTTCGCCGACCGCCCCGCTTCTTCCTCCGACCCCGGTCCTGCCAGCCGCAACCCGCATCAATTTTCTCACTTACGCCACAGCCGGCGTTGTAACCGGAACCATCCAACCCGGCCAGAGCTTATATTATGTCCTCAACGCCGCACAAGGACAGCCCATGATCGCCACGATCGATTCGCTCAATCATGACGTTACAATGACGATCAAAACAGCAGGCGGCACATCCCTGCTCAATGCCGGACAGAACTTGAGCGCATTATTGCCGGTTTCCGAAGATTATTACATTACCGTGCTGGGCGGCGCAGCCTCCGAAAACTTCACACTGACGGTAGAAATTCCCGCTCAGATCGTTTTTCCACTCGGTAAAAACAATACATATGTAGCAGGCAGGACTGCCGGAGGCTATGTGGTTTCCTATGTCATCTTTGCACAACAGGGTCAGAGCATGGAGGTTGATTTGAACGGTGTGGCCAAGGAAGCCGCATTAACAATTTATGGTCTCAGCGACGGACAACCCTACGTCAGTTCAGCCGCCGGTGCGACTGCCTTCAGCCTGAAGCTTCCTATTTCCCAGGATTACATCATTGATGTTGTGCCGAACGCCAGCCAGGTAATGGGCTTTACCCTGGAAGTAATCGTGAATAACGTATCCACCAATAATTAACCATCCCGCCTTGGGCGGGATGGTTAATTATGATGACCGATATGAATCATCTTATAAATTCCACATCGCCATATTTGCTTCAACACGCAAACAACCCCGTTGACTGGTATTCCTGGAGTCAAGAGGCTTTGAAAAAAGCACGCGCCGAAAACAAGCCGATTTTTCTTAGCATTGGATACGCGGCTTGCCACTGGTGTCACGTGATGGCGCACGAATCCTTCGAAGATCCAGTCATCGCCGCCATCATGAACGAACACTTTATCAACATCAAAGTGGACCGCGAAGAACGTCCCGATCTCGATAGCATTTACATGCAAGCCACAACTGCGATGACCGGCTCCGGCGGCTGGCCTATGTCCATCTTCCTTACACCTGATCTGCATCCATTTTATGCGGGGACTTATTTTCCGCCTGTGCCGCGTTACAATCTGCCGTCCTTCCGCGACTTGTTGCTTGGCATTGTCAACGCATGGGCCAATGAACCGGAGGAGGTTCATCGCGTTGGAGATCAACTCATTCAACAATTACAACAGAATTCATTAATCGAAATCCAACCTAGTAGCCTTTCGCAGGAAAACTTAAGTCAAATCACTGCGGCGATCTTGGGAAATTATGATTGGGGCTATGGTGGCTGGGGAGCGGCGCCAAAATTTCCTCAACCGATGACAATTGAATATTTATTTCACCGATCCTTATTCGAGTCAACGCAGCGGGAAACAATCTTGAAGACCGCACTTCATGCACTTCGGTCCATGGCACGCGGCGGGATGTACGATGTGGTCGGCGGAGGCTTCGCTCGCTACTCGACGGATAACTTCTGGCGCGTACCACATTTCGAGAAGATGCTTTACGATAATGCTCAACTCGCGCTGGTTTATCTTCACGCCTGGCAAATCACGCGCGAACCTTTCTTCAAACGCGTGGTCATCGAAACGCTCGATTTTGTGGCGCGCGAGCTGACCCATTCCGATGGCGGATTCTATTCATCACTGGATGCGGACTCTGGAAGGCGAGGAAGGTAAGTTTTATGTTTGGACAAAGTCAGAAATTCAAGAAGCGATCACAAATGATTCGGATTTTGAATTTTTCAGCGCGGCGTATGGAATCACAGAGAAAGGCAATTGGGAAGGCAAAACTGTTTTACAACGCGCACTCGACGATGCATCTCTCGCCGCCCGTTTCAAGCTGGACGAAGAAGCGGTTGCTGCTCAACTGGCTAATTGCCATTCCAAGCTTCTATCTGCGCACGCTCAACGCATCCGCCCCAACACTGACGATAAAATATTGACCGCTTGGAATGGTCTGATGCTTCACGCGTTCGCGGAAGCTGGGCGTGTTCTTGATGATAGTAAGAAAGTATCTGAATATATTATGTCGGCTACCCGCAGCGCAAATTTCTTATTGAATCATTTGTATTCAAACGGCAAATTACATCGTTCATGGCGCAATGGAAAAAGGACCGATGAAGTCTTTCTCGAAGATTATGCTTCGCTGATCATCGGCTTGCTTGCGCTATATCAAACCGACTTTGACAATCGCTGGTTCAGTGCGGCGGTGGAATTAGCCGACAATATGATTATCCGCTTTAGCAATTCAAACGGAGGATTTTTTGATACGTCCAATGACGGAGAAGTTTTACTGGTAAGACCGAAAGACCTGCAGGACAATGCGACACCCTCCGGTAATGCTCTGGCTTGTGAAGCATTGTTGAAATTGGCTGCATTTACAGATAAAGGTGAATATCGCGATGCGGCGGAAAAAGCGCTTCGCTTGACAACCGATATGGCACTACGCTATCCAATGGGATTTGCGCGCTGGCTATCAGCCGCGGACTTTGCTTTGGATAACGGCAAGCAAATCGCAGTCGTGTTCGACGCGATGACCAAAGACGCACAGGAAATGATTCAATTCATCCAAACGGAATATAGACCCAACACCATCATCGCCGCTTCCACTTATCCCCCGTTGAAAAGCGCGCCCGCATTATTAATGGATCGTCCGCTGAAAGAAAACAAACCGACGGTTTATGTTTGCGAACATTTTGTCTGCAAGCAGCCTGTAAATTCCATCGAAGAGTTAAAGGGATTAATTTAAAACCAATAAAACATCGAAATATTAAACCTTAAGGGTTGATCTCCGCGCTCCGGCATGAATCGCTTGCACAATTCTTTAACTTTGTCAGCCACAAGTGTAATTTCTTTAGCAATGCCGGGTCAGCAGTCTTAACGAAATTATTGAGTTCATACGGATCTTTATTCAAGTCGAAAATTTGGACGACGCCATTATAAAATTCAAGGTATGTGTACTGTTGCGTGCGTAGTCCGTTATATGCCATCGGGACGTTGTCATAGGGGGAGTCCGGCGGCTCAACGAGTTCCACTCGGTTCGCCAGATGCATCGCTTTCCTCAACTGAATCATTGTCTTTTTCGCCTGCAGGTATCAAGGCTCGTTGCAACAGGTAAGCCTGTCGCCACTGTGATACAGGCTGACCAAACAGAAATGGAACCAACGAACGTCCGTCAACGAAACTCGGCACACTCGCACCTGCCAACTCGGCAATAGTGGGAGCAATATCGATGTTTCCTGTCAACTCGTTTACGCGAGTTCCTAGCCGGATGTCCGGTCCACTCACCAAGAAAGGCACAAGGATGTCTTCTTCATACGGCGTGTTTTTGCCTGCTGGCAGACGATGCTGCCCCAAGTGATATCCATTGTCGGAAGTGAAGATAATATAGGTGTCGTTCAACTTTCCTGCGGCAGTTAATGTGTCCACAATTTTGCCGACCATTTCATCAACGGCCTGAAGCGATTCGATCCGGAGACGGTAATCAGCTTGAAGGTCGTTGATCTGGTCGCTTGTAAGGAGCGGTCGCCAGAGAAAAGTTCCCTTTTCGCTTGACAAATTCGCTTGATTGAAGGATGGTGGCTTTGGAAGATTGATTGTGTTATACATTCCGGCATGGCGGGGTGCAGGTGTATATGGATGATGTGGCGCATACGTAGCGATGTAGGCAAAGAAAGGTTGATTGCGGCTAAGGCTGTCTTTGATAAACGCCAGTGCCAAGGACGAATATACATCGGTTCCGTAATCCTGCGGCGTATTGCCATATTTAACTAACTTGCCGTTTTCATTGAGGGTATAGTCGAATTCGGTATAAGGGAATCCGTCCACGGGGCTTGCCCACACATCCCAACCCGGCGGGATGTATGTCTTGCCTGCCATGCCGGGATAGAAGTTCAAATACTTTCCAAAGAGAGCGGTGCGGTAGCCTGCCTGTTTCAACCAATCCGGCAACATCGATTTCTCGAGTCCGAGGGCATACACTTTGTCAAATCCGCCGCCGGGGAGAGCATTGTCATTTACATTTGTATTCTGCGCATACTGCCCGCGTAAAATGGAAGTCCGCGATGGGCAGCATAGGGATATGCTTACGAAGAACTTATTAAAGGTAATTCCCTGGTTCTGAATCAATTTTATGGTTCTTGGCATATACGCTAGGTCGGTGGCGGCCATGTCATCCGTAAGGATGAAAATAATATTCGGATGTTCCGGACGCGGTGCCAAAGGCGCGGCAGGCGCACACGATGTTGCGCTGACGAGAAAAACAAAAGCAAGTAATATTTTTGTGACCTTCATTTATGGATTCCTTTGCGTTTTTTCTAGCTGCCCAATATTTTATTAACGCTCAAATTATTTGACCCAAATCTGTAAGCTGCAACGGGATAACAAATTCCGATAGGGAAATTTATACTTCAGCATATCACCTAATTTGTCTAACTTTATTTGAGGAGGCACATTCATTTATCATTTTTTCTTAGAACTTGTTAATCCTTCATGGAATCCAAAAAATGCTGTGTATAATATTATCGTAATTTTATTTTATTCACAAGGAGAAAGATGAATATCAAACATCGAATCATTTCGGCGATGGTGATCTTTTTCATCGCGGCGGGATGTGCAGCTTCCAAGTCCCAGCCGAACAATGCTTCAAGCGATTTACAGGGCATTCATAAAATTCAGCATATCGTTGTCATCATGCAGGAGAATCGTTCTTTCGATTCTTACTTTGGAACTTATCCCGGCGCAGACGGAATCCCAATGAAGAACGGCGTTCCAACCGTCTGTGTACCCGACCCAAAGACCAAACAATGCGTTAAACCGTATCATGATCCGAATGTTGTCAACACGGGAGGCGGTCATGGATGGGGTGCCGCCCTTACAGACCTCGATGGCGGGAAGATGGATGGGTTTATTGAAGTTCAAAGAGACGCAGTTCAAACCTACTGCCAGCACAACGATGATCCGAACTGCGCCCAAGGAATGATCGGAAGTATGCCCGATGTGATGGGCTATCATGATGCGCGCGAGATTCCCAACTATTGGACATATGCGGAAAATTTTGTGCTCCAGGATCATATGTTTGAGCCCACTGATTCGTGGAGTTTTCCATCGCATCTTTTTATGGTCTCGGAATGGTCGGCAAAATGCGCCAATCACGACCCGATGAGCTGCACCAGCGAGATTGATAAACCCGATAGCATCGTCATGGGCGTGAAACCATATGTAGCGCCCATTTATGCCTGGACGGATCTAACCTATCTGATGTATAAGAACAATGTTTCATGGGCTTACTATGTAGCTCCAGGAACCCAGCCCGATTGCGATGAAGAGACTGGTCCGATAGCCTGCGCTCCCAAGCCCCAAAAAGCGACAACACCGGAAATCTGGAATCCGCTTCCGTTTTTCGATACAGTTAAAGATGATAAGCAGTTGAGCAATATTCAGACCCTTGATAAATTCTACACCGCCGCTCAAACCGGCACCCTTGCCAATGTGGTCTGGGTCATTCCCAACGATCGAACCAGCGAACATCCACCAGCGAACATCACGATTGGACAAACATATGTCACGGGTTTGATCAACGCCATTATGCAAAGCCCGGATTGGCCGAGCACCGCGATATTTTTAGCCTGGGATGATTGGGGCGGCTTTTACGATCATGTAGTTCCACCAGTAGTGGATCAAAACGGATATGGATTTCGCGTGCCCGGGCTCGTCATCAGTCCTTACGCCAAGAAAGGTTATATTGATCACCAGAACTCTCAGTTTCGATGCATATGTCAAATTTATCGAAGACGACTTTATGAGCAGCCAGCGCATCAACCCGCAAACGGACGGACGTCCCGATCCTCGTCCGACCGTACGCGAAAACGTATCCATCCTTGGCGACCTGACTCAGGATTTCGATTTCAATCAGGCGCCGCACCAACCATTAAGATTGAATCCAACTCCCGGTCCAGGTTTGATCCAACGGATTAAAAATTTCTTTAAGCATATTCTGCAATCCATCCATGTTATTCCAAGTTAGAACGGCTTGCTCCATAGCGTGAATTTATACTCTGCTATAAACAAAAAAACTATGCGATTCGCTTAATGAACACAAAACATCAATCCACATTTTTTTGTTTCCTGGTGATTAGCCTATTGATTTCGAGTTGCGGTACATTTGTGCAGACTGCTCCAACTGCAACCAGCGTTCCATCTACGCCAACTCTGGTTCCGCCGACGCCCCCAACATATTCTGAGATAATCAGTACATATTCTCCGGGTGTCAAGTTTAGTTGTACAGATGCGGAAGTCTCATATATATCCTCTGATGGAATCTGGGTGTTTGCAAATGGAATAATATGTAGTTCCGACAAGTCTAAAATTAGAATTGCCCCTGGAGGCACATATCCCATGAGTGAAACGAAAACGGCTTACTGGAAATCATATGGAGTGAAGATTACGGTTATGGAAACCGTAACAGTTAACAAGAAGATCTACCAACCTGGATCATTATTAACTGTTGATAAAGACCTCAACTGGATTCAAGTATCAAGTTGGAAATAACGACGTTTCTAATGGTTGCCGACAAGCCAAAAATAAAGTAAAAAATCGAGTCCGTTTTGGACTCGATTTTTTATGTTGGGATCGCATCAGTTGCTTTTGTTTTCTCTATCCTCAGGCGGCTCCTGCCGGACTGCCGACTGGTTTTGCCCTTGCAAGTTTTTGCAGAAACCGCGAATTCCCCTGCCGATTTGGTCTGGTCCAAACAGCAGGATGACGATGATTGATAGAATGATCAGTTCCGAGATCGCTATCGAAAACATATTCTTCCCAAGATTTAGGAATTGCGGCCCCAGATCAATCCTTCGACCAAACGAAACAGGCGATTGAATACAGAGCGAACCCGCGCCCAGAATCGATACCGTTCAGGGTGAACTTTATGCTCGACGGGCAAAGCCCCGCTCCATTCAGCGGCCAGCGCTCCCCACGTCAGCCCCGCGCCGAAGCCGACAAACACAATTTTGTCGCCTGGTTTAAGTAATCCTTTTTCCGCGGCTTCCACCGTCGCAATCGGGATGGATGCAGTAGATGTATTGCCATAGCGATCCACATTGATAATGAATTTATCCAATGGCATCTTTAAATACCTGGCGGCTGTTTCTATAATTCGATAATTAGCCTGATGAGGGATGATCCATTGAACATCCTCCGTCGTCAATCCAGCCAATTCCAACGCCTCTTTGGCAGCATCGCCCATCACGCGCGTCGCGAATCGGAAGACTTTATTTCCGTCCATTTGAATGTAATGCTTTCCCTCGCGTATGGTTGCTTCCGTTGCAGGATAGCGGCTTCCACCGGCAGGCACGGACAGCGAATCGCCGCCGGAACCATCCGAGTGCAATACCGCTGACAAAACTCCCCCCGGCTGATCACTGGCCTGCAAAACAAATGCGCCCGCGCCATCGCCAAATAGGATGCACGTGTTACGATCCTTCCAATCCACAAAACGCGAAAGCGTTTCAGCGCCGATGACGAGCACGGTTTTGATCGAGCCGGATCGGATCGATTGCGCCGCCATGTTCATGCCATAGATGAATCCGCTGCAAGCCGCCAAGAGATCGAATGCGCCCGCCTTGGACGCGCCCAGTTGATCTTGAATCAAACAGGCGGTTGCCGGAAAAATATATTCAGGCGAAGAAGTTGAGCAGATAATCAAATCAAGATCGGTGGGTCGAACGTTGGCAACTTCAAGCGCTTTAATAGAAGCCTCAACGCCCAGTGTGGATGGGAATTGATTCTCGCGCGCAATATGCCGTTCACGAATACCGGTATGGTCGCGAATCCACGCATCGTTGGTATCTATCATTTTAGATAGATCGTCGTTGGTCAACACAGTTTCGGGAACGGACATCCCCCACCCTGTGATATGTGCATATGGCATAAGGATTCCTTTTCAAGCAACCGTCATAAACGGATTAAGCTTTATCACAAAGTTCAAATTAAGACTCAAAGCGGCTCATGATCAGCGTTGCATTATGACCGCCGAAGCCAAATGAATTGGACATCACATGTTTCGGCTTGGCTGGACGCGCCGTATTCGGAACATAGTCCAAATCACAATCCGGGTCGGGCGTTTCATAATTGATGGTGGGAGGCAAAATATTTTCCTGCAACACCTTGACGCAAATCACGGCCTCCACCGAGCCGGAGGCGCCGAGTAAATGGCCCGTCATGGATTTGGTGGATGAGACGGGAATTTTATAGGCGTGTTCACCGAAAACCGTTTTAATCGCGGTGGTTTCACTCTTATCGTTCAGTATTGTCGATGTACCGTGCGCGTTGATGTAACCAATATCAGTAGTCTTCAGGCCCGCATCGTCGATGGCGTGCTTCATCGAGATAGCTGCGCCCGCGCCGTTTACGTCAGGCGCAGAGATGTGATACGCATCATCCGATGTTCCATAGCCCTTCAACTCACATAATATCTTCGCGCCGCGCTTCTGCGCGTGTTCAAGCGACTCGAGCACGATCATGCCCGCGCCTTCGCCCATCATAAACCCATCACGCTTTTTATCGAAGGGCCGCGAAGCTTTCTGAGGCGCGTCATTGCGCGTGGAGAGAGCGGTCATGACATTCAACCCGGCAATGGTCAGCTCGACAATCGCCGCCTCGGAACTGCCTGCAAACATAACATCCGCCGCGCCGCGCCGAATCATTTCTAACGCCTCGCCGACGACATTCGTTCCGGTAGCGCAGGCGGACGCAATTGCCATGTTCGGGCCGCGCGCCCGGTGCGAATGGCAAGCAGACCGGCCGCGCTGTCTGCGATCATCATCGGAACCAGAAAAGGGCTGACGCGTTCGGGGCCCCGCTCACGCAGTGCATCAACGTTTTCCATAAAGGTGCCGATCCCGCCGATGCCTGTGCCAATCAAAATCCCCACACGGTCTCGGTTCGAATCGTCAATCGTCAAACCAGATTGAGTCAACGCTTCCTGCGCGGCGACCATTGCAAGTTGTGCATAGCGATCAAACTTATGCGCATCGCGCGCGCCCAGGAAAGCTATAGGGTCAAAGCCTTTTACTTCCGCGGCGAATCTCGTCTTGTACTTAGTCGCATCAAATCGGGTGATGGGACCCGCGCCGGATTTTCCAGCTAATAAGGAGGACCAGGTATCTGAGACATTATTTCCCAATGGACTTATGCATCCCAGCCCAGTCACAACAACTCGTTTCGTCATAACACTCTCCTAAAAAAATAGGACAAGTGAATCTTGTCCTATTTACTCATGGCAATGATAACACTCGAAAGGACAAAGCGATGCGGCTCTAAAAAGTCTTTAATATCTTCCAAGCCTGCTGGATATGCATGCGGTCATGGTCTGCCATAAAGCCAATGACTTCTTGAAAATGCGTTGGACCGAATATTGCATGACGCGCCTTTTGTTTCCAAATCGAATCGTCCAGCCCCTTCAACTTCGCCAGCGTCTCTATGCGCGCAGACGCGAAATCCTGCAACGCCTTCCGGCCATCTTCCTTCAAATAATTCCGTTCCTTCGCCCACACCGTGCTGTCGGGGCGGGAAATAAACGGTTCATTCTCCTTAAGAAGAGTGTTTACCTGCATTTGATGGATCTCGCATTCGGTATCGCGCAAATGGCAGATGACTTCCACCAACGCCCATTCATCAGCAACGGGTTTGCGCGGCCAGGCTCTATCGGGAACGGATGCAACGAGACTCTGCAAGACAGCCGGAGTAGATAACATCACCGCAAGAATTGCCACAGGCTTCTGAATCAACGGCTCGAGCGATTCAGGATCGGTGGACTCCAACCACGAGCGTAGATCAGATAATTTGCCGCTGCCAGCCGCTTCGGATCCGGGCCCCGAGGCGGACTCTTCATTCACGTGATATGTTTTCAATCCCAAACTTTGCGCAGGTTTAAGATCGCGGTCAACATCATTGCCCACCATCAAAACCGGATCATTGGGCCAGCCGAGTCGACCCAGCACTTCGGCAAAATAAGCGGGATGCGATTTTGTAAAATGAAATGTTTCAAAAGACGAAACGAGCTCAAAGCGTTCAGGGTCGAGACCCGCCCAACGAATGCGATGATAGACAGCTTTGCGCGGAAAAAGCGGATCGGTCGCAATCGCAACGCGATAGCCTTTTGAAAATACCCAATTCACCAACTCCACCGCACCCTCACGTTTTTTAGTTACGCTGCCAATGGATGGAAACACTTCGTCGTAAAACTGTTCGATCACATGATTAACTTGCTCTTTAGGAACGCCCAATTTGGGATAGAAGTAAGCCTCAAAGACCTCCTGCAATGTGTGCGTCGGATCTTCGCTAGCAAGCATTAATTCAGTGCCCTTCATCAATGCAGGCAGCATTTTTTCGGGCTGAACATATTCCGCGAGGTGCTTCGACAGCGCCTGAAAATAAGCAGGGATGAAAGCACCCATGTTGGTTTCAAGCAAAGTGTCATCAAGGTCAAAGAGAAGGGTGAGAGTCATATTGAATTTTTCTTCGAGGCGAAATGAAAAGTATTTCGAAAATTTATTTTGGTTTTATTTCAAATACAGGCGGAAGCGGATGACATTCCCCGCAGCCGATGTGCGGCTCGTTTACATTCCTGTGAGTCTTCTCGCAATACGCTGTCACTTGAACGCGTCGCTGAAATCCAGCCGTGAAGGGGCGATTCGCAACTCCGCGTAGCTGCAAAAACTCACAGGCGTTGGCCTGCAAAATTCCCGGCACGGGGCAAGTGCGGCACAGGTCTGCAGACCAGGTTTGATTCGAAGCCTTAAGAAGATTACACTCTTCCAAGTCGCGACCTCGGTAGTAATCTCCGTAAAAATATTTACAGTCTTTGCCAGCAGGAGTTTTCATAAGATAAAAGACGGATAACCGTGGGCGTTGGCACTTTGAGTTATCCGTCCGTGGTAATCAGATGTGATGAATTAGACACGCGTTACATATTCGCCGGTGCGTGTGTCTACACGGATCACGTCGCCGATTTTGACAAAATTCGGGCATTGAACTTCAAGTCCAGTATCCGTCTTGACCTTTTTCGTTACACCGGTAGCCGTGTCGCCGCGCACGGCCACATCTGCCTCAATCACTTTCAGATCCACCGAGGTCGGCAATTCGATATCTAAAGGCTCGCCTTTATAGAAGGTTAACTTAACTTCCATGCCCTCTTTCAAATACAAAGCGTCGTCGCCAAGCACGTCACCTCGAATGGCAGGCTGTTCAAAAGTTTCGCTGTCCATGAAGTGATAGAACTCGCCGTCTCCGTATAAATAAGAAACATTATGAAAGTCGAGACGCACATCCTGTATGCGGTCGCCGGACTGAAAAGTCTTTTCAATGTTGGAGCCGGTCAGCATGTTGCGCGCTTTGATACGAATGGAGGCGTTGCCGCGCCCGGATTTATTATGGCTGTATTCCAGCACTTTGAAGAGCGCATCATCCAGTTCAAAAGTTACCCCTTTGCGAAGATCGTTTACATCAATCATACATCTTTCCTTATTTTATTTTATCCCTTCACCGGTGAATGATTCAGATGAAGCGAAAGGTTTCAAGCGGCGGGATTATACTACAACTTTCTAATGCCCTTTTTCCGCGTCGGGGTCTTCACGCAACAACATTACTGCGTGTTCCAGTGCCGGAATTACAACTTGAAAATTTTCAACCGCGGCTTTGGGGCTGCCCGGCAAATTAATGATCAAAACCCTGCCGCGAATACCGGTCACCGCGCGTGAGAGCATGGCGTGAGGAGATTTGGCGGCGCTCGCCGCCCGCATCGCTTCGGCTAGCCCCGGTGTGTCGCGCTCGATCACCGCGCGCGTCGCTTCCGGTGTGACATCTCGCGGAGAAAAGCCTGTTCCACCGGTGGTTAAAATAACATCCACATTATCGCGATCCGACCAGCTCTCCAGCGACTCGCTTATGAGGCTGAAATCATCAGGCAGAACGTTTTGACGGATCACTTCCCAGCCCTGGTGCTTGATCATCTCAATCAGTGCGGGGCCAGACGCATCAGAGCGTTCACCGCTCGCAGAGCGATCAGAAACCGTGAGAACTGCAAAGCGAAGACTCATTCGAATTCTTTTCCGTAAAGCACGACTTCGATCCATTGATTCCCAGCCGATACGTTCATAGAACTTCATCGCTTCGATGTTATCGCGCAGGACTACCAAATAACTTTTGATACATCCCTTGGCACGCAAACGAGAATTCGACTTCGCTCATTAATCGGGATCCGATCCCTTGTCCGCGCAACGAGGCGGCAACGGCCAGATGATAGATCATGCCGCGGCGTCCGTCAAAACCGCCGATCACGGTTCCGACAATTTCATTATTCAATTCTGCAACGAGAAACAGATCCGGGTCGCGTTGAATTTTTTTTTGAATTTCTGCGGGCCCATCCGATGGACCGATGTGCACTCCTTTTTCGATGCTCTCCCAAAATCGCATCACCGCATCATAATCATTAGGAAAACGAAACTCACGAAGATCAACGTGCGAGGAATTCACGGCAGGTTTATATTTCCTTTTAGCATTTGAATCAGGTCGTCCGGCATAAACGGTTTGAGAAGAAATCCATCGGCGCCGCGCTTCAGGCATTCGTCTTTGACATTGAGGCCGGATATCATAATGATACGCGCCGCACATCCATCCGCCGACTTCCGAATCGAATCCAGGATCTCCAAACCATTTTGGTTCGAAAGATGGACATCCATCAACAAAATGTCGGGGCAATGATCATGAACCACCTTCACAACGTCTTGATCCGCAGCAGGCGCGATGACTTGGAAGCCTTCCATCTTTAATAGCGTTTTCAGCAGATTGACCATAGTAGGATCATCTTCTGCTACTAAGACTTTTAACTTTGCCATTCGCCTTTCCCTTTTTGGGTTGCTTCCTGACATCCTTCTTTACGGGAATCTTTTTCCCACGAACTGAATTCGGCGCCGATTCCAAGGCGGCATTCAAAACATCGTCAACTGTCTCGACGAAAATAAATTCCATGGACTTTTTGATTTCGTCGGGAACATCCTCGAGATCATATGCGTTGCGCTTCGGCAGAATCACCGTCCGCAGACCGTTGCGGTGCGCGGCTAGGACTTTTTCCTTCACGCCGCCAATCGGCAGGACTTGCCCTCGAAGCGTGATCTCACCCGTCATTCCCAGATGCGGTTTGACTTTACGCCCAGAAATCAAAGACACCAAAGCTGTGGCCATCGTCACGCCTGCTGAGGGTCCATCCTTTGGGGTGGCGCCAGCTGGGACGTGCAAGTGAATATCATTCTTTTCAAAGAAATCGTTCGGCAAATTCATCGCTTCAGCCCGCGAGCGGACATACGATAGTGCCGCCCGCGCGGATTCCTGCATCACATTTCCAACCGAACCCGTGATCTGAAAGCCGCGCCCGCCGGGCATGCGCGTCGCTTCGATGAATAAAATATCGCCGCCAAATGGCGTATATGCCAATCCCGGCACAATACCCGGAACCGAAGTACGTTCATTCAATTCTTCCGAGCCAAAATAAATTGGATGTTCGAGAAACTCTTCGATCTGTTCGGGCGTGATATTAAACTTATCGCCTTTGCCTTCCGCAATACGAGTCCCGACTTTGCGGGCGACTGCGCCGATCTTTCGCTCCAGATTACGAACGCCGGCCTCACGCGTATAGTCGCGGATGATCTTTTGCAAAGCTTCATCGCTAAAAGTTAGCTCCTGAGGGCGCAAGCCATTCTCGCGAATTTGACGCGGGATCAGATATCCTTTCGCGATGGCAATCTTTTCATTATCGGTATAACCGGAAAGCCAAATGATCTCCATGCGGTCAAGCAATGGACCAGGGATCGTCTCGGCGGTATTTGCAGTGGTAATAAAAAAGACTTGCGATAAATCGAAAGAGACTTCAAGATAGTTATCGCGGAATTCCGAATTTTGTTCCGGGTCAAGGACTTCCAACAGCGCCGAAGCCGGATCGCCATGAAAATCAAAGGTGAGTTTATCCACCTCGTCCAGCATAAAGACGGGATTTCTGGTTTCAGCGCGCCGAAGCGATTGCAAAATGCGTCCCGGCAACGCGCCGATATATGTCCGGCGATGCCCGCGGATTTCCGCCTCATCGCGCGTTCCGCCAAGCGAAGCACGGATAAATTTTCTTTCCATAGCGCGTGCAATGGATTGTCCCAACGAAGTTTTTCCAACTCCCGGCGGACCAATGAAACATAAGATCACGCCTTCGCGTTCATGTCGAATCTGATCTTTCGATGGCTCCTTGACTTCATCTTTGCGATCCAGCCGCAGCTTTCGAACCGCAAGAAACTCCAGGATGCGATCCTTTACATCTTCCAGTCCGTAATGATCGGCATTCAATATTTCGCGGGCATGAGTAATGTCGAGATTATCTTCGGTGAATTTGGACCAGGGCAATGTCACCAGCCAATCAAGGTAAGTGCGAATCACACCGTATTCAGCGGCGGCAGTTGGCAAGCGTGAGAGACGATCCAATTCAAGGCGTGCCTGTTTTCCGGCTTCCTCCGGCATCTTGGCATCGTCAATTTTTTTACGGAACTCATCCACTTCGGCGGCTTGTTCGTCTTTCTCGCCGAGTTCCTTTTGAATGGCCTTCATCTGCTCGTGCAGATAATATTCGCGCTGGACCTTTTCGATCTCGCCGCGCGCTTCGTTCTGGATTTTTTGTCCGAGAGTCAGAACCTCGGCTTCACGCACCAACAAGCCGATTAACTTGCGAAGTTTCTCGCTGACGGAATCGATCTCAAGGATGCCCTGAGCGTCTTTCAAATCGATTCGCTGAAAATTGGCAATCGTGTAAACGATTTGTAAAGGATCTTCCAGCGTGGTGATCGAATTGACCAACTCCTCAGGAAACGACGGAATCATCTGCGTGATTTGCTGGAACTGATCGCGCGCATTGCGCGCCAGCGCGTCAATCTCCAAGCCCTCTTCAACTACCTCAGGGGCGAGAAGAATCTTGGCCTTAAGATATGGCTCTTCCTCGACAAACTCTCCAAGCCGAAAGCGATCCATGCCTTGAACCAGCAAGCGGACCGTTCCATCCGGCGCGCGCAAAAGGCGATGCACCGTAGCAACCACACCGACTTTATATAAATCATTGGGCCCCGGCGATTTAAGCTCCGGATTCACCGCGGCCACAAGACCAACCAATTTATCGGCACCCACCACATCGTCCACGAGGCGAATCGAACGCGGCTGTCCAACGGTAAGCGGCACCGCCGTCTGCGGATAAACCACCACACCGCGCAGCGGTAGAATCGGAAGTACATCAGGATATTTCGGCGCGTCGTTCTTTTGCGCGTCGTCCTTTTCAGGCAGGTCTTCTTTTTTCGCGAATCGAGAAAAGACCGACGGTACAAGCATCTTCAGCTCATCGTCGGCCTGCCCCATCCATTCAAATAATTCAGCCATGCTGGTTTGCCAGCGGGAAGCAGGCATCATTCCTCGATTTTAACTTCCTTGGGTTTTGCCTTTGACAACACAACGGTCATGAAGCCACCTTCATATTCGGCTTCGGAATGATCCAGATCAACGGGTCCCGGAACCGCAATGGATGTGGAAAATTTTCCAAAGCGGATTTCCATTTGATGAAAAGCGCGTCGCTCCGAGACGTCGGGGCGGACTCCGCTAATAAACAGAAACCCATTCTCAAAGATGACCTCGAAATCGGCCTCACGCATTCCGGCGATTTCGACGCGCACGATATATTCCTTTTCGGTTTCATAGACGTCCGTTGGCGGACTCCAGATGCTTTGCATCACCTGCCAGCCCACCGCATGAAGAATCTCGCGACGTTTCTCGGTCAATGTGATCGTCTCCGATCTGCGTATCACCGTAGGCATAATCTTACTCCTTGCATCATACCGCTAACCCAATGCCTTCTTGGCGGCCTCGATAACTTCGGTGTAATTGGGTTCGTCGCCCGACGCTAACATATAAGCCGCATAAACGGCCTTATCATCCCTACCAATGACAAACACGGCACGACGGCAGATCCGGCGCTCTTTGACCAACACGGCGTATTTCTCAGAAAACTCCGCAGTCATATGGTCAGACAGAACTATCACTTGGTCCACGCCAGCCGCGCCGCACCAGCGCTTTTGCGTATACGGCAGATCAGTGCTGATCACTTCAATGACAATGTCTTTGCTAAGCGAGGCCGCTTCCTGATTGAAGCGCCGTGTTTCGCGGTCACACACTTCGGTGTCAAGGGATGGAACCGCCGCGATAATTCGCACCTTACCGGCAGTATCTGCCAAACCGCGTTTCACCGACCAATCCAATGCGTGAACACTGAAGTCCGGCGCGGTTTTTCCCACTTTAATATCCTCACCGATAACAGTAACATCCTTGCCGCCAGTTTTATATATACCAAACCGTTCCGCAGCCATAGATTCGCTCCTTTTCTGAACCAATAAATTATCTTAACTCAGCGCCCCTGGCGGGATTTCGAACCCACAACCATCTGCTTAGAAGGCAGGTGCTCTATCCATTGAGCTACAGGGGCATCTGCCCTCATGCCTCTATTGTAGACGCCTCGTCCACTATATTTTCTTCCGGCCTCGACAGGCCAAGCGGCCGCAAGCCTCGATAGATGCGCGCCCCGCTCAACGTTCTTAGAATAGTTATCGCAGGACGATTTAATCTATTGGATAAATCTTCAGCGGTCATGGGTTGGTTGCCATTTGCCAAAAACACGCGGAAGACCGCTTCCACCATCGCAGTATGCTCGTCGACGAAATCGGGTTGGAGCGCACAATGACTCATCAGCGCGTGTTGGATTCCGTCTACCGATTTTACCTCCGCCGTTTGCGGATCGATCCAATCGATCATCTCACCCTCCTCCACATTCGCCAATGACTGCTGATGTGCAGGGCACAGGAGCGAGCGCAGAAATACATGCCAGTCACTTTCGTTTTGTTTCCACCAATCAAAGTCAATATGAAAGGGCGTCTGGATACCGGGCTTCAACAAACTCATTGCTGTTCCTCCAGACGGAAGTGCAAATCGCCCACATGAATGAAGCGCGGTTGACTCGCCAGCAATGCAAACAACGGCGCCGGAGGAATCCTGCGAACCAGATTCAAAGCCGCGTACAATTCCTGCGCGTGGACATGTCCTTGAGGGTTAAGCTTGGTCAATTCACGCATCACTATATACACCAGATCCTCAAACGAACGCTTCTTTTCCCAAAGCGGATCAAGCACTTTGAAATCGGACACATAAATTGCCATCCGGTCATTGAACTCCGCCGTGATTGGCTGTTTTAACATTGCAAACACCAGGCCGCCATCTGCGCCGACGATCAGTGTGCGCACCCAATCTTTGGAAGACCTTTGGGTTTTGGCCTCTACAATCACTTCTCCGGGTTTCTGTCCGCGCCGCACTACGACCAAACTCCCAGGCATCAGTTGATGAGACTTATACCATTCGCGGAGTCCAAAAACATATTCATGTTCGCGCACGACCCACCCGGGCATCTTGATGCCTGATCTGGCATCTACCAGAGTAAATCGAACGCGCGGCGACTTATAAGCAGTCGGAAACAATGAACGCGTTCTAGACGAAAGAGGCAAAGTGCCCGCGCGTAAATGCGGATAGATCAGACTGATCGTAACTTCCTTGATCTCCTTGTGGCCAGTTCTATTTTCCTCGCTCAACTCATCATCCAGTTGGGTCTCAAGCTTCAACATGGATTCATCCAACATGGAGCGATCATAATCAATTTTTTCATACTGCAAAAATGATGGCAAGTCGCGTACGCCGTTCGGCTCCAATCGGCGCAGGCACCATAATACTTCGCCTGCCGAACCCACGTCATCAAAACGTTGATCGGATTGCAAAGCATAATTCAACGAAAACTCGGCCAGCTTGGGATTGAGGCCCACAGGCAATTCGATATCCTTCAATAATGCCGAGGCCGGCTGAGGTTCTCCCTGTGCCATATCCAAGATTGCTTCGGCCAAATTTAGATGACCTTCATTAACGTCGATCAGTAATCCGCGAGGAAACCAGCAGCCCGCAATCTTTACCAATTCATCGTCATTGGAAAATGCCGCCTCGATCTTTTTTTCGACCTCTTCGCCGAATTCACGAAAAACGGAATCTGCATTGAGATCCGCACTCTGAGAAGCTTCCGCTGACCCATTATTCAAAATATGATTCGCTAAGGCAGAAGCAAAGAGGCGCTGAACACCGTCTTGCATTTCAACAGTCACGACCTCAAACTCGGCCACATCCGGATTCCGACCGGGACGCGTCGCCAATACTTTTCCCTTTGCCCAACTCATGTTTGGAAACACAATATCATCGCCGACTACGTAACGAGCATTCGGCAAATATATCTTCCCGCCGGATTCGCGCTTCTTACGTTCAGCGTCCATCTCCATCTTGACCCGAGTCTCAACCAATATTGGTGCTAACTCATGTGCTGTCAAAGGAGTTTCAGCTTCGAACAAATATGTATGCAGGGTTTCAACGTCTTGCTTGGTGATTTCGAGCGTTTTCCAGTAGTCCGCTGGTAATGAAAATGTGCTTGCCATAGATTCCTTGTTGCGTAGAATGCAGAACTTGCCTTTTATAATTATACACTACCTTGAAAAATTATCTTTGGTTAAGAGTCACAAATTTTTTGCACGGCTTTCGCTATAAAGCACAATGGTAAGCAATGCTCCCGGACAAAAGGTCCTTGACTCATCCATCTTGCAGGATTATACTACATTCCTAAGAATAATCAGATTAATCAGATAATGTCCAACAAACGTCCATCGATTGACATTTCCGAGTTTTTATATTATCTCGCTTCCCACAAGGAGGCCGAAGGCGGTTTGCCTGCGCTAGCCGAACTCAGTCGCGAATTGGGAATCAGCGTGGCGACTTTGAGGGAACAACTCGAAGTGGCGCGTGCGCTGGGTTTGGTGGAAGTCAAGCCGCGCACGGGGATGAGGCGAAAGCCTTACACCTTTGCTTCCACGGTCAGGCAAAGTCTCGGATATGCGTTGATGCTCGACGATGATCACTTTCATAAATTCTCCGAATTGCGAAGCCATCTGGAAGCCGCGTATTGGGATGAAGCCGTTAAGAAATTAACTAGGGAAGACAAAAAAGAACTTAAGTCATTGATTGCCCGCGCACAGGAAAAACTGCTTGGCCCGCCGGTGCAAGTGCCGCATGAAGCGCACCGCGCATTGCATTTGTTGATATACAGCCGTTTGAACAATCCGTTCGTTACCGGCATTCTCGAAGCATATTGGGACGCGTATGAATCAGTGGGACTGAATATGTATGCGGGCAGTATAAATTATCTACATAAGGTATGGGAGTATCACGGTCAGATGGTTGAAAGTATTTGCAGTGGCAATTATTCGGCTGGGCGTGAGGCGCTTATCGCACATACAGATTTGCTGGCTCAACGCCCATCTTCATCCAAAGGAGAAAAATGAACAAAGTAGTCAATGATTTCTCGATCACGGTTGGAACGGTGAACGGTTCAGGCAGCCAAACTGCCAACACAACAATCCTGCGCGCGCTCTTCAAGATGGGAATTCCCGTTTCGGGTAAAAACCTATTCCCCTCCAACATTCAAGGTCTGCCCACGTGGTACACCATACGCGTTAATAAAGATGGGTTTGTTGCACGCCGCGATGAGACGGAGGTGATGGTAGCCATCAATCCCAATTCGTTTGCGCGTGCGACCTCGCAACGGTTTTGCCGGGCGGAGCTTTCTTCTACGCTGACGATATTAAACAGCCCATCACCCGAAGTGATATCACAGCCTATCCGATGCCCGTTAAACAAATCGTGCGCAGCGATCCGAATGTTCCATCGGATTTTCGCGATCTGGTCGGCAATATGGTTTATGTAGGCGTGCTGACAACCATGCTTGGCATCGACATTGATAAGGTTTATGCGGCGTTGAATTTTCACTTCAAAGGAAAGCAAAAGCCCATTGATATGAATTTCAATACCGTGAAAGCCGCGGCGGAATGGGCCAAGACAAATCTTGAAAAGAAGGATCCATTCTATGTCGAACCCATGCATAAGACCGATGGGCTGATCATGGCTGATGGAAACACGGCAGCCGCTATCGGGTCCATCTTTGGAGGAGTGCAGTTCGCAGCGTGGTATCCCATTACGCCAGCATCTTCATTGGCGGAAGCGCTCAATGATTATCTGCCTCAGCTTCGCAAACGCGAAGATGGCAAACACACTTATGCAATCCTCCAGGCAGAAGATGAACTGGCAGCCATCGGCATGGCCATTGGCGCAGGCTGGAGCGGATTGCGCGCCATGACATCCACTTCCGGCCCCGGACTGAGCCTCATGACTGAATTTGCGGGTCTGGCTTACTACTCAGAAATTCCAATTGTAGTTTGGGATGTGCAACGGATTGGACCTTCGACAGGTCTCCCCACACGCACATCACAAGGCGATTTGGCTTTTACCAACTTCATGGGCCACGGCGACACGCAACAGATCATCCTTTTGCCCGGCAGCGTGAACGAATGTTTTGAATTCGGCTGGCGCGCATTCGATATTGCCGAACAAATCCAAACGCCGGTGTTTGTCTTGAGCGATCTCGACATGGGCATGAATCAATGGATGAGCCAGCCATTCAAGTATCCCGATGCGCCGATGGATCGCGGGAAAGTTTTATGGGAAAAGGATTTGGAAGAACTTAAAGGGAATTGGGCTCGCTATCTCGATAAAGACGGAGACGGGATTCCTTATCGCACGTTCCCCGGAAACAAAAGCCCAGCGAGCTCTTATTTCCTGCGTGGCACTGGCCACGATGAATATGCAAAGTATAGCGAAGAGGCGCCCGTGTGGTACCGCAACATGGAGCGCTTGAAGAAAAAATATGAGGGCGCAAAAAAATATGTACCCGCGCCGATCACGCATAAAGTCAAAGGCGCGAGCGCAGGGATTATCGGCTTTGGATCAACTGAAGCGGCTATCCTTGAGGCTCAGCATCAACTCAACACAGAGCACGGCATCCAAGCCGATTTCATGCGCGTGCGTGCGGTGCCATTCACAGATGAAGTGGCTGATTTCATCAAGAAATACGATCAAGTCTTCGTTGTCGAAATGAATCGAAATGGACAGATGAATAAATTGTTAAAAATCGAATATCCAGAATACGGACTAAAGTTCAAATCGGTCGCGTTTGGAGACGGCTTGCCCGCATCTGCAAAATGGGTTCGGGAAGGAATTCTTGCCAAATACAAAAGTGCAAAGAAACCACAGAAAGCAATAACCAAAGTCGTCAAATCAAAGACCACGAAAACCTTAAAGAAAAATACTTCCGCCAAAAGGAGATAAGACATGACTCAAACACTTCCAATGGCTGGCGCATCCGCGCAAATCAATCTGGCTGGGCTCTCCAAGAACGATTATCGCGGCGCGCCCAGCACACTCTGCCAGGGCTGTGGACATAACTCCATTGCAAGCCAGCTCATTACTGCATTCTACGAAATGAACGTTGTACCGGAGAGTATCGTCAAGTTCAGCGGCATCGGCTGTTCCAGCAAATCACCCACTTATTTCTTGAACCGCTCGTTCGGCTTCAATGGTTTGCATGGACGCATGCCTTCGGTGGCGACTGGCGCCTTGTTCGCCGACCATCACATTAAAGGCATCGGTGTTTCTGGTGACGGCGATACCGCCAGCATCGGCATGGGACAATTCAAGCATGTGATGCGCCGCAACGTGAATATGGTTTACATTGTGGAAAACAACGGCGTATATGGATTGACCAAAGGACAGTTCTCAGCCACCGCTGAAAAGGGCCTTGAATTAAAAAAGCAGGGCGCCAATCAATACATGCCGGTGGATATCTGCATGGAAGCGTTGGCCTCGAATGCTACGTTTGTGGCGCGCTCATTCGCTGGCAACGCGAAACAAGTCAAGGAATTGCTCAAAGCCGCGCTGGCTCACGATGGCATCGCTGTGCTCGACATCATCAGCCCATGCGTCACTTTCAATAATCAAGATAACACCTATCACTCGTATGCATGGGGGAAGGATCATGAGGAGCCGCTTCACGACATCACCTATATTGCGCCGCGCAACGAGATCGTGCTGGAACGCGAGATGGAAGATGGCGAAGTCCGAGAGGTGAACATGCACGACGGCTCTGTCGTGATTTTGAAAAACCTTGAAAAGGGCTACGATCCGACCAACCGCTTCGAGGCCTTGCGCGAACTGGAAGAAGCGCAGCGCAACAACTGGCTCATCACCGGACTTTTGTACGTTGACACCAGCAAACCCTCGCTGACAGAAACCTACAACTTGACTGATTCTCCGCTCAACCGCCTCACCGAAGCGGACCTCAGACCGGCTCCCGATATGATAGACACGGTCAACGCCTTAATGTTCTAGGCATGCTTACAAAGCCCTCTCCAAAATTGGAGAGGGCTTTGTACTTGAACACAATGATTCAAATCAAACCATCACTTCAGCTTGATGAACGCGAGCTTCACTTTGAATATATTCACGCATCCGGCCCCGGCGGGCAAAACGTCAATAAAGTCGCGAATGCCGTTCAGCTTCGCTTCAATATCCATGCTTCATCTCTGCCTCAAATCATCAAATCCCGCTTGGCAAAAGTCGCGACCAAACGAATATCCAATGAAGGTGAACTGATCATCGAGGCTAAAAGATTTCGCACTCAGGAACAAAATCGTCAGGACGCTGTTAAAAGGTTGATCGCGCTCCTCCGCAAAGCGTCTGAAGAACCAAAGCCGCGCAAGAAAACCAAACCGACAAAAGCATCAAAAGAAAAGAGGCTCGCGGCAAAGAAGCATCTATCAGCAATCAAAAAGATCAGACGAAACGAAATCTTTGATTAACGAAATTAGACTTGGCAGTCATAAAATGCTATAATAACTTCATGGCGACACCACTTCCTCAAACACAAACTCCACCTGCTCCACCTCCGCTAACGCCTGAACAGGTCGCGGCGCGAAAAGCTCAGGAACAGCAAACAAGAACGATTATCGGCGCTGTGACCGCAATCGTAATAGTGATTCTTGTTGCTCTAGGCGGCTTCATTTATTTTCTATTTCGTCCACAAACATCCGCGGATGAAGTCGGACGGATTCGCGATGTCTTCATCATCGTTGTCGGATTAGAGACATTAATCATCGGCGTAGCGCTGGTGGTTTTGCTGATCCAGCTTGCCAGCTTGATCAATCTTCTGCAAAACGAGATCCGCCCGATCATCCAAGCCACGAACGAAACGGTCAACACCTTGCGCGGCACCGCGGAATTCCTCGGCGAGAATTTGGTCGAGCCGGTCATCAAACTTAATAGTTATCTGGCAAGCATTCAACGTGTGTTAGAATTGATGGGACTAAAACGTAAATAAGCTCGTTATTTCAAAAGGAGAGATACTATGGCATCTGATAGCGATGAATTTGGTGCATTCCTAGTTGGCTTTATCGTCGGCGGCGTAGCGGGCGCCGTTGTATCTTTGCTGTTTGCTCCGCAAAGCGGCGAAGAGACGCGTGCCCTGCTCCGCGAAAAGAGCATCGAACTGCGCGATTACGCCTCTCAAACTGCAGACGAAACATTGGCCCACGCGGAAGCCGCAGCGGCGGAAGCTCGAGCACGCGCGGAAGAGCTGACAAAGATCGCCCGCTCCCGCGCAGAAGAAGTAGCGAAAGAAGCTCGCAGTCGAACCGATGAGTTCGCAAAGGAAGTGCGCGCTCGCGGCGAAAGCGCGGTCGAAATCTTTACGCAAACCCGCCGGTAAAAAATCAACCGACACGCCCAGCGCGTCTTAATCAAGATGGTTCGCCCACAAGGGTTTGACGAATGTCAAACCCTTGTTTTGTTTGAATCCCATGCTTTTCATTTCGCGCTTCATGCGGTTCTTTTTCCATCACTTTTATCATTCCTTTGCCTGGACCTATGATTTTGTCGCGGCCGTCGTATCCATCGGGCGATGGAATGACTGGGTACGAACAATTATTCCGTTCATCCAAGGAACTAATATATTGGAGATCGGTCCCGGCCCCGGATATCTTCAATACCTTTTGCATGACCAGGGTTTATCCATCTTTGGATTAGATAAATCGATGCAGATGATTCATCTGGCAAAGAACCGCCTCGAAAAAGGGGACTGTAAAACAATTAATCTTGCACGCGGACTTGCTCAAACGCTTCCATTCCCTGACGCCAAATTTGATTCCGTTATCTCGACCTTTCCATCCGAATATATCTCTGATTCTAAAACGCTATCCGAAATCCGTCGCGTCCTTCGAGGCGACGGTCAATTCATCGTCCTGCCTGCCGCATGGATTGTCGGACGCAAATTCACAGATAGAGCCGCGGCGTGGTTATTTCAAATTATCGGCGAGACGCCAAAGAATATCTTCGAGATCGTCACAGAGAGATTTATTCAACCGCTGGAGCAGGCGGAATTTAGTGTTAAAGTTCGGGAGGTGGAAATGCGCTCCAGCATTGTTCTGGTGCTTGTGGCTACCAAATGATCAACCAAATTATCAGCGCTTCGCGAGAACCTGAAAGAGATTACTGAAATTATCGGTCCAAAGTGGGACATTCGTTGAATAATTATCAAGCGGCGTGGACGCGCTCGAAATCGCTGGAATGTGAAGGAACGATGGACTCCGCGTTAGCAAAGCCCATCGTGCAAAGCTATGCGTCGTGCCATTGCCTTGTGATTCAACCAAAGCCATATTCAAATGATAATACTTTGCCAAGTCAAATACAACCGGCTTCAAATCCAGAAACGTGTTGGTAATGTGGACTGCTAAAACTCCATCCGGTTGAAGCTGGCGAAGATAAACACCAAATGCTTCCTTGTCAAGCAGATACACCGGGATGGAATCACCGCTAAAGGTATCCAGCACGAGCACGTTATAGTTTTGAAGATCGCCGCTGGCGACTTCCTGTTCCATAGAGATGCGCGCGTCACCGGGCACGATTTCGATTTTGGCTTTGCTATCGGATAGGAAAGAAAAGAATCCACCGCGGCCACGCGCCAGGTCAATAACCACCGGATTGATTTCATAAAAGCGATAAACGTCGCCAGGTTTTCCGTAAACTGCAAGCGTCCCGGCGCCGAGTCCCAATACACCGACGTGAAGTCCTCCGGCTTGACGCGGAAAATTGAGAAGCGTTAGTCCAACCCCGGTTTGTTCGTAATAATATGCGGTGGGTACTTCCTTATCGGCGGAATCTTCCATTTGCAAGCCATGAACCGTAATCCCGTGTACCATGGTATATGCCTTAAGGCCGGATTTCGGAAAGACCTGTTCTCTAACGCGCACCACACCGTAAAAATTCCGGGCAGCGAATAATGAACCGGAGGACAATGAATAAATATAACGTCCGGCGAAGAAGCTAAAAACAACTAGGCCGCTCAAAACTAACACTCGATTCACGGTGTAGATCAAATGTGAACGGCGCGGCAACGGATGCACGATCATCATAACCAATAGAAGCGCCCAACATAGGATCATTCCAATGGGCAATTCCCAAAAGTCAGTAAAGATATAAGGCGCGACGAAGTTGACAAAGATTCCGCCCAATGCGCCGCCGATGGAAACCATCAAATAAAAATGGGTCAGCCGCGACGGGTCAGGCCGCAGACGATACAATTCACCATGACAAATCATGCAAGCAATGAATAAAGTAATCGAATAAACTCCCAACTGGATCGGCACGCTAAATTCCGGTCCAGCATAAAGCATTTGAACAAAAGCAAGACTGCTGATGAAAAATAAGATCAGGAAGACCTGCCGCGAATACCATTTCTCGGAGGAAAAAGCGAAGATGAAAGAGAGCAAATAAATGGTCAGCGGAAGGATCCAAAGAAATGGGATCACCGCCACATCCTGGGTAATGTGAGCAGTCATTGCGAGGAATAATGTCGAAGCGCAGGCGCTTAGCAATATCCATAACGAACAAATCTTTAAACTCGGGCGCGTCACTTCTTCCGATTCGGTCCGGACCTGTTGTGACGAATCCACCTTCTGTCGAAGAAAACGAACGGTTCCAAAAACAGCTAGCAATGCGAAGAGTCCAAATCCTAAAGACCATATCATCCCCTGCTCTGGAACCGTCCATTGCGGTTCCACGAAGATGGGATACAGGATCAGTCCAAGCAATGATCCGAAGTTCGATAGCGCATATAAAGCGTAAGGTGATTTCCGCGGCTGAGCGCGATTAAACCAAACTTGCATCAACGGGCTATTAGCGGATAGCAAGAAATATGCTGGCCCAACTGAGATAATCAGCAATCTGAAAATATCCCAAATCGGATTCGCCAAGCTACCATGAGGTTCCCATGATGTGTCCGGCGTAATAGACGAAGGCCAAATGCGGCTTAGAGCAATGAGTTGCAGTAAAACCAATCCAAGCAACGCAAGATGCGCTACCAGGCGGCGATAACCCGTTTTCGGCTGAGATAGCCAGTGAGCATAAGCATACCCCCCCGTCAATAAAACCTGAAAGAAAAGCTCAACTGTTGACCACACAGCAGAGGTTCCCCCAAACCAAGGCAGGATATACTTCGCGATCATAGGCTGGACCTGAAATATCAAGAAGGCGGAAAGAAAAACGCTCACAACATAATAAAACATGAAATCTCCAAGTTGCAATTTTACACTTTTAATCGGCAAAAATATAGAAGTGCGATTCGATCGCTTATCAATTTATCTAATGATAAAATCCAAAGAGGAGAATAAGATGCTTGCAAAACTTCGCGAACCCGTAAATGGACTGACGCATTTCTTTGCCATGGCTGTATACTTTGCGCCGCACGCGCTGTAAAACGACACGCTCCCACGCTTCCCTACGGACAATTAGGCTAAATCTGATTTCGATAAATTAGCCAAAATCAGTTCGCCCGCTGTCAGAAATTCACAGAGTTGAGTCTCTTGACTCAACTCTGTTTTTAATATAAAATAATTTAGGTTAACCTAAATTATTTATTAGCTTCAATATGAAATTTCAAGCGAGGCAGCTTCATGAAAATTAATATAAAACAGCAAGTGTTGGAGACTATAGGCTTCTTTGTAGTGTTCGTCCTTGCCCTGTTCCTTTCGGCTGGCACGCTCGCTTGGACCGCAGGGTGGATTTTTCTCTTACTATTCTTTAGTTTCTATGTCGCAGTCACATTATGGCTTTATAGGCACAATCCCGGATTGATGCAGGAACGCACGCAATTGGTCGCATCTAACCAACAAGGCTGGGATAAGATTCTCTTTCCTATAATGGAAGTCTTATTCATTGTGTGGTTAATTTTCATATCGCTAGACGCGGTTCGCTTTCACTGGTCGCTGGTACCGTTTTGGTTGCAAGCGATTGGAGCAGTGATCTTGCTGTGCTCGTTTTACTTCTTGTTCCTGACCTTCAGAGATAACTCCTATCTATCGCCTGTGGTACGAGTTCAGGAAGAGCGTGGACACAAGGTAGCTTCCACGGGTCTCTACCACTATGTACGTCACCCAATGTATATGGCGATCCTAGTATTTATCGTGGGGACATCCTTGTTGCTTGGCTCCTGGTATGGATCGATTTTTGTTATTATTTGTATGTGCATACTCGCAAGAAGAGCAGTCTTGGAAGAGCAGATGCTATTGAAAGAACTTGCCGGCTATTCGGACTACACGGCGCAGGTGAAATATCGTTTCATTCCAAATGTTTGGTAATAATTAAGAACACTATGTCTGTATCACTAACCGATTCCATTCAAGATTATCTAAAGGTCATCTATGAATTGACCGAAGAGGGTGAGGCCGCAAGCACCACGGCACTTGCAACGCGCCTTCATGTCGCACCGGCTTCGGTAACGGGCATGATGCAAAAGCTGGCTTCAGCTAATCCTCCACTTGTAAAATATCACAAACATCAAGGTGTCACGTTAACCGCCGCGGGTAAGCGCGCCGCGCTGGAAGTGATTCGTCATCATCGCCTGATCGAAGCGTGGCTAGTACAAACGCTTGGATATTCATGGGATGAAGTTCATAACGAAGCAGAAAAGTTAGAGCATGTTATCTCAGAGGAGTTTGAAGAACGGATTGCTTCAGCGATGGGATATCCGTTGCGTGATCCGCACGGCGAGCTCATCCCCTCTGCCGATTTGGTTATGCCGAAAGATCAGGGCATTGCGCTTGCAAAACTGCAGCCAAAGCAGGAAGCATGTATCCAGCGCGTCCATGCACAAGACGCTGACTTCCTGAAACATCTTGAAGAACTGGAACTCGTGATCGGGGCGCGCGTGAAAGCGCTTGAGGTGTCGCGTTACGATCAAGTGATGCGGATTCAGCTTCGAGGGCGGAAGGAAGCGATTGCACTTGGCCCTGCGATCACCAGCCGGGTGTTCGTCGAAATCTTATAAATATAAAGGATAACAGATATGGCAACAAAAAAAGAAAGGGATGCTGTTCGATCAGGAGATGTCAGCACTTTGCAATCAGCCAATGAAGTTTTGGATGGAACCAGCAAGAAAGGGCTTTTATTACGCACGCTGCCTTTCCTCGGTCCAGCCTTTATCGCCTCCATTGCTTATATCGATCCCGGAAATTATGCCACGAACATCCAAGGTGGCGCACAGTTTGGCTACGAACTTCTATGGGTGATCGTCGCCAGCAATCTGATGGCGATGTTAATTCAAACCATGGCTGCAAAATTGGGCATCGCGACCGGCAAGAATTTAGCCGAGATGATGCGCGACCGGTATCCACACTGGGCTGGGATTGGGATGTGGATCGTGATGGAAGTGGTCGCCATGGCCACTGATTTGGCGGAGTTCCTCGGCGCGGCACTCGGAGTTTACTTATTGTTTCCAGGGTTATTTAATCAGATTGGGACATGGACGGGATTGCCTGACTTGCTCATCCCCGCGATTTTGATGGGCGGACTGACCTTCGTCGTTCTATTGCTGGAACACAGCGGCTTCAGACCGCTCGAGGCCTTGATTACATCCTTAGTCGGCGTGATTACGGTGTGTTTCGTTATCGAAACATTTCTGGACCGGCCCGATTGGGGACAACTTGCCTATCATTCGGTTGTGCCTATTTTCTCCGGACCGGAAAGCGTTCTTCTGGGAGCTGGCATCCTGGGCGCCACTGTCATGCCGCATGTGATTTTCTTGCATTCGGGCCTGACCCAGGGAAGGATCGTTACACGGGATCCGAAAAAGCTTCGCATGCTCTTCCACTTCGAATTAGTCGATGTCATTATTGCCATGTCGATCGCCGGCGTAATTAATGCGGCCATGCTGATCCTGGCAGCATCCACATTCCATACAAATGGATTAAACAACATCGGTACCATCCAGGATGCCTATCGAATGCTAACGCCGCTCCTAGGCGGAGCGGCGAGTTTTGTTTTTGCAATTTCCTTGCTGGCATCCGGACACGCCTCCTCGACCGTGGGAACCATGGCCGGCCAGGTGATCATGCAGGGATTCATTCATCGCAAAATCCCGATGTGGGCCAGACGTTTGGCAACCATGACACCATCTTTCATCGTGATCGGACTGGGGCTCGATCCGACCCGCACGCTGGTGTTAAGCCAGGTCGTGTTGAGCTTCGCCCTTCCATTTGCGATCATTCCTTTGACTATATTTACATCCAGACGTGAGATAATGGGGATGTTGGTTAATCATAAGATTACCACCATCGTCGCCTGGCTGGTTGCTGGCGTGATCGTTGCCTTAAATATTTTTCTGTTATATCAAACCTTCTTTCCGGGAAGCTAAGCTATGTTCAAAAATATTCTTGTCCCTCTGGATGGCTCAAATCTTTCAGAAGCATCACTTGCTCCTGCTGCCTATCTGGCAAAGACTCTCGAATCACAGATTACGCTTTTGCACATTATTGAACAGGACGCTCCGACCGAAATCCATAAAGAACGCCATCTCACCCAGCCCGACGAAGCAAGTGCTTATCTCAAGGAAGTTGCCAAGCGCACCTTTCCCGCGAAAGTCAAAGTCAAAAGCCATGTTCATACAGAAGCCGTCTCAGATGTTGCCCGCAGTATCGTCGATCATACCCCGGAACTAAAACCCGATCTCATCGTGATTTGCACGCATGGGCGCAGCGGGGTGCACGATCTACTATACGGTAGCATCGCTCAGCAAGTTGTCGCTCAGGGAACTATTCCTATTCTCGTGATCAAGTCCAGAATTCCATCCTTCGAATTGAAAAAGATCCTGCTCCCGTTGGACCCGGATTCAATGCACGATAACAGTCTTGGTTTAGCAGAGAGCCTTGCGAAAATCTTCAAAGCTGAACTTCACTTGTTAAGTATCATACCGACTTTATCAACATTGGGCGATGAGCAGGCCGCTACCGGAAATGTAATGCCAGTGACCACACAGGCTTATCTCGACTTGAAGGTTGAGAATACCAAGACAGATCTTCAAACGCATATTGACGCGTTGCATAAGGGTCGGTTGAAAGCCATCGCTGAAGTAGCCCGCGGTGATCCCGCCTCATTAATAGTCAAGACCGCTAAAAGCTCAGAAGCAGATTTGATCATCTTGTCAACCCATCGAAGAAAAGGAATGGGCGCTTTCTGGGCGCGCAGCGTAGCGCCAACGGTGGCACAAAAAACAAAAACGCCATTACTTCTTATCCCGCTTTTCCAAAGCGAGTAACGCGCTTCATCATCATGAAGCCATCCGCACCGATCACGAACGATAAATCCACACTCAAATCTGCCGACGAAGTGCTTTCAGGAAAAAGCAAAAAGGGCTGGCTGGCTCGGCTGCTGCCATTTCTTGGACCTGCGTTCATCGCCAGCATCGCCTACATGGACCCTGGCAACTTTGCCACCAACATCCAGGGCGGAGCCAAGTTTGGTTACGAATTATTGTGGGTCATCCTTGGAAGCAACCTGATGGCGATGCTGTTGCAATCGCTTTCGGCCAAGCTTGGCATCGCAACCGGACAGAATCTGGCGGAGCATTGTCGAAATCAATATTCACGCCGAGTTGTGATCGGCATGTGGGTTATCGGTGAATTAGTGGCGATTGCTACGGATCTCGCGGAATTTCTCGGAGCGGCATTGGGCTTCAATTTGCTTTTCGGAATCCCGCTTTGGGTTGCAGGCTTGCTCACCGCTGTGGTAACGTTCCTTATTCTTGGGCTTGAAAGATACGGCTTCCGCCCTCTCGAGGCAGTCATCACCGCATTCATTGCCGTAATCGCAGTTTGTTATCTTGCCGAAACCGTCCTTGCCCGACCCGACATACCGACTGTTCTATATTACACCTTCGTTCCGCATTTCTCGGGCGCGGAAAGTGTGTTGCTTGCAACCGGTATTCTCGGCGCGACGGTGATGCCTCACGCGCTCTATTTACACTCGGCGTTAACACAAGGCCGAATTGTCACCAACAATCCACAACAACAACGTCGCCTCTTCCACTTTGAATTAGTGGATGTTTTCATCGCCATGTTTATTGCCAGCTCCATCAATGCCGCGATGCTCATCATGGCTGCGAGCACATTTTTCAATCACGGCATGACAAACGTCGGCACAATTGAAGAAGCGCATCTCACCTTGGTTCCTTTGCTGGGCTCCGCGGCCTCGTGGGTTTTTGCCATCTCATTACTAGCCTCGGGACTTTCATCCTCATCCGTGGGCACTATGGCGGGACAAGTGATTATGCAAGGCTTTCTGCACCGTCACATTCCGCCGTGGGTGCGGCGCGTGGTCACCATGCTTCCATCTCTGATCGTCATCTTCATCGGGCTTGACCCAACGCAAGTCCTTGTGCTGAGTCAGGTTGTGCTTTCATTTGGTCTGCCATTTGCCGTTATTCCGCTTGTGACATTTACCAGCAGACGTGATATTATGGGGGAGTTAGTCAATATGAAAATCACAACCATTATCGCGAGCGCAGTCGCTGCCCTCATCATTGCGCTGAACATGTTCCTGCTCTATCAGCTTGTTTTCAGTAGATGAGTTTATGTTCAAACATATCCTCGTTCCTCTCGATGGCTCAAACCTGTCCGAAGCCTCACTGACACCGGCGGCAATTCTAGCCGAGAAATTCAAGGCGCCTGTCACCCTCTTGCATGTGATCGAGCAGGATGCTCCCAGCGAAGTCCACGCCGACCGCCATTTAACAAAATCCGATGAAGCAATAGAATATCTCGAAGACATTGCCAAACGGGCTTTCCCGCCAAAAGTTAAGGTGAAGACTCACGTTCACACTGCACCGGTAGCGGATGTGACGCGCAGTATCGTTGAACACGTAACGACCGAATTCCAAACAGATCTGATCGTGATCTGCACCCATGGCAAAAGCGGATTATATGATGCGTTGTTTGGAACCATCGCCCAGCAGATTGCCGCGCAGGGAAGAACTCCGCTCCTGATCGTTAAGCCGGTGTCGCCTCGTTTCAAAGTCGAAAAGATTCTCATACCGCTTGATCCCGATTCGGTTCATGATTATAGTTTTCCGTTTGCCGAATCCTTGGCGCACGCTTTCAAGGCCGAACTTCGCCTGTTGAGTGTGATTCCAACATTCGGGACACTTGCCGGAGAGCAAGCGGCGGCAGGCAACCTGATGCCGGCTACAGCTCAAGCTTTTCTCGATATAAAAGAAGAGAATGCACGCCAGGATCTGCAGAAACATGTGGATGTATTGCAAAAAAATGGCCTAATCGCTGCAGTTGAAATTGCGCGCGGCGATCCCGCATCGGTGATCGTCAAGACCGCTGAGAATACCTCCACCGATTTGATCATCTTATCCACACACCGAAAGAAAGGGATGGGCGCATTTTGGGCGCGTAGTGTCGCGCCGAAGGTTGCGCAAAAGACGAAGATACCGCTATTGCTGATCCCGCTTTCTCAAAACGAATAACTTGCTTGGGTGAAATTGGAAACATTCAAAAAATAATATGAACACTATAGATAAATCAAAATTCATTAAGGGCCTGCAAGTCGCTCTGCAAAAAGAACGGACAGCTCATAGAACCTATTTAGCTCTTGCAAAAAAGGAATTTAATGAGGCGCGGCGCAAGGCTTTGATCGGTCTGTCCGAAACCGAAGCGGGTCACTCCGACCGATGGGTGACGCGTCTGAAAGAACTAGGTGCAGAAGTTCCGCCCGATCGCGAATCTCTGAGTGAGCGAATCTGGCGTTGGGTGCTGATTCAAAGCGGAACAGATAACGCCCTCAAACAGCTTGAAAACAACGAAGATGATGACACAGTGATGTATGCAACTTTGGCTGAATCCGCCCCCACAGAGGCGGACCGCGTTTCAGTCAATGAAGTGTTACATGATGAAGAGACTCATAGCGGCGCATTTCAAAGAACAAGTCAATCGCCCAATGCACCGGTCGGTCCCCAAGCAATGCTGGATATTATCCTGCACCGCGAGAGTTGGCACAGGCGCGGCGGCGGTTGGATTGGCCAGGCCATTTACGGGGCGAATGATGGATTAGGTTCGGTCTTTGGAATCGTTACCGGAGTTGCTGGAGCGACTGCAGGTGGTCCCGCCGTTTTGATCGCGGGACTCGCTGGGATGCTGGCATCTGCGTTATCCATGGGTTCCGGTGCGTATCTTGCAACCAAGACTGAGCGCGAGGTTCAAGAAGCTGAATTGAGGCGCGAGAGTAAAGAGTTGCAAACGCATCCTGAAGAAGAGGAACAAGAACTTGCATTGTTCTATCAGCTCAAAGGTGTGCCGGAAGATGAAGCCAAGATGCTTGCCGCACGATTAATCGCCCAACCGGAAACCGCCTTGAAGACCTTGGGGAGCGAAGAACTTGGGTTATCCGAGCAATCCTTTCCAAATCCGTTTATGGAGGCTTTGTCTGCTTCGCTCTCAACCGCCATCGGAGCATTCATTCCGATTATTCCATTTTTCTTCGCCAGCGGATATGGAGCCATTATCGCTTCATTTGCAATTAGCACCCTGGCCCATTTCATCATCGGTGCGTCCAAGACCATTGTGACCGGTCTAAGTCCATGGAAGAGTGGCGCGGAGATGACCATTATCGGATTGGGTGAAGCGTTGATTACTTACGGTCTTGGACTGGCATTTGGTCCTATGGTGAAGTAATCAAACGGCGATTTGTCTTTAACAATTATCAACCACTTAATATAGAAGAACAGGCAGAACTATTCTGGGTGCGGCGCGGAAAAGTAAAGATGCTATTCTGATCAATAAATTAAGAAACTCTGATGACACTCCAATACGGCAATTATTTTGCAGCTATTCTGCCAATATTGTTTACACTTCTGCTATTCGTCTTCTTCCTGCAAAGCTTTGAATGGAGAGAAGCATTTTTATTTTCCTCCGCTGCCTGGGGGACGGCTGTTGTATTAATTACTGAGGGGTTAAGCATTTTCAATCAGCTCACATTTTCTGGCTTAACCATTTCATGGCTGTTCTTTGACATTATTGCCGGATCAATCTTATTAACAAAGTTATTAGGGCTGGCTTCAAACCAATCAGACTGCAATTTTCCCAGCTTCAGCGTTTTGAATACATGATCACCGCAGGTATCTTAATTATTATATTGACCACCGGCTTGATTGCATTGGTTGCCCCGCCCAATAGCTTTGATTCGATGAACTATCACATGAGCCGCATCATGCACTGGATTCAGGATCAAAATGTTGCCCCGTTTCCGACCAACATCATCAAGCAGGTCAATTTGACGCCCGGCACTGAATATGACATTTTGCAATTTCAGCTATTGAGCGGCGACGACGGCTTAGCAAACCTGATTCAGTGGTTAAGCTTTATTGGGTCGATCATCGGAGTTTCCCTGATCGCCAGAGAGCTTGGAGCTGATCGTAGTGGGCAATTTTTTTCAGCCGCATTCTGCGCAACCATCCCAATGACGATCCTTCAAGCCTCCAACACCGAAAATCATTTGAGCACTGCCTTCTGGCTGGTCTGTTTTGTTTACTTTTCCCTTCACGCATTTCACCATTCGAGTCCCATAGATATTAGCGGAATCGGCCTTAGCCTTGGCCTAGCCATTTTATCCAAATCAACTGCCTATTTCTTTGCCGCGCCGTTCGTGATACTCATCATACTGTGGGTCTGCTTTTCCAAAGAGAGAAATAGGATTTGGCTTTGGGTCTTAACAGCTGTGATTGTTCTAGCCATTAACAGCGGTGAGTATTTTAGAGATTTCTCGTTGTATAAAACCCCGCTGGGGCCTTTGGTCGCATCGCAAGAGTATGGATATAACAATGAAATCATTACACCCGCATCGATCACTTCCAACATTATTCGTAATATCGCCTTACAAGTCTCGACGCCCTCAGACAAAGTAAATAACTACCTTTACAAAATCGTTCACAAAATCCACGATGCAATTGGCATCTCGGAAAACGATCCAAGAACGACCTGGAGTGGCAGTCTTCATTTTTCCATCCCCCCTATTCAATTTCAGGAAGGTCTTGTAGAAAACCCGCTTCATTTATTATTGATTATAGCGACATTTGGATATTGTGTTGCTTTCCTGAAGAAAACGCCACGAGTCATTCTTTTTTATGTCCTTGGAGTGACAGGTGGTTTCTTACTTTTTTGCATTTTCTTGAAGTGGCAGGATTGGAATCGCCGTCTTCAGCTTCCGTTGTTCATCCTTGCATGTGCAATATTAGGCATGACCGTTGCAAAAATCAGGCCGGTGTATATTTCCAATGCACTTGTTTGCCTCTTTTTCGTCGCTGCTGTGCCATGGTTGATAGCAGGGCAACCCCGCTCCTTAATCGGCAACACAAATATTTTTGATATGAGCCGAAATGAGCAATACTTTGCCGAACGACCAAACGCATATCTCCCCTATCAACTTGCCGCTCAACAAATCGAACAAATGCATGTTTCTAGCATTGGCCTCTTAATCGGACCAAGCCATTATGAATATCCGTTGTGGGTTTTTCTCAGCCAATCACACAAGCCTCTCCCCCGCATTGAACATGTTGGTACAAATAATGAGACCAGCGCGTTAGCCAACTCCAACGCATTTCGATCTTTTTCACCTGACGTTGTGGTCATAACCCTCTCATCAATCATCGCCAATGATACTTATAATATCAATAACCAGATTTATAAACGCACCTGGCAATCATCCAATGTGATCGCACTATACGTTTCAGCTAAACCTTAATTCTTATTCCTCACCGGTCAGCAACTTGATCCGTTCCCACGGTTTCAAGTCCGCATCATCCGCCAGGATCGCTTTCAGTTCATACATCTCATCGCGCAGCGCGGCGGCTTTTTCAAAATCCAAATTCTTCGCAGCTTCTTTCATCTGCTTTTCCATTTCAGAAATTATTTTTTGTAATTCACTGCGCGAGGTTTTATCATGTTTCGTTCGGTAATCCGCTTTTGATTCGCTAACGCCCAATGCTTTGTCTTTCGCGTCGCCCGATAATTGATCGGTAATATCGCGGATCGCTTTGTGAATGCTCACTGGCGTGATCCCGTTTTCTTCATTGAATTTGACTTGCTTAGCGCGGCGGCAACTCGTTTCGCTGATCGCGGCGTTCATCGAATCGGTCATGCGGTCAGCATACATGATGACGCGCCCATTCACATGACGCGCGGCGCGTCCGATCGTCTGGATCAGAGCCGTCTGCGAGCGCAGGAAGCCTTCCTTATCTGCATCCAAAATCGCGACCAACGAAACTTCCGGCAGATCGAGTCCTTCGCGCAGAAGATTGATACCGACCACAACGTCGAAGACACCAAGCCGCAAATCGCGCAAGATGCCGACACGCTCGAGTGTTTCCACTTCCGAATGCAAATAATGAACTTTGATCCCGAGTTCCATCAGATAGTCAGCTAAGTCTTCAGCCATGCGTTTCGTTAAGGTTGTCACCAGTACCCGCTCGCCTCGCTCGACCCTCTGATGGATCTCGCCGACCAAATCATCCACCTGCCCTTTAGTCGGTCTGATCTCCACTTCGGGGTCAACGAGTCCGGTTGGACGAATGATCTGTTCCGCGACTTGTTCCGCGCGCCCCATCTCATACGGGCCAGGCGTGGCCGATGTATAAATGGTGTAGCCCATGGATTTTTCAAATTCATTGAATTTCAGCGGACGATTATCCAACGCACTTGGCAAACGAAATCCATATTCAACCAGCGTTTCCTTGCGCGCGCGGTCACCATTATACATACCGCGAATCTGCGGAACAGACATGTGGCTTTCGTCGATGATTAGCAAGTAATCGCTCGGCAAAAAATCGATCAATGTCCACGGATGCGTCCCCGCCGCGCGTTGATCCAAATAACGCGAATAGTTCTCGACGCCAGAACAATAGCCAACTTCCTTTAACATTTCCAAATCGTAGCGTGTACGCTGTTCAATGCGCTGTGCCTCGATCAACTTCCCTTCGGCATTGAAAAGCGCGACCCGTTCTTCTAGTTCTTTCTCGATATCAGCAATGGATTGTTTCATGCGATCTGCATCAGTGAGATATTGCTTGGCAGGATAAATGGAAATTTCCTTTGGCTCATTAAAGATTTCACCGGTCAGTGGATTGAATTGAGTCAATCGTTCTACTTCATCGCCGAAAAACGTGATGCGAAAACCGCGCTTATCTTCATACGCAGGAATGATTTCCAGCGTATCGCCTCGCACGCGGAACGTGCCAGGACGCAATTCCATATCGTTGCGCTGATATTGTGATTCAACGAGTTGACGAATAAATGCATTGCGTCGATACAACTGACCAATCTGCAGGACGACCGTACCCTTGCCAAATTCTTCCGGGCTGCCCAAACCATAGATACATGAAACCGACGCAACGATAATCACATCCCGCCGCGAAACAAGAGACATCGTCGCGGCGAGGCGCAAGCGTTCGATCTCTTCATTGATTTCGGTTTCTTTTTCAATATATAAATCGTGTCGAGGCACATAGGCTTCGGGTTGATAATAATCATAATAAGAAACAAAATATTCAACTGCGTTTTCAGGGAAGAAATCTTTGAACTCAGTATAAAGTTGTGCGGCCAGAGTCTTATTGTGCGCCATAATCAATGCTGGCATTTGCAATTGCTCAATAATAGATGCGACCGTGAACGTCTTGCCCGTGCCGGTCGCGCCGAGCAACACCTGATTCCGCATTCCCCTGCGGACGCCATCCACAAGCTGGGCAATTGCTTCAGGTTGATCACCAGTCGGTATAAATGGGGCTTGAAGTTTAAAGGTCATGGGATTCCTTTTCAATAAGAACGTGCGTTCTATTATACCACCAATAAAAATATGCCACTGGATATTAGTGGCATATTTAAATCTATATCAAACTTTGCCTGCACTGTGGTCAGATGCAATTATGGTTTATCAAGAAGAAAAAGAAAAAACGCAGAGACTTATCCGCTTCCGGTTGACATGCTCAAACTTGGAGTCTGAATATTCTTTATGACGAGTCCGCTCTTCCGCGTCGGAGTTTGTCCCATAACATAATTACCCTGGATGGAAGAGCTCAAATCAATATCGTAAGCATTGTTGAATTCATCACATGCATAGAATTTATAGCCAGTGTGCCCTTCAGCCCTGGCGAGAGATAGTGCTACCTTTAAATCCTTTATAATTTCATTGACGCTAAAATAGCCAGCATCACAGAGAATAATGCCGATATGACCCTGACACTCGACCACCTGTTCCATTGAATATTTTTGCATTCGGTCCAGAATGCGATTAGCAATAAAGATCGGGATATCCCAATTCGTGACATCTTCAATCAGGATAGCAAATTGGGCATCATCGAATCTGGCAATTGTATCTGTAGGACGTAAAACCATTCTAAGTATGCTGGCCATATTGTGATTAAAATCCCCTTTCAATTGGCTTTCGACTTTCTTGAAACGCGAAAGGTCCAGTAAAAGAACTGAAAAATAGTTCAAGGCAATCTGCTTTGAACGGGCTAAGGCATAGTCTATTAAACTGACAAAGAAACGACGATTAAGAAAACCCGTAATTTCATCAACTGGAGATTCCTCTGTGAACGTTTCAACCGGACGGAACCGATGCAATAAATTGGTTAATTGCTCAATGTTTACGGGTTTCAGGAGTACCAGTTCGGGTTGATCCTCAAGGCTTCTTGCAACATAAGGATAACCAGTGATGACTACCACTGGAACGCTCTTCAGTATTTCGCTTGAACGAATTAAGTGAAGGATTTCCGAGCCGGGGACGCCTGGCAATCCTAAATCCAATAGGATAATATCGGGTATCGGATCAAGAATAGTTAGCCGCTCTACCGCAACTTTTCCGTGAAGGACAATTTCTGTTTGATAACCCGCCTGATTAGCAACGTGTCCAAAAAGTGTTACGATATCACGATCATCTTCAATAATTAACGCTAAAGGTTGATTCACAAACGCCTACTTTCTGCAATTCGCTCCAAACCTATAAAACTTCCATACCTATTATACTCAGTACTTCACGAAAGGGCTTGAACATGGTTAACTTGGTTCCAACCACGGAGGCCAAGAACCATGTGCAAGCCCAGCCCCAAGATTACCCGAACAATCCGTTCCGAGCAAGTCCTAAATGCCTTTGTAGGAGTAGTTCGCAAGAACCTGCCGCTCGATTTGAAAAACACTCGCATCACAGCCGATGACATTATTTATGCACTGGCCTATGCCAACCTCCATCGGCTGAGCATTGAATCCGCGTGTCAGGAACTCCAAAGCGCTCCATCTGGCAATCGCTTGCGTGAGGTACTGGTGGAGGCCTTGCCAGATCGAATTGGAATGCAGAGAATGTTGAACCGGATGTTTCGTCAACAGCTGCATCCAAGTATCTGGAAATGCAAGCGAGACTTGAACATTGCGATTGACCTAACGTTGATCCCGTATCATGGTCAGCCGTATGAAGATAAAAAAGAAATTGTGCGCGGGATGCCAAAATCCGGGACGACCCATTTTCACGGGTACGCTACAGTTTCGATCGTGAGGGACAATCGGCGCTATGTGGTTGCACTGCACTTCATCGAATATGGGGAGGAGATGGCGGACATTGTGCGCTGGCTGATTAAACGCTTGAAAACACTCAAAATTCGCATCCGACGAGTGTTTTTGGATAAAGGTTTTTGTTCCAAGTCGGTTTTCAAGGTTCTGGACCAGCATCAGTTGAGTTATGTCATGCCCATTCCGGTACGCGGTAAATCGGGCGGAGTGCGATCTTTGTTTCAGGGCAAGTCCCGCAAAACGAGTTACACGTTCCATAGTCCAAAGCAGGGTCGATACACGGTTCAGGCAGTGGTCGTCAAGCGTTATTCAAAAGGAAAATATGCTCGACATAAAAGCAAGTGGTTTGCCTACGCAGTCATTGGATTACCTCTCGGGATTTTGCCTGCTCAAGTCTTTGAACTCTATCGCAAGCGCTTCGGGATCGAGTCCAGTTACAGACAAATGAACCAGGTGCGCGCTCGAACCTCCACTCGTAATCCTGTGGTCCGTTTATTGTTGGTGGGTCTCGCTTTTGTCTTGTTCAATCTTTACATTTCTTTGCGCCAACATTTGTCGTCCGCGCTCAAACAACCGCTACTATTGCCAAAACGTTTTTGGCTCTCCTTGCGCCGTTTGGCGCTCTTGCTCAGTCATGCGATTGAACACCTATGGGGCTCGACAGATGTCATTCAATTTCAACCTTGTGTTACACTTTCGTGAAGTACTGATAATACTTAATGTAGCGCTAGCCGCTCAGATTCGTGATTGTTTCATGGTTGGTAAACTCCCGCTTAGGCACCATCATGCAGATTAATGAAGGCCACTGACTATCAGATATGGTGGCGTGCTCACCAGATTACCAGTCTTGGAACAATCACGTCATAATACGTATATAATAGTCCAGCAACAGATTTGATATACAAGATTTAAGAATATATTTCTTATCCAACACCATGACAGCATTCAATAAAAGCAAATTTGCGCCGGCTGTGCTATGTTTCCTTTCCTTTTTGTTTTTTTATGGTTTAACCTCCAGAGCAGATTTCCAATCTTCGGATGAAGTCGCGGTTTTCGCTTCCGGCATATCACTGGAAACACAGGGGAATCTGGCAATCGATCAATTGCAGTGGCTGGCACATACGTCCAACATAAGTCTTGGAGAAACGGGCCGCGACGGACATTTATATGCAAAATATTTTCCAGGCAATATACTCAGCACATCTTTAATTTACCACTTTATGAAGAAACCGAACGACCAACCTTTTTTCTGGAGCGTACCCAAGAATTTAAATCCCACGATTGGAAATGTAGAGTTAGCTCCATCGAATAGCGGCGCAAGGCTGGCTCTAAAAATCGACGCATTATTTGGAGCGTTGGCAATGACCGCGCTTTTTCTGTTGCTCAATCGGTACTTCGATTGGAAAACAAGTTTGGTCACTGTCCTGCTGACGGGAATTTGTTCCGATTGGTGGTATCAATCCAGAGGCTTCTTGTCTGAAGTTGGAGCAGGTGCTTTTTTGATCACCTGTTTATATTTTTCCGCCGCCGAACAACCTTATCAAAGCGGGTTTTCGTTAGGCTTTTCCCTGCTGTTTCGTCCCACCAACTTGATAGCGTTGCCCATCTGGGGAAAAGCGGCCTGGGATAAAGGGAAAAAAGCCATCTGGTCGGGGATCGGAATCGTCTTTGGGCTATCTATTCTAGCGTTGTTCAATTGGCTTCGCTTCGGTTCGATCTTTCAGTTTGGATACTCCAACGAGGGCTTTACTTCCAATCCATTCTTTGGCCTGTTTGGAATTTTGCTTAGCCCGGGACGTTCCGTATTCGTTTATTCTCCTATATTAATTCTCGCGATCCCCGGCGTACGGCTGATGTACAAAAAAGATAAAGCATTAACATTAATTTCGTTATGGACTGTATTGTCCTATGCGCTCTTAATTGCTCTGTGGCACAATTGGGATGGAGGCTGGTCGTGGGGATCTCGTCTGCTCACACCCATTGTTCCCATTCTGGGGTTCCTTACTGCACCTGTAATTGAATCTGCATGGGGAAGAAAAGGAGACATAATCGTTATCATCATCCTCGCGCTCCTCGGTCTTGGAATTCAATTAATGGTTCTTGCAAAAGATCCTGTCATTATCTTAGTGAACTCTGTAGTCTATGGCGGTATTAACTATAACGAAACCATCTTTACGCTCAATCATTCCTGGCTTGCTTTACAAATTAATAGCTTGCAACATTGGAAGATTTGCGACCTCGATGCATACACCTTGCGTCAGTGGCTGGGACATTGTCCTCCAAAAACATATTAACAATTTAGAAAATAACGAATGAAAAAACTTTTGGGATATTTGGAAGATCATTCATGGATCGGGACGGTGTTATTGATCGTCATTGCTATTGTTTTTTGCATGTCCGCGCTCTTATCCCCTTTCTGGAGCGACAACGATACCTGGTCCAATCTTCTCCCGATCATTCACTACCGCCAGTCCATTCTCATTGATCACGTCCTTCCAAATTACACCGCACTTTGGTATGGAGGACGTTATCAATGGATGAATCCATTATGGAGTTTCTTATATTTCCCCGCGAACTCTGATCTGGTTGATCTTCCCACTTGATTGGGGAGCGCGCATTATTTTTACGGGACACCTAATCTTTGCATTGATCATCGCTGAAAGGCTGGCGTCTCTTTTCCTCGACCGAAAATGGGAGCGTGTTTCAGCTGCTTTGATTCTCGTCTCGCCAATGATTCCCGCCCTAATCCCCGGGCATGTTGAAAAGGTTATGGCGTGGCCTTGGGTGTTGATCGCACTTTATTTTCTACACAGCAACAATCTTACCGCAACACAAAAAGGACTGCTCGCAGGAATAAGCTGGGGCATCGTTGCGCTAACCGGGGCAAACTATTACGTTTTTTACCTGGGCATTTTATTAATTCCACTTCTCATTAGTCATAAAAACATAAAATTAATTCTTTCATTTGTTGGCGGCGCAACCATCGGACTCCTTCACCTTCCAAGCGTATGGTATCTCGTCGGCTACGCCAGAGCGAATGCAGCAAAATCGATCCAACATTACAGCACCGATTTTTTTGGTATCATCACATCGCTTTCGATTGGATTAAGCAAACCGCTTTCCTGGGAAAGCTGGGCATTGATCGGTCTTCCAATTGTATTATTATTCTTGTGGATCGTTTTCAAAACCTCTCAGGATTTTTTCCACAAACAACCAATTGATAAACTCCCGCAAAAGCTCGCACTTTTTATTTCACTGATCGTCCTCGGCACCTTCTCGACGAATTTGCCTTACTCCGCGACGCATCTTTTCGATACATTTAGGGTCCCGGTTCGAGCTGTTGCATTTATCGCACTAACAGTCACATTGTTAGTTTTATACGGCTACACACAAAGTAGCGCTGAAGACAAAACAAAATACAAGCTGATATTTCAAATCCTTCTGCTGGCATCAGTGATACAAGTCATCCTTTTCTCATGGTTGGTCCGCCCGATGGGATCAATTCACAGCCCTTACGATCCTAATGCAGAACAACTAGCCATGATGTTAAAAAGAGATGGCTCAAAGAGTGTATGGTTTTCTATGCAAAACCTAAATGACACATATATTGAAGCCGTATTGACGCAAAACAATTTAGCTCTACCAAATGCATATTATGGGGATATGGGGCAAAAATTAATCATAACTGGAAATCACTGCGGTTTTTCCTTCGATCATCTGATCGCGTTGACACCGGATCAATCTCAAATTCAAATCAAGCTTAAATCTGACTTGGATTGGATTCCCGATCCCGGATACATATCAATTACAAATTTACTACTTTTAAAACAAATGACTTTGGATAGCAAGGAATACAACATCTATCGGGTTGTGTGTTAGACCGTTATAATTTCATCAAATATGAATGGTATCGAATTAAAAACCGCTACAAAGATATTCGCGGGATTGGTTATCGCTTTTTGTTTCGCATTTATTGGCCTTGACCTTTTCATCGTTTTCTCGCGCATGTTCTATCCCTATCAGCTCGAATGGATGGAAGGCGCCGGACTAGTTCAAGTCAGTCGTTTGCTGGCGGGCAAAGCACTCTATGTTCCGCCTTCCACAGATTTTGTTCCGCTCATTTATCCACCGCTCTATTTTTATGCATCAACCATCATCGCGAAGCTCATTGGCCTTGGATTTGGCGCGTTGCGATTAGTCTCTTTTTTATCGTCAGCTTTATGCGCGACGATTATTTATCTGGCGATCAGAGAAAAGACAAATAGTAAATTTGCGGCGCTCCTCGGCGCAAGTTGTTTCGCATCCGCCTTTATGCTCACCGGCCAATGGTTCGACATCGCTCGCACCGACATGCTCGCCGCTGGGCTTTCAATGCTGGGAATTTATCTTGCGCGCGAACCAGCCAACAATGTCACTTTGAGCGAAGCGAAGAGTTTAAGAGTGACATCCAACGATTTACTTTCTGGCCTCATCTTTGCCCTTGCATTCCTGACCAAACAGAGTGCGCTTGGAGTTGGTCTCGCAACGATTGCTTATTATCTGATTTTCAATTGGCGACGCGCCATCCGCCTGACGCTTTCCTTAGGCTTATCCATCACCATTCTTTATGGCATCTTCTGGCTCACCAGCGCCGGCTGGATCAATTATTATCTTTTCACCATTCCCGCCGCGCACGCCTTCGATTTCAGCATTGGCAGAATCATCAGCGTGCTGATCAGTCAATTCTCGTCCATACCCGTTTTTGTGATCACGGGACTTTTGCCGATACTGATTACGCCTCGCAAAATATTCAATGACAGGTCATATCGTTATTACATCGTCATGGCTTGCGCGTTGATCGCGACCGGAGGTATTGGGCGCCTGAATGCTTTTTCAGGGCCGAATGTTTATGTTCCATCTTATCTTGGCATTGCGCTACTCATCGGACTGGAAGCGGCTTGGTTGATCGAAGCCACAAAGCAAAACAAAGTCCATTCAGCACTGATTCTCCTAGAGTTCATTTTATTATCGGCGCAATTTGGTTTTCTCATCCCGGCTTATTTTCAAGCCAAAACCATTCCAACAGGACAAGACCGCGCCGCAGGCCACGCATTGGTTGCCAAAATAAAAAGCTATAGCGGCGATGTCCTTCTGCTGGACAATAATTATCTTGCCCTCTATGCAGGTAAAACTCCTTACTTCAACGAGATGCCCATGTCCGAAATCAGCGGACAAGGCAACTTGTATCCGATGCCGCAGTGGTCAACACTTCAGCCACAGATCAATTCATTGATCCACGCCCCCACCACTGATGCGGTCATTGTAGATTTCTCATCGCCCATCAAACCGATGCTATCCAATTGCAGGCAACAAACCATCGTCTATGCTGATAAAATTGTTTTTGAACCGGTTGCTGGTCCGCCGAACAGCCGGCCCAGCCTTATCATTACTTGCAAATAAAATATAGGAACAGCTATGATTATTCAATTGAAAATCAACGCAATAAATTATGAAACCGAAGTCGCTCCCAGTGAGACTTTATTCTCAGTCATTCGCCGACTTGGTTTTTACGGAATCAAATTCGGAGATGAAGACGGCTTGACCGGGGCCGATACGGTTTTACTGGATGGCAGGCCGGTCAACGCGGGATCCATGCTGGGCGCGCAAGCTGAGGGCCACGACATCGTCACGATTGAAGCGCTCGGCGAACATCCCGATCAGGGTTGGAAAAAGACTGAAGGGCTGCATCCGCTTCAACAGGCGTTCGTCGAATTGGGCGCCATCCAATGTGGATACTGCACGCCTGCACAAATCCTCGCGGCGAAATCTTTGCTCGATAAAAATCCGAACCCAAGTGAAGACGAGGTGCGCGAAGCAATCTCTGGAGTCTTGTGCCGATGCACAGGTTATATCAAACCGGTTCAGGCAGTGTTGCGCGCGGCGGCCATTATGCGCGGCGATGAACCTGTCAATTGGGAATCGGTGCATTGGGATTTGGGAAGTTGGGGTAACCAACCGGAAAGCAATCAGCCAAGTAATATGCCGAGCGATCAACTGACAAATATCCAAACAAAACCAAAGGTCGTGGTGACGTCTGAGACTCAAAAATATCAAACCGTCGGCAAGCCCGAAATAAAAGTGGATGCGATCAAACTTGTGCAAGGCAAACCTGCATTTACGGCTGATATCGAAAAGCGCGGATTATTACACGCCAAAGTTCTACATTCACCTCACGCTCATGCTTGCATCAAAAAGATTGATGCAAGCAAAGCGCGCGCGCTCGAAGGCGTCGCAGCGGTGTTGACATGGCAAGATATTCCGCGTGTGGTGTATTCGACTGCCGGTCAATCGGATCCGATCCCGGGTCCGCTCGACGCGTTTTCACTTGACAACAAAGTCCGCTTCGTTGGCGACCGCGTGGCGTTCGTCGCAGCCGAGACGTCCGAGATTGCAGAAAAAGCTCTCAGCCTGATCGAGGTCGAGTATGAAGTGTTGGATTCGATTCTCGACTCGCGGCAGGCGATGGATCCCGGTGCGATTCGAATCCATGACGAACCGGAATATGTGAACTTCGCCGATTCGAATCCTGAAAAAAATCTAGCTGCAGAAATCCGTATTGATATCGGCAAGGTGGAAAAGGGATTTAAAGAAGCAGATCAAATCTTCGAAGCGGAGTATGAAGTTCCAAAAGTCCAGCAGGTTTCGATTGAGCCGCATGTCACCGTCACGTATTGGGACGAAGATGATCGCTTGGTCATTCGCACCTCCACTCAAGTTCCATTTCATGTACGTCGCATGCTTGCGCCCGTGCTCGGATTGCCGGTGAAACGAATCCGCGTGATCAAGCCGCGCATCGGCGGTGGCTTTGGCGGCAAGCAGGAAGTGCTGATGGAAGATGTAGCTGCACATTTAACCATCGCCACGAAGCGGCCCGTGATTTACGAATATACGCGCGAAGAAGAATTCATCGCGGCACGCTCGCGTCATCCAATGCGAATCAAAATGAAAACCGGCGTGAAGAAAGATGGGACAATCACGGCCAATGAAATGTACGCGCTATCGGACACCGGCGCGTATGGTTGTCACGCGTTGACCGTCACCGGCAATACCGGACATAAGGCGATGGCGTTGTACGTGGGCGATGGCGAATATCGCAAAGCACCGAATATTCGTTTCTACGCCGATGTGGTTTATACCAACACACCGCCAGCCGGCGCGTTCCGCGGATATGGCGTGCCGCAAGGTTATTGGCCTGTCGAGCGTCATATGGAAAAAATTGCGCGTGCCTTGAATCTCGATCCGCTTGAATTCCGATTAAAGAATGCGATTCATTCCGGCGAATATCATCCGTTCTCCACTGCATGGAATGAAGGCCGTGAACCGCGTCCCGAAATCGTCAACACGGTTGGGCTTGAACAATGTGTTCAGCAAGGCAAAGCCGCAATTGGATGGGACGATAAATACAGCAATGTGATTTGGCATCAATCAAAAAATACAAAACGCAAAGGCATCGGCGTTGCGATGGTGATGCAAGGCACGGCGATTCCTTATCTCGACATGGGCGGCGCGTCGATCAAGATGAACGACGACGGATCATTCAATCTCTTAGTCGGCGCGACCGACCTCGGCACCGGCTCAGACACGGTGCTGGCTCAGATGGCCGCTGAAGTCTTGGGCGTGCCGCTGGACGACATCATCTGCTATTCATCCGACACAGACTTCACGCCGTTCGATAAAGGCGCATATGCATCATCCACAACTTATATCTCCGGTGCGGCGGTTGTCAAAGCTGCGGAAATGGTGGCAGAAAGAATCAAAATCCGCGCGGCGAAGATGTTAGAGGTTGAAGATTATAAGAGAATTAAACTGTCCAACAAAACAGCCATTGCGCCAAATGGAAAATCGATATCGCTGGCCGAGATCGCATTGGATTCGTTGCATAAAAACGATCAAGAGCAAATCATGGGCATTGGCTCGTATGTCTCGCCGTCGTCGCCACCGCCATTCGCGGCACAATTTGCCGAGGTGACCGTAGATAGCGAAACTGGGGCGGTCAGAGTGGACAAACTGGTAATGGCAGTTGATTCCGGGGTGATTGTCAATCCATTAACCGCCTCGGGACAAATCGAAGGCGGCATGACTCAAGCGCTCGGTTACGCCGTCTGCGAAGAGATGCGCTACGATGAAAAAGGCAACGCCCGCGAACGCGACTTGGATCGATATCACATCTTTCGCGCGGATGAGATGCCCGAACTGGAAACCATCTTCGTCGAGACCTTCGAGCCAAGTCATCCGTTCGGGGTCAAAGCCGTGGCGGAGATTCCGATGGACGGCGTTGCGCCCGCTGTCGGCAACGCGATTCTCGATGCCGTCGGAGTCAATATTGATGACAATCCTGTCACACCGGAAAAAGTGTGGAGAGCGATGAAAGCAAAGTAAACACAAAGACCTGATGCAACATCCATCAGGTCTTTTGATAAAATATCATTATGCAAGATCAAATCAAAGATCATTATTATATTAAATGAAATACGATTCCGGCAAACATCGTTCCCATTTATTCCGTCAGAAACGCCGCGGGCCGCTACTTCCGATTGGATTGGTGATTGTGCTGGCTTTGCTCGGCATTTTCTTCTGGCTGATCCCTACGGACTTCCTGCGAAATTCTCTCCCGATCGATGTTTCCATTCCAACATTCACTCCCATCCCAATCCAACCGACAGTTACGCGCACACCGCGCCCGGTCAACGTGCATGGTGGCACCATTGTCTTCACCTGCACGCGCGGCCAGACAAATCATCTGTGTGCGATCAACGCGGATGGAATGGACTTCCGGCAAATCACCAACGAGGAACGGAACGATTATTATCCAACCTTTGATCCGCTCAGCAGCGATGTCGTCTTCGCCGCAAGCTATCAAGGCGGATTTGACTTGTTCGCAGTGAATCTTAACTCTAATAATGTTTCGCAACTGACCTACAATATTGGCAATGTTTTCTCGCCTAGCTTTTCGCCGGATGGAAAGCAAATCGTTTTCGTCAACCGCGTCGGCGGCGGACCCTATTCGTTGTGGATCGCAGGACGCAACGGAGAGTATCCGCATTCGATCTATACCGGGACGAACACCATCGTCGCCACGTCCTGGTCGCCAAGCGGAGATCGCATTGCTTTCGCCATGGCTGTTGACCAGCAAAATTCCTACGAATTGTTTTTGCTTGACGTAAATGACCTGACGCAACCTCCGCAGAGAATCACCAAGGGCTTGCCCGGCATTGACGGCAGCCTCGTCTGGTCGCCGGATGCGAAGAACCTAGTGTTCTGCGCGGGTCCGGATAAATTGAAAAACATTTATCGCGCTGATATCAATAATGAAATACCAATTCAATTAACGAGCGGCGGATTCAATAACGCGGCTGCGGCATATTCTCCCGATGGACAATTTATTGTCTTCAATTCTCTTCGCAATAATGTCAACGCAAATTTATATATTATGCGCTCGGACGGATCGGACGAGCATCAACTCACCGATGACACTGAACCCGACTGGCAGCCGCAATGGGGACCGTGAAAATCGGATACAATCATCTTTAGCGAATTATGAAAACCATCTATCAAGCCCTTGAAGAACTTGAGAAATCCAATGAGCCTGCCGCGCTGTGCACCGTGGTGAAAAGCGAAGGTTCCACACCGCGGCACGTGGGCAGTAAGATGCTGGTCTACTCGGATGGACATTTCATCGGCACGGTGGGCGGCGGGGATCTTGAGCATCGCGTCATGGATGAAGCTTCGATGGCAATCGCCGACAGCAAATCGCGTTTGCTTTCTTACAACCTGTCCGATCCGTCGCGCGGCGATCCCGGCGTTTGCGGTGGTCAAGTGGAGGTGTTTGTGGAACCGATCCTGCCCCCGGCGGCAATCGTCATTATCGGCGGCGGACACGTGGGAAAAGCTGTAGCTCATTTGGCAAAATGGCTTGGCTTCCGCGTCTTTGTTTCCGACGACCGGCCTGAGTTCTGTAACAAGGAAACCATTCCTGATGCCGACGCGTTTTACGTCTGCCCTATGGAAGAATTGCCCAAGCACATGAAGATTGACAAACGCACGTATCTCATCCTGACTACGCGCGGTTCATCCGTCGACGCGGCGGGACTCGGCCCGTTGCTTGATTCACCGGCCGATTATATCGGCGTGATCGGATCAAGGCGTCGCTGGGCAACCACGGTGAAGGATCTGAAAGCCCGCGGTGTGTCCGAAGAAAGAATTGGGCGCGTCCACTCACCCATCGGATTGGAACTGCAGGCTGAGACTCCCGAGGAAATCGCGGTCAGCATCATGGCTGAAATCATGATGATAAATAACGGCGGAACCGGCAAGGCAATGAAGGGATAAGGTCATTGCGAGCCCAACGGGCGTGGCAATCTCCGCAACGCCGCCCCATCTTCTGCGTATAAGAATAAGACAAATGGGTGCTTGTAACTGCCCAGCCCATCGGCTATAATCAGGCCGATATAAAAAAACAACTGAGCCAAAACGCAAAGGAGTCAGACATGGCTAGAATTTTTGATGTTATCGAATATCCAAACGAAATGGCCGACGAACTCGTCCACCGCTTTCCGGATGACAATTCCATCGGCGATTATAGAATTGGTTCACAGTTGATCGTACGCGAAGCACAATCAGCGGTCTTCTTCCGTGACGGAAATGCGCTGGATGTGTTCCACGCCGGACGTCACACGATCACCACCGCCAACGTCCCCGTGCTGATTAATTTCATCGGCAAAGCGTTCAACGACCGCACGCCCTTTCCCGCCGAAGTTTATTTCGTCTCGATGAAGGAATGGGCCAACAAGAAATGGGGAACGCCGCAGCCCATCATCGTTCGCAATCCCGGCGTTGGACTCGGCGTAGCGCTGCTGCAAGGCTTTGGAACCTATTCCTTCCAAATCAGCGATCCGCAAATGTTCGTGACCAAGATCGTCGGCACACAAGGCACATTCCACACATCCGATATCGAAGATCGTTTACGCACTATGTTGTTATCAAAACTCCAAGACATTCTCGGCGAAACCGGAGCGAAGCATTCAGTCTTGGAAATGATCGGATTGACCGAAGAGCTTGGGGCGGGTGTCCGCGCCAAGGCGCAGGATGATTTCGCGGCTCTCGGCGTCACGCTCAAGACTTTTTACATCGGCAACTTGAAGCCCTCCGACAAATCAGCACAGGAATTGCGCGACATGGGCATGCTCGATATGGCGACCTATACTCAACTGCAAGCGGCAGACGCGATGCGCGACGCAGCCAACAATCAAAGCGGCGGCGCGGGCCTGACGGCTGGCATCGGCGCCGGCATGGGTATCGGCAATTTGATGGGATCTGCGCTTCAAGGCGGCATGCAAAATAACGCGCAAGGCGGCGCATCGGCTCCTCGACCGTCCGGCGGTGGCGGCGGAAGTATGCCCGATGTGATGACTCCCTCCGAAGCAGCAGGCTTTTTAAAAGTCTCTGAAGAAGATGTGATGGCGGCCATCACGGATGGCTCGCTCAAGGCAAAGAAACTTGGCAATGCTTATCGCATCAGCAAAGAAGCCGTGGAAGATTTCTTGAAGAGCTAAATTTCAAAATAAATCAAAAAGGAGTCTGAATAATTCAGACTCCTTTTTGATTCTGATTGTTAGAAATTACTCCAAATCACTTAAAACATCTGCCACCGAGTTCAATACTTCACTCGCCAGCACTGATGCGGTCGTGCCCAAATCTTCCGCAGCGTACAGACCAGCCTGCGCGTGGATCCACGCGCCAGCGACGGCGGCATCGAACGCGTCCAAGCCTTGGGCGCGCAAACCCACGATCAGCCCCGCGAGAACGTCACCCGTTCCAGCATGAGCAAGAGCCGGTGAAGCCACCGGAATCACGGTCACGCGTCCATCCGGTGATGCGATCAGCGTGAATGCACCCTTCAATACCACAACATGATTCCATTCTTTCGCGAAGCAACTCGCAATTCCAAAACGATCCTGTTGAATTTCTTCCGTGGATAAGCCGGTCAACACCGACATTTCGCCCGGATGAGGAGTCAACACCGCAGGCGCGGGCAACAACTTGTACCAATCTTTAATGGACGACAGCAACTTCAAGCCATCTGCATCAAAAACCAGCGGCGGCAAGTTAAGGGACGGAGATTCTTTGGCTTCGCCCTCCGCGTGAACAAAACCAATCCTTCCGCCCGCTTTCTTCGGCATGGATTTTCCGGCCAATAAATTTTCAATAAACTCTTTGGTTGTATTTTCCATTCCGAATCCGGGGCCAACCAACATGGCAGTGGCGCGCTCCAAATTCTTTACCAATACTTCCGCCGCGTTTGCAGAAATAACGCCCACTTCATGCGGCAACAAAATCCAGGTTGCCTCGGGGAACTGACCCGACAGCGCGGCATGAAGCGGAGACGGAACAGCCAGCGTGACCAGTCCCGCGCCGACGCGGCACGCGGCTTGACCGGATAGCAAAGCGGCTCCCGTATAATTGACCGATCCCGCGACGATCAACGCAGTTCCGAATGTTCCCTTATGTGAATCAAGCGGACGCTCCGGCAGCAATCCCGCGACCATTTCTTCTTCTGCAACTTCGGTCCGCAATGATGCCCAAGATTCCAAATCATCCGGTAAACCGATATCAACCACTTGCAAGTCGCCGACCAATTCATAAGCTGGAAGTTTGAGTAAGCCCTGCTTGACCGCCGCCATCGTGACGGTCAAATCGGCGGGAATACATTCGTCCGCGGCTTCGCCGGTATCGCAATCCATGCCCGATGGACAATCCACAGCAACAACAAATGGTGGTTCATCGCCTTCTTGAAGGATGGTCAAGGCGTGAGCCAGAACATTGGCAACATCTTCTTTCAATGGCAATTTGATTCCAGTGCCGAACACACCGTCCAATAAGATTGAAGCAGTCTGAAGAAACTCGGTAAGACTTGCGAAGTTCTGATCATCATCCAGTGAAGTGATTTCGCCGCCAGCATCTTTCAGCCGTTTGACCAGCGCATCATTTTTACGCTTGACCAGATAGGCGCGTACCCGCCAGCCATTCGCGGCGAGATGTGATAACGCCACCAGCGTATCGCCGCCGTTATTGCCCGCGCCGACCAGACCGAAGATTTCGCGGTCACCTTCTTCGATGGGCAAATCCTGAATCGCTTCCGCCAAACCCTGACCGGCATTTTCCATCATTTGATCGTAGGTCAAGCCGCTGGCATCAGCCTCTTTTTCAATTGACTTCATTTGAGAGACGGTTACAAGTTTCATTTCTTGCCTCGACTTACAAAGTGAATGTATAATCTGTACATGAGCAATTATACAGCGTAACGCTGTATAACTCATAATTGGCCGCAGTCTAGTTGATGTTTCGAGCAATGGAGGTGATCAATGATTGACAAGCAAGTTCTCCGCAAGATAACCAACGGAGTATGTGCAGTTGGTTTTTTGAGCGTGCCACTTGAACAATATCAGAAATATTTAGGCTCACCTTTATTTCATGTTATCGGAATTGGCTTCTTGGTTCGTGCAACTACAGCCATTACAAATCGACATGTCATAGAAGGATTGTTCGAGAGTCAAGCTGACTTTGGCTTCCCAGATACACAATTCTTTATTTCTTTTATCGTGCCCGACGGAAAGGGATCATTTCGAAACACTGTGCGAATGATCCGACAATTTGCCAAGTTGGACGTTGCAGATATAGGTTTTGTAGAATTTGAAATTGTTTATGAAGAACATTTTGAAGGAATAGCTCCACTGACACTTGCCAACAGCTATGATTATCAGTTAACCGAAGATGTTTCAATCTGTGGGTACCCATATGGAACAGATATGTTAAAACGTAATGGGAGAATCTATCGGTGGGGTCCAGTTATACAACAAGGTTCAATATCTGCAGTTTCGCCATTCGACGGTGCAGCGCGACCAGATGAGTTACTTTTAGATGTTCGCACAGCTGGCGGTATGAGTGGCGCGCCTATTTTTCGTCCGTCAAACGGTGAAGTTATAGGTATTCACTACGCTGGCTGGGAGGCTACAACTGCACTTGGATTGCCCTTGATTCAATCCGACGTTGATGAATGGTTAGCCTTGTTCGATGAGAAGTTAAGAACTTTAAGAAAAACGGGAAGGCGGCTTAACACAGCGTGCGCTGGACGCTGGGGATTCTGCGCCAAAAATTGGTAAGTAGGTTAACATAGTGAAATTATGATTCCTGATTCAAAACAACCCGCGGTGACACGCGCACTACATTCAGCATTTGGCGTGAATGAATACGAAGAACTTCGCCTTTTGAGCGGAGGGCTTAGCTCAGCCCTCGCTTTTAAGATCGTTGTGAGAAAAAATCCCTACCTCCTGAAAATTCTGCGCACGGAGATCATCAGCGATCCCGCGCACGAGTTCGCCTGCATGCAAACTGCGGCTGAGGCTGGCATCGCTCCTCGGATTTGGTATGCAAACGTGGAAGACAGAATTCTGATCACCGATTTTGTGGAAGCAAAGCCTTATCCTAATGATATGGGATTACAAATGGCTACTACCATCCGAAGGCTTCATGGCTTGCCACATTTTCCACTTCCAAAGATGGGGAACTACTTTGATGCCATGCACAACGGCTTCGTTCGACGGTTTCAAGCGTCACATCTCCTGCCGGAAAGCGCAACCGAGGAACTATTCCGCCGCTACGACGAAATAGTAAAAGTTTATCCGCGCAATGACTCTGAACTTGTCGCAAGCCATAACGATCTGAAACCGCAAAATATTCGCTTCGATGGAAATCACATCTGGTTAGTGGATTGGGAATCAGCCTTCCTCAATGATCGATATGTTGATCTGGCTGTTGTTGCGAATTTCTTCGTCAAAGACGAGGTTGATGAAGATGCCTATCTCAACACCTATTTCGGCGAGCCAGTCGGAGATATCGTCCCCTCGTGGGAATACAGACACGCTCGCTTCTACTTGATGCGTCAAGCGGTTTCTGTTTTCTATGCAGCTTTATTATTGCTGGATGCTTCGCGGGCAGGTCTGTCTATCGATGCGGATATGATCACGCCGGACTTCAGCGATTATCATCAAGACCTGATCTCGAACAAAATAGACATGATGACTGCCGAGGCAAAGGTACAATATGGAATGATTCATCTGCGCGAGGCGCTGCACAACATGCGCACGCAACGCTTCATAGATGCTGTAGCACTAGTCGGCAATGCTTCTACCGAAACGTAAATCTCTCATTAAATCAATTTATACAGATTGCGTAACATAATTCTCTTAATGGTGTTGGAGGCACTATGGATTGGACAACGTTTTATCTTGGCACGGCAGGGGCAGCAGCTACATTGATGGGTTTGCTTTTTATTGGAGTCCAATTTCGGCTTGGTGAACTGAGAAATGAGCCAGTCGGCCGCTGGAAATTCATCGCACGCTCCACGTTCACCATGTATGTTGCGCTCTTCATTCTGCCAATGAGTTTCTTGATACCAAATCTAGGAAGCGCTGGCCAAGCTTCGTTTATTTTTATCGTGGCAGCCTTCTGCACAGTGCGCGCCTTTGCAACATGGGTACCCATCTGGCGCAGTATCCATCAACGCGGCGAACGAGTGGTCGAAACCTTATGGTTATTAGTTGGACCGCTTGCGGCGTATTTTTCGTTAGCATACTTTGGACTTCAACTCTATAATGGCAACGACCCTAATAAAGTTCAAATAAGCGTCGCGTTGATTCTAATAGTCTTCTTTACAATCGTATTGCGCAATTCATGGAACTTGCTCGTCGAACTACCAAATGAAAAGCATCAGGACCGTTCATAAGGAGAATTTATGGAATCCAATAAAGCTAAAACGATTGACGAATATATTTCCAATTGTCCTGAAGAAATTCAGAAAAAATTAGAAGAAATGCGTGCCACCATCTAGGCCGCCGCGCCGAATGCGACCGAAAAAATCAGTTACCAAATCCCAACCTTTTATCTAAAAGGCAATCTCGTTCATTTTGCAGCCTTGAAGAATCATATTGGCTTTTATCCGACACCAAGCGGAGTGCAGGCGTTCATCAAAGAAACAGCAAAGTATGCGAGTACAAAAGGCGCCATCCAATTTCCGCTCGATGAACCGCTGCCGCTGAAATTGGTCAGCAAGATTGTTAAGTTCCGGGTCAAGGAAAATCTCAAACGGGCTGAGAAAAAAGCGCTGTAGTGCTTATTCCAGCAACAGAGGCCGTTTACGCAATTAGTACTGGGCTTACTCTGAAATGGCGAGCCCGCAAGTTTATTTATTTTTGAAACAAGAACCTCCTACATTCGCAGGAGGTTCTGATTACGAAAGGATTTAGCTGCCTAATCCATTTTGCTGAAGCTGTTGGAATAGGCCTTTGAGTCCGGCGCCCGCGGCCATAGATATGCCGCCGATTAGACAACAGCACACGAGGCCGACCACAACGCCGGGGATAAGCACCGAACCCACCGCCTCTCCCCAGCCGAATTGGTTAACCCCTTTGACAGCCATGATCTCCAACACCAGAACATAGAGTCCCGCCAAGCCAAGCACAATTCGGAAACAGAATCCAACGTATGGAATCGCTCCTAGCAGGACAAAAACCGTGGAAATCAAGTAAAACGGAGCTGTGATCGCGCCAAAGCTATAAGTAAGCTGATCGTTGGTTCCTTTACCGTGAAACATCTTCGCAATCCATTAAATCAACGCTGTACCGATCGCAAAGAATATAACTATGACCACTGCTCCGATAGGTCCGCCACAAATCGCGCCAATCAGTGCAATGCCGATCCCGCCACCCGGAAGACTGCCACCCAGCCCCTGTTGCTCGAGAGTTCGGCGCAAAACCGCGCCATTAATTAGGAACGAGAAGAATAACTCGATCAATGAAGTGACAAACACCCAAATATACGCGGTCGTTGCCTTTGCGTTCGGTGAGGATGCTATCTCCGCAAATGTGTTCTCATTGGGTTTGGTTAAAGCATCAATCCAAACTTGAAAGAATGATTTCGATCCGCCTGAAGACGGCATTGATGCATTCGATACTGGCATATTCATGTTCATAAGAGCCTCCTTTGAATTGGTTTGAATGTTTATAGCACGAAATAGGGACAGTTTCAATAGCCCAAAACACCTATCCACAAGAATAGTTACCAAAAGAATATGAAATGTAAGATATCTTCTCCGCTAAGCCACTTACCGCAAAATAGGTAGTTGACTTTAACAATATTCACTTGTAAAATAAAGAGGCATTACAAAAGAGTAGGGTTTTGGGCTTTTTCTATAGCGACTAGCAACGTTGGAGGTTCCTATGTCTGCAAAAACACAAGCTTTTTTCTTCTCATTGACAGTAATTCTCGTTCTATTAGTTAGCGCGTTAAATCCGCTCACAGCCTACGCCGATAGCGGCACGGGAGCTCCTCCCCCTCCGCCGCCCCCTTCCGGCCCCCACACGCCGCACCAGGCGCCGCCCCCTCCTAATCTATCCAATGTTCCGCGGGGAACCCAAGTGACTGTAATCAATGTCCAGGGACACAAAATCCCACTTGGGTCAGAAAATGCAGCTAACGCTATTAACAGCAGCGATGACCCAATTTGGTGTCCAGCCGGGCAATCCCCTGCTCCCGGTTCGGGCGGTTGTACAGCACCATTTAATAGCTTTAACAAACTCCTGAGTTATCTAAAGACCAACCAATCAAGCGCCACCTATCAACAAGCCGGTACTATCTATGTCGAAATGGGAAATTACGGCGGAGGAGAGGCGAGCATTAACTTTAATTCCTTCGGACTCACCAGCCTCAGCAATTATGATTTAACCATCCAAGGTGGCTGGAACACATCGAACAACACTATTGATACAAGTGTTGGCACTGCGTTTAATATTCCCCTGAGTATTGGTAGCAGCGCCAATCCTTGGGCAGGCTCCATTACCCTTAACGATATACAGATTCAAAATGTGAACAACACGACTGCGCTTACAGTGTATTCGCAAAGCAATGTCACCCTATCGGATGTAAAGATAAATAACAACAGCACCGGTGCGACCATTAACGCGGGCGGTGAGACAACAATTAGCAATTCTCAATTCAATCATAACAAACATGCAGGTGCTGTCGTCAATACCGGTGGGGTCAATATTTCGAATAGCAGCTTTAGCAATAACGGATCGCAATACGGCAACAGCAGTGATGGAAGTGGGTTGAGCATTACCAGCAATACCAATGTATCACTGGTCAGTGTGACTGCCAACCAGAATCTGGCCTTTGGTGCAAATGTCCAAGCAAACGGGTCCGTTTTCATAAGCAGCAGTTTCTTTTCGGGGAATGTGGGATATAGCAGCAGTGGTTGCGGCGGATATGGTAGCTCTAGTAGCTCCGGCGGCTATGGACTCCAAGTGGTCACCGTGGGAACAATTTATGTTGACAGCACTACTGCGTCCAACAATCCACTCTACGGAGCAAGTCTCTCTGGATCGGATGTGACAGTATCGAACAGCGTTTTTGACAGCAACGGAACTAATTCTGCCAAGAATTCTTCGGGTGAGGGATTGCAAATTAATGCCAGTGATGCTGTCTCTCTTATCAACGTTGAGGCGGATAAAAACAAAGCTTTCGGTGCTAATATTCAAGCCGAAAGCAATGTTTCGAATTCAGAACAGTTTCTTCTCGGGAAATGTAGGATATTCCAGTGGCGGTTGCGGCGGATATGGCGGATACAGCAGCTCCGGCGGCTATGGACTTCAAGTGGTCACAGTGGCATCAATTTACGTTGACAGCACTACTGCGTCCAACAATCCGCTCTATGGAGCGAGTCTCTCCGGATCCAGTGTGGTAGTGACCAACAGCGTCTTTGACAGCAACGGAACAAATTCTAGTAAGAATTCCGGCGAAGGATTGCAAATTAATGCCAGCTCAGGCGTTTCGCTTTATAACGTTGAAGCGGATTACAACCAGTCCGTTGGCGCTAATATTCAAGCTGGAAGTGACGTTTCAATCGGGAACAGTTTCTTCTCAGGAAATGTAGGATATGCTAGTAGCGGTTGCGGCGGATATGGCGGCTCCAGCAGTTCCGGTGGTTACGGACTCCAAGTGGGTACACCAGGAACCATATCGCTCTACCAGGTTACGGCTTCCAACAATTCTTCTCTCGGAGCCTCCCTCAACGGAGCCACTGTTGTTGCCAACCTTAGCACGTTCGATAATAATGGTTCTGGTAGTTCCAAGAATGCTAACGGCCAAGGTTTGCAAATCGTGAGTAGTGGAAATACGTCTCTATTCAATGTGGAGGCAGACAACAACCAAGTGACTGGCGCCAATATCCAGGCGGGCGGAACCGTCTTCATCAGCAACAGCTTCTTCTCCGGAAACGCAGTTTACACCTATAGCCCTTGCAAAGGAAGCTCTGCCACCGGAAATGGATTGCTAGTAACAGCGGCACAAGATATCACTTTAAGTCAGGTTACGGCTTCCGACAATGGTTCTACCAACGCGGTCTTGAACGGCTCATCGGATATGAATGTCGCTGACAGTGTATTTGATAACAGCGCAAGCGGCAACGGATTATCCATTACAGCGGCCGGTCAGGTCACGTTGCAGGATGTTACGGCTGATGGCAATAATCGAAGCGGAGCATACATCAAAGGCAATTGCATAACCAACATCAACGTAACTGACGGTGATTATTCAAACAATAAGATTAATGGCCTGGGCTACGTAAATGCAATACTGAACTTAAACGGCTCACCCACCTTCACAGGCAACGGTGCTGGCAATATTTCGCACAGCTTCGGCGTGTGCGATAATTAGAACAATTGTCTTTGTGTAGAGTTGCTCAATTTACAGAATGAGTTCAATTTGGGAACGGTCTTGAGACCGTTCCCAAATTTCTATCAGAAACTTTCATGAAAAAAAAATCTCTAATTATCATTTTGCCAATCTTGCTTTTGCTGATATTACTAACTGGTTGTGGGAATCGGGCTCAAACTCCCATACCAGCGACGATCACAGCCATTACAGCCACGCCAGATATGTGCGCGCCGGGGAACATTCAGATCGCAGTCAACAAGGTTCACGCACATATGCGCGAATTTGACGACGCATCCAGTCTGGCTGTAAGCATGCCGCGCGACCAGTTGAGCAGTCAGATCGCTGACCTTCAAAAAATACGCCGTGATGCCGAAGACGAACCCATTCCTCCCTGCCTCGCAAATCTGAAGACCTATCAAATTGCCCACATGAACACTGTAATCAACACCCTGCTTCTTTTTTTGAGCGGAGGCAGTCAACAGCAAGTGGATCAGGGTATTGCGCTTGCTCGTCAGCAACATGATCAATATGCACTGGAGCTTGCCCATCTCTTGGGGATCACAGTAGTTCCGGCCACTGCCGGAACGTTAATTTCTCCTCTCTCAGCGACTCCTCCGCCAACTTCCACGCCATAAAATGAAAAGCCTTCCTAAACGTGGAAGGCTTTTTTATCCCGTATAAAAATTTAACATGCTAAAATATCCATAATGCAAATCGCTGAAAACTTACAGTCTATCCTTGCCACGCTTCCGACCAAGCCGGGTTGTTATATTTATCGCAATGCTGCGGGCGATGTAATTTACGTGGGAAAAGCCATCAACCTGCGCAACCGCGTGCGGTCATATTTCCACGCCGATGCAAGTCACGACGCGAAGACGCGTCGCCTCGTGCGTGAGATCAGCAATATTGAGTGGATCCTCGTCGGGTCAGAGTTGGAAGCGCTGATCCTCGAGATGAATCTCATCAAGAAACATCGTCCCAAATTTAACATTCGGCTAAAGGATGACAAGCGCTATCCTTATATCAAAGTTCATTGGGCGGATCCATTCCCAAAAGTGACAGTGACGCGGCAGATGGCGGAAGATGGCTCACGTTATTTCGGTCCCTATACTTCCGCTTGGGCCGTTTATCAGACACTCGATGTGTTGCGTCGCATCTTCCCTTATTTGACCTGCGACCGCGTCATTACCGGACAGGATAAGCGGGCGTGCCTTTACTACGACATCAAGCTGTGTACCGCACCCTGTATAGGCGCAGTGACGCAGACTCAATACCGTCAAATGATTTCTGATCTGATGGCTTTCCTGAGTGGACACAGCGAAGAGATTGTCACGCGTTTGGAAAATGAAATGCAAAAGGCATCGGAGGAGATGCGTTTTGAAAGAGCCGCGGCGTTGCGCGATCAGCTCAAAGCCATTCAATCGGTTATTGAAAGACAGAAGGTTGTCTTCGCTTCCGATTATAAAGATTCAGATGTACTTGCAATGGCGCGTTCTGATGGCGAGGCGTGCGTACAAATCTTTTTCATTCGCGGCGGAAAATTAATCGGACGGGAATATTTTATCCTTGAAGGCACGGAAGACACTGCCGATACCGAAGTGATGGCGCAATTCGTCAAACAGTTTTATACGGAAGCCGCGACCATTCCCCAACAAGTGATGCTGCCGCAGGAAATAGAAATCGAAGAGGCAAAAATCATCGGTCAATGGATGAGATCAAAACGCGGCGGTGAGAAAGTGGAACTCTTTGTCCCCAAGGAAGGGCAGCCGCACGAACTGGTTCAAATGGCGGCTGAGAACGCGGCAGAGACATTGTCGGCGCTACGCACACAATGGCAGGCTGACACACATAAACAAGAACAGGCCTTGGCTGATTTGCAATCCGCGCTTCAATTACCTGCCCCACCAAACCGCATCGAATGTTACGATATTTCCAACACACAAGGCACGGCGATTATCGGCGCGATGGTGGTGTTCCAGCAAGGCGTGCCAAGTAAAAATCTTTATCGCAAGTTCAACATCGAAAGCGTGGTCGGCGCGCCGGATGATTTCGCCTCGATGGAAGAGATGTTAACGCGGCGCTTCCGCAGGTGGCAATCCGCCCAGGAAATGGCAAGCCAGCCAGGGTCCAAGCCGGACGCATCATTTTCATTTTTACCCGATCTTGTTATCATTGACGGTGGCAAAGGTCAGCTTGGACGCGCGGTCAATGTGTTGGAAAAAGCTGGTTTGTTCGGCAAGGTACCGGTTATTGGCCTTGCAAAACAGCAAGAGGAAATTTTCTTTCCAAACAAATCCGATTCGCTGATGTTGCCGCGTCACTCGCAGGGTTTGTATCTCGTGCAACGCATCCGTGATGAAGCGCATCGATACGGCATCACTGCGCATCGCAAAAAACGCACCAAGCTTGGGATGGCTTCGCAACTGGATTCCATTCCCGGCATCGGGCCGACACGCCGTAAGTCCCTCTTGAAACATTTCGGTTCTATGGATAAGATTAGAGAGGCTTCCGTTGAAGAATTATCCGCTGTGCCCGGAATGAATCAAAATGCAGCAGAATTGATCAAGGCGAATCTCGAATGAAAAACATTTGGATTGTTGACGACGACGAAGAGATGACGCGCGCCATACAATTGATGCTGAAACTGTTCAATTGCACCACGACGGCATTTCTGGGCGCGCGCCCGGCGGCGCAAGCACTATTGGCCGGTAAACAACCTGACTTGATGATCCTCGACATTAACATGCCTGAGGTCAGCGGGCTGGACATGCTGGAATTTGTAAGACGCCGCCAGGAATGGAACGATGTACCGATCCTTATGCTTTCGACCGAAGCCGCCGATGTGACCGTTGATAAAGCTTTGGAACTCGGCGCAGATGGTTATGTGTCGAAGCCGGTTACCATTGAAGAACTGGAGAATGCGATCAACGCGGCCTTCGAGAAACATCAGAAAGGTTTGTTATAAAGAATGGTAAAAGGAAAGTCGCAATCGAAGAAAGTAAAAAGTCCAAGTGCCAGCCAAATCATCTTTGTTGTGCTTACGCTGATCATTGTTCTTTCATTTGTCTTATCGCTCTTCGTAAAGCTGTAATCAAATAGCGCTACGTGGGGATAAATCCATAATCGCTCTGGTATAATCTCGAGCGCTTAAGAAACCTAAACAAAGCACTGAAAAATGCATTGCAGAGGATACCAAATTTTTTCTTGGTGCCCTCATAGTGAAAAGGGATTTATGCTCGATAAACTTTCAGGAATAGAACAACGATATGACGACTTGGGAAGAGAATTGCTCGAAGTGGGAGCAAACTATCAGCGCGCGGGTGAAATCAACAAAGAGCGCGTAGATTTGGAGCCGCTGGTTGCCAAGTCGCGCGCATATCGTCAGGCAATGAAAAGCCTGGAGGAAGCCAGAGCCATTCTCGCGTCCGAGACTGATCCGGAGCTGAAGTCATTGGCCGAAACAGAATTAACCGATTTGACTCCCAAGATCGAAACGCTCGAAAAAGAAATCAAAGGGCTGCTCGTTCCCAAAGATCCGCGCGATGAAAAGAACGTGATCGTCGAAGTCCGGGCCGGTGCAGGCGGCGATGAAGCTGCATTGTTTGCGGCGGATTTATTCCGCATGTATACTCGGTATGCCGAAGGCAAACGCTGGAAGAGCGAGATCATGTCGGAGAGTTCCATTGGCATCGGCGGGTATAAGGAAGTCATCTTTGAAATCAAAGGCAAAGGCGCATATTCGAAATTGAAATATGAGTCAGGCGTGCACCGCGTTCAGCGTGTGCCCGCCACCGAGGCCCAGGGACGCATTCATACATCCACCGCAACAGTTGCGGTGCTTGCGGAAGTAGATGATGTGGAAGTTGAGATTCCCGAGAGCGACATCGAGATTGAAGTGTATCGTTCATCCGGCGCCGGTGGACAAAATGTGCAGAAGAATTCAACAGCAGTCCGGCTTTACCACAAACCGACCGGCATGGTCGTGACCTGCCAGGATGAACGTTCGCAACTTCAAAACAAATTGCGCGCCATGAGCATCTTGCGGGCGCGCCTGTATGAAATCGAAGAGGCAAAACGCCGCTCTGAGCTGGAAGATACGCGCCGTTCGCAAATCGGCAGCGGCGAACGCTCTGAAAAAATTCGCACTTATAATTATCCGCAAAACCGCGTGACCGATCACCGCATCGGTCTATCGAATTACAATTTGCCGGTTGTCATGGACGGTGCGATTGACGAATTCATTGATGAACTTTCCACGCGCGATGAAACGGATCGTCTCGCCTCCTCAGGCGTGGATGATGACGAAGAATAAATTGCTCGCTGATAATTTGCGCGACGTACTCGACGCGACTGCGGCGCGTCTTTCGCCTCTCAGCGATACGCCTCAACTGGATGCAGAAGTTTTAGCCGCTCACATCATAAATAAACCGCGTACTTGGTTACTGGCTCATGACGATTCAGCTTTTGATCCAACAACGGCTTCCTCTTTAGAGAGCTTGGTCCAACGCCTCGAGCGCGGCGAACCGCTTCCTTATGTGCTTGGTCATTGGGAATTCTTTGGCCTCGACTTTGATCTCACGCCCGAGGTCTTGATCCCGCGTCCCGAAACTGAACTGCTTGTTGAACGCGCCATTCCCTGGTTACAATCTTCGAGCCAACGCCGCTCCATTGCGGATATCGGAACAGGTTGCGGTTGCATCGCTGTTTCCATTGCGAAACATATTTCTTCGGGGCATATTCTGGCGACTGATATTTCAAGTGCAGCACTGGAAGTTGCGCGACGCAACGCCAACAAACATCACGTAGAAAATCAAATCGAATTCATTGAATGCGATATCTTGCCAAAGTCATTCTCCGATGAAAGGCGCTTCGATTTGATCTGTGCTAACTTGCCTTACATCCCGACTGGAAAATTACGCAACCTTCCCATCTATGGACGCGAGCCAGCTCTCGCACTGGATGGTGGCGATGACGGTCTGGATTTATTTCGTAGATTACTTGCCATTGCACCCAAGCGGCTTGCTCCCGGCGGACGGATATTGCTTGAGATCGAAGCTACGCGCGGACCGGCGGCATTATCGTTGGCATACGACGCTTTTGAAGAATCAGAGATTCATCTTTATCAAGACCTCGCTCAGCAAGACCGCTTGCTGGAAATCCAATTGCCTTTAGAATAAACTATATGAAAACAGAGATCATCACCGCAAGTTCGACTGATGCAATTCAGCAAACGTTGGCAGTTCTACAAGTGGGTGGATTGGTTGCCTTCCCCACCGATACCGTTTACGGCGTCGGTGCGCTGGCATTTGATAACAAAGCTGTGGAATCCATTTACATAGCAAAAGATCGCCCCGTTGAAAAAGCAATTCCTGTTTTAATTGGCGATGCTGAAGATATAAACAAAGTGGCATCTGAAGTCCCGCTCATGGCAAAAAAACTGGTGGAGCAACTCTGGCCCGGCCCATTGACCATCATCGTGCCAAAGCATTTGGGTTTACCAGATTCAGTTTCAGCGACGAACACAGTTGGGGTACGCGTACCCGATCACATTGTCGCGCGAAGCGTTTTGCGCGCGGCGGGCCCCATGGCAGTGACATCAGCAAATCTCTCAGGCCAACCAAGTCCATCTACGGCAGAAGAAGTCTTTACGCAATTGAACGGCCGTATCGCATTGATCCTCGATGGCGGCAAAACGCCGGGCGGCGTGCCATCTACTTTGGTAGATTGTACCGGCTCCCAGCCTATTGTTGTGCGGCAGGGACCGATCAGCCTAAATCAAATTTTATTCATAATGGAACAATAAATCTCTTATTCAATTCTTAAGTCTTGTTCAGGTTGGATTCAGGTCAGCGATTATAATAACAATTGCATTCTCCTCTTCAAACCGCGTATGGGTCAGGGCCGACTCCAGCGCGGTTTGTGTTTTAACACTTCTCATGATAACGGCCATGTAGGCTGTACATCCATATCCATCGGAGAAACCTGCCCCAACGTAAAACGACGATAGCCTGCGGCGGCGATCATGGCGGCGTTATCGGTGCAAAGAGAAAGCGGCGGAATGTGAACTTTGTATTCGCTTTGGTTTCGGAATGTGTCACGCAAGGCACGATTGGCTGAAACGCCGCCTGCAACCAGAATCTCTTTCGCACCAAATTTACGCGCGGCACGAATCGTTTTATTGAATAAGACATCCACTACCGCGGCCTGGAACGACGCCGCCATGTCGGGCACCGGCATTGACCTGCCTTTTGATTCATATCCCTTCGCTTCTTTCAGGACGGCAGTCTTGATTCCGCTAAATGAAAAATTCCACGTCCCCTCCAGCCAGGCACGCGGAAATTGAAAGCGAGTCGGATCGCCTTCTTCCGCTGTGCGTTGAATCGCCGGCCCGCCGGGATAACCAAGCCCCAGCAGACGCGCAACTTTATCGAAAGCCTCGCCCGCCGCGTCGTCGAGTGTAGAGCCAAGACGCTGATAAGTTAAATGATCAGTCATCAAATCGAGCTCAGAGTGTCCGCCAGATACAAGCAAAACCATCAGTGGAAACTGCGGCTCCTCGGGTGGTGTATCTCCCGCGTTGTAAGCCCATGCCGAATAAAGATGTCCTTCCAAATGATTGACGCCGATCAACGGAAGCCCGGCGCCGAGCGCCAATCCTTTTGCCATATTCATGCCGACGATCAGCGAACCCGCCAAACCGGGTCCGCGTGTAACCGCGATCGCGTCAATATCACCAAGTGTGATATGCGCTTTGGATAGCGCATCTTCGACCACCGGGACAATCGCAAGCACATGCTGACGCGAGGCAACTTCCGGGAATACACCGCCGTAACGCGCATGGATGTCCATTTGCGTGGCGACCGTCGAGCCAAGCAGTGCGCGCCCGTTTTCGATGACCGCCGCCGCGGTTTCATCGCAGGATGTTTCGATACCAAGAATACGAACAAGCTTTAAGTCAGCCATAATTATTTCCTAATTACTTTTCTTCTTCCACTTTTTCATCGGCAAAACAAAATCATACGGATATTCCGCAAGGATTTCCATCCTGCCATCAGGTCGCACCCAGATTGTATCTTCAATGCGGACGCCCATGCCTTTTTCCGGGTAATACAATCCCGGCTCGGAGGTGATGATCACACCGGATGCGAGACGATGATCATCGCCAACGGTCAAACCGCTAAAGGGACGTTCATGAATATTCAAACCGACGCCATGTCCCAGAGAATGAACATAACCATTCAAAGGCGCTTTGGTATTCAATGGAGAAGTATGACCTTTCAACTCAAAATATTCACACGTTATCCGCTGATAATCCTTGAACGGCGCATTCAAGTCAAATTCATCGGCGAGCTTATTGTAAATTTCATACACTTGATTATATAGTTCCTGCGCTTCAGGCACAGCATAACCGAGACTCCATGTGCGCGTGAAATCATAGAAATATCCGCCACCGCGTTCGCATGGAAAGATATCGAACACAATCGTTTGGCCGAGACACAAGAAATCAGTCGGGTTACCGGTCGAATGCGGAATGCCCGCGTCATGTCCAATGGAAAAGATCGTTCCCTCCGGATTCTCCGCTCCGAGTTCAGCCAGCCATAATTCAATCTTAGACTTTACATCGCCGATGGTCAACGGCGAGCCGTCTTCCTTCAACAAAACTTCATCGTTGCGAACATCAGAGTTCGTCAAAAGATTTTGTACGCGTCGAACGACTTCCGTTGTGATCTTCCCCATCTTGCGAATCCGTTCCACTTCGGATTCGTCTTTGATTTCCATTGCCATCAAGAAAATCGAATCCATACCTGCTTCGACAACGAACTCAACATCAGGCATGAGACTTTTCAACTTCATCATCATGCCAAACGCGGACGAAAATTCAACTTGACCATAAACCCCGATGCAGCTGCGCGTCAAATCAAAGTCTTCGAGAATCTTTTGGAGGCGCATGGCAAGCGCCAATAACGAATCGCCGTTGGCTTGCTTTTGTAATTCAGCCAAATCAAACTCACTAAACGGCCGAGTCGTGAGTTCGCTCTTGGCCGCTTCACCGCGTTCCATATCGTTATAAAACAAAATCGGCTCTTCACCGCGCTTCTTGACCAACAGCGCGTCACTCACATGCCCGCCGCCGATAAAATAATACATCGGCGGATTGTGTTCGGCATTGCCAAGCACCACGAGCGCGTCTAGGTTGCGAGTTTGCATCAGAGCATCAAGATCCGATTTCATCTCAGCTCCGGTAATAGTGAATGGAGAATAGCTAATAATAAATGGTCTTGCTCCAGTAGTGCAGTGCGCGGATCAAAAAGAATTTTGTCATTCTCGGTGCGTGCGATGAGCGGCGGATTTTGTCCACGCAATTTTTTCAAAAACTTATCGGGGCTTTTTACACTCAACGATAAAACATACGATGGAAATGATTCGCCAGGCAGACTTCCGCCACCCACCGTCGCTTCACTTTCCGCGACCGAACCGGCTCCCAATTCACGTACCCAATTCTCCGCCCGCGCCTTGACTTCATCAAGCGGCATCGAGATCATTTTCCAAATCGGGATCTCGCGCTCGGCCTCATCTTTCAAATAATGCAAAAGCGTCGCAGCAATTCCTGCAAGACAGGTTTTATCGGCGCGCATGGCGCGTGCCAACGGATGCTTTTTGATCTTCGCAATCAAATCTGCCTTGCCAACAATGATTCCTGCTTGTGGTCCGCCAAGCAGTTTATCGCCAGAAAAACATATCACATCCACACCGGCGGCAAGTGACTCTTGCACCATGGGTTCATGCGCTAATCCGTATTTCGCCGTATCTAACAGCGCGCCGGAGCCAAGATCATCCAATACAATTGTGTCCGCTTGATGAGCAACCTCAACAATTTCGTTCAACGCAGGCTCTTCGGTAAATCCAACTAATTTGAAATTTGAGCGATGAGCATGCATCACTAATCCGCTTGATTCTTCCAACGCGTCACTGTAATCCGATAAACGGATTTTGTTCGTTGTCCCCACTTCGACCAGTTTTGCGCCGGATTGTTTCATTACATCCGGCACACGGAATCCACCGCCGATCTCAACCAGTTGTGAACGCGCAATGACGACTCGCTTCTTCGATGCAAGTGCGGATAGAACCAGCAATACTGCCGAAGCATTGTTATTGACGATCACCGCCGCTTCCACGCCGAGCAATTTCTTCAAAATATCTTCGGTATGATTTAATCGCGAGCCGCGCTTGCCGCTTTCGAGGTCGAATTCAAGGTTGGAATAACCAAGCGAAACTTGCGTCATCGCATCAATGGCGGCTTTCGATAACGGTGCGCGTCCAAGATTGGTATGCAGGATCACACCGGTGGCATTGATGACCGGTTGCAGAGTCGGCGTTGTCCACACGGACAAACGGGATTCGGCTTGGGAGAAGATCAAACCATTTTCGGGCGCGGCAACTTGTGGGTTGAGTTTGAGGCGTGCGCGGACTTCATCCAATGTTGAACGCAAGGCATCCAATGTCAATGGACGGCCATAACGCGCGATTAAATCTCCAGCGCGTTGCGACTGCAATAATTGCTCAACGGAGGGAAGAGTCTGAAGGTTCGTCATTCGAGTTGGAAGTAGGAAGTTCGGCATCAAGAGTCGGCGGCTGCCAGCGAGCACGCTCACGCCATCGGATCAGAGATTCAATCGCAATCAATCCTCCTGCCAAACCCATCCAAGCCCACAACGTAATCAGATGGCCGAGTTGAAGCCAGGCCAGCGTGGCGCCATAGAATCCGACCCACATCGCCTGACGAACAATGGCATTCAACTCTGCAGGCGGATCGGATCGGAAACGCAGATTGAGAAAATAGGTGATGGGAAGCGATGTACCTGTCAGAGCGATGAACCATAACGCGAAGAATCCCCAGCGCGCCCAAACCAGCGGCGGAATGTCAAAATAGAATAAGAGCAAAGCCAATCCGCCCCAGCCAAGGAGCATCAGGAAAAGCGAAGAAAAAATATATTGCCGAAATGAAGGCGCGGGTTGCATCAAGTGAATTATACTCGGTTGAGAGAATCATGAAGACACAGGAGATATTTGGATGTCGCTTCCCAAATTATTGATCACTGGATGCAATGGATTGGTCGGAAGAATTTTGTGGGATCATTTGGAAAATGATTTCGATTTGTATGGTCTCGATATTTCTTCTGGCAAATCATCGGAGAAAATTTTTCAAGCGGATATTTCAAAGCCCGAACAAGTTCAATCGGTATTCAAGCGTGTCACCTCATTGACCTTTGTGGTGCATCTCGCTGGCGATCCGCGCTCGGACGCCGATTGGGATTCCGTTTTCGTGAACAACATCGGCGGGACAAAGAATATCTACGAAGCCGCGCGGCTGGCCAATGTGAAGCGAATCATATTGGCTAGTTCGAATCACGTGACCGGCGCATATGAAGGTTTCCCGCCGAGTCTGCACACAAAGCAAAATCCAACACTGATTGCAACGCATGATCCGGTTCGTCCTGATGGGTTTTACGGAGTCAGCAAGGTGGCTTGCGAAGCAATTGCCAGAATGTATTACGATGTCTATGGACTCGAGTTCGATTTGCTTGCGCATTGGTTCGATGAACAAAGAAGATGATCCGAGAACCAATCCACGCTTGAACAGCACGTGGCTCAGCCATCGGGATTTAGTCCAATTGGTAAGGAAGAGTCTTTCGGCGGATGTCAAGTTTGGAATCTATTACGGCGTTTCAAATAACTATAAGCGCTTCTGGGATATTTCGAATGCCGAAGCGGAACTTGGTTATCATCCAGAAGACAATGCAAGTTCACGAACGCATGTTTTAAACACAAAGGTCACAAAGTAGAAGACTTTTTCCTTTGTGACCCCTAGCGTAGGTTTTGCGCAACCAGAGGCCGAATCGTTAAATCAGATTGAATTTTGCAAGGCTGATTGAAGCCTAAGGCTAGTTGAAAAGCGGGCACACCCTTCAAATACATGATTACTCCTGGTAACGAGCTATTCGGTGAGAATTGCAACGCGGTGCCTCGCGCGGTCTGTTGGACGAGAGCCGCACTGTTAGCCGCGACCTGCACCAGATGCTTGGGGCTATTCAAAGTGCAAATCAACTTGAGCGTGGGCTGGGCAGCACAATCTTTGAGCCAAGGGACACACCAACGGACTACATGGGCGGCAAGGCCTGTGAACAACACTTGCAATCGAATGCCGGATAGGGAACGACTTATCAGATGTTGAACGTAGAAGGTTCCTTTCATATCTTTATTCCCCGCTTCAATCGTCTGACGTTCGTTGTAATGATCAAACCAGACGGACAGGCTGGGGAAGAGACCGTCGTCGCGGTATTGGATCAACGTAGCATATTTGTACTTGAGTCCCACTTTGAAGCGTTCGATGGCTACAGTTAACGGATACGGACAGCCATGCATTTCATAACTCCCCCAGCCCAGCATCTCGGCATTCTCGCCGACCTTGACCCAGCGCCTGCCTCTGGGCAAATGGGTGCACATGGCCGTGGTCGTTTGGCCGTTAGGAGCTTTGGTGTTGGGACAGTGGCCCATTTCCAAGAGCCAGGTCAGGTTTTCACCGGAAGCGAAGCCAGCATCCATACGCGCTTCGACATAAGGCGGCGGGTCGGCATTGCTCCGATTCTCTTCTTCCAGTTGGGCTTGCCAGCTGAGGAACTGGGTCAAACTTGTTTCATGTTCGAGCAGTTGGCGCTGATGCGTGCCGATAATTTTCTGTACAGTGGCGATTTGCTCTTCGAGCCGGGCAGCCGATTGCTCCAACTTTGCACCCGTTTTTTCAAAACAGCCCCTTTTTTGCGAGAAATCGGACTTTTTCGGGTCTGCTCAGCGTGATAGACTTTGCCGAACAGGGTCTCACGGGTTTTTCGCAGACGGTCCAGTTTGACTTCCTGCTGACCCAACAAGCGGCGCATGCGGGCTACGCTTTCTCGTTGCGCCTCAATGCGCTGTTGAACCAGTTCGGTTCGTCGCCGCGGCCGAACATGAGTTTGCTCTTCAGCGGCTTCGAGCAATTCTTTCAAACACTTGGCCGAGACGGTATCCCCACGATGATGAAAGCCGTCCAGCCACAGTCGTTCTCCCTTGGCGCCGGACAGACAGACCCGCGCCAACTGATACCCCAGCTTCACACTATCATTCATCCAGCCAAAGGCCGCCTCTGGATAAGTCGTGCTGGTCGCACTCACCGCTTGACCCGTGAGATCGAAATCGTAGATGATCGCCACACCTCGACGCAACAGGTTATGTACCGTAGTCGCGATGAACGGCTGACTAAACTCATCGATCACCCTTTTCACGGCCACTACCGTTTCCTCATCGCAAGCATCCAGCGTCCGACTCACTCCACTGTAATGAGCGAACTTCGCTTGACCCCAGGCGCGTGCCACCACCGGATCCTTCGCCACTGGCCGTGCCCCATTATTCAGGTTTTCGAGGTGTTCCATGCCACTCATAATTCCTACCAGGAATTCCATCAGCTTGGTCTGCGGCCGAAACGTCCGCGTCTTCTGTGCGATCGGTACCTGCATCATTCGTTCGATCAATCCGTGCTGACCCAGGAATTCGCCGAATGCCACCAACATCCCATGCGCCGTATTCTCCGACGGCCAGTCCGAAGAAGCAGTCTTCAATGTGCTTCCGCTCTGTTGAACCATTGCCGGTACCTCCGCTCCCGTGGAGGGTACCCGCTTTCGAAAAAACCGTGCAAAATTGATTTCTGATTCAACAATTCGGCCTCTGGTTGCACAAAACCTACGCTAGTGGCGTGTTCGATAAGTAATTTAACATAGTCCTGCTGATTTCTTCCTAGCCCATTGATGCAAGTCTCGACGTGTCCATGACCAGTTGATTGGATGAGCCCATAGGCGATTATATTCGGGAGCACTGGCATAAAGATGATCGACCAGTTGTTGGCGGCTTTCCCAAGTGCCGCGTTGCAAATAGTGTACTTCAAAGCTCTTGAGCAGAAGCTCTGCTTGGTTGAGCCAGGAAGCATGCGGAGGCGTGGGTAAGATACGTAACCAAGAGCCGTAGTGAGATTGCAGGAACGACTGGGTTGCGGCTGAAGTATGACTGGGGCCACCATCCCAAATGAGGTGAACTCGTTGAAAGGAGTGAAAAGGTTGCAGCAATTTAGGCAGAGCGCGACAAAGATGTTCGCTATCATTTTGGTCCAAGCAACTACTACGCATCTGACCGGTGTAGATGTTGAGCAAAGCCAGAAAATTGACGATGCCATGCCGTTCATATTCAAACTCTTGTCGTTGGATTTGCCCCGCGCTCATCGGCTGCGAGGGGCGGACTCGTTGCAAGGCTTGGATGTTGGGTTTCTCATCCAAGGCCAGGGCAATTTCGCCTTGCGCCTGGAGCGCTTCAGTCCTTTCATATAACCACAAAATGCGACCGGCGCGCCGCAAGAACTCTGCGTTCAGTGTCGGCGTAATCCAATAGCGACTCCGGTGAGGCTGAAAATCTGCATCTCGCAAAATCAGTGATACCGTCGAATGCGCAATGTGCGATACCAAACCACGTTCCACCGCCATCTCAGCCAAACTGCGGGTCGACCAGTGCGTCATCTCCAATCCCACTCCGGATGGCTCACAACAGGCCAGCTGTTCGATTCCCACCCGTTGCAGCGCCGTGATTTCACGCGGCCGACCCGAGCGTGGAATGTCATAGATGGCATCCAATCCGGTCTTTTCATACCGGCGACACAAAAACCAGACGCCAATGCGTGTCATCCCCACCTCACGGCACAGATCATTGACAACGGTTTCGGGATTTGCCATCGCCAACAAGACGCGGCCCCGACAGGCCACGCGTTGTTCGGTTCGACCATTACGAAGCAGTCGCTCCAGCTCCAGACGGTCCGATTTGCTCACGTGTATCGTTCTTGGTTTGCGTCTTCTCATACAAAATTCCTCGAGAGATTTGGTATAAGAAGTATACGGTTTATTAAGGTACCGTGACTATGTTAAATTACTTATCGAACACGCCACTAGTGTACTTACGTGTTTAATTTATTTTTGAAAGTTGAGGAAATCATGAATGTGTCCGAAGCAATTCGCACCAAACGCGCAGTACGCAAGTTTCAAGAGAAGCCTTTGACGAAGGAAACCGTTACGGCAATTCTAAACGCGGGACGCAGATCACAATCGTCGAAGAACGAGCAGACCTGGCATTTCATCGCCATTCAGGATAAAACAAATTTGCAGGCCTTATCTGAGTGCGGACAATTTGCGGGACACATCGCAGGCGCGGCGCTGGCGGTTGCGATTCTGACTCCTGAGCCGACTGCCAAATTCCAAACGATGTTCGACGCGGGTCAAGCCGCGGCGTTCATGCAACTCGCGGCGTGGGAATTCGGAGTCGGCTCGTGCCCGGCTTCAATTTACGAGCCGGAGAAGGCGCGCGAGATTTTGGGATTCTCATCCGAACTGCATTTGCGGATTGTGCTTTCATTTGGTTATCCTGCTGAGGAAGAAAAGTTAACCGCCGTGCCCAAGAAAGGTGGGCGAAGACAGTTGGAAGAAATCGCGCATTGGGAGAAATGGTAGCACGAGCTAGACGACATACTTTTATAACAATAAAAAGTGAACGCAGAAATTTGTGTTCACTTTTTTGTCGGAACGATTTTTGTATTTATGCGAGGCCTGCAAAATAATCCGTCTTGATTTGAAAGCCTGCCACACCAAGCCTTCGCAAAGTGTCCTTCAGCGAATCCACCATGCCTCGGGGGCCGGAAAGATAATAGATGCAGTATCGATAATCCGGCACCGTCGTTTTGATTAAGTCCGGGGTGATGCGACCCACATTCCCGATCCACGAAGCGGGCAAGCTGCGATCATCGGTCACCGTGTAAACAGTCCGGATGCCCAACTCCAACTGGGCGCGACCAAACACATCCTTGTAAACAAAATCATTGACGGTTGCAGCGGTATAAAACAACGTGATCGGTCTGCGCTGATGGTTATCGAGTAAATATTTGATCATGCTTCTGAACGGTGTGACGCCGATGCCTCCGGCAAGAAAAACGCATTTTTGCTGAGGATTATCCGGAAGAACAAAATCACCGGCCACTTGAGACGCGACGATTTCGGTATCCTTGTCCATGGAAAGCATGGCCTGCTTGAATGTGCTGGACTTTTGATAAAACTTGACGCCGAGTTTTAGGTTGCGTTCGCCGGGCGAAGACGCCAGCGTGAAATAACGTCGGTTGCCGCGCTCATCGGTATCGGGATGAGCGAGCGTCCATTCCATGTATTGACCGGGGACAAATGCAAATCTGCGCGGCGCGGAAAAAATAAATTCGAACGTATCAGGCGAGATGCGATTCTTTTCCTTGAGCTTGAGAACGAGTTTATCCTTGGAGCTAACGATATAGGAAAATACATTGCCAAGCAGGATGGAAACTTCAGGCGTGATGAACAGGGCTCCGATATGGAACTGCGGCACAAACAGGAAGCCGACCAGCGCGCCATAGATAATTCTCAATCTACGAGTTGGAGGAGTTGTCAGCGGTTCAGTCAGGATGATAAAAGCGAAGAACAACAGCGGCGAATAAAGAATCAATTTCTGCGTTGAAGAAATGAAATCATTGCCGCTGAACAAATCCGAAATCCAGATGGTCGCGATACCCATCAGCAGGGAACTCAGCACCATATCGAACCGACCCAGCTTGCGGACAACCAGCAAGCCGCCGATTGCAACGAAGGCCAGCATCGCGCTGGAACCCACCCACCAACTTGCCGATTGGTTGATCGCGAAATAAGTCAGCGCCACGGCAAAGGCTGCCGGATTAAATAAATGCTTCCCCTTGATGGTCACAATGTACTTTGAGGCATTCGCCAAAACCGCGGCCCACGCCAAGAACCACAAGTCACTGTACGATTGGATTGGCGTAATGATCAGCGCCAAAATCAGCGCCGTGATGTAAACTGACTCAACATTGGCCGGTACTTTAAAAATATTGGAGAAGATGCGATTGGTGACAGCGGAGACCGCCAGCAAAAATGCAACGCTCAGCGCCAACGAGAATGGATCATAAGAAAGTACCTTGAAGATGCTCAAGAAGAACGCGACCACCACCAGGAAGATCAAATAATATAAAACCAGCCGGTACATCGTGAGGCGGTTGAGCTGGTTATCAATGAATTGAATCATTTAATACAACCCTCGCAAAGCCAGTGGTATAAGTGGCTTGTTTATCCTTATCAATCATATAACCTTCGAAGCCCGAAAGAACTTCGATGAAATCAATTCCGGATCTCCCCATCGCAAACGCGGCCGTGGCAAAACGATCTGCTTCGTAAACATCCGGGCCGATCACGGTCAGACTCAAAATGTCCGTAATGGGTTCATCTTCGTTATTGGGATTGTAGATATGCTGTCCACGCACATACGTTCCAGAGGTGGCAACGCCGCAATCGCTGATCGAAAGCACCTTGACGATCTCATCCATGTTGAACGGGTTGCGGATGCCGACGCGCCACTTCCCGCCCTGACTGTTTTTTCCGCAGGCCTGAATATCGCCGCCAGCATCCACATAAAAATTCTCGAATCCCTTTTTGCGGAAAATTTCTGCCGCGTTATAAATTGCCCATCCTTTGACAATGCCGGATGGGTCAACGATACCGTTACGATGAATATCGAAATAACCATTTGACTCGCGTCGGGTTTGTTCCGCCAGATTGAAAATGAGCTTCATATCCTCGCTGGCTTCTTCCAACTTTAGCTCGCCGCGGTTGAGGCGCGATATTTCGCTTCCTTCTTTGTAGGTGCTGAATTTTTCGTCCACATAGTGGAAATAATCGAACACTTCATCGAAGAGCGGCTCGCCTGCCGTCGGATCAACGACTTCCAACGTGATAGGCGTTCCCATCAGGATTCGCGTTTGTTTCACAAGATCAATGAGCATTGGCAAGCGCCGACTGCAATGACATCTGGAATCCTTCGCTGGTCAGTGTGGCGCCGGAAACAATATCCACATTAGCGGACTGTACCTGAATCGCTTCCTGTTGAAGATACGGCATGGCGATGGCATTGATCTGCTGTGAGGTACGGCGGTCACTTGGATATTGCAGGAACTGAACCTGTGCGATCTTTCCATTTCGGATGGTCGCCTGAACTTCCACCAATCCGTAATTCACATCGACCGTCGGTCCGGTATAAGTTCCATCTTTGTAACCGCTTGGGTTGGACGACGCCGAAATAGGTGCGGGAACCTGTGTCGAGGTATTGGAAGCAGAACTGCTCGACGATGGATCGGTGGTCGGAACGCTCGTAGACGAAGCAGACGCGTCCTGACTCGCGCCCGATGTCGGCGCGGCTGAAGCGGAAGTTAATCCGGCATTAGAATTTGTCAGCCGCTCGTGAATGGCATAAGCGATGAATGCAAACAAAACGAAGGCAGATAGAAAGAATTTTTTAATCCCCTGGCTAAAGGTTGAACTTGATTTGTTTCGCGACATAGGTCTCCTCTGCTGAAATCATGACTGGCAGGAATGGTAGCATACCCAGATGACAGACAGATGAATGCTGTTGGCCGTCCGCTTACTGATCGATTATGAGCAAAAGCAATGTTGATGAAAGAGTCATGTTTTCGTATATAATCAGGACATGAGCGCGTCTTTCGGACTCTTCCGCCTTCAGCAAGTTGACAGCCAGATCGCCCAGGTTGAAACCAAGTTGGGTAAGATTCAGAAGGCGCTGGAAGATAACGCGGAGCTTCAAGCCGCGCTGGAACAGATCAAAGCCGCAGATGATGAACAACGCGCTTCGGAGCACGCCCAGCACAAGTCGGAGGATGAGGCGCAAAGCCAGCAAATAAAAATCCAGCAGGCCGAGTCAAGTCTGTATAGTGGCCTTGTTCGTAATCCAAAAGAGTTACAGGATCTACAAGCGGATATCGCATCGTTAAAGAAACATTTGGCGGTGCTGGAAGAACGCGAACTGCAAGACATGCTCAGAACGGAAGCCGCACAGGCCGCCGTAAAAAAGGCCCAGCTTGAATTGAGTCAGCTTCAAGCGCGGCTGGGCGGTGAGCATCGCCAATTGTTTGAAGAAAAAGATTCGCTGAATCATGAACTGGATCGCTTGCAATCGGAAAGACAGGCCGCGGCCAGCGCGATTGCAGTAAATATGTTAAAGGCTTATGATGAGTTGCGTCAGCAAAGACGCGGCGTGGCCGTCGCAGAAGTTTCGGACAATGCGTGTCGGGCTTGCGGCACAATCTTAACAGCGGCAATCCAACAAACCGCGCGTTATACCACTGAACTCGTGCATTGTCCCTCGTGCGGACGAATTTTATACGCGGTTTAGTTTCAGATGAATTTCTCGCTCGATATTCTCTCATTTGTCATCGGCTTCATTACCGCCAGTGTCTTTTGGTGGCTGGTTGGCCGCGCTCGCCCGTTGTGGAAAGAGATCGCTCAAAACATCCAGAAACAACGGGAAGAAGCGCAGGCACAACATACCAGCAGTGTCGAAGAGAACCATCGCCGGAACACCTTACGCCGCGCGCAGGGAATGCATTTGGCCGCGCCCTTTTTCGCGCTCGATGAAATCATTCAAGAGCCGCGCCTGATGGCGCCGCTTCCTCGCGTCGAACCCGGCGGCCCCAACGCATCAGAGGATGCCGTCACACAGACTTTACCCTACCTGCCCGGCTGGCCGGAATTAGCAGCTATTTATCATGCTCCGACATTAACGCTCCCGCAGGCACTTTCCGGTGGATGCAAATTGGTGTTGATCGGCCAACCCGGAGTTGGGAAAACCGTTGCCCTCGCGTATTTGGCTTCCCTGGCCGCGAATCGAAGCGAAGCGTTGGGTACCTTAAAGGATCGCATTCCATTTCTCGTCCACGTTGGGGATTTGAAACTGCCCATTAGCGATCCCAAAAACGTACTCGATCCAATTATTGAGTTTGTTTCAGAAGACGCACCGGTCTTTGACTTCGGGCGGGTTCCTGCATTCATCGAAAGCTCATTCCGCTCAGGGCGCGCCCTGCTTCTAGTAGATGGTTACGATGAATTAACGGCAGAAGGCCAACCAATCATTTCAGATTATTTAAAAACGCTTTTGCAAATTTTTCCTAAAACACGCGTGGTGACTACGGGCGCACCAGAATATCTCGATGGGCTGATTGAGCTGGATTTTGTCCCGCTTTCAATCGCCGGATGGAATAAAACACACATCCAGCAGTTCCTTCAGAAATGGGGCGAACTATGGACTCAATTTGTCGCGATGGAAGCCTGGGCGCAGACCGGGCCTCAGCAAATCGATCCCATCCTGTTGAACGCCTGGCTCAGCATTGATAATCAAAAACTTTCCCCTCTTGAGTTGACGCTAAAAGTATGGGGCGGATACGCGGGCGATAGTTTGGGTCCGCACGTTTTGGAATCCATTGCATCGCACGTCCGGAGATTATCGCCCAATAACACTCCACTGGCGGCGCTTGAGACGCTCGCGATGCAAGTTGTCTTAAGCGGGCAGCCCGTATTTGATTCGCGAAAGGCGCGGGAATGGGTCAGATCGTTCGAGCCGCCTGAAGAAACAGAAGGGAACAAAGAAACCGAGCTACCGCCCTCTGATGGCGCCGAAGTGAATGCCCCAGAAGAGAAAAGCAAAGAAAAAAAGAAGGAAAAGAAATCCAAAACAATCACATCCGTGCCCACACCCGGTCTATTGGGCAAGATGGCATCCTCAGGATTACTGGTTTCGCATCCGGATAATAAGATGCGATTCATTCATCCTGTGATCGGCGGATTTTTAGCGGGCCGGGCCCTCAGCAGCTACAATGCTACTGAGACATTGTTGAACCAACCGGATTGGTCCGGCAAATATCTGGCAATACACTACCTCGGGGCAAACGGTGATGTAAGCAAAATCGTGCAAAGCATGTTGGAATGGTCACGCCTGCCCATTCATCGTCCGTTGATTGCGGCTGCTCGCTGGCTGCGTGATGCGCCGCGCGATGCTCCTTGGCGCGGAAACATCATGGCCGCTCTGGCCCGCGTAGTACAAACGGAGGGGTTACCCTCAGCCTTGCGCGGACAGGCACTGGCCGCATTCGTCGCCAGCGATGATCCGGCAGTGACCACATTATTCCGTCAAATGATAGGCACCTTATCGTTTGAGGTAGTCAAGCTGGCCGCGCTAGGTTGCGGCGCCACGCACGATATAAAGTCAATCGACACTTTGGAGGGCATTCTCGAGTTCCCCAGCATTTCTGCGCGGCGTGCGGCTTGTCTGGCATTGGTCGCCATTGGAACCAATGATGCACTCGAGATCGTCGCACATACGCTACTCAATGCCGATGAAGATCTACGCCGCGCCGCAGCCGAGGCGCTTGCCAATGACACAGGCGAAGGCTATGCGATGTTAAAAGATGGCGCGACTCTCTCCGATATACTAGTCCGCCGCGCCGTGGTGTATGGATTGGCTCGTGTGGATGAATCGTGGGCAGTCGAGTTATTGCAACGGGTGCAGTTGGAAGATCAACAATGGATGGTGCGTAATTCAGCGAACGAAGTGCTTGATGCTCGGGATCAAGCCGATAATCCGCGCGTGCCGCGGCCCTTCAAGGCCCCTTCCGAGACTCCGTGGCTCATCGAGTTCGCGGGAACACAAGGGGTTGGCATCGCACCGGGCTCTCCCGCCACCGATATTTTAATCGCTGCGTTAAAGAATGGCAAAGAAGAGGAACGTCTCGCGGCGTTGTCGTATTTAAAGAAAAATCCAACGGATGGCGCGATCATGGGCATCTATCAAGCCGCGTACGGAGATAACCCTGAAGTCCGTGAAGCCGCCTATGCGACCCTTTGGGAAATTGGAACCTCAGGTTATAAACTCCCCGATCCGGCCCGATTCGGATTTTCATAAATATGCTGATTACAAACGCCACTCTCGTAACATGGGAATCTCCAAACCGCGTTCTGGAAAATCATGCCTTGCTGATTGAAGGCAATCGGATTCGCGATATCGGTCCTTCGGTAAAGCTAGAAAAGTCATATCCAAAGCCGAAGAGGCTGGATGCACGCGGTCAAATCGTCATGCCGGGCGGAATCTGCGCGCACACGCATTTTTATAGCGCGTTCTCACGCGGCATGGCAATTCCGGGCTTAGCGCCCAAGGATTTTCCTGAAATTCTTGAAAAGCTTTGGTGGCCGCTGGATAAATCTTTGCTAGAAGAAGATATTCGTTATTCCGCTTTGCTCTCCCTCGCGGATGCCATCAAACATGGCACAACCACTTTGATCGATCATCACGCCTCCCCCAATGCCATCGACGGCTCGCTCGACATCATCGCCGAGGCGGTTGGCAAATCGGGACTGCGCGGCGTGCTATGCTACGAAGTCACCGATCGCGATGGCCCGGATAAAGCAGCGGCTGGGATTAAAGAGAACCTTCAATTCATTAACCGGCTGACAACAAATCCTCATCCGCGTCTCGCGGCGACTTTTGGCTTGCATGCCAGCCTGACGCTTTCGGGTGCAACGTTACAAGCCTGCCGCGCCGCAGTGCCCGAAGGAACAGGCTTTCATATTCACGCCGCCGAATCCGATGCCGACGAATGGGACAGCATCAACAAATCCGGGATGCGAGTGATTGACCGATTGCAGCAACACGAGATCCTTGGACCGAAGACCATCACCGCTCATTGCGTCCACATTGACGCGCGCGAAATGGAGATCCTCGCCGATACGGGAACATGGGTTTCACATCAGCCGCGCTCAAACATGAATAATGCCGTCGGGGTCGCGCCCGTTAAATCGATGATGCGCACCGGAATCAAAGTTTGCTTGGGCAACGACGGATTCTCCAACGCGATGTGGGAGGAATGGAAAGCGGCCTATTTCGTGCACAAGGTTTGGAATCACGATCCCCGCCGGATGTCCGGAACGAGCGTAGCAGACATGGCAATCTATAACAATGCGGCGTTGGCAAATGTCTTCTTCCCCTCTGCACCCATTGGTCAACTTGTTCCCGGTGCCGTTGCGGATTTGATTTTCGTTGATTATCAATCGCCGACACAATTAACCGCCGACAATCTCCCATGGCATATCATCTTTGGATTCCAACAAAGCATGATCACCACCACCATTGTGGATGGAAAAATATTGATGAAGGACCGCAAACTCCTAACGCTGGATGAAGCGGAAATCGCGGCACGCGCCCGTGAGTTGTCGTCCAAAGTTTGGAATCGATACCAGGATAAATTTAAATCATGAACGATTTACCCATTCTCCTTTCAATTGCCGTGCTCGGCGGAACCGGCAAGGAAGGCAAAGGACTTGCCTATCGCTGGGCGAAAGCCGGCTATCATGTTTTCATCGGCTCCCGCGACGCGGACAAAGCCAAAGCCGCCGCGCAGGATTTGTGGAAAATGCTTGATGGCAACGGGCTTATCGAAGGCTTGAGCAATCAGGCAGCCGCGCAGAAAGCGGACATCGTTGTATTGACTGTTCCTTATGCTGCTCACCGCGACACGCTCGAATCGGTAAAAGAATTGTTGAAGGGCAAGTTGTTGATTGATGTAACCGTGCCGATTGTTCCTCCCAAAATCACCAAGGTTCAAATGCCGACTGCAGGTTCGGCTGCCCAAGAAGCGAAACAAATTCTCGGCGAAGATGCGATGGTTGCCGCAGCTTTTCATAACATTTCCCACGAACATCTTATGCAAGACCAGGATGTCGAATGTGATGTACTGGTCACAGGCACAAGCAAGGATGCACGTGCTGAAACATTGAAGCTGGTCGCCGCGGCCGGATTAACCGGCTGGGATGCCGGCCCCATTGAAAACTCCGTTGTCCTTGAAGGACTGACCAGCGTTTTGCTCAACATCAACAAGCAATACGGTTCAACCCGTGCCGGGATTAAGATCACCGGCGTCAGCAAGACTTGATATGACTTTTACGCTTACCCCGTTAAAAGATATTCCCCTCATCCGCCAAGGTGATGACTTGGCGGATATTATTGTCAATTCCTTGGAACGTTCAAATATCATGCTCGAAGACAACGATATTTTCGTCCTTGCGCAAAAAGTGGTCAGCAAGACCGAAGGACGGATGGTTACTCTCACAACCGTGATACCGAGTCCACGGGCGATTGAACTCGGCGCGCAGATCGAAAAGGATGCGCGTCTTGTCGAATTGATATTGCAGGAAAGCAAATCCGTTTTGCGGACTCGTCCCGGTACCATTATCGTTGAACATAAACTCGGCTTCATCTGCGCCAATGCCGGCATCGACCATTCCAACGTGACCGGTGAGGGAGAATTTGTTTTGCTTCTTCCAGAGAATCCCGATCAGTCAGCAAATAAAATCCGCGCCAAAATCGAATCAAAGACCAATAAAAAAATCGGCCTGATGATTATCGACTCGCACGGCCGCGCTTGGCGAATTGGAACCTTGGGAGTCTGCATCGGCCTAAGCGGAATTCCCGGTGTGATGGACGAGCGCGGCTGGAAGGATTTATTTGATTACACCTTGCGTATCACCGTGGTCGGCGTGGCGGATGAACTCGCCGCCGCTGCCTCATTGGTCATGGGACAAGCATCGGAAGGAACGCCGATTGTCCACGTGCGCGGATTCCCTTATCCGTTGCGGGAGGGATCGCTCAAAGAATTGATTCGTCCGAAGGAACAAGATTTGTTCCGCTAATACAAATCTGATATTCGCTTAGTATCATCGTAAAAAAACATTCGAGGTAAACATGGAAACAATTCCCGAATCTCACCATGATCTTCTCAAAGATGAAACCAAAGCTTTCGTCTATCTTGCCACCTTGATGAAAGATGGCACGCCGCAAGTCACGCCTGTCTGGTTCAACATGGACGGCGACTATATTCTGCTTAATTCGGCAACCGGGCGGCTAAAAGACAAAAACATGCGCGCCCGCCCCAACGTTGCATTGTGCATCGCGGACCCAAAGAATGCATATCGCTATTTACAGATCCGCGGCAAGATCATTGAGTTCACAACCGATGGCGCGGAAGATCACATCGATACTCTTAACTTTAAATATCATGGCAATCGCAATTATCCGGGACACAACCCCGAACATCCGCGCGTCATCTATAAAGTCGAACCAGTCAAAGTCGACGCACACGGATGAAATCCACGCACGACTTCCTGCGTTCCCGGTGTTCTGTTCGACGCTTCAAACCGGACCCGATACCGGATGCCGTTATCGAACGCATTCTCACCACTGCCACCTACGCCCCATCCGCGCATAACCTTCAGCCCTGGAGATTCATCGTTATCAAGAATCCTGATGCCAAACCGCGGCTTGCAAAAGTGCTGACTAATAAAATGCATCTCGACATGCAAGCCGAAGGCGCTGAGGAATTGGAAATTGAAAAACGCGTTACGAATTCTTTGCGCCGCATCGACGAAGCGCCAGTCATCATCATGCTTTGCCGCGACACAACCGATGTCCACGTAAACACTCCTGAAGAAACCGTCATGAACATCCAATCCACCGCTCTGGCTGGACTGCAACTTCTCCTTGCGGCTCATGCCGAAGGCCTCGGCTCGAATTGGATTTGCTGGCCGCTGTATGCAACCAAAGAAACTCAATCCGTTTTGGAGTTGCCAGATAATTGGGAACCACAGGCAATGGTTATCATTGGATATTCTAACGAACAGCCAAAACAAAAAGAGTTGAAGCCGTTGAATACAATCTCCATTTATTTATGAAAATTGTTGCGCTTGCGGGCGGAGTTGGCGGCGCAAAACTCGCGCACGGACTCGCTCAAATTCTCCCACCCGAAGATTTAACGGTCATCGTCAATACCGGTGATGACTTTGAGCATCTCGGCTTATACATCAGTCCTGATTTGGATACAGTCTGCTACACATTAGTAGGGTTGGCGAATCCCGAAACCGGCTGGGGACGAGTTAACGAAACCTGGAATGCAATTGCAAACATCGAAAAGCTAGGCGGGCAAACTTGGTTTCGTGTTGGCGATCAGGATTTAGCGACGCATATCGAGCGCACGAGGCGAATAAAGGCCGGTCAACCGCTTTCACAAATCACAAGTGACTTTTGCAAAGCTTGGAGAATTCAGCATACCGTCATCCCGATGAGCGATAATCCAGTCAGAACCATTGTGGATACAGACGAAGGCGAACTTGCATTTCAGGAATATTTTGTTCATCGAAGATGTGAGCCGCGTGTCCGAGGCTTTCGCTTTGAGGGAATCGAATCCGCAAAGCCCGCACCAGGAATTGTGGATGCAATCAAAGAAGCAGACGCCATTGTGATTTGTCCGTCGAATCCGTGGGTGAGCATCGCGCCCATTTTGGCAGTGGCAGGCATCAGGTCCGCGCTGGAAGCAAAAAAGGTTTATGCTGTTTCTCCCATCATCGGCGGACAAGCCGTCAAAGGTCCCGCCGCAAAAATGTATCGCGAACTGGACATCCAACCCTCTGCGCTTGCTGTGGCGAGACATTATCAAAATCTAATTATCGGATTCGTGTTCGATGAAGTAGATGCGAAACTTGAAGCGGAGATTCAGGGTTTAAACATGCGGACATTGATTACAAAAACGTTAATGGAAAACTCAGCTAAACGCAGACGTTTGGCGGAAGATGTGCTACACTTTATCGGAAATCAGTCATGACACTTTGGGCGATTGTCCCAGTCAAACCTTTGCGGCGCGGAAAATCCAGACTTGCCGGAACTTTGTCCGAGGACGAACGGGCGGAACTCAATCGCATCTTGCTTCAACATACCATTCAGACGCTTACCGATCTAAAGGAAATTGAACAAGTCCTCGTCGTCAGCCGCGAACTCGTCGGCTCTGGCGCTCGCGCGTGACCTTGGAGCGCGCACCGTTCAAGAAGATGACGGTGCACCGAGTTTGAATACCGCGCTCAAACGCGCCACGGTTGTTGCTCAAGTATATGCATCGCGCGGCGTGTTGATCGTTCCCGCTGACCTGCCTCTGCTCAACCATGAAGATGTCGCGGCTCTCCTCGCGCGCTCGGCCAATCCGCCGGTAGTTGTCATCGCGCCGGACCGCCATCGGAAAGGCACCAACGCATTGCTCTTATCGCCATCCAATATCATCGAATACGACTTCGGTGAGGGCTCATTCGCGCGTCATTGCGCACGCGCCAACAAAGCAGGTGCGCGTCTTGAAATTGTAAATTTACCTTCCCTTGAATTGGATTTGGATTTGCCCGAAGATTTGGAATTGATTCGAAAAATGGAAAGGCTTAAGATCAAATAGCCAATTTAGTTCTGCGCCAAATAGCAACTCTCCTTCATACATAAAGAAGCATGTCTAGGAGGGTTGCTTTATTTTATCCATGTAAGGTGACATATCACCTCTGAGATATGGAGTTTATACACTCCGTTTGATTCGCTGAAAGTTATAAAATAAATTCATGCGGTTTGCATCAACAATCAAAATCTTTTCTACAAGTGAGGTGCGAGAATGAATGAACATCCAGATTCTCTGATCATGACCAAAAATCAACTTCAAACAGAGTTGATGCGATGTGAGTATTGCGAGGAGAAACCTTGCAAAGAGGCTTGTCCCGTCAATTGCTCGCCGTTTGACTTTATCATGGCGGCCCGCGTCGGAAACAAATCAGACATCCGGCGGTCCGCAGCGGAGATTCTTCATGCGAATCCGTTAGGAGGCGTTTGCGGGATGGTGTGTCCGGACACATTTTGCATGGCGGCATGCACTCGCAAGAACTTCGACGGTTCAATCAACATTCCAAAAATTCAAGCTACTCTCGTTGAAATGGCAAAGAAGAATGGCGGCATTCCAAAATTTTCAACGCCAGCACTGAATGAAAAGAAAGTTGCAGTGATTGGTGGCGGCCCAGCGGGACTCGGAGCCGCAGCATCGCTGGCACAGATAGGATACGCGGTCGATATTTACGAGAGCCGTGATCAGTTGGGCGGGATGATCAACATAATCCCGGATCATCGCTTGGACAAAAAGGTGGTTCAGTCCGACATTGAGTTTCTCCTTTCCCTAGGTGCGATTAACGTAAAGACCAACACAAAGGTTGACGATCCAAAACAATTGTTGAAGCAAGGCTATCACGCTGTTTGTGTAACCGTCGGTTTATGGAAACCGATTGAATTGGGCATCGAAAATGAAAACCTTGCAATCAAAATGGTTGACCTGCTCTCCAATCCCAATGCGTTCCAATTCAATGAACGCGTTGCCGTTGTCGGCGGCGGAGCGACCGCCATTGATTGCGCCATCACAGCCAAAAAACGCGGCGCAAAACATGTCGAAATGTTTATGCTCGAGAAACTTGCCGAAATGCCGCTGACGTCGAAAGAGCGCCAAGAATTAATTGACTTTGACATTGAAGTCAATGGACGCATTCGCGTGACACGCATCAATAAAAGCGGAAAAAGTATTTCAGGAATCGATACGCTGAAAGTTCAATTGCCAGAAAGCCAGCCATTCAGTCCCGCGAATATCCGCGATCTAAAAGGCACTGAAGGCACACGTGATGATTTCGATGCCGTGGTTATTGCCATTGGAATGCGTTCCACTTTACCGCGTGATGCAATGGACCGCGTTTTCTACGCAGGCGATATGATGACCGGTCCAAGGACAGTGGTGCAAGCCGTTGCCTCCGGCAAGAATGCCGCGCTTGAAATTGATGCTTACCTAAAGAAACAACCCAAGCCAGTCATTGAAAAGACAACCAAATCGCGTTACGTGTTTCCTGGATATGATCCAGTCCCCGTTTCTCTCGCCACCGATTTCTTTGGACGACCAATCAAATCACCCTATCTGCTTTCGGCTTCTCCAATGGCCGATGGCTTGGATCAGGTGCAAAAGGCATATGAAGCCGGTTGGGCCGGCGCGATCATGAAGACCGCTTTCGATAACGTTCCGATCCATATTCCCGCGGCATACATGTTCACGTTCAGCCAATCGACTTATGCCAACGCGGATAACGTTTCGGGACATCCACTGGATCGTGTTTGCCGCGAAATCAAACAGCTGGTTAAGCAATGGCCGGATCGTTTGACGATGGCTTCGACGGGCGGGCCGGTTTCGGGTCACGATGAGAGCGATAAAGCCGGATGGCAATCCAACACTAAAAAGCTGGAAGCTGCCGGTGCAATGGGAATCGAATATTCGTTGTCGTGCCCACAAGGCGGCGACGGAACTGAAGGCGATATCGTTTCACAGAACGCAGCGCTCACAGCCAAGATCATTGATTGGGTAATAGAAGTCGGCGATCCTGATATCCCCAAGCTTTTCAAATTGACCGCCGCGGTTACATCCATCGTGCCGATCCTGCGCGCGATCAAACAAGTCTTCGCAAAATATCCGAATAAAAAAGCGGGCGTTACGCTGGCGAACTCCTTCCCAACTCTTGCCTTCCGGCGCAAATCGAATGACCGCGTTTGGGAAGAAGGCGTGATCGTCGGCATGAGCGGCGAAGGCGTTACACCCATCTCCAATTTAACGTTGTTACAAGCTGTGCCTGAAGGCATCGCAATTTCCGGCAACGGCGGCCCGATGAACTATAAGGCCGCGGTGGATTTCCTGGCGCTCGGTGTAAAGACAGTTCAATTCTGCACGCTTCCCACGAAATACGGATACGGCGTCATTCAAGAAATTGAGTCCGGCACTTCCTATCTCATGCAGGAGCGCGGGATCAAATCCATGCGCGAATTAATCGGAATCGCTCAACCGCATCCGGTTACTGACTTTATGGCGCTCTCGCCCATCAAGAGACTTTCCGCTTTCAATTATGACTTATGCGTTTCGTGCGGAAACTGTGCACGCTGTCCATACCTGGCGATCAGCCTCGACGAGAAGCGGCTTCCGTTCTCCGATCCGGCACTTTGCATCGGCTGTACGCTCTGCGCGCAGAAATGTCTGGTCGGCGCAATCTCGATGCGCGAACGGACTCCGCAGGAACTTGCGGCGCTCAAGGAAAATTGATCCCTCATACAAAGAAAGGATTAAACAAAATGTCAACGCGATTTGAAAACGGCATCGTTGCAACCCTCGGTAAAGAAAACAAAGTTTTGTTGAACGGCTCGGTCGTAACCGATGGCGAGAAGATTGTGGCCGTTGGTGATTCTGCACAGATGAAACAACGCTATCCAAAAGCGGAGTTTGCGGATTGCAAAGGCAAAGTCATCATGCCCGGCTTCATCTGCACGCATCACCATTTCTATTCCACCATGGCGCGCGGCATGGCCATCCCCGGAGAACCAGCCTCCAACTTTGTCGAAATTCTTGAGCGATTATGGTGGAAACTTGACATGGCGCTCTCCGATGAAGATATCACTCTTTCGGCACAAATCCCGCTGATCGAATGCATCCGCAACGGAACGACCACCGTCATTGATCACCACGCATCTCCCTCGATGCGCGATGGTTCGCTTGATTTAATCGAAAGCGCGGTGCGTCAGGCTGGAATTCGCGCTTCGCTTTGTTATGAAGTATCAGATCGCAATATTCCTGGCGGCGGCGTTCAGGAAAACGAACGCTTTATCAAGAAGACTGGCAAAGGTGATGGACAGATCGCCGCCATGATGGGACTTCACGCCTCGTTCACATTGTCGGATGAGACCCTTGAGAAATGTGTCGGCATCGCCAAGGACGCGGGCGTCGGTTGCCACGTCCATGTGGCCGAGGATGCATCTGACCGCGAAGACTCCGTCAAGAAATATGGAATGCCCACGGTGAACCGCTTGAACAAAATGGGCGCATCCGGCGAAAAGTCACTTTTCATCCACTGTGTGCACATCGATGATTCTGAAATGGACATCATCGCCGCGACCAGGACTGCTGTAGTTCATAACCCAGAGTCAAACATGAACAACGCGGTAGGCGTCACAAAGATTCTCTCTATGCTGAAAAAAGGTATTCTGGTCGGCTTGGGAACCGACGGCATGTCATCCGACATGCTGGCGCAAATGCGCTGCGCCTACTTGCTGCACCGGCTTGCCAATCACGATCCGCGCGTAGCCTTTATGGAAGCGCCGCAAATGTTGCTGCCGAACAACGCAGAGATTTGCGAACGACAATTTGGCATAAAGTTGGGTGAGCTTGCAGAAGGCCGTCCGGCTGATCTTGCAATCATAGACTATGAGCCGCCCACGCCCATCAGCGAAGCAAACTTCCTCGGGCATCTCATCTTCGGTCTGGTGGATGCGACCGTGGATACCACTGTCTGCAAGGGAAAGATTCTGATGAAGAACAAGAAAATCCTGGCCCTCGACGAGGAGCGGATCGCGGCGCGTTCGCGAGAACTCGCACCGAAAGTATGGAAGAGACTATAGCCTTTCGGGAAACGACAATGTAGTGGTAGAAAATGCTGTCCTCGATAATCGAGGACAGCATTTGTTTTTCCTTCAGTTTTTGAAAGATCTTTAATTGGAAATAAAAAGCCCGGTTAAATGATTTATTTCAAGACCGCCGCGGCTTGTCTTTCTTTGCTTTTTGCAATGATTTTATCTACGTGCGGGTGCTGGCACAAAAAGCTATATCCAAATGGCATGGCATAAGGACACAGGTTCGGCCCGGATATTTGGCATTCGGCAAAGCCATTCAGTCCAATATCGGCGACACAACAATCTTCTGTCTTGAGCAAATCTCTGGATTTAGAATTTGTTTTTTCTGCTTTCATGGCAAAGTCCTTCGCATGAATGATTTCTGAACTAGACGGTAGTAGCAACAATATCAGTATAAAACATTTTCTCTGCTGATTCTATTGACTATACTCCTAAATAATCAAGACATTACTCCCTCTCAAACTCTCAGGTATAATGCCCTCTCATACTTAACATTATGTGAACTGAGGAGTGCAACCATGGAGAGAGTAGCTTTATATTTGCAGGATTCTCATGATCTTCAAGATGGGTTGGATTATGTCAAATACGCGGAAGCTCATGGCTTTGAAGCAGTCTGGCAGGCGGAATCGCGGCTCGTCCGCGATGCCATTGTTCCGATGGCCGCTTACGCTGCGGTCACACAGCGGATCAAAGTCGGCTCAGGCGTGATCAACAACTGGACGCGCAACATCGGTCTGCTTGCCGCAACATTCCTCACACTCGATGATCTTGCTCCTAATCGCATCATTTGCGGAATTGGCGCCTGGTGGGATCCGCTTGCGAGCAATGTCGGCATTAAACGCCACAAGGCAACGCTAGCCATGCGCGAAACAGTAGATGTGATGCGTCGACTCTTGAACATGGAGCGCGTCACATTCCACGGAGAATTTCATAACGTCGAAGGAATTGAGCTGGATGTGGTTCACGGGCGCCGCGAGCCGCGTCACATCCCAATCATGATCGGTGCTACCGGCGATCAGATGATGGAGTTGACCGGTGAAATCGCGGACGGCGTGGTCATGAACTACTGCGTCCCGCCGGAATACAACGATAAGGCTTTGGAACTACTCGATAAAGGCTTGAAGAAGTCAGGACGAAATATGGAGGATTTTGATCGCCCGCAATTAATCGTTTGCTCGGTGGATCCCGATCACGATAAAGCCATCGAATACACCAAGGAACTGCTTTGCCAATATTTGGCGCAACAGCCGCATATTGCAAAAGCATCTGGCGTTTCGCAGGAAGTCATCAATGAAATTCAATCCACCCTTGGCTGGCCGGCCACAAAAGAACAAATCAACAAAGCCAAGCATCTTGTCCCTGACGATTTGGTGTATCGCATCACGGCCTCCGGCACACCTGCGGAAGCACGCACCAAAGTGGAAGAATACAAAAAGCGAGGCTGCACCTGCCCCATCCTTTATCCCGTTGGCGGAAATTTTAAATTGCTCATTGATACGTTTGCACAAGCTTAAACCTCGAGCAGGCGCTTTTCGCGATATTCGGCCAATTCAATCATGGCGGGACGTTCAAGCTCGGCGATTTCTTCCACATCCAAAAATAAACGTCCCTGCTCATAGCGGATCAGCTTCATGGATTTATTCACGTCCTCCAACATGTGGATGCCATAACGTTTTTCGATCCGTCTGCAAACCGTCTGGATGATGGCAAACGACATCTTGCTCAGGGACTCCAGCGGCTGGTTGTGATGGACGCGCTCCTGGAGATCCACTTGGGCGATGGCATTCAAGCCGAACTTCTCGAAGATATCAATTAATAAACCTGTCTCCACGCCGTAACCGGAAGAGAATGGAAGCTGTTCCAACGCGGCGCGTCGTCCGCCATATTCACCCGAAAGCGGCTGAACCACACCAGAGAGTTCGGGATAGAAAAGGTTCAGCAATGGGCGTGCGGTCAATTCCGTGACACGCCCCCCGCCCCCAGCTTGAAGTTTATCGCCTACCTTAAGTGGGCGGCGATAAAAGCCCTTGATGAATTGAATGTCCGACCGCAAAATCAGCGGACCCAACAATCCATAAACAAATCGAGGATGGATGTTCACGATGTCGGTATCGATCCAAATGATGATGTCGCCGCGCGTCAGATAAAGACTCTTCCACAACGCCTCGCCTTTTCCGGCGCGCGTTCCAAATTGCGGCAGGATCTTTTGATGGATGTGAACGGGCAGGTCAAACCCCGCGGCGATCTCGCGCGTTCGATCACTCGAATTTGAATCAATAAAGACTATTTCATCGAGAAGCGGTACTTTATCCATCAACGCCTGCTTCAGCGTATCGATGACGTGACCAACGGTCTCTTCCTCATCCAAAGCGGGCAGGGCCAAACTAACTTTGAGTTTCTGCTCACGCTTCAATCCCAACAAGTGATTTAGATCGGCAAACTCACCCGAATGATAAGTGTTCTCAGCAAACCATTTATCCACGAGGATTGAGATCGCGTTACGCCCAACCATTTCACTGTCCATGTTAGAAGGCAAAGCGTGGCGCGACTTCACAACCAACACGCCCTTCGAACTTTCGCGCAAGATCGCGTCCGCGACAAGTCCAATCGAGACCGATAAATTTTGCGGGCGCGCCGTTGCGCCTAATACTAACAAGTCGCTTTTTCGTGAAGCTGAAAGAATCACCGTCACGGGATCCTTTGTTTTGATTTGCTGACGCTTGACCTCGGGTAGATTTTTCAGTACCCGTTCGATGCCTTTGAAGGCAGGATCGGAACCGCGTTCGCCTGAGTCAGGCAGAATATGCAAAGCAGTGAGTTGTGCATTGCTGCTGCGCGAAATAGAAAGGCTCAATCGCAACGAAAGCTCAGCGTACGGCCCGCCTCGCAACGATACCAGCACGCTTGAGGGCCGTTCTGGAATTTTTCCACCGGCGATCACCACATCACAGGGAGGGAATTGAAGTGCCTGGCCCGGAATAATTCCCATCGCCTCGAAATTCGAAGATTGAAGCACAAGCAGGCCCGGCTTCTCTTCCTGGACTGCGCGAACAAGTTCATCCCAAGGTTGATGAGAAACTCGTATGCGTTGCACCGCGCGGACTTGCTTTCCATTTGCAATTTCATTCATCAATTTGCGGACATGGCGCGCGGGCAATGCGGCTTTGCTCAAAAACTCATCGCCTGATATTGGGACAATGCCGATCAACAGCACATTGTCCCGGCCCCCGATGGCAAGCGCGGCATTAAGCGCACTGTCATAAGCCGCATCATGAATGATGGGAACTAAGATTTTTCGGAAAAGTTTGCCCACGTAACGTCGGTTCATACTTTGTCCTTTCGGTAATAAGGCAGCGATGTGTTTTGCGTAAATTTGCCCCGAAGCCGCTATAATGATTTGGCAAGCAAACCACCAAGTTTTGTTCATTCTAGTTTTCAATTAATTAATTGTCAATCATTATCTTTACAGGTGTTAGCCCAAAGTAGGAGAGTCCCCTTTTACCAAAGTTAAAGTGTCCCTTTTCCCCAAAGTTATAATGTCCCCTTCCAGAAAGGGACAGAAAGTGGATGAACTACTAAACATGAGCACAAAAGAATTAAGCAGATTGCGGAGTGACTGTTAGTATTCAGCACCCCTTGCAGAAGGGGTGGCCGGGCACGTTCGGGAGTAGACTTTCCGATGGTTAGGAACGGGAACGTCCTGCTCCGGGCGTGTGACGTTTGGGCCAGCCGGTAAGGCGCATGAGAAGCCTCTGGCAAGCTCGCGTGACTGTTTGGCTGCCCGTTCGGATTGCTAACCTGGGAGGCTCAATCGAGCCAGCCCGTGTCCGTGAGGGATGTCCTGCCCAAAGTCCCTGTGTTCTTCAGGGATAAATCAACCTGCCCGGCCCAATTCTATTCTCACGGAGGTGTTAGTATGGAAGAAGGTCGCACACGCTTTTTTGGACTGGATATTCACAAGGAGTACTTTGTTGCCGTGGGGGTCAACCCACAGCGCGAAGTCGTCTTTGGCCCGCAAAGAGTCTCGAACTATCAACTGGACGATTGGGTCTCGCGGGTGCTCACGCCGCAGGATTCGGCAGTGGTGGAGATGACTACCAATACCTACCTGTTCTATGATACGTTGCTGCCACAGGTACACTCAGTCATCGCCGTCCACTCGCCCAGCGTGCCGCTAGTCACGAGAGTGGCGGTGAAAACGGACAGGAAGGCAGCCTTGGCTCTGGCGCAACTGCTCGCAGCCGGGATGCTCACGGGAGTGTGGATCCCGCCGCACGAGGTGCGAGACCTGCGCGCCCTGATTGCCCGGCGGGAGAAGATGGTACACCTCTCGAGCTTGGCTAAAAACCGGCTGCACTCGCTGTTACATCGCAACCATCTGGTCCTGCCGGAGAAGAATCCTTTTTCTCCTGAGCAGAGCACTTGGTGGGAAAGCCTGCCACTGTCTGCAACCGAGCAGTTCCTGATGCGCTCCGACTTGGACACGCTCGCCTTCGCCCAAAAACAGGTCGCACAAGCCGAAGAACAGATCAAGCAGGAGAGCGTCCGAGATGAACGCGTTCCCTTGCTGATCCAGCTTCCCGGAGTAGCCATGCTCACCGCCATCACCATCCTGGCGGCGATCGGCGACATCACCCGTTTTCCAACTGCCAAAAAGCTAGTGGGGTATGCCGGACTGGGCACCCGTGTCCACGATAGCGGCATGACTCATAATTCCGGCCGGATCACCAAAGCGGGCCGGACAGACTTACGCCGCGGTATGGTGAATGCTGCCAATCATGCTATCGAGCACCACCCTCATTGGAAGAAAGAGTTCGAGCGGCTGGAATCTCACTTGGGTCGTTCCAAAGCCGTCGTGGCAATCGCCCGCAAGCTTCTGGTCGCCGTCTGGCAAAGTGGTTCAGTAGTCCGAACCATGTGCTCACTGAGCAGGTAGCTGATCGTTTTGCTGATCCACAGAATGTAGCCAGTTCATTCCTCCACCACGCGTACCAGGTTGGCACAAGAAACCTGCCAAACGGACAGTCTGCTCTGGCTTTTACTCGCGAACAATTGGACCGGCTGGAAATTGGCAAAGACCTACAGCAAATCAATTGGGGATCGAAGCCCCTCCATTTACCGCCCTCAACGTTATTGATCGAAAAAGAGTGAGCGGTGTCCCAAGTAGGTCGGCGCTCCTGAAAACAGGATATATTCCGGACGCCCCGGGACTCAGACCTTAACCCGGTATTTGGAAACGGGCTCACCGCTCAATTCCATTATAGTACGGGGATCAAGAAAAACAACGTTTCGGCAAATGTCGAAGCGGTCTGGAAATATTGGTGTATTAGGTTTAGCATGGACCTGCTTCCCAGCCGCGACCATTGAATTTTCCCTCTATTTTCCCTTTGACAAGTTTGCTGAGTCCGTGCGCCCTTCAGGCGGAAGTGATGCAGCGGCTGGCAGAAAAGCGGCTGAGACAGAAGGAGGCCGCCAAGATGTTGGATCTCAGTGTGCGGCAAGTCAAACGATTGCGAAGCGCCTATCGTCGCTCGGGAGCGGCGGGCTTGGTGTCGAAACGGCGGGGACGAGCCAGCCCCAACCAACTGAACGAGAAGCTAAAGCACAAGGCGTTGAACTTTCTACATGGGAAATATAAAGGCTTTGGTCCGACCTTAGCCTGTGAGAAATTGGGGGAGGTGGAGAAGCTCTCGATCTCGGATGAAAGTGTGCGGCAGATCATGATCGCGGAGGATTTATGGAAGCCTCGTAAAATTGCGAAGCTCGTGGTGCACCAGATGCGCGAGCGGCGAGCTTGCTTTGGGGAACTGGTGCAAATGGATGGTTCGCCGCACGCCTGGTTTGAAGATCGCGGGCCTGCCTGCACATTGCTGGTATTAATCGATGATGCCACCGGAAAACTTCTGGGACTGCTGTTCGTGGACCAGGAAAGCTTTCATAATTACGCCCGCCTGGTCTGCACCTACCTGGAGCGTTACGGCAAACCCCTGGCCTTCTACACGGACAAACACGGCGTCTTTCGGGTCAATCAGGCGAGCCGTGAAAGGGGCGATGCCCAGACCCAATTCGGGCGCGCCATGCAGGAAGCTGGGAGGGTGTCAAGAGGATTGTGTAAACGGAAATGGATTTAGATGGCCAGGCGACCTTCAAATCGGATCACCAGTTGATTGAGAATCAATGGCGAATAGACAAGTGGCATGGTCCACTTTTTGAGGATATCACGATTAGCAAGGAATAACAATTTGCGAGCGGATTCCGCAGTCGGGAAAATGCTTTTCGATTTGGTGACTTTTCGCAATTGGCGGTGATAGCCTTCGACGGAATTAGTGGTATAGATCAAGCGACGGATTTCAGCGGGATCGGCAAAATAGGTCGCCAGATCTTCCCAATTATTTTGCCAGGAACAAATCGCCACCGCATATTTGTCGCCCCACTTTTCGGTGAGTTGGCGCAAGTTGGCTTCGGCACTTTCGCGGGTAGCCGCTTGATAGACTTGCTTCAGATCGACCATGAATGCTTTCTGATCATTCCAAGTCACATACTTCAGGCTGTTGCGGATTTGATGGATGACGCAGCGCTGGATCTGGGTATTGGGAAAGACCGCCAAGACCGCTTCCTTGAATCCGCTCCGTCCATCCATGGTTCGAAGTACTAAACCACTTTGCAAGCAATGAAAATATCCTTCACACCGCGGTTTTGTAAATCCGTGATCACACTTAACCAAAAATTGGAGCTTTCATTGCCGTCTCCGACCCAATGTCCAAGAACGTCCCGGTGGCCCTCTACATCCACGCCCAGCACGGTATACACGGCTATATTCTCGACTTTTCCCTCGTGCCGCAGTTTGATATAGATCGCATCCAGATACACAATCGGGTACACACTGGCTAGTGCTCGGTTCTGCCACTCCTCCACCCAACCCCAGACCTTATCCGTGATCGAACTCAAGGTCGTGGGCGAGACCTCCACTCCATATAACTCTTGCAGCGTTTCTTGGATGTCCCGTATCGACATTCCCTTAGCGTACATGCCGATGATCTTATCCTCCAATTCATTGGTATTCGCGACTTGCTGTTTCACGACCTGCGGTTCAAACTCACCCTTGCGATCACGCGGCACTTGGATCGTGCTTTCTCCGGATGAAGTTCTCAACTTCTTAGGATAGCTGCCGTTGCGACTATTCCCGCTGTTCCGCCCTTTAACTTCATACGGCTCGTATCCCAGATGTTCGCTCATTTCTGATTCCAACATTTCTTCAATCGCGTGAGCGAATAGTTTTGCGAAGATACCTTCCTTCCCGAAAAAATCATCTATGGATTTTGCAGTAGATAATTCTCGTTGTACTTCCTCTGCACTCGGCAAAGTAGTTCCCTTCGCTTGATCCAGGATTTCCTGAATATTCTGCTTCGTACTTTTTGCTGCGGTCATTCTGTTTTCTCCAATGTCTTCGTCTAAGATTTATCTCCCGTTTACACAGTCTATCTTACACCCTCGGAGCTGGAATTGAGATCCTGTGCGCCAATTCACCTCAGGCCAAAGGACGGATTGAGCGCGCCAACCAAACTCTCCAAGATCGCCTGGTCAAGGAAATGCGTTTGCTCCATATTTCCAACCCTGAGCAAGGCAATGCCTATCTTCCCAAATTTCTCGAAGATTTCAATTCCCGATTCGCATTCTCACCGCGCAGTTCTAACAACGTTCACCGCCCACTCACGGTCCGCGAAAATCTCAATCACATCCTCGCCTGGCAGGAATCCCGTTTGCTGTCGAAGAACTTAACCCTGCAATTCAACAAGGTCGTCTATCAGATCCAAACGAAGCCCGGTAGTTATGCGCTGCGCAATGCCCACGTCACCGTTTGCGAAAATGCTCAAGCGGCTATCTCAATTCTCTATCAATCCCGAGAACTCCCCTTCACCATTTTCCACAAGCAGGAACATTTGGCCAAGATCGTCGATTCCAAGAGTGTCGATCTGGCTCTTCCCGCCAAGACTTTTATCCCTGCTCCGGATCATCCATGGCGCCATCGCCATCTATTCTCCACGCCCGAACCCGCCAGCAGTTCGTAACGCCTGCCGTGGATATGTGGATAACTCTCCGCTGCGCTCCGAGTTGCCCACATATCCACCGCCACTACGGCGTCGTCGAGGGGACATTCTAACTTTGGTAATCAGGGGACATTTCTACTTTGGGTTGACATCATTATCTTTACAGGTTTGCGAGGTCAAGCTTACAAGAAAGCAACCAGATGAACTACCAACGGCTTGGTTGACATCCTCATCTTATTCAGTTATCCTCATCACCGTCCGGGCAGGCCCGGCGCGGCAGAGCCTTTCAAACCCCGCCAGGATCGAAAGATAGCAACGGTAAGAAAGTGTCTTTGGGTGCCGCCGGTCTCCTGCCCGGATATTTTTCAAGACCCAATCAACCTATCACCTTTTTGATTCCTATGGCAAAATAATCCCATGCCCCGCTGGCTTTTCTCCATCATCGCGATTGCTATCGGAATTGGCCTCGGCCTACTCTATGGATGGGTCATCAGTCCGGTTCAATTCGTAGACACCACTCCCGCATCCATGCGCGCTGATTATCGTGCGGATTATGTTTTGATGATCGCCGAAGCTTATCACGCTGACCAGAACGTGGACCTGGCCATCCGCAGGCTGGCCGTCTTTGGAAGCAACTCACCGGCGGACATTGCCGCCCAGGCGCTTCAAACCGGACAAACTATCGGTTACTCCGCCGAGGACATTTCAACGCTTCAGGAACTGACGCCGCGCCTTGCAAGCTTATCAGCCTGCGCCTACGCCGATAGAGGGCACACCTTGAAACGCTTCCCTTGGGAAGTGATTCCCGTCCTGGCTGTCGGATTTACATTAGGCTTGTTATACGCATGGATGATTGCTCCGGTGCGTTATATAAATACAGTGCCGAACACTTTACGCGCTGATTTCAAGGACCAATATCGCATACTGATCGCCGCGTCCTATTCCGCCACTCACGATCTGGCGCGCGCAAAGTCACGCCTTGGATTGCTTGGGGATAGCGACCCAATCCAAGCCTTGACCGGGCAGGCGCAACAGATGCTGGCATCGGGTCAATCGTTTGATGTTGCGCGCCAAGTTGCCATGCTGGCTGATGATCTGCAATCGGGAGTTGCACACGTCCCGCCAACCGCGAAAACGGAAGAAGTTGTCAGCGCGGGGACACCAACTTCAGCCCCGGCCGCTCCTTTATCGGGGACAGAAACGCCACCGCAAGTTCCGCCAACTGAATCATCCACCGCCCAAATCATAAATACAATTCTTCCATTGAATACTTCTACGCCGCGGCCCACTTACACTCCCACGCCGACAGCCGGTGCGCCGTTTGCCCTGTTGAGCAACGATAAGGTGTGCAATTCAAATCTAACCGATGGCTTGATGCAAATCTCTGTGATTGACAGCCGGCATCATCAATTGCCCGGCATCGAGATCATCATCACATGGGATGACGGCGAAGAGAATTTCTTCACCGGCTTCAAGCCTGAGATCGCAAACGGTTATGCAGATTACGTTATGCAGCCCAATGTGACGTATACGGTCCGCATCGCAGAATCAGGAACGCCTGTTCCCAATTTGGTTGCGCCCTCTTGCACCGATTTCAAGCGGACAGAAATATACTGGCGGCCTCCATCTTACATTCCAGCAGCCTTAATCGAGTAGGGGCGGCGGCTAACCGCTCCCTCTCACACCACCGGACATGCGGGTCCGCATCCGGCGGTTCGTCAAGAACTACGCAGTTGTTGATATCTTGCTCCGATACTGATCAGACCCTGTTGTTCGAAATAGGTTTTACTCAGGGCCATATGCACTATAGGTGAGTGAGCCATACGCCAGGGACTTCCGCTATTGGCTCCGAGTTGAGCTTGCGGCCTCGGAACGCCCAGCGCCAATAATTCTCGGTAGCGGGTCGTGCCACGCTTCCAGCGTTTCTAGATCATTTGCCTCAGCCGTCGCCTCAACCCTTCGTCCAGCTCTGAAAGCACACTCAACGTATCTGCCAACCGATAGTAGCCAATCCAGCCCAGCACATACCGGTTGATCTCCTGAAGAATATCTTCCAGTTTTCCTTGTCGGGTGCGCCGTGTCATTCGGCGTAGTTTTTCCCGAATGCCTTCCAAGGTCTCCCGAGCTACCCGAACCAGGAAAATCCCTTTCCGTTGGAAGAAACTGAACCCCAGGATTTTCACTCGTTGAGCACGATCTACTTTGCTTTTCTTTTGGTTGACTTTCAGCTTTAGCTTCTTCCCCAGATATTTCTGGACACTTTCCATTACTCGTTCGCCTGCTCGTGGCGTCCTGACGTGGATATTACGGTGAGTGGCCCGAGGGAGTTTCACCCTCGGGCTCTCTCAGAACCGGACGTGAACCTCTCAGCTCATCCGGCTCCCATCATCCAGCCATAGATCGTGTCATACGGCTTCGTTTTGTCCAAGGGTTCCTCCTACTTTTCAGCAGTTGACCCATTGTCCAAAACTGGATAACTCAACCCCTTCGCTCCCCCACCTTTTTAGTGGGTTCTTCGCTACTACGGGTTGATCCGTCCCTATACTCCGCATTTGTACTTTCATCCTGGCGGGATTTCCGCTTGGATTTTTCCATTCTCATCGGAGTCGTAGGTTCCCACGTTCCATACAAGAGCCTGTGTGATGTTCACGCCACCTTCATGCCGGTCACCGTCTGGTCAGTAATCAGGTTCCTTCCAGACTTATCCCAGGTCAACGACTCTACCTGGTTTTGATGGCTTCCCTACGCTTTCGACACTTGAGCAGTGGTTCACTTGTGTTCGTCTCCATCACACTTACCTGACAGAGTCTTCGCTCTGCCTTTTCCGTAACGCTCACGACCATGGCTTTTGTCCACAGCCGCTTACGGCGGTTTGAAGCCTCCACCTGCATGGCGGCTCCGAGGGGCCTGCCCTCATCTCTCGTACAGTTCGGCTCAGTCTCCTCCTTTTCGTAGGAGCCTTCGTGGCACACAATCATCGGCATAACGTACAAACTTATGCCCGCGCTTTTCCAATTCCTTATCCAGGTCATCCAGCATGACATTGGACAGCAATGGGGAAAGTGGGCCTCCTTGAGGCGTCCCTTCCTCACTATCCATTACCATACCGTTGATCATGACCCCGCATTTAGATAGGCTCGAATTGTTTGAGTATTCGTTTGTCTTTCACCACGCGTGCCACTCTCGCCATCAGCATATCGTGATTCACTCGGTCGAAGAATTTCTCCAAGTCAATATCCACGACCCATTCGTATCCTTCTTGCACATACGTTTGGGCTTGCCTTACGGCTTGCTGGGCACTTCGTCCAGCTCGAAATCCGTAACTGTGTTCCGAGAACTTGGCCTCAAACAGCGGCCCGATCCCTTGTGCAATCGCCTGTTGGAGCAGACGATCCAGTACCGTCGGTATCCCTAATTGCCTCATGCCTCCGTTGGGTTTGGGTATCTCTACCCGCCGTACAGGAGTTGGCTGATACCGTCCACTTTCAAGAGCTTCCCTGATCTCCAACCAATGTTCTTTCAGGTACGGACGAAGTTCTTTCACCGTCATCCCGTCTGTGCCCAGCCGCAGGTCCGCCATTGCTCTCTACTCGTTTCATCGCCGTGAGCAGGTTTGGTCTTTCCCAGACCCCCCTCCCACAGCTCTGCGTCGGATTTTCCTTCGTCTCGCATCGCGGACGGCTCGGCCCTCTGCTCAGTTCCCGCAAGTTTCACCTGCTTCGGCTGATCATGAGTTCCCTGATCTAGGGTATTCTGCCTTCTATGTTCATCCCTCGAACTGCTCAAAGTACTCATCCTTCTTGCCGTTCGGCCCTTCCCACTCATACGGGGGTGGTACTACGGCCTCGGCTGATTGGTATCCTGTGTTCTCTCAGGACTTCTGCCACTTCAATCCGATTTCTCCTGAGTTTCTCACATGGTCTAAATTTCTGGTAATTTACGAGTAAAAATAGAATTTTCGGGACACTAACGGGAGTAGGGATAGGCTAAAATTGAATCCATGGCATTCATCCGGAAAGTCAAAACCGCCAGTGGGGCCACTGCCGTTCAAATCGCACACAAAGTAAAAGGCCAGATCGTCAAGATCATCCACATTGGAAGTGCCCATAACGAAGAAGAATTACAGGTCCTGCTTGGGTTAGCGCGTCAAAGGTTACAGGCCAACCAACTGGAATTATTACCTGAAGCCGGATCTTCACTACACGTTGGGATCAAACGATCCTTTTCTGGATTGTTGTGGAATACTCTGCGGGAACAATACCTCCAATTGGGCTTCAACGAGTTGGAGGATGAAGTATTTGAGGCGCTGTGCATTGCCAGGATCGTGGAACCCGTCTCGAATTTGGACAGCCTGCGGGTTTTAGCAGAATTGGGTGTGGCCCGCTTCGACCGGAACAAGCTTTATCGGAGTTTGGTAAAAGCGGGGGAGCAAGATTACCGGACAGCCATTAGCCAGGCCTGTTTTGAACACGTTCATAGTCAGGGACTTAGTCTGGTGCTGTACGATGTCACGACCCTGTACTTTGAAGTGCAAGAAGAGGATGCCTACCGTAAACCAGGAATGAGCAAGGAACGCCGATTAGAACCGCAGATCATCCTGGGCTTGCTGGTAGATCGAAATGGCTTCCCGTTGGGGCTGCACAGCTTTGAAGGCAATACAGCTGAAACCAAGACCATCTTACCCGTGCTCGAAGCCTTTCAAGCCCAACACGGTCTGACCCGCACCACGATCGTAGCTGATGCGGCTATGCTCAGTGCGGCCAACCTCGCAGCTCTGACCGAAGCGGGTTACACCTACATCGTTGGCTCCCGATTGCACAAAGTACCCTACGACATTGCCGATTACCAGAAAACCGGGAAACTCAGCGACCAGCAAATTATCGTCAGTCCCCAGCAAGGGTACCGGGTGATCTACCAGTATCGAGCCAAACGGGCGGCCCTCGATCTCCGCAATATTGAAAAGCAGGTGGCCAAAGCCAACAAGGTCATCAGTGGGAAGGTTCCAGCTTTCAAAACAAAATTCTTGAGCATGAAAGCCAATAATAAACAGCTCAATCAGAAGCTGATTGACAAGGCTTATGCTCTGGCGGGGGTCAAGGGATACGTGACCAACTTGGATATCCCCGATGAAGAGGTGATCGCTTACTACCACCAACTTTTCCAGGTAGAAGCTACCTTTCGGATGGCGAAATCGGATTTGAAGGCCAGGCCGATCTACCATCGCAAGCGTGATGCCATTGAAGCTCACTTGACCATCGTATTGGCTGCTTTAGCAATCAGCAGAAATATTGAGTTGCAGACTGAGCTCAGCATCAAGCAATTTGTGAAACTGCTGCGTCCCATCCGATCCGGCATTGTGACCATCAACGGAAATGAGGTCCTCGCGGAGCCCGAGGTACCTTCATCGGTACAAGCCATGCTTGGAAAGCTAAATTCGGGACACTAATTTGAGAAACTCAGGTACTACGGCCTCGGCTGATTGGTATCCTGTGTTCTCTCAGGACTTCTGCCACTTCAATCCGATTTCTCAATCAGGGTTACCGACTCCGGCTCAGTGACAGATCTCCCCAGGTAAGAACGTTGACTTTCCCTGCATCCTTGGCGCATTTACTACCCAAATCCTTGATTGCATTGGGCTTTGTTGTTCTTTGCCAACTCGCCCAACTTGGATAGCCTCTTATACGCTTCGTGTTCCTCAAGTCGCAGGTTTGCTTCCGGCTTCCTTCAGACCTCACCTCGCAGTGACGCCCTTGCCTTTCGCTAACGGATGGTGCAATCAACCTCCATAAGGGTCTTTCACCCTCTAGCCAACGCCCATGCTGGGCGCACAAAGAAAATGCCACAATGAAAATTGTGGCATTTTCTGTCGCTAGAAGTTGGAAGGGAGTTTGGGGACCCAGTCGCTTCCGAGAATCACAATGACATCAATGCCCTGATACGATTGACATTGTTTCACATTAAAGGATATTTGATTGCCGCTGGTAATTACCCCTCGCGCAATCAGATAGCGCAATGTATAAAGTTTTGGGGAACACATATAAATCGTCGTCTGCCCATATGATTGGCTGGCGCGCCCCGTTCCTGCGATGCTTAAACCCAGCGAAGTGAAATAGTTGGCGGTTCGTTGATCCAAGTTCGTGGCACCTGTTCCATTCAAGACACCGACATGCGCCTTCTCCGCCTGCATCAGCGCGATGGGATCGCCTTTAGCCAACGGACTGATTGGTCCACCTGTTGTAAACACCTCGTCTTTGATCAAACAAATCTTATCAGGAATCGGTTTATAGACCGAGGCGGGTTGCCCGGCAAGCGTCGTGTTCGCCATTATCATATCGCTATTATCAAACACAACGTTTTGGATTTGGTTGACAGGAATATCTTTCATCAAGTATGCCAGTTTGATCGCATCATCCAGCGTCATGTTGGTATGGAGTTCGGCACCAAAGGTTTTATAGAACCATGGGGCTTTGCCAATCAGCGTTGCAAAATTGGCAGGATCCAAAACCTTATCGCGGACCGCCAGAATAACCTGCTGTTGACGCTTGGAGCGATCCAAATCACCGCCCTTGGCCCCACACTGATCCTGATCGCGGCAACGGGCATAGGCGAGGGCAAGCGGGCCTGTTAAGTGGCGCATTCCACAGCATGTGAGAATAAATTTGGTTTTTGGGTCAACTCCCTGCGTGCCCAAGCCATTCGGATCCAAACGCAAATTCTCATAAGTACGGACATCCACGCCGCCGATTGTATTGATGAATGCGACAAAAGCGTCAAAGTCAACTTCCGCATAATATTAAATCGGCACGCCCATGAACTGTGAGACTGTTTGCATCGCCAGCCCGGGACCACCGCCCGGTAATTTTGCTGCTTCGCCGTTGGTCCAAGCCATGTTGATTCTCTCATAGTTAAAGCCGGGAACATTCACCCACATATCACGCGGAATGGAAACCATCCCTGCCGTTTTCGAAACGGGATCCACGGTAAACAGGATGATCGTATCCGTGCAAACCGGACAATCGTTTGTGGCGAGGTTTTCGCTGCCGGAGCGCAAACCAAAGAAAACAATATTGATACGACTGCCGCCGTCCCATGTTGGCGCTTGTACCGCAGGCGCTGAAATATCCGCCGTCGGAGTCGCAGGACCGATCGCAGTACCTTGTGCGTTCAGCACGGGCGTATCCAAAACATTACTTTCAACATTACAACTCGCAGGTGGAATTCCGTCCAAAGCGGTGAATTGCCAGCATGTGACGAAACCGTTCATAAAGATATATAGGCCCACAGCCAAAGCCAGGGCGGCAATCCAAAATATGATTTGACGCACCGAGGGACGACCCAATTTTGGGAATTTCAGGTTTTTGAAAAAGTCAACTAATCAATTCATATTTAACTCAACTTAAGATATATCATATCAAGACCCATCTGTTGGAGACCAATCTCGCACCAATGATGTAAAATCGCGGAGTCATCATCCATGGCCTTCATCATGACGGGGATCGCGCGCGGGTCACGAACTTCGGCTAACACTCGCATTATATGGACTTTCGCAGATGAAGATGCTTGTGGAAACGCGTCCAGCAGAACGGGAACCACAACCTTACGAATTGCAGATAAAGCATTCGATGCAAGCGTTTGAACCATCGCATCATCGTCGTTCAAGGCGCGGACAAGAGCGGGCGCGGCCTTCTCTGTCGGATGCGCGGCAAGAGCCAGCGCCGCGGCCTGACGCACTTCGGATGAAATATCATTCAGCGCGTTGATAAAATAATCCGTATCGATCGCACACATTTGTGCCAGAGTCCGCACGGCCCACCAGCGATGATCCGCATCGGACGCTTCCAGCAACGCGCCCAGAGCGGGGATCGCCGAGCCGCCCCACTGCGCAAGTTGAGATGCGGCAAACTCTGCGCGGGCTTCATCGCCGCTTATTAGTTCCTCAAGCAAAGGTTCGAGAGATGACACAAGGCCTCGTTATTTCGCCGGCGGCGGAACGGGCAATTGAGCTTCCGCGGTCTTCATCCACTTCTCGCCCTCGTCAATCAACATGACCGGGATATCGTCCACAATCGGATATTTGCGTCCGCAATCCTGGCAAACAAGCCAGGCATCTTTGTAAAGCTTGAGCAATCCATCTTTCTCGCGCACGCAATTAGGGCAACGCAAAATCTCAAGTAATTCTTGGCTGACCATTTTTTCTCCAATCAGTCGGCTATTGTACCATGCTCAGTGCGGGCGGCTGGCACAGGCCTTTTTGTTTGGCAACATCGGCAGGATTTTGCATCCCAGGTGCGTATTCACAAATCGCCTGCCACGGCTCGTAATGCGTTTTATATTCATCCTGAAAATAAACCGAACCGTTCATCGTCACACTGCGCGTCACATCCACATCCGCGCCATTCACCGCGTAATCGGTTTGATTCATCTGGTTGAGTTTCAAATCGGGGTTAACCACAAAAGAGGCGGCGGGAGCGGGAACCACGTTTTGCGGACCCGTGCTATTGATTGTCACGCTGCGGCCATCGGGCGTCGAATAGAATTGCCAGGTAAGATAATCCGAACCCACATGAGTCTCCATCAAAATCCAATACTGCGAGTCATTCTTAAATTGGAAATCCACCAGCGGGAAATAAACCGTCGCGTCCATGCCCGCCAAAGTCGGATCGTCCACGCCGGCGGGAGTCTCCTCATAATAATGAACACGATACGCATGAGGAACGCGCTCTACAACCGGAAAGCCCACGTTTAACACGGTACGAAACAGAGTGGTGCTAACCTGACAAACGCCTCCGCCTACGCCGGTGATGGTACGGTTGCCATAAATGATGAGGGCTTCAGCGAATCCGGAGTTCAAACTCACATCGCCAAGCGTCTGCCCCATAGAGAAGGTTTCGCCCGGAGCAACCAGCACACCATCAAATCGCGCCGCCGCGGTTTGAATATTTTGAATGCGCGCGGCGGGTGAGCCATAAAAATAAGTAGTCTGTTGCTGGATCAATTGGGTAATGCCCAACTGCTGCGCTGTTACATCATCCGCCGCCGCCGGTTGGGTCTCCTGCATCACAAGCGGAATCGTATGATCGCCACGCGCGATCGCATCGTTGATCGCTTTGACACTGGCATCAATATCAATGCTCCGCCCTGTGACCGAGGGAGTGATGAGCGCCAGTTGTTTGTTCGTCGAATTGAAATGGAATTGTGCGTTCGCTGCTTGACGGTCCGCTTGCGTAGCGATGTTTGCCAACATCTGCCGCACCGAATCCGGGTTGAGCAGAATTTGCAAACCAGGTTGATTGCCATTTTGGACGCGCTCAACTCCCAGCATGTTGGCAACCGTTTGCGGATCGTAAACCCACGGGCCAGGATCGCCTTTCACCGCATTCGGAATCACCAATTGCAGAGGCTGACTCAAAATAGCACGCGCCGCATCAGCCTGCGACGAAACATCCACGAGAGAGGGCTGCGTTTCCTGAATCACAAGCGGAACTTCTCCATCGGTAAACGTTTGCAATCGCGCACCCAGATAAGTCAATGTGGCGTTCACGTTGAGCATGCGCCCGATCTGGCCCGCCTGCGCGACCACATTCGTTCCATTGAGATGAAGGCCGGCCTCCACCGCTGGTTGATTGACTTTCTGTGCGAGCATTTGTAAGTATTGATTTGCCACGCGCTGATCAAAGACAATTACGGGTGCGACCTCAGCTCCGAATTCCAACGCGCGGAGTTGACCATCTAACGCGGCAAACACATCTCCGCTTCGTCCCAGCCGGTAAGCGGACTCCGCACTCGAAGATGGATCAAAGACCATGCCGAGCTGCGCTGGCGATGCAACCCAGACGTTCGATCCATCTCGAAATAACACCTTGCCGCTAATCGGATAGGAAAGCGTTTGACTCAGTTTCAGTGCCGCATCCTGCGGGGACATTCCCGAAAGATCAACGCCTGCCACCGATACACCTGGAAAGATGCGCCCCGCATAGATGAGTTGATATCCCAGCGTCCAGAGAAAGATCGCGCCGAAAAACAAAATGATCCCGCCGAAAAAAGCAGTTAAGAGTTGGGCTAGTAACGGCGTGCGCTGTGAAGCCGGATAAGAGAACGCAGACATTGGAGTTTATTATACCCAGCATAATGAAAAGCAGATTAACCCCAAACACATATTCATCAGATCTTCACATCAATAGAAATCACTTGTTTCGCCTGAAAACCAAACCGGGAATAATCATCGGCGTCGCTGCCTTATATTCGGCATAAACCACGCCAAATTCGCGCAGAAGTTTGCGTTCTTCAAAATATGCGCCGACGAAAACATACATCGTAGCGCAGATATATACGACCAGCTGATTGAGTGTCATTGTGGTTGTTAGCCAGAGAAAAAGCAAACCTGCGCTATAAAGCGGATGCCGCACGAAGCGATAGAGTCCACTTGTGACGAGTGCGCCTGGCTTGCTTTCCGATTCGACCAATTGGCGCAATCCAACAAATGACAGAGTATCCGTTTGCAATACGCCGTAAAGAAGAAGGAATGCGGCTACTCCTTGCCCTGCCAGCATGAGATATTTCCATGGCAAAGGAATGAGATATAAAGTACGGTTTGGCAATATCCACATCAGCCACAGAATTGGCAAAAGGCTTAGCAAGGAAAAAATATTATAGCCAAGGCGATAGACGCGCATAAAAGAATCACCCAGCGTTTTACGAAAAAAATCTTTAAGCGCAAGGGATGCAAGCAGCGAGTGGACAATTCCCCACACAGCGAAGGTGCTAATCAAAACTAGTATATTCATAATCATCATTATAAAATATTACGGTTGCGCCACCGCATAAACCCGTTGAAATTCTTTCATATATTGCGCGACTATGTCCGGATTTTTGATCACGATGAGATTCTCATCATTACTCTTTTCCGCGCTGGCTGTGAAATTGTACGAACCCATCACCACGATTTGATTGTCAATGATAAAGACCTTGTGATGCATCAGCCCGGGATTGCCATCCAGATGAACATCCAGTCCAGCTTTGCGAAACGCGGCATACTCCGTCCCGATATCAGACCTCACCTGTTCGGTTTCCATCACGCCCGCTATCTTTACTCCCGCCGCGGCACGTTGGCGAATCGCGTTCCCCAGCGGATCGGCAGTAAACGAATATGCCAGAAAATAGATGCTCGATTGCGCGTTATTAATCAGCGGCAGTAAAGCCGATTGAACATGATCGGCGGGCGAGAAATAAATATTTAACGGCGTGCCGTCAATCGTCAAGGAAGGATGCGGAGTTTCTGAAACCAGATGCGAACCAAATTTGTGATCGACAAACATTTGATCGAATTCAATCTCATAATCGTCGGCCACTTGCGTCGAGCGGATGTGCATCAGATTGTTATTGTCGCTGTAAGTTCCTGATTGAGTGTAATTCATCGAACCGGTCCAAACCTCAGCCCGGTCAATCACCACGAACTTGTTATGCATTAACCCCGCAAGATGATCGCCGATAATCGTAACATTAGCGCTTTGCAACGCCTTCACCTCAGTTGTATTCATGTTATCGCTTTCCATGACGAGGCGCACTTGCACGCCGCGCTGTTGAGCATGCAAGAGCGCAGACTCAACATCTTTAAGATTCAAGCTATAGGCCGCCATATCGATCGCGACGCGCGCAGAATCCAGTGAAGCTACCAGTGGCCCATCGGGTCCGCCCGTTTCCTGTTTCGCTGCGGGATTGGTCGGATCGGTAAAATAGAGTTCAAACCACGGGCCGCTGACGCCATAACCGATTCGCATCGGAATATTGGTCAATGCGCCCGGCGTACTCGTCACGCTGGGTGGCAAAGCAGTGGCTGGCACCGCTGTCGGGACGTTTGTTATTGGTTGGCAAGCAACAAGCAAAATACAAATTGCAAGGAACAGGCAAAATGAATAACGTTTCATCGGGACCCTCCAAGATTATTATAGCGAAAATCTCGGTGATTTCAAATGATATAATCCCCGCATCCCATGGATGAGACTATAACAAATAATTCTGCCAATCGCCAAATCGCCCGCGCGGCCGGGACGGTGATGTTCGCATTTGTATTGAGCAACGTCGTCGGTTTGGTGCGGCAGATACTAATCTCGCGCGCGTTCGGTACGGGAGATTCGTACGATGCATTCGTCGCAGCTTCGCGCTATCCCGATTTGATTTTCAATCTGATTGCGGGCGGCGCGCTGGCATCTTCATTCATCCCGGTTTTCACCGGCTTTCTGGAAAAAGAAGATCGCGCTTCAGCCTGGAAGCTGGCCTCGGCTGTGATCAACTTGGTCATCCTGGTGCTGACAGCCATCAGCATTCTCTCTGCGATTTTTTCAGTTCAAGTGATCCAGCATATTCTCGCACCCGATTTCAACCCGGCAAAACAACAACTCGCCGCGTCCCTGTTGCGCATCTTGTTAATTGCACCGACCATCTTCGGTGTCAGCGGAATCGTGATGGGCGCGCTCAACGCGCATCAAAAATTTTTATTACCCGCGCTCGCTTCGACCATGCTGTGGGTCGGATACATTTTCGGGTTGATTTTCTTCGTCCCTTCGATGGGAATTTACGGGCTGGCTTGGGGCGCGGTGCTGGGCGCATTCCTTCACATCGGCATTCAACTTCCACAACTCTTACGCCTGCCCAAATGGAATTTTAAATTTTCACTCGGCTTGGATAATGCCGCAGTGCGCGAAGTTTTGTTGTTGATGGGACCGCGCTTGCTCGGCGTGGCGGTCGTGCAAATTAACTTTGTCGTTGGCACAATCATCGCCTCGGGACAGCCGGTAGGCTCAGTCTCGTCATTGACCTATGCATTCCAAATCATGACCATGCCGGAAGTTGCGATTGCTCAAGCGATTGCGATTGCCGCGCTTCCGACTTTTTCCGCGCAAGTAGCGCGCGGCGAATTGGTTGAGATGCGCCACTCGCTCGCTTCAACGTTACGCGGCGTGCTGCTTCTTTCATTGCCTGCGACCCTCGGCTTGATTCTGTTACGTTATCCGGTCATTGCATTGTTATATCAACGCGGCCAGTTCGATGTGCAGTCCACCGACATGGTAGCATGGGCATTGCTTTGGTACACCGTTGGCTTAGTTGGACATTCGGTGGTCGAGATTCTTTCGCGGGCTTTTTACGCCCTGCACGACACGCGCACGCCGGTTATCGTCGGGACGATTGCGATGAGTCTCAACATTGTTTTTAGTTTTGCATTCTCGGCATTGTTTGCAAGCCTCGGTTGGATGCCGCACGGCGGACTCGCATTAGCCCTTTCCGTTTCGACAGCATTGGAAATGAGCGCGTTATTTATTTTGATGCGCCGCCAATTAAAAGGATTAGACTCCATGAACATCGGGCGCGGACTCCTTCAATCCGCACTGGCGACTCTGGTGATGAGCGCAGTCATCCTTGGCTGGTTGCATTTCGCATCGGGATTTTCAGTCTGGATCATCGCGCCGGTTGGAATCATCGCAGGCGGAATCGTTTATGTTGCAATCATGTATATGTTACGCGTGCCTGAATTGAAAGAATTGACTAATGCGATTCAGCGTAGGCTGATAAAAAAATAGTTAAACAAAATCCGCTTTAGGACTAGGATGAAGCGATCATTTTCCCAGCGACCACATCAACGTTGCAACGACAATCCCCCACAGCACTCCGCCTGCCACTTCCAGCGGCGTATGACCCAGCACCTCGCGCAATTCCTTTTCGTCCGGCATTTGACCGCGCATCAATTCATCAAATAAGATATTGATCCGTTCGGCATGTTTGCCCGCCTGACGACGCACACCCGCCGCATCGTAGGTCACGATCATGGAAATCACCACACCCAATGCAAACAGCGGACTATCGTAACCTTGATGCAAACCAATGGCTTGCGTCGCACCGACGATCAACGCCGAATGCGAACTCGGCATACTCCCCGCCGCGAGCATCATCGCCCATTGCCAGCGGTGCGTACGGAAATACTCCATTGGAGCTTTCAATGCCTGGGCAGTAATCCAGGCGACCAACGCGCTGAGCAGCACATCATTATGAAAGACGCCTATCAGATTCATTCCGCCTCTTCGAAATCAGTTAATGTTTCACCGGATAATTGTTTGACTTTCAATTCAGCTTTATCCAGGATTTTTGCGCAGCGCTTGACCAGCGCTTGCCCGCGTTCATACAATGCCATCAACTCATCCAAAGCTCGCTGTTCATTTTCCAGCGCGGCGACGATGCTTTCCAATTCTGCGAAAGCTTGCTCGTAACTCAAGCTATCCACTGATTTAGGTGATGATTTTGGCATAAGGACTCCTCACTTGACTGTCGCGTCGAAACTGCCATCCGAAACGCGGACATGAATTTCATCTTTCGATTTAACTTGTTTTATTTTGCCGATCAACTTTTTATCAGCCTGACGCGTAACGACCGCGTAACCTCTTTCCAGGATTTGAAGCGGATTCAGCGCCTCGAGGCGTTTGCGAAAGCCCTCGATTTGATTCACTTCGAGCGCGAGACGATGAGCCTGCGCAACACCGACACGACGACCAACATCATCGAGCCGTTGTCTCTCCGATTGAATGCGGCGAAACGGAGAAAAGAATCGCAAGCCATCGCGCAAAGAAGCCAGGGCGTTACTTTGCTCTTCTAAAACATCCTGCATCGAAATTGCAAGTTGCGAATCGAAAGTTTTTAAATTCTCTTGCAATTCAATCATCGTAGTTTGTGTCGCCAGTTCCGCCGCCGCAGTGGGAGTCGGCGCGCGCAAATCGGCGGCGAAATCACATAACGTAAAATCCGTTTCGTGTCCCACGCCGCAAATAATCGGGATTCCAGATGCAGCCACAGCGCGTACTACGCGTTCTTCATTGAATGCCCACAAGTCTTCTATCGAACCGCCGCCGCGCGCTAAAAGAATCACATCCAGCAATGGCTTGAGTGTATTCAATGATGCAATGGCTTCGATTAATTTCGGGGGCGCATCCTCGCCTTGAACCGGCGAGGGCGCGAGAATCACTTCAACCAACGGTAAGCGTCGCCGGATAGCGGTCAACATATCGCGTAACGCCGCGCCCGTTGATGAGGTCACGATGCCGATGCGTTTAGGAAAAGATGGAATTTCCCGTTTGCGTTCGCTATCAAAAAGACCTTCGGCTTCGAGCATCGCTTTTAGCCGCAGAAACTCCTGATATAACGCGCCCTCGCCCACCGGTCGGATTTGATCGGCGTAAAGTTGGTATTGCCCGCCGACTTCATAGACACCAATTCTGCCATGCGCCTCAACAGCCATTCCATCTTGAAGCGGAAGTTTGTGCCGCGCCGCGTCCGTCCGCCACATCACACATCGCAGCGACGCCCCGGCATCTTTGAGTGTGAAATAAATATGTCCCGAAGCGGGACGCGAGAGATTCGAAATTTCTCCCTGCACCCACACATCTTGAAGCGTCATATCACCTTCAAGCAAATCACGAACGTATTTGGTGAGCGCAGAAACCGTCCACTGAACCGAGGCAAAGAGCGAAGGTTGCATCTGGTCGAGGATACCATAAAGTGAGAGGTCGCCGCGCTTTAATTTTTCTGCTACAATCAACGTATCCTCCTATGAAGCATCTTTGGTCCCCGTGGCGTATGACATACATTGATAATGCAAACAAAGTAAAAGGCTGTGTGTTTTGCAACGCACAAGCTAAAGAAGACAGTCCCGAAAATCTGATTGTCCAGCGCGGCAAATTGGCTTTTGTGATTCTAAATCTGTATCCCTATACCAGTGGACACGTCATGGTGGTGCCGTTTGCCCACAAGCCGAACCTGGAAGACCTGGAATCGGCGACGCGCGCGGAAATGATGGAATTAACTTCGCAGGCCACCAGCGTGTTGCGAAAAATTTACGGCACAAAATCTTTTAACATTGGCGTCAATATCGGCGAGGCAGCCGGCGCAGGTGTGAAGGAACATGTTCACATTCACATCGTCCCGCGCTGGATCGGCGATACCAATTTCATGTCCACTTTGGCCGAGACGCGCGTTCTGCCGGAAGCGCTTGCCGATAGCTGGCGGCGCATCAGAGAAGGTTTTGGATCTTAATTGTCATTGCGAGACCCTGAAGGGGTCGTGACAATCCCGCAAGGGGATGATATCTCAACTAACTTGTAAACAGGAGATTGCCACGCTCGCTCTCGCTCGCACGTGTGCCTGCGGCCCAGTGCAGGCAATGACATCTATTTATCGATGGAGTTTTATGGGTCAGCAATCTAAATGGATCATTACTATTCTTTTGATTTTTGTGTTCATCATCAATGGCTGTAGTTCTCCAACGCCTACACCAACTCTACAACCTGAATCTACACAAATTTCTAGGTCAACGCCAACTCAACAGCAAACCTCCACGGCGACGTTTACTGCAACACCGCAATCCACTTCAACACCTGTGTCCTACGGCCCCGATAGTTTCCCGGCAAACATCAATCCACTGACGGGACAACCTGTTGCCGATCCATCCCTTTTATCGCTCCCGGTGATGCTGGTTTCGATTTCCAACTTCCCGGCAACCGCGCGTCCGCAAGGCGGACTTTCCTTTGCACCCTATGTCTTTGAGTTTTCCATCACTCAAGGCGATAATCGCTTTCTCACTGCATTCTATGGCGAATTTCCTTATCCCGAAGTTCCCGTAACCGGCGGGTGTGAAGTCCGTCAGGGGGCGTTCATTAAATCAGGAACGATCCTCGGCAATCGGGTCTGGCTCGATGCGAATGGCAACGGGATTCAAGATCCGGGCGAAGAAGGCATCGGCGGCGTATGCGTCAACTTATATAATGCAAACGGAAATCTCCTTCAGAAAACAACGACTGACTCCAATGGCTATTATGGATTCAATGTTCAAAGCGGCGAAGACTATACAGTTGAATTTGTCAAACCGGACGGGATGGAGTTTACGCAACCCAATATTGGCGACGACGACCATGATAGCGATGCCGATCCATCTACCGGGAGAACACAACTGATTCATGTAACCGGCGACGATCTTTCATGGGATGCCGGACAAATCGTTTCACCGAACGCAGCCACACCGACTGGAACACTCATCCCATTACCGGAAGCGTCCATCGGGCCGGTGCGTTCGGGTCGTTTGCTTTATTCATACATCGCTCATTTCTTTTCAAACAGCGGACTCGTTTATGCCTTTGCATCGCCTGAAGTATTTGCAAAGATTCCACTGTGCTATTGTGTTGTCCATGATGTTGAAGGCGGCGGAAATATGCTCGATCTCGATCGTTTCAAAGCGATCACTTTGGATAATCAAAGAAGGAAAAGCAGCGACTTTAATTATGACAGCAATCTTTACACGGACCAGCCGCCAGCTGGAGGCGTGCCCGCTTCGCAGATCAATGTGTTCTATGCAAATCTGGATCAATCGGGCTGGACGTATGATCCTCTGTATCAATCATGGCTCAGGTCCACGGATACTTCCGATCCAAACAGCGCGGGCGTTCTGCATTTAGATACGGATCGTCTCAATGGGCGCCAACTTCATTTCGAAAACGTGATCATCGTGATGGCGGATACAGATGTCGTCGAGCCTACCAACCTCGATATTCATCTTGACCCGGGCAATACGAACGATGCGATTCTATTTCGCGATGGACTAATGTATAAAATCAAGTGGAGTACACTTGCGGGCGACTACGAAAAGAAAACCGGATTTGAACGACCGATCAGATTCATCAATGCCGACGGTTCACCCGCCGCCCTCAAGCCGGGGCATACGTGGGTGATCATCGTCACGCCTTTTAGTTATTTCGCCGAAGGACAAAGCGGAAGTTACTTGATCAGATATATTCCTCCACAAGGTGAAGCAAGATAGGCCCGCACATCATACGTACGGACCAATAAAGAGATATTAATGCCAAAAGGAGAGACTAAAATGAATCAGGACGAGCGGAAAGAAAAGATCGAAATGTATGGGCGCGGGTATGAGGTGTTGATCTCCGCGCTGAAGGAGATCCCGCGCGAGGCTTGGATGTTCAAGCCGTCTGCCGATGATTGGAGCATTCACGAGATCATCGTTCACATGGGCGATAGCGAGTCGATGGCCGCCTTGCGCTGCCGCAAATTGATTGTGGAACCCGGAAGTACGATCATGGCTTATGAAGAGGCCAGATGGGCTAATGCGCTCGATTATCTCAAGCAGGACCCAAATGATTCCCTCGAGATCATTCAACTTGCGCGCCGTACCACGTACAATCTACTCAAGACTCTCTCGGACAAAGTATCCACACATTCGGTGATCCACCCTGAACATAAGGACGAATATACGTTCGAAAAATGGCTGGACATTTACGCACACCACATTCCAGATCACCTTGAGCAAATCCAGCGCGTCCACCAGGCCTGGAAGACAAAGAAGCAGTAGTATGAATGACCATGATGTTTTCCTAGTCGACGCGAGGCAGTGACAGCGGCAATCTAGCAAGATGGAATAAAGTTTCCCTTGCATCTGCCTTTTCGCTGTGCTACAAATGCAGGTGAAGCACCTCAAAACACAAGAATTACCCATTTTTTACGATTGCATTTCATCTCGTTTTGTCTTATCATCATGATGAAAACGTTTTATGGTTTCCACGTCGAAGGAGAAGAAATATGTCACGTAAAACCTTTACCCAGGCTTCCATTGTCCTACTAATCGTATTGGCGCTCTTCGCAATCCCAATCAGCGCTAACGCAGGAGGCGCCTGCGACAGCACTTACACCGTCCAATCGGGCGATACGCTTGGCAGCATCGCAGAAATATGCGGTACCACCGTTTCCGATCTGTACAGTGCCAACCCCGGCATTGGTGGAACTTTGTATGCCGGTCAAGTCCTAACGATCCCCAGCAATAGCAGTAACTACAACGATAATAATTACAACAATTACAACGGCTACAACAACAGCAACGGCTACAATAACAATTCCAATAACTACAATTATGCTCCGACCGCCAGTGCCTACGGCACTTACGTGGTCCAGCCAGGCGACACGTTCGGTGATATTGCGAACCGCTATGGGGTCAGCATAAGCGATTTAGCGAATGCCAATCCGTATATTGGCAACGTAGATCTCTTGTATCCGGGACAGGTGATCAATATCCCCGCGCCATCATGGCCAGCACCTACGCCCGTGCCACCGTGGTATCCGCCTCAGCAACCGGCCCAACCGTGGTATGGATATGTGCCCACATCGACGCCTGCAGCGCCGTGGTATTCGTATCAGCCTCAACCAGGACAACCATGGTATGGATCCTATCCGCCTCCCTCGTGGCACGAATATTATGGATATGTGCCAACTCCAACAGAGATTACAACGCCGCTTGCCTACGGACAGGTGTCGCCAGGAAGCCCAACGGTTGGCGTACAATTGTCCAATAAAGCCAACGCCAAAGTGTATGTGTCGCTTCAAGGCACCGCTAGGGACGGAACTAATGTGATTCGAGAATTTCCGGTATCGGGAACATTCAGTGTTACCATACCCGCCGGTTATTACAATTATGTTGCCTGGGTGGGTGGAAAGGAATTCAGCGGAGCGATCAACCTGCCCGGACATTCGTATCATTCCATTACGTTTCACAGCAATGAGGTGGATGCTCAATAGCAATGTGACAGTAACATAATTATTAATAGCCGCCAGCGAACGCTGGCGGCTATTGTTATAATCAGCCCAATTTGCCGCGGAGGGCACACACATGGATAAAGTTTACGATTACGTCATCATCGGTTCCGGCTTTGGGGGAAGTGTCTCGGCCATGCGACTGACGGAAAAAGGATATTCTGTCCTCGTCCTTGAAAAAGGCAAACGGTTCAATGACAACGATTTTGCCAAAACCAATTGGCAATACTGGAAGTATCTCTGGATGCCGGCCATCCGCGCACACGGCATTCTACAGATCAGCATTCTCAAAGGTGCGATGGTTTTGCACGGCGCGGGCGTCGGCGGCGGAAGCCTCGGGTATGCCAACGTGCTCGAAATTCCCACAGATGAAACCTTTGCAACACCTGCGTGGAATCAACCCATTGCGTGGGGACAAATTCTCAAGCCGCATTATGAGACGGCCAAGCAAATGCTCGGTGCGGCACGCAATCCAAAACTGTGGAAAGCTGATGAAGTTCTCAAGCAATTCGCCGATGAGCGCGGCAGGATTCAAACGTTTCGCACCACAGAAATTGGCGTGTTTTTCGGCAACTCGAATCAAACTGTGCCCGATCCGTACTTTGGCGGCGAAGGTCCGGCGCGCGCGGGATGCCGTCAGTGCGGCGGGTGCATGGTCGGATGCCGATACAACGCGAAAAATACCTTGCCAAAAAATTATTTATATTTCGCCGAAAAGAATGGCACGGAAATTATTTCGGAAGCAGAAGTCGTTGACATCAAACCGCTCGCTGACAACGCGGGTTATGGCGTTGAATTCAAGTCAAGCACACGTTTCTTAAACGGACACCGGCAGCGGGTCCAGGCTAGAGGCGTGATCTTATCGGCAAGCGTGATGGGCACGATCAAGTTGCTATTAAATCTGCGCGATGTTAAAAAATCGCTACCGAATCTTTCAACGCGGCTCGGCGATATGGTGCGGACGAATTCTGAAGCGCTGCTCGGATCGGTTGCCAGAAAATCTGACATCAATTATTCAGAGGGTGTTGCAATTTCCTCGATTTACAACCACGATGAGATCACGCGCGTCGAGCCGGTGCGCTATCCCGATGGCTCGTCGCTGATGCGTTTTCTCGCCGCGCCGCTGATCGATACAGACGTAAGCGTGCCGATTCGATTGCTGAGATTTGTGGGCTGGGCATTGACTCATCCGATTGATTTTTTGAAGGCATTGGTTTTACCGGGCTGGGCGCACAATGTGACGATTTTGCTGATGATGCAGCACGCCGATAATAGAATGCGATTTAGAATGGGACGAAGTTTGTTTACGCTGTTCCGGCACGGCATGGTAGCCGAGGCAGAACCAGGTTATGAAATCCACGCACAGGTGAAAGGCTCACATGAGTTGACGCGTGAATTTGCAAAAAGAACAAACGGCGTGGCACTCGGATCAATTGGCGAAAACATCCTGGGCTTGCCAACGACCGCACACATTCTCGGCGGCGCGCCGATTGGAAAAGATGCAAGCGAAGGCGTGGTCAATGAGAATTTTGAAGTGCACAATTACCCCGGCCTGTATATCATTGACGGTTCAATCATGCCCGCCAATCCGGGGGTCAACCCATCGTTGACGATCACCGCGCTGGCAGAATATGCGATGTCAAAAATACCTGCAAAGAAATGAGCGCCTGTGAACAGTAACTTTCAAACATCCAAAGACTATGCTGTGCGACTCGATGAACAGGATAAGCTTGCCTCCTATCGAAACGACTTCGTCATCTCTGATCCCTATTTAGTCTACTTCGATGGCAATTCACTGGGACGTTTGACCAAAGCCTCGGTCGAACGCGCCAGACAAATCACCGAAGAAGAATGGGGAAAGGAATTAATCCGCGGCTGGAATCAAGGCTGGTGGGAATCCCCCGCGCGTGTGGGTGAAAAGATTGCGCAATTAATCGGAGCCGCGGCAGGACAGGTCATTGTGGGTGACACCACTTCAATCAACCTGTTCAAACTGACGATGGCCGCGCTGGCACTTCTTCCCGAAAGGAATCGCATCGTTACCGATACGCTCAACTTTCCCTCGGATTTGTATATCCTGCAAGGATGTGTCCAACTGCTCAGCAATAAACATAAAATCATTCGCATCGGCTCAAACGACGGCGACATCACGCCCGATCTCGCCGCGCTCGAAAGAGCGATCAATAATGACACGGCCCTGGTCACGCTCTCGCATGTTGTTTTCAAAAGCGGCTATCGTTACGACATGGCCGCGGTTACCGAACTCGCACACCGCAAAGGCGCGCTGGTGTTGTGGGATTTAAGTCATTCGGTAGGCGCCGTCCCAATCGCCCTCGATCAATGCAATGTGGATTTCGCCATCGGTTGCACCTATAAATATCTCAACGGCGGGCCGGGCGCGCCTGCATTTCTTTACGTGCACCAATCCCTGCAGGATCGAGTCTCTTCGCCTGTCTGGGGTTGGTGGGGACAAAACCAGCCGTTCGCCTTCGACCTCGATTATGCTCCTGCTCCGGGAGTGAATCGTTTCCTCGTCGGGACTCAGCCTATGCTTTCTCTGCTTACGATGGAGGCTGCGCTTGACCCGCTTCTCGAAGCAGGGATGGAAGCCATCCGCACAAAATCCGTTATATTAACTGACTACGCATCCTATTTGACCGATCACTTGCTGGCCCCGCTTGGCTTTTCACTTGGCTCCCCGCGCGATCCCGCCAGACGCGGCTCGCACATTAGCATCCGGCACGAAGAAGGGTACCGCATTAGTCGCGCGCTGATCGAAGAGATGAACCTCATCCCCGATTTCCGGGAACCCGATAATATCCGCCTCGGCTTTGCGCCGCTCTACACGACTTTTCATGAAGTGTGGGAAGGATTTAATCGCATTCAATGCGTGGTCGCAGAAAAAAGATACGAGAACTTTCCAAAGCAAAGGTCTATAGTTACGTGAACTATAAAGACCCGACAATTCGATCATGCCTGCCAATCCCGTCGTCAATCCGAGTCTAACGATCACCGCATTGGCGGAATATGCAATGTCAAAAATATCAGCCAGAAAATAAATCATGGAAAACATCAAAAAACATCCAAACCCGAAAATTGGAATTTTCTTTATAGTTTTAATCATTGTAGAAATGTTTCTTCTACAATTTATATCTGTAGCGTCAGGGAACGATATTAACAAGTACAACAACTATCAATATATCTACGCAATCATCGCTTATACAATAATTGTGCTGAGCATAATTATCTTTCATGGTCATGGATTGGATGTATTTCAAGATCATTTCTCTTTATGGACTATAGTATTTAGCTGTTTTGTCCTATCAATTTTATTAGTAAACCATATCGCTTACCAAGGTATTTTCATCTTCCTAGGCTTCATGCTTTCAATCTTCATCATATTGAATCGAAAAACTATTAAGATGCCAAGCTTGAAATCCGTCTTTATTGGGTTATGGTGGTCGATTGTCGGTGTTACAACAGGAAGTTTGTTACGCTTGATTACAATTTCAGGTTTATCTCGTGGAACTCTTCCTTCAAATTTATCGATATATATTTTTTCGTCATTCATATATAATGTATCTTGGATAAGAGTGATAGAGGAGGCTTATTTTCGCGGACTATTATTTAGCTTCTTAGGCATGACCGAAAGATTACTTTTCCGTTTTGGGGATCAGCTT
>CAVYTW010000008.1:0-16931 GCA_963771375.1 uncultured Chloroflexia bacterium
CAATTCGGCGCGAACGAAGTTTTGTTGCTCACATGGACGATATCTGCCTGACGAAGCATATCTCCAATATCTTGCGCCGGATAATCCATGCCTTTCACTTCCATTTGATAAGCAATGGCATTTACCAATGACGTAGTGCCGGTCATAATGAGAGTTGTCAATTTGGATGGATCACGGTTGGATGCGAGTAAACTAAAATTGATCAGGTTGGAAGATTGCAAAGCAAATATGATTTGTAATGGATAATACGATCCATCAAAATCTTTGCGAATGGGTGATTGACCGTCAATGGTCAACACTTTCCATTTTGGATCGAGCGATTTGAATGGAACGATTCCCCACGAGGGAAGATTCTTCCACATATCATCTACTAATTGATCGGCAGGTGCGGTCGTGACGGCGCCGTCAGCGGGCGCGCCCCAAAGAGCAGTGAACGCGGCCAGAGTTGAATTTGCCATCCATAACGGATGACCGGCAAACGGTCCGGATGATGAAACGTGCCACGCGGCTTTTAAATCATCCAAAGTCACACCATCCGTCACAGTTGGAAATGGCGCAACGAGCGCATAGGTCCAAATAGAATTTTGATTGGCGTTGGATGATGGTGAGGAAGCTACGTCTAGACGAACGGACGCCTGCGATGAATCCGATGACAATCGGAATCCCCGAATTTTGCGCGTCCTGATGAAGTTCATCCGGCACAGCCGGACTGATCCAAAGCGCATTAGCTGATGGCGTTGCGGTAGCGGTCGCTGTGGATTGCGGAACCGGTGATGATGCGATTGGAGTAGCGGTCACTTGAGGAGCGCAAGCACTTAATAAAAGAATGAGTATTAGAATGAGTTTTTTCACAAAGATTGATTATAGCTGGAGAAGCTCGTTTGAAAATCGAAACTCATTCTAGCTTAACATCATTTTCATCGTCAGGGATCATAGTTTACCAGCCGCTGAGGGAAAAATACTCGGTCAAAAAAGCGGCACGCTCATCGGCAGTCATTGGACGCGGGCGCGAGTAATCCTCGAGCATCGCAGTTAATAGCTCGGTGCTGATATACCTTCCGTCATAGAAAATATGCTCGTCAATAAATTCTCGCCGAATGCCTGGAATTTTTGGATCATTACCCATCTGATCAAAAAAAAGATTTCCAAGCCCATAATGGATGAAAGCGCCTTGATAGAACTCCATCGATTGTGGGAAATGAGCCTGGCTGCCTTGCACAATGGCTGCCCCAGCTTGAGCCATCAAACGAAAATCCCTGACCTGGGCAGCAAATGGCTGGGAATCAAGGGTCTCGTAATATTGGAAAGTCATGATTACAAGATAACCCTGGCTTTGCAATTGAGTGATCTGCTGGGTTATGTAATTGTAGTCGCATGGGGACGCTCCGGGACGATCATTTTCGGCAGTTGGATATTGTCCGATGTCCACTGAATTGCATCCAATGAAGGCAATCTTGTTTCCATGATTGACAATGAGCAGCGGCTGACGCGCATCGCTGAGATTATCTCCCCCTCCATAATAAAGAATATTGTTCTGGCGGTAGATTGCCAGGGTATCTAAAAATGGCTGTGGGCCATAATCAATGAGATGATTACCTGTTAACTCCACGACATCCGTGCCAACGTATTTAAGGAGTGCAATGTAGCGGGGATCGCTGCAAAATTTCAAGCCTATCAAGTCCATCACCGGCGGAGGACATTCATCATAGAACGAAACCTCATTGCTGATATGCGTGATGTCGGCTTGAGTGAGCCAGGCTTGAATGTCGCGTCCAGGATAAGTGATGCCTTTTGTGCTCATAGCATGGGCCACCCCTCGCACCATAGAGGTTGTACCCGTCATAATCACGCTCGTCATTTTTGATGGATCGCGGTTGGATGGAGGCAGTACAGGCAGGGGCGAAACAGGACAAGGATCAATACAATATAATCGGAAAGAGATTAATAAGGGGTATGCAATCGTGGACCCTAATAGAACCTGGGAGCCGATAAAGTTTTTATCGATGGGCGATTCATCATCTACTGAAAGCACCTTCCAACGGGGATCCAGATTTTCAAAAGGTACAATTGCCCAAGATGGTTTGTCACGCCAGGCAATATCCAATAATTGATCAGACGGCGCTGCCTGAACGATCCCCGGCGCGGGCGGACCCCAGAGCACGCTGAACGCTGCGAGAGTCGCCGGATCCATCAGCAATGGTCTTCCGCTAAACGGACCAGTCGATGAGCCGTGCCAGACGCCGATCAATTCTTGTGAGGTAACACCATCAATCACTGTTGGAAAAGGCGCGACCAGCGCATATATCCAATCGACTTTCTGATCATCCCCCCAAAGTGGTTCGTTATCAACATCAAGCATCAAATTGGAATATGCTGTATCAGAAACAACTGGAAACCCCCATTTCAGCACAGCTTGACGAAGCGCATCAGGAACTGCCGAACTGATCCCTAACACCGGAATCACGTTGTCCGAGGGAGCTTTCGACTGCTCAGCCACCGGCGCGGATGGCGCAGGCTGAACTATAGATTGAGACACACAGGCCTTCAAAAGGATGGTAATGATCAGAATAAATTTTTTCACACTGAGCGATTATGGGTGGAGAAACATAGGCGAATATATAAGCTCATTCTGGTTTAACATCAATTGCAAGATATTGCGAGCGGCGCTTGGCGCCGCTCGCAATGACAACTTACGTTGGCTTAAGTTCAAGATGCGCCATCGTGAATGAATTTAGCGCATCTTCATCAATCGTCACGCCGAGACCCGCGCCACGCGGTACATCAATCGTACTGTCTTTGTTAAGCGAAAAACGCTCGTGGGTAACATCGCGTTTGTAATAACGATCCGAAGCGGAAATATCGCCGGGCAGTGTAAAGCCGGGCAATGAAGCCAACGCCAAATTAGAGGCGCGGCCAATGCCTGTCTCCAACATGCCGCCACACCATACTGGCATGTTTTGCGCACGGCACAAATCATGCACCTCAACAGCTTCGACTTAAACCGCCCACGCGTCCCGCCTTGATGTTGATGATTCGGCAAGCCTTCATCTCAATCGCATAATGCGCGTGGCGCGGCGACAAGATGCTTTCATCGAGGCAAATCGGCGTGCGGAATTGTTCCTGCAATTTATGATGATCCCAAATATCATCTTCAAACAACGGCTGTTCGATCAGCAATAAACTCAAATCATCGAACGGCTTGAGCGATTGCGCCAACTCTAATGAGTAAGCTGAATTCGCATCCACCTGCAATCGGATGCTTGGAAATTTTTTCCGAACTGCAGACGCGTCGCCGACATCGCGTCCGGGTTTAATTTTGATCTTGATGCGCGCATAACCGCTTTCAATATAATCGGTCACGGTTCGCACCAGGACTTCGGGCAACTCCTGCAATCCGACCGATACGCCCACTTCAACTTTATCCCGCCCGCCTCCTAACATTTCGCGCAGAGATTTTTTATCACGCTTGCCGAGCAAATCCCACAGCGCCATTTCAACACCCGCCTTCGCAAGATTATGGCCGCGTATACCAGAGATTCGTCCTTGAAAATCCGCCGCGTCTTTAACATCCTGTCTCAGAATCAACGGAGAAATAAAATCTTTTATAATATGCCAGGCAGTGCCTGTTGTCTCGTAGTTATAGCCGGGAGACTGATCGGCGACGCATTCGCCATAACCAATCAACCCATCTGACCGAATTGAAACGATGATACATTCACGATCCAACTCGCGCCCAAACGAAGTCTCGAACGGCGCGACCAGCGGCATATTAAGATGATGAAGGGTAATTGAATCAATTTTCATTTTTTTATCCGTTTGATCTTCAGAAATTCTTGCAGGAAAGGGATTGCTTGACCTGCTCGATGATTTTAGTGTTGGGCGACGATATTTGATCTAAGCGAAACCAATTATCGCATAACATCGTCTCGAGATTCGAAGTCAGTTTTTGAGCCGCAAGAGTCAAATCATATGCTTTCTGCCAGTCTCCCGTCTGGGCATAGGCCTCAATGAATGGAATATATTCGGCGCCATATTGAGGGGAAAATCCTTTTTGCTGTGCCTGCTGATAGAGCATAGTAACCGTTTTCCAGTCTTTTGATTGGCGCGCAAGGTCAGCCTTCTCGAAGAAGAAACACCAATCATGATTAGGTTCAGGGCCAAAAATATTTGCGTCAGGCGCGGCAGATACAGGGTCGGGAATGATGCGGGAAAGATTGGAGGCAGGAATCAGTGCTCTTTGCTCAGGCGAGTACATCGGATCATCCATATAAACTGCGTCCAATACTCGCAGACAAGTGGCGCTGCCCTGATGTAGGACAACAATATCATCAGAGGAGTTGCCTTGGAATTGAAGGTTGCGAACAGCGTGACCGATGGGGATGCCCGGTTTGAGACCAGAATACATAAATGGCTCGTTCGTAAAAAACCAATATGGAAGCGAACCATTTTTAGTCTGGTAATGATACAAAACGTTCAGCGCAAAGCCAGCATCAGTTTCCGGTACCGATAGGGACGGCTGTTCAAAAGATAAGAGGGCCGTGCCTTGTTGAAGCGCAGGTGCGCGCCAATAAAGCTGCCAATAGTAATCGCTTTGAACACCCCACTCAAGGCGATATTTGTTCACCACCAAAACTTGTGTTGCGATGGAAATGATGAGAAGAAGACTCAGAACGATCTTTTGTTTTGAAGAACGAACAAACCAGAGTAGAAGTGCAATGAAAACGAGACCTGCCCCAAGCATCGGAGCGAGAGAAAACCGATCGTCCCAGCGGCCGCCCCCGCTGATTAGTTTACCAGTCGCCCATATCGGCAAACCGCCGAGAATAAACGAAAAAAGACCGATCACAAAGATGGGGGCCGGAGACGAAGTCACTTGCACTTCTCTTTCCTTCGCATCTTGAAAAACCGCAAAGAGGACGGTAAGCAAAATGCCCAATCCAAAAGCCAGCCACGTCACCTTGCTTTGAAAGCTGAAGCCTTCAATTCTGGCAATGGCACTGGTCCAAACCTGAAGCGCGGAATAGCTCAAGTCGACAAACGCGCGAGTAAGCAAAGTAAACGCACTGCCAATCAAAGATTCAAGACCACTATATGGTAATTTGATATCGCCAGCGTGACCCACTACTTGATGGGGATAAATAACGAATCGCCACCAAAAATAAAATGCAGTGATCAACAAAAAGGGCAAATATCTGATCGCGGTTTGGCCCAACGAGCGGAAGACCTTTTTATTTTTAGCGAAAATTAGCATCCATAACAAGAGCGGCCGAAGCAATTCGAGACCAACGAAATATTCGATGGTGAATAGATGAATGAAAGTCGCCAGCCATGAAAGCGGAAAAAGAATCCAAGCCCATTTGGGACGCTTCACCGCGAGGAACATCAAATAGATGGATAAAGCAAACAAAAAAAACGCCACAAAATGGCGATTGAACGCAGTGGATATAGATTGTTCAAGAAAACCTGGATAGACCAGTAACAACACGCCAAGCCAGCGAAGGTAAGCTTCATAACGCGGCCAAAGTAAAATCAATGCAAGAATAAAAAAGAGAATCCCCGCCCAGCGATAAAGTAGTGTGACGATATGCCAGCCTATCGGATTCGAACCGACAAGAAAATAAGTCGATATATAAGTCCAAGGAAATGGACGATCACTGGTATAGAAGCTAGATTGCAATAACGGGTTAAGCTTTGTAAACATGACGACTTCCCAATCGTCCCAGTAAAACCCCAGGTAAGTCAGTGAATATCCGTATGTGATGAAGCCAATTAATAGAAGAGCCGTTGGATAAAACCAAGACTTTTCGGAAATCTTTTTCAAAACACTAGTCATCCGATCTTCACTTCCCCATCATCACCCATTTGAAGGTTGCGCAAAGCCTCATCCATGCTAATGTTTTCCTGCCTCATGCCGGGAACTGGTGTGCCGCAATACGGACAAATATTCCACGGCAGTTCCATCAGCTTGCCGCAATGATGACAAACTTTTTTTAGCTTAGTATTGCAATTCGGGCAGACCTGCCAATCATCTTTGACGCGCCGTTCACAACCGGGACAAAGCGGCAGATCCTCCAACGATTGAAGCAGGGTCTCCTCTTCGAGCGTGTGTTGATATTCCTCCTCCAATGTTCTCGCGGGGCGAAGAATCAAATAAACCAGCACGCCCGGCAAATTCAACACCGCGACCAAAAACGCTGAAAGAATATGCACCAACGGGTCGCGGGCACGGGTGCGGATATCGCGATACGTCCAAATGACAAGCGCAATCCATAAGGCGGCTAAAAAGGCTCCGCCAAATCCAGTTAACACAAGCACCAAATTGCTGAGGAATGTCGGGTCGAAATTCATGGCTTCACTTCCTCTCGAATTGTACCCTCCAATGGCAGGTTATGGCAATAAGGTCGGGATGAATCCTCCGGAGGCCAGCATAGTCGTCTGGCCGCTTTGAATGTTGATCATCCAAGCATCCGAATGGCCGATGTTGTCATAGGAATAACGCGTGTAGGCTAAATAGTTTCCATCAGGCGACCAGTTCAAATCGGTGTAAGAAACATCCGGCTCATTTAATATTACGTGGGATTGAGTTCCGTCAGGTTTGACCAACCAGACTTGATCGCCTTTCTTGGTGCTGTCAGACGTGGACAAGTTTCGATCAATGGCGATCCACTTTCCGTCCGGGGACCAGGAAGCGGAATAATCCGTCTGATCCTGCGTTCCGCCCAGATCAATCTTCTGACCAGAATTCAAGATATATCTTTAACATGAATGGATGATCCAGCTTCGAGAGATACAGCATCCCAATATAAAATTGCATCAGATGTAGGACTCCATACTTCCGGCATCAAGCCCTGATAACCAATAGGAATGGAAATATCTTTGGCGTCTTGAAGATGATAGATTTGAATTGTATTATTTGCTGGAGAAATATAACTCAGCCATTGGCCGTTTGCAGAAAATGTGGGAGCTGAACTTGGAAAAGTTTGATCCTGAAAGACTGGCATCGTTTTGCCTGTCTGCATATCCAGCCACCAAATGCTGAATTTCGATAAGGCAGAATCTCCGGCATAATCGAGCCGCTGATACACAATCTTTTGGCCGTCCGGATACCATTGCGGATCGCCGCATTGAGATGTGGGACAACTTAATATTTGACGTTGCTGTGTTCCATCGGTATTGATCGCTGAAATGGAAGAACTGCCATCCACCTTGAAAGTGGTGTAAAGAATCGTCTTCGCGTCCGGCGAGACCGAATAGCCAGCAATGCCGGAAGATTCTTTTGTATATTGAGTTGGCGTTCCTCCGTTTAACGGCATCATAAATAATTGGTCTTCGCTTTGAGCCTGATTGTCCGGCGCCAAATAAACCAACTTTGCGCGCTTGACATCAAAAGCAGGCAACGAACTTGAACTTGAACTTGAATCCGATGAAGCGTTCTAACTCACCGGAGAGCGTGACGCCGCTGAAAAGAAATTCAGCGAGTTGAGGGCGCTGACCGTCAACACGATTCCCAACCCGGATACCACCACTGCACTCACCACCGGAGCATAGACGCTGAAGCGCGATAAGATATCACTTCGAGTAATGAAGCGAACTCCCTGAACCATGGCAATCCCAATTGCGATGAGCACAAATGCCAGACCAATACTGAAAGCCAGTATCAAAAACATGCCGAAAGGAATTCGATTCACTGCAACCGCAACGAGTAGAATGGCAATTGCATCTGGACACGGAACCAAGCCTCCGCTGACGCCGAGGGTCAGAAGTGATTTCCAAGTAATCTCGTTTGCAGGCAAAGCATGAGTATGAGGATGATCGTGGTTTTCGTCATGACTATGATTGTGGTCAAGGTGCGAATTATCGTGGTCATGAGGTTGAAGCAAACTTGAGTCGTGATCATGTGTATTAGTCACAGCTTTGATGGAAAATTCTCGTGTCGGTTTTTTTGTTCGATTGGATGTAAGGCGCGCCAGATCATGCCTTCTTTGAATCAACAAATTGATTCCGAATACAATCACCAGCACGCCGGAGATCACTTCCAACCACGGAGCAATCAATGCGGGAAGAATATAATGCGAAGCGATCAACGTGACCAAGCCCAACAACAAAACAGAGCCCGTATGAGTAATCGTCACAATCGTTCCGAGAAAGACTGCATCGCGCGTCCTGCCCTGCGAACCGACCAGGTACGCGCCGACTAATGCTTTTCCATGTCCAGGCGTCATGGCGTGCAAGCTTCCTAAAACCAGCGATAATAGAAATGCGCCAAGTAGAAACAACGGGGAAAACTGTTGTGCCTTCACCAGTCCAGTCAGCGCTGAGGCAACCATTGTCGGGCTGCCTGCTAACTGCAGAGATGGATTCGAGTTGGAAAGATTGCCAGCCAAGTTTGAAACTGCTGTCGTAAAACTAGGAAGGTTCGGCGTGCCGCTGTTCCATGATGTCAGAGCGGACGTTCCCATAGCAGATGAACCGGGAAAATAAATATCGATACCGAGCAGGCCGTTGTTCTGCGCGGGTTGATCAAACGCCATACTTTGCTGGCTCGCAACAGAAAACCAATTGAGGCTATTGAGTTCCAAGTGCGAATTATAAATCACAACCGAATGCTTGCCGCTCAGCCCCCCCGGTAACTTCACCAGCAAATGCATCTCAATTAAATCTTCGCCAGTGCGCATCACATTCACGGTAGCAGGCCAATGAATATCCTGAGTCTGAGTGTAAGTGATTGGCTGATTGTCGAATAAAACCGTCTCACCAGAAAGCCATGGTGCAGTCCAAGTCTGCACCTCCTGCGGACTGATTGAACCATCCTGGTTTTGATCCGCCGCGCTCCAAATCGCGTCCGCTAGCAAAGGTCCCGGCGTAATCTTCCAATCAATTTGAATGCCATTCGACTCAATCAGAATGGATTGGGTTTCGGCATACATATCAATGGGATGCGCGCTCGCAACCAGAGTCGGATAGAAGACCGATAGAAGGATTAAGAAAAGGGCTGTTCCTCGCAAAAGAAAAGGCCAGCCTTTGATAGTGTGTCTCTTCATCATGGAAACGATTCTAGTATCAACCGATTAAAAACTTCTGAGACACGTTCAACAATAAAATCAATATTGACTTTATCATCCCCCCCCACCACCGCCCGCAATTCCGCCTTCAGTTAATTTTCGCAAATCAGAAAGTGCGGCATTGATTTCATCCACAGTCACTAGCCGATCTTCATCGCGATGTTTGAGCGCGCCCGCATTTGCTTTTTCAACCGCCAGCTCACGGATCGAAGCATTCTTCGCCAATGCCTCTTTGACGAGCGCTGCGCCTTGCGAATAACCAATGACTGGATTCAACGCAGTCACTATGGTGGCGTTTTTCGAGAGCCAACCTTCCGCCTTCTCGCGGTTCGCGGTCAGACCTCTGACAGCACGTTCGGTAAACGCATTTACCGCGCCGATCGTCACTTGCATCATTTCAAACAAATTATGAGCAACGATCGGAATCATCACATTTAATTCCAATTGTCCGGCCTGCACCGCCATCACAATCGTCGTGTCGCATCCAATCACATGGAACATCGCCTGATCGAGCATCTCCGCCATCACTGGATTCACTTTGCCAGGCATGATGCTAGAGCCTGGTTGGACCGCGGGCAAACGAATCTCATCCAAGCCGGTCGATGGACCGGAGGCCAACAAACGAAAATCATTGGCGATACGAATCAAAGTCAACGCCAGCGTGCGAATCGATGCAGAGAAATCTGCGGCGTCTGCAAGCGATTGCATTGATTCAAATAAATTATCCGACTCGTACAGCTTCAAGCCGGTCAACTCGGATAACTTCTTGATCATGCGCTTATGATATTCAGGATGTGCGTTCAATCCGGAGCCGACCGCGGTGCCGCCGATTTCAAGCCGCCTCATCCCCTTTGCGGATCGCGCGATGCGTTCCGATTCACGCGCGACCGCCTTGGCATACGCGCCAAACTCCTGACCGAGTTCGAACCGGCACGGCATCCTGAAGATGCGTACGTCCCGACTTGACCACATCATCAAATTCGCGCGACTTCATCTCCAGCGCAGATTGAAGTCCTTTAAGGGCGGTCAGCAATTCATCCAAGCGCCACAAGCCGCCAAGACGAATCGACGCGGGAATCACATCGTTGGTGGACTGTGCCATGTTGACATGATCGTTAGGATGAACATAATATTTTCCAAGGTCGCCGCCCAGAATTTGTGTAGCGCGATTAGCAATGACTTCATTGGCATTCATATTATGGCTCGTGCCTGCGCCCGCTTGAAAAGGATCAACCACAAATTCAGAATCCCATTTGCCATCCATGACTTCCTGCGCGGCTTTCGTAATTGCATCGGATAATTGCTTGGCAGTGAATTTTTTTCCATCTACTTCACGGGCATTGAACAGATCAAGATCATAATTGACTTCGGCCGCGGCGCGCTTGATCGCGGCAATCGACCAAATGAACGCACGCCACGGGCGCAAACCGGAAATGGGAAAATTTTCCACGGCGCGTTCGGTCTGCACGCCATACAAAGCTTTCGCCGGAACTCGCAGTTCACCCAGTGAATCTCTTTCAGTCCGGAATTCGTTCTCGGCCATTTCACGCTCCTGAATTTCTGAAGATTAATCAAATCTATTTTACATCTATGGCGTTTGGTAATTAAAATGCCAGTCGGTACCATCCTGCGTATCACTGGAAGTCTCGCCAATGACTTGAAAGAAAGTTTGTCCGGGCTTCAAAAAAATTGGCGAGCCGTCCAAGTTCGTCATCAGCAGCGGTTGATTAATATCCGTACGAACCCAGTAGGCAGGAAGGACAACGCCATCCCGAAATACAAATGCATTGCCAGCGTCGATCAAATTGATATGATAGACCTCGTCTTTCTGCTCATCAGCACTCGCAAAAGTATGTGGGACAAACAAGACAACCACGTTAGCCGCTGAAACCTGATGGCCGGTCAAAGCATCCATAAGCGGTGCGTAATTCCTCGACGGATCATCCCACGCATCGTTCACATCCTGATAACGCAGATAAAGGCCAGAGAGCGGATCGTACTGCCAGTAATTGTAACTTTCTGCAGTATAAACTGTGTAAATACGGTTGACCGCTGGCGCGTTAGACGGGGGCGTCTCGTTGAAGAAAATGCTGCGCAAAGTCTGAGGAGAATTGTCGCGGCCAAGTTTTTGAGCGCAATCACTCCATTTTGTCACGTCGAAATATGCATCGTTGTATGTTTCATGAATTCTGGGATTAAAAAACGGCGGACAACTTCCTGCTCCCTGCAATACAAGGAACGGATTCAAATCGCCGCTCCTAAAATATGTAAGCTCACGCGGGTCCGCGTACTGAAAGACATAGAAAGCGTGATACATGCGAACCACGTGTTCGTCAAAGTAACGACCAGACCGCACCGGACCGACCATGTTCGGATTGTTGCCATAAAAGACCGCGATGAAGCGCGTCTCGAATTGCTGGGCGTAATATTCAAAGACTACATCCGCCTGAGTCAGTCCATATTGGGGACGCGTATAACGCGGAAAATTCGTGACCTTGATCGCCAGCGGACGGCGCTGAAGCAGACTCTGGGTCAGCAGGCGGCAGACCGGTTAATGGATCGATGATGATCGAAGGTGTATCACCGTTTGATGAAACCTGCGGCGTAGTATCTATTCCATTTTTAGGAACAACTGTTGGATAAGGAGTAAACGTGGCAATGCTCTGAGAATCAAAAGTTGGAGCAGATGATCGCAAACTGCCAGCGCCCGGCTGGAACGGCGTCGGCGAAGGAAGGGCAAAAGGATCAATCGCCGATTTCAGGTCGGGAGAAGAAGCACAGGAGGAAGTGACGTGTAGAACCAACAAACAAATTGTTATCCAAAAGGGATTTCGTTGCATGGATGGAATTGTACCAAGCATCTTCGCCAGCAACATGGCGATTGATTATCAAAACTGATACAACACTCAAGTCATATTGGTCTTAATAACAACCTCGTTTTTGTTACTTACTGCGCTCGCGGTCGCGATCCTTCAAATCATGCACTCGGTATTTCGATTCACCTGGCTGACAGCGGTCGGCGGTGCGCTCTTGCGTGGATCGGTGTTCCGCTTTGGCAGACGCAGATGCCTTTGTCATTTAACCTTCTGCCCAGGAAACCGGTCAGCCTTCTTTCAGAATCACTTACCTTCACCGCTGAAACAATCATCTGCCTTTACAAACAGAAGGCTTCTCTGCCTTGAAAACACACATAGCACCAAAGGATTCAACAAAGGGTATGTTTGAAAACTGCTCGAAAAATAAGGTTAAATTTTTGGCGAGTTCTCGAGGATATACCTCCTTACCAAAAAAAGTCGGTAGTTCAAGGGGAACTGTTTTATATTCTAGGGCCGTGAAACCTGTCAGTTGTAGGGATTTTCGAAATCCTTGGAATGAAGTAAGTTGTTATTTGAGGAGCAGATTGGATGTCAGCGCTACTTTTTGAGAATGCAGTCCAACTACTTGTTATCTTCTTGAATAGGATCGATAATGAAAGTGGTAAATCCAGGTGCTTAACCAAACGCGCTTTATTTACTATACTTAGAATCAATACTCCGCCAGGTTTTAATACCCTTTCCAGTTCACGCAACGCCGCATTTTCGGACTTGAGATAGGCGATGACGCCCAGACAAACAATCACATCCACACTTAAATCTTGAAGTGGTAAAGTCTCTACATCTCCCTGCAAGAATGCAACAGTAGGTTGGTTGTCCGCATTGCAAATACTATGGGCTTTTGAGAGCATTCCAAGAGAATAATCCATTCCAAAAACGTTATAGCCTGCCTCTGCTGCATAATTGGAAAACTGGCCTGCGCCACAACCGGCATCCCAGATTTTCGCATCCTTGCCTAAATTCAAAGCATCCAACCATGAAATGGCTATGTCCATCCTTTGACGATAGCAATAACTGCTGAAATCTTCTTGACCATAGATGCTGTCCCAGTATTCAACTACACTTTGTTTTGTAAAGAATTGCTGAAAATACTTTTCCATTATTCATAACCTTCATAAGTTTGGTTTACCCTGGCGGATGTTAAATACAAAAATAGTAATAACCACAAGACACGGCAACTCAGAGCTTTACTTCGAAGCCTTTAACTTACCGAAGATTTGGAATATCTTCGGGATCTGAACGATAATTCCATTTAGATTCATTTCAAAAAACCATCGTCATGTCCGCTCAGGCAGGCCCTGGACTATAGCTATGGTTCCAATATCCGAAGTTCGGTACCGCGTTTGATGATCGAAGACTTGAGATAATGGAGTCATGAGTACTTTATAAGCCCCCAAGATGAACCTCCGCTGACAAATCTATTACAAAACCGATAAGCCGAGAGCGTTTAGGTTTGCGAGCACGACCCGCTCGTTCATTGGTAAACATGGCTAATGATTAACAAAACTGATAAAATACTCCCGTCATGTTGATCTTAATAACAACCTTGTTGTTGTTACTTACCGCGCTCGCGGTCGCGATCCTTCAAATCATGCGCCCGGAATTTCGATTTACTTGGCTGACGGCGGTTGGTGGTGCGCTCTATCGAGCCAAGCGGCAAGGACGCGGCCGGGTCGTTTTGACGAACTAGAAATCTCGTCGCACAGACTTTCCACTAGGATCACCTGATTCCTTCTCCCCCAAGGGGCGGAGCATAAAACTCCCCAGTCGCAGGATGCGCCCGGGGAGTTTCTATATGTACTATGAGTGTACGAACTCGTATATCTCTAACCAAGGTCCTGACCCGCTAACGGGTTAGCTTTAATGATCCTGTTCCTCCTGAAAAAACTAGGATCGCATTTCGATGAATAACAATCTTAGAATGGAAAGGCAAGGATGTAAACACATGAACCATCTTTCAAAGAAAGTTCTTCCCGGCGTCATCTTGTTGCTGGCTATTTTGATCAGCGCTTGTAGTTTCTCAACGAGCTCAACACCAAGACGCAACGTCATATACGCCTTCGCGGCACAAACAACGGTGTCCCAGGAAGTGTCGCAAGATGTGACTAATCAGCAGTTAGCCACTGACCAAAGCGCGCTACTGTCTCCGACGAATTTGCCTACAGCTACGGCAAATTCCACGCCCATCACGACCACACTTACGGGACCGCACTGTGATAACTCGAGCTATATTTCGGATGTGACAATTCCTGATTACACAAATGTAGCCGCCGGTCAGACCTTTGTCAAAACATGGATGTTCCAAAATACTGGCACCTGCACATGGGATACCAATTACACCTTGAATCTTATGGGTGGCGCCCAAATGAATGGAGCCAATACGCATATCGGCAGCTCAGTTGTCTCTGGCCAGCAATCAGAAATATCGGTGACATTGACTGCCCCAACCACTGCAGGACAATATACCGGTTACTGGGAATTAGCCAACAACTCGGGGCAAACATTCGGAGAGCAAGTCGATGTGCTAATTAATGTTGGTGAGTTTGCAGTGGCTCCTCTTGCCACGCTGGCCCTGATCGCCACACTGGCTCCCACTGCTACATTGGCTCCTACGGCCACGCTAGCGCCCACTGCTACTCTCAAGCCATAAGTATGTCAACTGCTCATTCCAACTTTCAAGGTCAGGAATTAGTGATAATGATATGAAAAAATTTAAAGGATAAAGACTCCCCCAAGTGGCGGAGACCAATACTCCCCAGCCGAAGGATGTGGCTGGGGAGGTTTCATTGTATGATGAATTCATGGCTATTCCAGCCTGAACCAACCGGTGATGAAATCCGGATAATTTGTTTGGAGGTGAAAGATGGAAATACCTTTACAAGCGCAAGTTGAGTGTACAGACGGTGTCTGTGGGCGCTCGATATATGTGCTAATAAACCCAGTCGTTGACAAAGTTACCCATTTGGTGGTGAGAGAGGATGCGTCTCCCAACACACAATACATTGTACCGATTGAGACTGTGTCGGCAACAATCGTTGATACGATACAACTGCGCTGCAGCAAGGCGCAACTGGAGAAGATGGACCCATTTGTCCAAACGAATTTCATTGAAGAGAAGGCGCCCAGTGGAGATTTTGTGGTTGGCAATGGAATGTATGGAATGGGATCATACTACTATTTATCCTACGTCACCTCTGATGGAAAAGCATACGAGTTTGTTAAACGCAGCAGATCCCCCCGGGAGAACTGGCGGTGCGTCGTCGTACACGTGTAGAAGCGAAGGATGGCTATGTAGGAAAAGTCGACGAATTTGCGGTCGATGCGAAGAACGGTCACATTACCCATTTGGTGATGCGGGAAGGACATCCATGGGGAAAGAAGGATATGATCATTCCCCTTTCAGCAATGGGTAAAACTCATGACGAGACCATGTTTCTGAATCTCAGTAAGAACCAGATCGAGTCTCTGCCGACATTCCCGGTGCACAGACGCTGCTCCTAATCGTTCAATGATTGACACAAGGAGTCAGCATGAACGATCACCAACCCTGGAAGTTCACCTGCAACAAATGCGACGGTCATGAATTGACCGTGACTCACGTTTGGACCGTCGAGGCTGGAACTGAAAGCGAACGCTGGCGGGAATGGGGACCGCTCAAGGAGAACCATCACTGGCAGTATGAGTTCAAGGAAAAGATCGAAGAAAATGCAGATGATGAAGTTCAGCGAGGCGACTTCGGTGAGTTCGAGGAGGACAACTTTGATTCTGAACCGGAAGAATATGAAATCAATGAAACCGAGACGAATCGGGAAAGCGATGAGTTTTTCATAAATTGCGGGAATTGCGATCGCGAGATTGAATTTGGTTGGTCAGAGCCGGATCGCCGCGGTCTCATTTTGCCGGTTGAGTTTTCGGATTTCAACCCTCGTGAAAGTTGGCCGGACCCCAAATATGTCGATGCATGGCAGCAGAGAGGCTGGCTCCGAACGGGACATATCCAGCCATGATCAAGATCTCCATATGCAGCTTCCACATTAGCGTTGGCTTTGCGAAAAAACATATTGACAATGACGTAAAACGTTTGATGGTAATCGAACGTTATTAGTCTCCCCCAAATGGTGGAGACTAATACTCCCCAGCCCAAGGATGCGGGTTGCGAACATTGACTGTAAAATAAAAAGAGTTGAAAAGGTTTCTCAACTCTCAAACCTGCTAAGCCTCATTTATGTAACAAGTGAAAAGCCAGTCTGGCAGATCCGGAGTAAAGATGTGAAGAAGACTTATTCATTTTTGTTTTATTGGCCGTACGGAATGTGTCAATGATTTGAGACAACTGGTTTGAAAGATTAGTGTAAATTCGTTGTGTATTTATTGATAGAAAACGCTCCTTTCAAGTGGCGGGAAGGCTGTGGAAAAGTGGGCGATGATTTTCCGTCCACTTTTCCACAGCCTCTACGGTTACGAGGGGCTCAAGACCTCTGCCGGGACCGCAGTTACCGGTGGGTTGATCCATACGGCCGATGGTAATTGAGCCGGGATAGATACACCTTTTACAAACCTCTCAGGATTCTTTTGATAAGCTCTTTGCAGAACTTGCTGACGTTGATCCAACATTGCCTGGGTTCGTTCGAAATGAACGTCAGCAGGTGTCAGAAGTCCGATACCACTATGGTGATGTTCGTGTTGTACCAGCGGAAAAAATTCTCCCGCCCAACTGCGCGCATCCGCGAGGCAACCAAAACGGGCTGGATAATCTGGGCGGTATTTCAAAGCTCTGAACTGAGCCTCAGAGAACGGATTGTCGTTCGATACATTAGGGCGACTGGCGATCCGTGCCGGTGCGGCGCGCCTTGAGCACCGTGTGCGCGGAGGGAATCCCGCCCATGTCGAAGATCTGGGACCAGCGGTAGCTGAAGAAGCCGTCCCGGATCACCAGCGCCTTCTTGCCCGTGACGAACTGCCGGGCCACGGCCTCCATGCCGAAGGTGCCGCTGCC
>CAVYTW010000009.1:0-30354 GCA_963771375.1 uncultured Chloroflexia bacterium
CAGCCCAATGACTGCATCAATAGTTTCGATGGCGCAGTCCAGAAACTCAACAGCTGAAGGATCGCCAGCCAGCCGCTCACGGGATTCCAACGTGACTTGTTTGCGGCCCAACAGACCCTGAGAGAGCAGCAAGCTCCAGTCTGCGCAGATATTGCTGACCGGACCCAATTCGTGGAGGGTTCGACCTGCGGTCAAACGGGCCCAATCCTCGGAATTGTAAATGGGAGGAATGGCAGGTAAGGTGCGGGTAAACACGATCTGCTCATCCGGAGCAATCACTATTTGCTCGGCCTCACACTGACGCCGCACAAGACGAGCCACCCGCCTCGGCCAGGATAAATCCTTAGCTTCACACTCGGCTAGAACATCGATAGGCGCGACCTGCCTCGCCGAGTGATGTTGACCAGCCCGTACGCGTCTATTCATAAAGTCCAGTTGATCATTCATGCAACACACACCTTCACACCGGATTCTGGAAGAGCATCGTATTGATATTCAATGGACGCGTTTCATCATAATCCGGTTTGAACTCCATGCCCGCATATTGGTATTTGGATCCAGCCGCCTTGTTGTAAGGCAGAAGATCCACACGTACCAAGCCGGGTAATCCGCATACCGTCTGAGCGATGGATGTCAGGTTTTCGTCGGTATCTGTCACACCGGGAACCAATGGCACCCGGATCACAAATGGCTTGCCCGATGCGCTTAGCATTTTCAGATTACTTAAGATCAGCTCATTACTCTGACCGGTATAGTGTTGATGTGCAACGCGGTCGACCAATTTGAGGTCCAAAAAGACCAAGTCGGATCGGTCCACGAGTTTTTGAAAATCCTGCCCACGCCCATAGCCCGAAGTATCCAATAGAATATGCACTCGATCCAGCAGATCAATAACCTCAGCAACAAACTCTGCCTGCAATAGCGGTTCCCCGCCCGAAAAAGCGACTCCTCCTTCATTACTTCGCAGGATGTCCGCTTGCTGATTCAAAAGTGTGGCCAATTGCGCTGCTGTGTATTCCTGGCCTGCCAACCGTTCACTTGCCAAGCCACGAATGATTTGTGGCCGCATAGACTGACCCTCAGGGTTATGACACCACGTACATGACAATGGACAACCTTTCATAAACACAGTCGTGCGAATACCGGGTCCATCGTGAATGGTAAACTCTTTGATGTCAAAAACGATTCCCATGGTCATGATCTATCCAAACACAACGCGTGAGCTATCCAACTCAAGGTATAAGTCTCATTATTTCTTGAGTTCGAGCATCAACTCTTTTGCGCGGGCCAAGCGGAGGCCGCGTCCGTGGCACACGCATCTGCGCCGATCTGATTTGCGAAACTTTCGGTTACCGGCGCGCCACCGATTAATACTTTCACTTGATCTCGTAATCCATTTTCTTTAATGGCGTCGACGATATCCTTCATGCGAGGCATGGTTGTCGTTAATAATGCTGAGCATGCAACCAGGTCAGGGTGATGTTCTCTCACGGCTTGGACATATTTTTCCGGGGAGATATCTACGCCGAGGTCGATCACTTCGAAACCAGCGCCTTCCAACATCATCGCGACCAGATTCTTGCCGATATCGTGCAGGTCGCCTTGCACGGTTCCGATGATCACTTTGCCAATTGCCTGAACCTTCGCAGTGACCAGGTAAGGTCGCAATATCGACAGACCGCTTTGCATGGCACGCGCCGCGATCAACATTTCAGGAACGAAGTATTCCCCACATTCAAATTTATGTCCGACCTCAGCCATGGCACGGATCAGACCCTCTTTGAGAATTTGTTCGGCGGGCATATCCTTTGCGATTGCCTCTTTCACCAGTTCTTGTGTCTGATCCCTGTTTCCTTCAATCACACTTTGACATAAATCATCCAGCATGGTCATAAGCTTTCTCCTTATTGATTCTTATAGTCTGGCTGGTCAAGAAATAGATCAATAAAAGCCAGCATATTTTCCAATGGAACGTCACCTTCCACATCATGCGCGGGGGCAAAGATGTAACCACCTTGCCTTCCCATTTCCAACAATCGACAAGTCTCTGCACGGACCTGCTCCACCGTTCCATAAGGCAATGTTCGCTGCGTGGATAATCCGCCATGAAATACCAGCCTGCCGCGGTACTTTTGATGAAGGGCTTCCACATCCATCACCTCGGGTTGAAATGGATTGAAGCAGTTCAGTCCAATGCCAATAAGATCGTCAAATAATTCATCCACCTCTCCGCAGGAATGGATGAACACATACTTGTTCTCCGCGTGTACTGCGCTGTACATGCGCTTAAGAACGGGACAGATAAATTCATGCCACAGCTTCGGTCCCATCTGCAGACCATGTTGCTGTCCCCAATCGTCACCAAAATATACCGCGTCAATATCGTACTTCAGAGCTTCATTCAACTGGGCGATGTTGTAGTCTGCAATGGCATTCAAGAGTTCATGAACAAACTCCGGATGATCGTAAAAATCCATCAATAAGTTTTGCATGCCGCGTAAAGTCCACGCCCGCTCATAGAGCGAAAAACCAATTTGAAAAACGCGGAAGCGATCCGGGTACCGGGCGATGCGCTGAGGAATATCAGCAAAAAAACGCCGGTCAAGCGGGTCGGGGAATGTATAGTGTTTCAGCGTTGGATCCGAAAGCACACAACCTTCGGGAGTGCCGATATCCTTGTCGATGCTGCGATCCCAGACTACGCCGAAAACATCCTGCAGATGATTTCCACCCAAATCTGTGAAAAAACCGATGTCGCTCCCCAACTTCAGAAGATGATTCTGTAGTGCATCTTCCCAATCCACTGAACCATAATGGGCTTGCAGCTTCTCTCTGGCCTCCGTCGTGAAGCCGCATGACCACGGCACATACGGCGGTTTCCGCCCTTCCAACACCGCATGGATCACTTCACGCTTCGTCACTTTTATTTGCTCCTGCTCCTTATTTACTTATATCAGTGAACGATAAGAAGTTTGTTGGATCGTATTGATCATTGCCCAGAAATTTTCCAGCGGCGTATCCAATTGCAAGTTATGCGTAGGACCGATGAGCAGGCCGCCGCCGCGCCCGATCGTTCTCAGACGCAAGAGGACCTCATTCTTGACATTGTCCGGCGTGCCGAACGGAAGCGTCTGCTGGATATCCATCGAACCCCAAAAACACAACCGATCGCCGAAATCATTCTTTAATTTATCTGGATCCATTGCCATAGGCTGAATCGGATTTAATATATCAATGCCGATTTCAATCAGTTCTGGGATGATCGGATATACCACGCCATCGGTATGATAGGCAATCTTGATCTGCGGATTAATGGCACGCAATGAGGCAATCAATTCTGCCATACGCGGCTTGAGATATGTACGCCACATCTTGGGCGACATCAACATGGTTTTCTGACCGCCCACATCATCGCCTAGCCAGATCATATCGACGCCCAACTGAACGAGTTTTTGTGTGACAGCCATATGATAATGAAAAGGAAAATCCATAACGCGATTTGCTTTTTCAGGATCGGCAGCCATATCGATCATCAGTTGTTCGTAGCCGCGCAACGCCCAAGCACATTCAAATATCGTTGTCGGAGTTACGCCAACAATCCAGTAATCGCTCTGAAAGTCGCGGATTGTCCGTTCAGCATCCGCGTACAGTTCAGGGCGATTTGGATCGGGAGGCGAATAAGCATCCAAAGCAGAATCATCGGATAAAGGATGGCCAAAGGGTTCGGTGTATTTTCCGGCTCCGAAGCGCGTCTGGTACTCGACCGTTCGCCAGGTAACTCCCCATTCATCCCGATAACTTTCCATATCTTGATAACCATCTTGATAATAGCCGTTTACCCAACCGACGGAGGTTAACAGCATATCTTCATCCAGGGCGCGTTCAAGATCATAAGTGTTGCCGCCGCCATGCGGATTGTGCAAACCCTGACCCTTGAGTTTCATATCCGCCTCGAGGCGGGCCGCGAATTCAGGCGTGAAACTTACCTGCATCGGACAACGATCCGGTTCCTGATGATTCAGCGCGGTCGAGACACGGTCGCGATGATTCATTGTGACTCAACTCGTTCCAGCGACTCGTTCAAGTGAATCATAATTTCGCTCACTTTCCATACTTACCATATTCGAGCGCGGTATCGAATGCGGCGACAATATTTTCCGGCGGAACGAGAGCTTGAATATTATGAACCGCCGCAAACACAAAACCTCCGCCCGGTGCCAGATCGTCAATGCGGCGCTTCACTTCATCAACCACTTCCTGGGGTTTGCCAAATGGCAATATGTGCTGTGTGTCAACACCTCCGCCCCAAAAGACGATGTCCCGCCCGAACTGATCCTTTAACTCTTTCGTATCCATCCCTTTCGCAGAAACCTGAACCGGATTGAGAATATCGAAGCCGATTTCAATCAAATCGGGGATCAAATCACGCGTTGCACCGCAACTATGATAAAACAACTTTGCATTTGTTTTTTTCTTAATCGCTTCTACCAAGCGCTTCTGTTTTGGCTTGATCATCTTCCGATACATTTCCGGCCTGATCAACCAGCCGTTTTGTCCAGCCACATCGTCCCAGTAAGTAAAGACCTGAATGTATGGACCGACATAATCTAAATAGCAATTGCACGACTCGATGTAAATATCGGTGATCGTTTCCATTAATCGATCGGCAAAAGCCGGTTCAGTAATCAGGGCCATCAGAAAATTTTGCAATCCCATTACCCGTGCCGGTTGTTCAAAAATGCCGCCGCCAATCACGGCACTACCGACCAAGGCATAATCGCTGTTCTCGTATAATTGTTTTGCCAACTGGCCGAGTTGTGCATTGACTTCCTGCGAATCCGGTCGCGGCCAATGGTAAGCATCCAAGGCTTCCATGGTTGCTTCTTTAATCGGGAAATCAACCCAATCAAAATAGAAGCCTCCTACCTTGGGCATATGCAACTTTGAGCCCCAGCGATCGAAGAAAGCATAATAGTCCCCTTCCTCGAAGATCTCCATTCCAGCAGTAGTTGCTGCTGGTAATTGCACCATCCGAAAGTCTACATCGAAGCGCCGCATCAATGCTTCGCTGACATAGGGTAACTGCTGGACATAGTCCAATACTTTGATCTCCTCGACTGGCAAGCCAAGTTGCTTCTCCAGTTCGAGGTAGGTTCGATTAGTAATCGAAGTAACAATGGTGGCGCCTAGATCAATTGGGATGCGATCGGGTTCCTGATGGTTGAGAGCTTGCATGACCCTGTCGCGAGGTTTCATTTACTTATCATTCTCCTAATGAATTCTTTACATGATAGCCATTCTATGGTTATCGGATAATAACACTACTGATAAGCCGAGTCCAGTAGGTTATCCTCTAAAACCAAGATACCACGGTTAACAAAAACGATAATGAATGCCTACACAATTGTGCTGAAGAAGTTGCCCATACTTTCGAAAACCTGTGATTTTGCGCTAGTTCGTTAAGGTATACAATAGCTTCGAATCGAGGCCGCATACAAACTTTTTCCAGAAGAGTGTATTGGTTGAGCGCATTGTTTTTCCTCGTGCTTGGCTGCCAGCCACGGGCGGCTACGTCAATCTCTACTGCGACAACTCCTAGCGCGTATGTGACTGTCCTTGGCCAGCGTGAATATAATGTGCACCAGCAATTGACGCTGGTTAATAAAGGCCCAGGTCAACCAGAGAAGCAGAATATTTGGGTGGCTTTAATTCAAACCTTTTCTCCTTATCAGGAAGTGCAGTCGATGCAGATTTCACCTGGAGGTTATACAACAATCACTGACGAATACGGCAACTATTACGCAGAGTTTGATTTTTCCGGGCAACCCGCCGGGACAACCAAAACGGTGCAGATAAACTATCTGGTTACTGTCAACGAACTGTCGTACAACCTATCAAACTGTCGAGGGGCGCTTCCGGCTGATTTTACTCAACCGGAACTGCATATCGAATCCGCCAACCCCCAGATTGTGGCTCTGGCAGGCAAGCTTTCGCAAGGGCAGAGCACTGTCTGCCAGCAGGTGCAGGCATTTTATGATTACATAGGCAATAACCTGGTCTACACATACAATGGAGCAAACTGGGGAGCCCAGGCGGCACTGGGGCCAATGGGATCTGACTGTACAGAATACTCCGATCTGCTGGTAGCGCTGAGCCGAGCACGCGGCATTCCGGCTCGTTATTTCGAGGGATTATTGTATCTGGACAACAATACGGCGACTCTGGCTCAAATGGAACATGCCTGGCCAGATGTCTACATGCCAACTGCCGGGTGGGTCGCATTGGATCCCACCCTGGGAAGGTCACTTGTCAACCGCGATAAGTATTTTGCGCATTACACGCCGGATCATATTATCGTAACAATGGGCGTGAATCCATCTGTATTGCGGGGCGGTGACTATTGGACAAACCTCTACTGGCCTGGGAACAGTACCACCATACAGGTATCCGGGGATTGGAAGATCGATCTCGTTAATAGATAGGGTATTAAATATAATCTCCTCTCATTGTCATTCCTGCCTCGATGGGACAGGAATGACAATGAGAGGAGATAGATTTATTGATTACTAAAGAAGACGGTGGACTTATAAAAGCGAGGGTAGATTACTCTCCACGCTTACGCAGATAAGTGTGCATAATCACCGAGAGCACGATGATTAAACCATAGATGAAATTGGTCCAGAATCCCGTCAGGCCAATGGCAACGGTTGCCGCTTCGATGGCACCAATGATGAATGCTCCGAGAAAGGTTCCCAGGATCGTACCCACACCGCCCAAAACGGATGTGCCGCCCAGGAAAACGGAAGCAAGTGTTTGGAGCAAAAAACCATCTCCCAGGGTGGGCCAGAAATAAGACACGTAAAAACTAGCAAGTATGCCGGCAAAGGCAGAGACCACGCCGACCAGCATGAAAACCTGGATGCGGACGCGCCCAGTATTGACGCCCATCAGTTCAGCGCTGTTGATATTGTCTCCGATCAGGTAGACGTGAGCGCCAAACCGATGCCGGTTCAGCAGCACCCAGCCCAGGATCGTGACCACAACCAACCAAAACATTTGCATGGGAAAGTATGGGCCGATCTTGCCGACAAACAAGTTATAAAAAAAGGTCTGTTGAATATAACCCAGGGAAAAATTTGCCCCTTGTGTAAGTACCAAGGCCGCACCACTCCATAGGAATTGTGTACCGATGGTGACCACGAGTGAAGGAATGCCGAACTTGACGATCATAAACCCATTCAGCCAGCCGATGATCGCTCCGGTTACCAGGGCCGCCACAATTGCCAGGAATACCTGGATGGTTGCATTATGGATAAAGGTTGTAGCACCATAGGTAAAGTTGAACGACACCATGCCCATTGCCATGACGGAGGGGAAACAGAGATCCATCTCCTTGGCGATCACCACAATGGTCAGGGGAATGGCCATGATGGCAAAGAAGGGGGTGGAAGACATGAAGGCAGAGTAGATTTGTGGAGCTAAAAAGGTCTTTGGGGCAGAAACGACAAATATGATCCACAGGGCTACAAAGACACCCAAGATTCCAAGCTGGGCACTGTTCGTGCGTATGAATCTTCTGAAATTGAAGGGCGGGTTATAGTGCTGAGTGACTTCAGGTGCGTTTGCATTCGTTGGAGAATTCATTGCATCTATCCTTATTGATATGTTATTAAGTGAGGCTGCCGGTTTCTGCAACCCGTACCATCTTATCCATTAACTCATTCAGGCTAATATGTTTGGTTTGGAATTCGCCGGCAACCTTGCCGCGGTCAATCACCACCACACGGTCGGCCACATTATGGACATGCAGAATGTTATGGTCAATAAAAATGGCGGATTTACCGGCTTGCTTGATGCCGTTAACGAAGTTGATCAATTTGGCTGATTCTTTGAGCGAGAGGCCCATGGTGGGCTCATCGAGAACGACGATATCCGCGTTGAAGAAGAGGGCGCGCACGATCGCGACACCCTGCTTCTCACCACCCGAATATTTTCCAACCGTCGAATCCGGGCTGACGGCGTGCGAGGTAAAGCCCATCGACTCCGTCATGAGCTGGTGTGTTTCATCTCTCATCCGTTGGATATCCAGGAAACCCATCGAGGTGGTAAGTTCGCGTCCCAGGAAGATATTGCGCCAGAGCGTCTGCAATTCAGCCAGCGCCCGTTCCTGATACACGGTTTCCAAGCCTAACTCTCTGGCTTTAGGAACCGTTAGGTGATCGACTTTCTTGCCGTTGAAATATATCTCGCCGGATGTGGGCTGGTGATAACCGGTAATGATCTTAATCAAGGTGGATTTTCCAGCGCCGTTATCGCCCAGCAGGCCGACCACTTCATTGCGGCCTAATTGAAAGTTGATATCCTCGAGCGCCTGGACCTCTCCAAAGGATTTGGACACGTGTTTAAGTTCGAGCCGGTATTCTTCCATAAGACTGTCTCCGTTGCAGTGAAGGATGGAGCTATAACATGAATTATATTCAGAATAATGGCATTTTAGAAACGGCATCAGCCGTTGAAATACACACTACTCACGACAGAAGTTGTTACTTTTAATTTGAAGGGCAAGGGCTAAATGGCAAAGTTCTTCGGGCGCCATTTAGCCCTTGCATGGTTTCCTATTGCTGATCCAGATAAAGAAAAGCCTCAGCAAATTGGTTGAGCGGTTCCAGTTTAGCGATCTCCCACCTTAATCAACGGAGCGAGTGCATTAACATTGCTCTTGTTGACAAAACCTGCGGCTGTATTGATATTCAGACCGCCAAATTGATATACCTTGCTCAGGCAGATCTGCAAAACGCCGAAATAGCCTTGCAGAAACTGCTGTTGGTCGATTACCAGTTGCAGCCAGCCGCCTTGAATCGCGGTAACGCCATTGCCGGAGATATCGAAGCCAGCAGCAAAGACATCACCGGGTTTCTTGTTGGCAGCTTGCAGGAAGGTCTGGATAGTGCCCGTTATGTCACCATGATCGGTGATGACCATCTTAATTTCTGGGTGGGCAGACATAATACCGGTGAAGACCGGCACGCCGAGGGATGCGTTCGCATTGATGGCGTCGCTAATCTCCTGGTAGACCACTGTTATTCCGGCTTTTTGAAGCGCATCCAGTATGCCTATGGTGCGCTCGCCGCGGCCGGCCTGTGCTTTCAAACCCCACACGAAGGCCGTGTCGCCTGACTTCAAGCCTGATTCTTTGACAGCTTCCTGGGCCAGGGAATATCCCGCCTGGTAGAGATCGGCGCCGGCGTAACCAAAACCATTGGCGGCGTACTTGGCTTGCGCCAGCGGCAGCGGTGTGTTCATACTGCTTACGATAATGCCCTGGCTCTCAGCGGTATCAATCAAGGGATCAAAAGCTGTATCGCCGGGGTGGCCCATGATGGCAATGCCATCGGGCTTGGTGGCTACGGCTTGCTGGAACTGAGTGGTCATCTTGGAAGGATCCCAGTCGGACCAGACGTATTGCACGTTCGCGCCAGTGTCAGCGGCAGCCTGTTTCGCACCGTTATAGACGACCTGCTCGAAGCCTCCACCCGGTGTTCCGCCGGGGAAGAGAACAATCTTAACGGCGGAGCACCAACCGCCAGATGCAGCAGGAGCGGCGCCTTGTGTAGAGGCTGGGGCGGTCGTAGCCGCAGTTGTGGCTGCGGGGGCAGTTGTGGCCGCAGTGGTAGCCGCGGGGGCAGTTGTGGCCGCGGGGGCAGTCGTAGGAGCCGCAGTGGGAGCAGGTGCGCATCCAGCGAGCGCGATGGCACACAATAACAGTAGGGCAATTCCTCGTGAAACTTGCTTGAACATTTGAATCTCCTTTCAATTCTCTTCAATTTTTGGTATCAACAATGATCAATTCTTTCAGTTCTTGTTATATCACTGAGTATATGAGTACACCTCCTTTCATTGACATAATATTTGATTGCGGTGCGACATAATAGCTGTGTAAAAAGAAGCTGATCATAAGTGCTTGCTTGTCAATTTCAATACCAGAGCAGGTATTTCTCTTTTCGAAGTCAATCATTTGTTTACACCTATTCAATTACCTTCTTTGCTTTCATACCTTTAATAATCGCAAAGAACTATCTCGCACAACCAGCGTTGGTTCCAGTATGACGGATGTAGGAGCGATGGGAGCTGCCTCATCCCAATCCGACTCTATGATCTGGATGATCTTTTGGACAGCTACTTTGCCAAGATTATATTGATCATGATTCACAGTCGTCAGGGAAGGCTCAAAAAAGGCTGATTTTAGAATGTTATCAAATCCCACAATCCCGATATCCTGAGGAATCCTCAATCCTTTTCGTTGAACAATTTTCATAGCTCCAAGTGCCATCTGGTCATTAGCTACAAAGATTGAATCCATATCTGTGTATTGCTCAAGAAGCTTTTCAGCCGCACGAGCGCCGCTGGCCGACGACCAACTTCCCTCCACCCAAAAATTATCATGAAATCCAATGCCCGCTTGCTCCAAAGCATCTTTCCACGCCTTTTTACGTTGGCGGGCCTCCCACCAAGCCAAGGGGCCAGAAATATGGCCGATATGCCGATATCCCTGATCCAGCAAATGTGACATTGCCATGCAACCACCAAAATAGTTGTCTATCGATACAATAGAAATATTTTCGCGAGGCTCCATTGTCAAATAGACGATGGGAATCTCAAAATCCAAGTCCAGCGTATTCATCCAACTTCGATTCTCACCTACCTCTTGTACGGCCCAGATAATTCCATCAGTACGACGAGAAACAAGTGACCGAAATATAGGCTCATTATCATTCACGTCAAAACGGGGCAGCTCTTTAAGAAGGAGTGCATATCCGGCTTCTTCCGCGGCAGCCGTTATACCGTTTAATGTGAATGACGGACCAATATAATTCAAACCAGCCGTAACGACCCCTAAAGTGTGAGTGCGACGGCGAATCAAACTGCGCGCCAATACATTAGGACGATACCCCAACTTTTCTATCACATCCTGCACACGTTTACGGGTCTCTCGGGAGACATCGCGGCTCTCGATTAATCACGCGAGATACAGTCTGTGTGGAAACACCTGCCATAGAGGCTACTTCCTTAATGGTTGGTCGAATGACAGTTCTGCGCATTGTTATCGTTCTCGTTATCGATAACAGTGTAACAAAATCTTATTTAGGTGTCAAGATAAGCTTGCTCATTATTTATCATAGCTTTACCGAAGGTGGGAAAAGGGTGTAATAAGCAATAAAAAATGCTCGGAGATATGAGTGGCAAACCAGGGATTGGCTTGAGCGGTATTTTGCGAAGTGATAGCTCCTTGAAAACCCGTTAAATCTGTGACGTTGGTGTCTATTATTTTTTGTTTCTGTGCTAGACTCCACGCATGGAAATTATTTCTCCTTCCTGCTCACTCGATGGAAAGTAACGATGGCTTTTGAAAAATCATCATCCACGCCTCATCAGTTCCTCGCCGGACTTGTCGGCGGCTGGGCAGGCAAGACGCGCACCTGGCTCGAGCCAGAAGGCGTGCCAATTGAATCGCAAACACAGGGCAGTATCCACCTGATCCTGGATGGACGCTTCGCGCTGTACCTCTATCAAACTTCCATGGATGACGAACCACAGCACGGGCTGTTCACCTTTGGGTACAACACAACGCTCGACCGCTACGAATCCATTTGGGTGGACAGCTTCCACAACAACACGGCCATCATGTTTTGCACAGGCAACGCGAAAGAAAAGGGCTTTGCGGTGCTAGGCAATTACCCCGACCCTGATGGAGGTCCAGATTGGGGCTGGCGCACGGAAGTCGAATTAGCGGACACTGATCGCCTTACGATTACCGCCTATAACATCCATCCCGAAGGCATGGAAGCCAAAGCCATAGAGACGCAATTGAAGCGAGTTAAGTAGGAGTAATTCATGAATGTTAAAGAATATATCCAACAGGTTTATGATTACAGCTGCTGGGCCAATCGCCGCTATTTCACCGTCGCAGAGAGTCTCACGGATGAGCAATTGCATCACATGCAGGGACATAGCTGGGGCGATGTTCACGCTATGCTCGTTCACTTGATGAGCAGTGAATGGGTTTGGCTTCAACACTGGAATGGAATTACTCCTAAAGGACATTTGAACAAAGACAATTTTCCAACACTGGCATCGGTCAGGGAACGATGGGATACAATCGAAGCCGAGATGCGAGCCTTTATCGAATCGCAAACGGAGGCAAGCCTCGAATCCAGAATTACCTACAGTCGTTTCAACGGTGAGACGTTCACCGTGCCACTCTATCAAATACTGATGCACGTTGCCAATCACGAGACGCATCATCGCGGTGAACTGGCGGCGATGTTTGCATTGATGAATGTCTCGCACCCTGAGGAAGAAGTGATGCAATATTTCCTGGATTTGAGCGGGCAGAAACAATCCTAGCTGTCATTGCGAGTCTTCGAGAAGCAATCCCCCGCAAATAAGGAGATTGCTTCGACTTGCTTACTCTTTGAGTACGACGTTGCAGGTCTCGCAATGACATGGAGAATCATGTATCCTTTCTTTCGTAAATATCTTTTCAAACTCGATGCCGAATCGGCGCACCAGCTTACTCTGAATGCAGTACGCTTTGCAGGCTGGCTGCCTCCTTCACGCTGGATGTTGCAACTCATTTATCATACGCCTTCCAAACCGGTCCAAGCTTTTGGACTAACCTTCAAGAATCCCATCGGCCTCGCAGCGGGATATGACAAGGATGCTGTTGCCATCCGTGGACTGGCTGCACTGGGCTTCGGTCACATCGAAGTGGGAACGGTCACGCCCTTGCCGCAACTCGGCAACCCGAAGCCGCGCATCTTTCGCCTGATCGAAGATGAAGCCGTCATCAACCGCATGGGGTTTCCCAACCGCGGCACCGAGTTCGTTCAGAATCGATTGAACTCATCTCTCGCGCCCAATTTGTTGGAACGGTTCTTGGGATTCGGTCCACGCAAACCCAAGCCGATCAAAAAGCCGATTCCGGGAACCGTTCTCGGCGTGAACCTCGGAAAAAACAAATCCACGCCCAACGAAGAAGCCGTTTTTGATTATCTAGCTTTGCTCCAGAATTTCGCGCCGCTGTCGGATTACCTGGCGATCAATGTCAGCTCGCCGAACACGGAGGGTCTGCGTCGATTACAGGCGCGCGATGCGCTTGAAGATTTGTTAAAGAACTTGCATCAACAACGATTGATCGAGCAGAAACAACTGGAACGACGCGTGCCTTTGCTCGTTAAACTTGCGCCCGATTTGAGCAATCAGGAATTGGACGACGCGGTGGACGTCATCCTGCGCACGAGTATGGATGGAATCATCGCAACGAACACGACGGTGGAACGGATGGGGTTGCGATCTAGCCATCGGAGCGAAGACGGCGGGTTAAGCGGCAAGCCCCTCAAAGCGCTGAGTGAAGCGATGTTACAAAAGATCGTCCAGCGTGTGAATGGTCAAATCCCCGTTGTCAGTTCAGGTGGCGTCATGAATCCCGAGGATGCCAAGCGCCGACTCGACATGGGTGCAACGCTCATTCAAATTTACACCGGCATGGTGTATTACGGCCCGGGCATGGTCAAGGCAATCGCAAGGTTCCTTTAACCCCTTTTATGGTATATTCTTAAGCATGGACGAAAAAATCACAATCATCGAAGGCCCGCCGCCGATCTTTGAACAAGTCAGCGACGGCTGGGCAATGGGCCTGAACGAAAGCCCGAACGAATTGGTTCCTGCCCTCACCCGTTTGCGAACGTTCAACGGTAATGCGCTCGTGGAACGTTGTCACCGAGCATGGAGCAGCAAACAGCCCATCCATTTGCATTATCGCAACGAAATGGGATTGGAGGAAACCGCGCCCATTCTTGCAGCTCGCAATGTCGAAACGCCCGAAGGAAATGTTTTGCTCTTGTGGGTCTATCTCGATAGCGAGCACGTCGAATATGAAGTGGACGATGACGACTCGCCCGATGATGAAACAGAGTGACCAGGCTGTACGCCTGGTCTTTTCTTCATGCGCCCATGAGACTGCGGGCTTTAGAATTTTATTTTAACCACACGCCCATTTCTACCTAACAAGCGTTAAAATGGGGATTAGTAAATCGCATCTTCCCAACACTAGTTTCATCAAAGAAACGGTGGCATACGAAACGTAATAAAGTAGAGGAGATATCATTGCGACGAAACAGTCTCAATTTTGCTTGGAGGCAGGATTGCCATGCTTTCCTTCGACCGACAAGCCCAGGCTCGCTCGCAATGACACCATAAATTCATGGAATTTGAACCTGTCATCGGACTTGAAGTTCACGCTGAACTTCGGACCCAATCGAAAATGTTCTGCTCGTGTGCAGTGGTTGATTCCATAACCGCCGCGCCGAACACAACTGTCTGTCCCGTTTGTTCCGGCATGCCCGGCACACTGCCGGTGGTCAATGAAACGGCCGTCGAGTATGGCATCCGCGTGGCGCTGGCGCTAGAATGTGAAGTTCAAAACACGAGCATTTTTGCCCGCAAAAATTATTTCTATCCCGATCTTCCTAAAGGATATCAAATCTCGCAATACGAACAGCCGCTTGCAGTGAATGGCAAACTCGTCATTCGCACATCCGAGGGCGAGCAGACCATCCGCGTGCGCCGCGTGCATTTGGAAGAAGACACCGGCAAACTGACTCACGTCGAGCGTGACAACCAATCGTATTCGCTCGTGGACCTGAACCGGGCAGGCGTGCCATTATTGGAAATCGTTTCCGAACCGGACCTTCATTCGGCGGAGGCGGCACACGCCTACGGCGAAGCTCTGCGCGACATCGTGCGCTATCTCGGCGTCAACAGCGGCGACATGGAAAAAGGCGTGATCCGTTTTGAAGCCAATGTCTCTGTGCGGCAAAAAGGCACCACCGAACTGGGAACGCGTACCGAAGTCAAGAATCTGAATTCGTTTCGCGCGCTCGAACGTTCGATCGAATATGAAATTGAACGTCAGAGCAAGATCATCGAAGCAGGCGGAAAAGTGGAACAGGAAACGCTTGGCTGGAACGAAACGCGCGGCGAGACATATTCCCAACGCAGTAAAGAAGACGCTCATGATTATCGTTACTTCCCCGAGCCGGATCTGCCTCCACTTGTAGTGGAGAATCGCTGGATCGAAAATATCCGCAAGGATTTGCCTGAACTTCCGCGCGCGAGGTATTTGCGTTTCATCCAGGATTATGGTTTGAAGGAATACGACGCAGCACGGCTCACCGAAGAAAAAGAAGTCGCAGATTATTTCGAGTCAGCAGTCAAAAGTCTGCCATCCAATATCCCGGCCAAGACGGTAGCCAACTGGTTGCTCGGTGATTTATTCTCGTTGATGAATCAAGCCAATATAACGGTCAGCCAGCTCAAGGTCCGGCCTGAGCAGCTGGCGGAGTTGATGAAGATCGCGTCTGACGGGGAAATCAATCAGTCAAGCGCAAAGGAAGTGTTAACGGAAATGTTTGCGTCCGGAAAAGACGCGGCTGAAATCGTAGAAGCGCGCGGCATCAAGCAGGTGTCGGATGAATCGTTGATTTCAAAGCTGGTCAAAGAAACATTGGCGGAAAATCCAAAGGAAGTTCAGAGTTATAAAGCGGGAAAAGTCGGCATTGCCAACTTCCTGTTTGGACAGGTGATGAAGAAAGCTGCCGGGAAGGCCAATCCGCAAGTAGTAAGGGCCGCACTAGACAAGCAGTTAACACTCATGTAAGTTCTAACCCATTTATGATGCTTCTCATATTGACGGAAAAATAAAATTCGGGTAAGGTTAAGTTGTTAGACAATAGGAATTTATTGCTATGATTTGGTGTAAGACATCTGAGTTTTCTCAGCGGGCAGACCATCTGGGTCTGCCCGCTTATATTTTCTAAAATTCATAGGAGAAAAAATGACTGAACAAATTAATCCCTTCAAGATGGCACAAGAGCAATTTGATCACGTGGCAAAACTGCTCAAACTTGATAGTGCCGTTTCTGAAGTCCTGCGGTGGCCGATGCGTGAATATTCCTTCCGCATCCCGGTGCGGATGGACAACGGTTCCACGCGCATCTTTCAAGGCTTCCGCGTCCAACACAACGATGCGCGCGGCCCGAACAAAGGCGGCATCCGCTTCGCGGCCAATGAAACATTGGATACCGTCCGCGCTCTGGCAACATGGATGACTTGGAAATGTGCCGTGGCTGATCTTCCGTTGGGCGGCGGCAAAGGCGGCATCATTGTTGACCCGTCGACGCTTTCCGTTCACGAGAAGGAACGGCTGTGCCGCGGTTGGGTGGACGTGATGTGGAAGAACCTCGGTCCGCGCAACGACGTGCCCGCGCCGGACGTCGGCACCACACCGCAGATGATGGGCTGGATGATGGATGAATACTCAACCCTCGTTGGTCAATACGCACCGGGAGCGTTTACCGGCAAACCGTTGGGCGGCGGCGGCTCAGAAGGCCGCACGGAAGCGACTGGCTTTGGCATGATCTATCATGTGCGTGAAGCGATGAAGCACCTCAAGATGGATTCGAAAAATAGTATAGCGGCCATTGAAGGCTTTGGCAATGTGGCGCAATATGCTGCGATTGGCTTCATTGACCAATTGGGCGGCAAAGTTGCCTGCGTTTCCTGCTGGGATCGTAACGATAAGAAATCCTATACTTACAGCCATAAGGAGGGCATTGATCCGCACTTCCTGCTGACCATCGTGGATGAGTACGGCACGATTGATAAGAAGAAGGCGCAGGATAAAGGTTATGTCGTAGAGGATGGCGATGCATGGATTACGAAAGAAGCGGACGTACTAATCCCAGCAGCTGTTGAAGAGCATGTCAATGGCGAAACGATCAAGAAGATGTCGAAGCGCGTCAAAATCGTGGCAGAAGGTGCCAACGGCGGCGTCACGCCCGAAGCGGATGAATACTTCAAGGCAAACAAGATTTTTGACATCCCTGACTTCCTGTGCAACGCAGGCGGCGTGACCACATCATACTTTGAGTCCGTCCAAAACGATCAGAACTATTACTGGACGCGTGATGCAGTGCTCGATCGCCTGGATACCAAGATGACACTGGCCTTCAATGCGGTGCTCGAAATGTCGTTGAAAGAAAAAGCTTATATGCGCGATGCAGCTTATATGGTGGCGATTGACCGCGTGGTCAAGGCTATGCAGTGGCGCGGCTGGTCATCCGTTGACAAGTCCTAAAATTGGCAGGTCGTAAATAACTGCAGGGACAAAGCAGTGCTTTGTCCCTGCAGTTATTATAGCGAATGTTTACAACTCACAATATCTTTCTATTCGCTTGCCAATGATGGCAAGGCTATCTTCCCAGAATTTCTTGGTGCGGATGTTGATACCGAAGCGTTTCGCCAAATCTGCAGCATTGGCTTCGCCGGTAGATGCCAATAGATTCTTGTAATCTTCCACAAAAGCCGCGCCGCGTTTTTGATAAATGGCATACAAACCTGTGGCGAACAACAAACCAAAAGCGTACGGAAAATTATAAAACGACAAGCCCGACGAATAATAATGGGGTTTCCACGTCCACATGAACTTTTGCAGATAACGTTCATCGAGTCCATCGCCGTAGGCAGCCTTCTGGGCGCGTTCCATGATGTCGTTGAAATCATCCGCCGATAGTTCGGCTTCCGCCCGTCGCTCAAAGACTTCCTTCTCGAATAAATAGCGCGAATAAATATCCACAACGATTTGAGCCGCACCTTGAATCTGTGCTTCGAGCACTGCCAATTCTTCTTGCGAATCTGTAGCCGACGCGAGTACGGCTTCCGTAATGATCGTTTCGCACATGGTCGAAGCGGTCTCCGCTAAAGTCATCGGCGTGAGTTGTTGTAACTCGGTCTTATCCGCTTCAAAGGCGCAGTTGTTATGAAAGCCATGCCCTAGTTCATGCGCAATCGTACTGACTTGATCGAATGAGCCATCAAAATTAACAAGAATACGACTCTCTTTTACGCCCGAAACGCCCATACAAAATCCGCCGCCGCGTTTGCCCTCACGTTGTTCGGCATCAATCCAGTGACGATCGAAAGCGCGCTGGGCAAACGTACTGAGATCAGGCGAGAACTTTCCGAAGTTATCCAAAATAAAACTGCGCGCCTCATCGAACGAATAAACTTTATCGGTCTTGCCCATCGGTGCGAAAATATCCCACCACGCGAGTTTTTCCTTTCCAAGTTTTTTCGCCTTGGCCTTGAAATACTTGTGGAACATCGGGAACGAATCTTCCATCGCACCTAGCATGGCTTTGAGAGTCTTGCGATCAAGGCGCGCCGCGTCGAGAGCGGAATGAAGCGCATCTTCGCGTCCGCGCCGTTTATTTAACGTATTCGCTTCGCCCTTGACGCCATTCAGGCAGGCCGCCAACGTTTCCTTGACCGACTCCCAAGCCTGGTTCTCTGCATCGTACGCGCGATGACGAACTGATTCATCGGGATGCGATCTTAAGTTGATCAGCGCGGGCATGGGCAATTTCTGGGTTTTGCCTTCCAGCTCAAAGTCGACGGAAAGCTGCGACGTGACCGTGCCTTGAAGTTTTTCAAAGGCGTTGCCTCCGCTCAACGTCAATTCCGCGGCAAGCCCTTCTTCCAAATCACTCATCAGATATTTGCTTTGCTCAGCAGATTCCTTTAACATAAATTCATGCGCCGCGGCAGATTTATTGTTTTTGACGACTTTATCCAACTTTGGCGCGATCGTTCCGATCCACGCTTCAAACTGGACCCTAAGTTTCCGCATCGGCAAACTGGCTTGCTCAAACTCTGACATGACCCGCATCGCAACTTTGTCGCGCGAGTCGGTGGTCACAAAAGCATAAATGAACGGAACAATGGTGGCCGATAAGGTTTGGATTTTGTTGATGCGATCAATCGCCTGCCCCACGAGAGGAGCCAGCTCTTTGGCTTTGGCTTTTGATTTCGCATCGGTTTTGCTAAGTTTGTTCTTGAAGAATTTTTCCAGCGCCGCAACTTGCTTCTTGTAATCTTCAACTGCGGCCTGGAACTCTTTGGATTCAAGCGAGGGGTAAACATTGCTCATATCCCAGTGAGGGGCAGAGATAGTCATAAGAATCTCCTTTGTCTAATAAGGCAAGTATACCAAACGATACAGCTTCTATTGTTTGGCTCTGCTCGCGGCGAGAAGGCCGTTGATATTCTTTTTAGGTGCTGTCGTCATTTCGTGGTATCCTTAGCGTATCTTCTTTCGGAGTGGATGATGTACGTCGCTATCGAAGGGGTCATCGGTGTGGGTAAAACCACGCTCGCCCGCCTGCTGCAACCTGCATTTGAATCTGAAATCCTTTTGGAAATTTTTGAAGAGAATCCTTTTCTTTCCGATTTCTATGCGGATCGCGAACGCTATGCGTTTCAAACGCAGATCTTTTTTTTGCTCAGCCGATATCATCAACAGCGCCGCACCGTTCCCGGACTTTTAGCGGCGGGCAAATCGTTGATGTCCGATTACACTTTTACCAAAGACGCATTGTTTGCCCGCATCAATCTTAAGGGTGATGAACTAGATATGTACTATAAAGTCCACGAAGCACTCGGAGAAAAAATTCCGAAGCCCGATCTCATCGTTTATCTGCACGCTGATACGGATACATTGATGCGGCGCATTGAATTGCGTGACCGTTCCTACGAGCGCAACATGGAGCGTGATTATATTGATCAATTGAACCAGACCTATGAGAGTTTTTTCAGCAAACCTTATGACAGCACGCCTGTGCTCAAGATAGATTCCAATCGATTGAACATTGTACAAAACGCGGAGCATCTCAAATGGATCGAGAACCGCATCCGCGAGACTTTGAGGCTGAGGCCGTTTCAACCGGGCTTGCCCTTGACTGAGAATTTATCCAACTAACTACAAGAGGAACCATGCGTGTCACACGTGAATCTCTTATCCGCATCGCCAAAGAAAATGTCCAGGAACGCGCCTTCAATGATCGCGACCTCGTTGCCGCCTATCTGACCGGTTCGCTTGTTTCGGATATGGATCCAATGCTCGGTGGAACGGCGGATATTGATCTGGTGCTTGTTCATAACCAGCGGCCCGGCATCATGCGTGAAATTGTCAAGCTCACGCCGGATTTTCATCTCGATATCCTTCACCGTTCGAAAGACGAATTCAAATCGCCGCGTGAACTGCGCGTTGATCCGATTCTCGGACATGAAATGTACGATCCGATGTTGTTATATCAGCGTGAAAAATTTTTTGAATTTGTTCAAGCTGGGCTACGAGCCGGTTTTGAATTTCATGCAACCTCGTTGGTTTTGTCACGTTGCCGCAAACTGTTAGCGGAGGCGCGCAAAGGCTGGATCGATTTGAGCGATATTCGCAAAGATAAAGCGGGACCGATTCAAGTCAAACAATTTTTGCGGGCAGTGTATCATGCAGCGAATGCAATCGCAGAACTAAACGGTGGTCCGCTCGCTGAACGCCGCTTTCTGCTTGAATTTCCATCCCGCGCCCAATCCGCACAACGACCAGAATTTATAGCATCTCTATTCAATTTGATTGGAGCAAGCAACTTAAATGATGCCATTATCATTTCAAATTGGATTCCGGATTGGAAAATCGCTTTTCTCGCCGCATCTGAAAACGCCAAAGTGGATCAGCATATTCATTCCGCAAGGCTGAATTATTATGAAAAAGCATTTGAAGTTTTGCTGGCAGGCGAATCTCCATTAGCACCCCTTTGGCCGCTTATTCATACTTGGACATTGGCGGCAAATGTGCTGGAGAACGATCAAATCAAGCCCTGGCAAATCGCTTGTGAGCAATTAGGTTTACTCGGAAATGGTTTCGAACAACGCGTTTCGGGCTTGGATCATTATCTGGACGAAATCGAGATCCGGTTCGACGAAATAGCCGCTACCAATGGTCTGGAAACTTCTTCAGGTTCGTAGTCCCCACATTTAGGCTAGACAAGTCGTCCCAATGAAGCCTAAACTGTGGATAAGAGGGGGTAAACTGTGGATAATCAGCATCTACTGTGGAGAGTAAGTTGTTTCTTCGCATAATTTAGGTAAAACTACCCGAAACAATACCCCCATATTTAGGCAGTACCTTTTGTTTCATCCAAAATATGGAGGACTCTTTATAGAAGAAAATTATCAGTAAAAGTTATTGCTGGTTTATCCACAAAAGCTAAAACTCAGAAAAGATGCGAAAGCGCTACATGTGGTTCTAAAAATCATCGGCGATCCAACCCATAGCCTGCGATCCTATTATCCACATTTTCCACAAGGCCTACTACGATTACGATATCCATATCCTAACTAATTGATACTTGAATCTAAGTCTTAAATCAAGTACAATCTTTTTATAGCAAGCCCCGTTCATTCATGGGAGGCACACATGGACATAATCAAAGTTTCAGCCACATCGCGTACATCCGCTGTAGCCGGGGCAATTGCAGGGGTTATCCGCGAACACAAGCATGCAGAGGTGCAGGCCATTGGAGCCAGTGCAGTCAATCAAGCCGTCAAGGCTTTGGTGTTGGCAACTGGTTATCTAAAAGGCGATGGCATTGATGTAGTCTGCGCTCCCGAGTTTGTGGATGTCGAGATTGAAGATAAAGTGCGGACGGCGATCAAGCTGGTGGTTGAACCGCGTTAGCGCTACAAGCTGAACTGATAACGGATGCCGTTTGCTAAGGCGTTTCCAAAGGGTAGGGTTTTTTGTCCGCGCTTCGTATGTTTTTCCTGCTAATATCAAATTGATTTATCGCCCGAAGATTTTGGTTCGAACACTTTTTGTTTTCATCCTGCTGACAGGATAGATTGTAGGAATCTTTTTATCGTCTCTTGCATCCGCACATGCTGCACCGCAACAAACTCTTATGCCGGGCGATGTAGTAATAAGCGAGTTTAGGACGACTGGTCCGAAAGGAGCAAATGACGAGTTTATTGAATTGTTTAATCGAACTGGTGGGAATATCGATTTGAGTGGATGGGAAGTGAAAGCTTTAACTTCAACCGGTGTTGAGACTACCAAATTGACAATTTCTAATGGAAAAATACTATCGCCTAGGCAACATTATCTAGTTGCAAATACAAATGCTTCTGGCGGCTATAGTGATTCAACAGTTCCTGATCAAACTTACGGAAGCGGTATTATCGATACTGGTGGAATTGCTATTTTTGATCAAAATGGCATAAAGATTGATTCTGTTGGTATGAATTCTTTTTCCATTTATGCTGAAGGGACGTTTTTGTCTCCCATGCTAAGTAGTAGTGTCGATCAAAGTTATGAACGCAAGCTAGGCGGAACGCGTCTGGTAGTTGTCAAGATACCAAAAATAATCAAAATGATTTTTCATTGATAAGCCCAAGCAATCCACAAAATATGTCAAGCGCTTTTACTTATTGCGCTGGTATACCTACTTTTACACCCACTGATACGCCAAGTAATACTCCGACCAATACTGCAACATCAACGAGTACGCCGACAGTGACGAACACCTCAACCAACACGCCCACCCAAACGCCAACGCGTACATCCACAACTACACCAACCGTGACGAGTACGCCACCTTCCACATCCACGAGCATACTGGGCTCCAGTCCTACAGCATGTCTCGAGTCAACGATAACGCAGTGGACTTTCGATGGAAATGTAACAACTCCATCCATAGGAAGCGGCATGTTTTCAAACGGGAGCGGACTGACAGGGCCGACAATTCCATTTCCGTCTGGCTATACAGGCAATAGTAGCGATCAGGCTGTCAGCTTCACAGGTTGGACGATGCCATGGAATGCAAATGATTATGTCGAATTTGATATTAACACCCGAGGGAGAAGCTCAATAAAACTTTCGTTTGAATATCGCTCAACAAGTACGGGACCAATAAAGCTGGATGTTTATTATTCTACGGACGGAATGACTTTCAACTCACTGAGTTCATCTAATACATTGCAAAATGATTCAAATTGGCATTCTATATTCTTTGACCTAAGTGCTATTGCCTCCCTCAATGACAATCCGAATGCCAAATTTAAACTCTTCGGCTATTCTGCATCCGGTTCATCAGGAACGTTTCGGCTGGATAATGTTACATTCAATGGCAATTGCGTAAATCCCGTCAATACGCCGACTGCTACGTCCGTATCCACTTATCTTCCGCTCAGCCTTGTCATCAATGAAGTTGGTTGGATGGGCGCGGCGGCCAATTCCAACGATGAATGGGTCGAGTTCTATAATCCAGGCTCATCGGATATAAACTTATCGGGCTGGGATTTAAATGGCGTTAATATTTACTATAGCTCTGGCAACTTTGCAGTGCCGCTTAGCGGCATGGTACCAGCAGGCAGTTATTTTGTGCTTGCTGAAAACAACCAGGTATTCCAAAACGTGACGATCAACCAAACAAGCAGTTCATTGAGTTCTTTTGAATAGTTACCAAACCCTGCAATTGATTAGTCCGTTAGATACGCTTGTGGATACTGCCAATTATTCAGGAAACAACAATTGGCCCGCTGGATTGACTTCTCCAAATTATGCCAGCATGGAACGCAGAGGAGTGGTTCCAGACGGACCGGCGGCTTGGGTTACGTTCGCCGGGTCAATTACAAATACTCCTCTGGATCGCAACGGTAACCGTGTTTATGGCACACCCGGCCAGGCAAATTGGGCTTGGACGGTAACGGTCACTCCATCTCCATTGCCTACTGCTACAAGCAAGCCCACTCCAACTTTTGCACCGACACCGGCTCCGGCTGTAGACCTCAATGAAATTCTGGCGCGTCCGGGCTCCGATTGGAACAGCGACGGTGCGATAAACAATGGCGATGAATTCATCGAGGTTGAAAACCTCGGCCCCGGTATCGCTGATCTAACAAATTGGAAATTGGAAGTTAACCCAAACAGGGGTTCAAGCTCATTCACCCTGCCAAGCCTTAAATTGAATCCCAATGAGCGCAAAGTCTTTTTCGGCTCAACCACCCAGCTTTTGCTTGAAGACAACGGCGAGACAGTGACTCTAACAGATTCGAATGGTGTGATTGAGGATGCTTTTACTTACCCAGCTGTGAATCAGTCAGACAATTCATGGTGCCGCATCCGCGACGGGATTGGCTTTTGGCGCGATGGATGTTTTCCCACGCCTGGAGTTGAAAATGCGTTGAGTGGAATCTTGCCATCGCCTCCGCCGCCTCAACCCGGAGAGGAAGCGGCGTGCCAGCTTCCTGATGTCGCACCCAGCGAATTTCAACTCGCCGAATGCAACAGCTCCGATGCCAATATTTGGAATCAAAAATACTGGAATGATTTATCCGGAGAAAACGAATATGAGGTGCCTGATTCTAAAAGCAAAGGGGAAACATATATCCAATAAAACAAAGAGCCGATATTGGTCGGCTCTTTGTTTTGATAGCGCATCATTTGTTTCACCAATCGTTCTTCAATCACCGGTAGCTCGCACAACTTCTTCCGCTTCAAAGACCACTTCATCTTTACCGGTCAACTTCTCATTTACCTTTGAGATAATCAGATCCAAATGCCCGGCGTAGGCAACATAATCCAGATCATCGGCGGGAACCGCCAGCACCGGACAAAGCACGAAATTGGAAATCCAATCTTCATAAAGATCATTCAGACTTTGTAAATATTCGGGCGTGATGGTGCGTTCATAGTCCCGGCCGCGGTGTGCAATGCGATCCATCAAAGTGTCAGTGGACGCCCGCAGATAAATGACCAAATCGGGCGGAGGCAAAATCTGAATGATCGTTTCGTAGAGTTCGCGATACGTTTCGTAATCGCGCTCTTTGATATGTCCCTGCAAATATAGATTTTGCGCAAAGATCTCCGCATCTTCATAGACACTTCGATCCTGAATGACGGATGTCGGATGCTGTGCGAGTTGATGATGCGAACGCAGTCGCCGGGTCAGGAAAAAGATCTGCGAATGGAAAGACCAGGATGCCATATCCGCATAAAAATCCACGAGATACGGATTGTCTCCAACGGCCTCGTAAAACGGTTCCCATTCGAGTTGTTTGCATAACATGGTTACCAGGGTGGACTTGCCTACGCCGATATTGCCCGCGACTGCAATAAATTTTTTCATCATCACTCCCAAAGTATTAGAACTGAGATAGCACCTTGCAGATTATTGTACTTTTAACTGGGCATCAATGACTTGTTGGAAGTAAGCAAGTGGTTCAGCGCCAACGATGCGATAACCATTGATAAAGAAGGTGGGTGTGCCGCTGACAGCCGCTGAACCATCACTGTCAGGCGGAAGGCTATTAGCGTAATTCAAATCGCTTTGGACAGCCTGCTTATATTTTTCCGTGGTAAGGCAGTTACCAAATGCTATTGTATCCAGGCCGAGGCCGCTGGACAGATTGACATAGAACGAATTGTTGACTACTGTGCCCGCTTGGTTATTGAGTTGGTCGTTATTTGCGAAAAGCGCATCATGGTATTGCCAATAAGCATTCTGATCACCCGCGCACATCGCGGCTTCGGCCGCCATAAGCGCGTTCTGATGAAATGGTAAGGGATAGTTGCGATAAACGAGTTGAATCTTGCCTGGATAAGCCGCCAGCAGAGGTTTGTAAGTGGTATCATGCCATTGGGTGCAGTAAGGACATTGATAATCACTGAATTCCACAATGACAATCGGAGCATTTGCTGGACCGATGCTAGGAAAACCAGCGGTTGTAATATTATATTTTAGCGGTGCGGGTATGGCCGTTGGGACAGCCTGTGCTATCTGATTCGTTGGGGCGGAAGAATTACGCTGACCAACAAAATATCCGAGAATCAAACCCAGGCAAAGGGCCATCACGACCATGAACGAATAAAAGTGGCCGCGCTTGAAAGTTACGGTTTCCTCTGGTTCCACCACAGGTTCAACAGGTGGAGGCGGAAGAGTTGTTTTTTTTGTTTTAGGTTTGGTAGGACTAGGTTTGGTCGGCGTGGACGAATTATATTTGGTAGGCATGGCCGGATTATATCATCTGGAACGCAACCGGGATTAGTACGTATATCCTACTTGGTTATAGGAGATAAAATGTCTGCAATGCACAAACATCATATTCCATGTCTTTTGTGGCCGTTCGCAATGCTGTGGCATCTTCTAGCTGCCATTGTCGGATTGACGGGACGCTTCGTCGCTATGATCCTTGGGCTTGTCTTCATGTTCGTTGGCGTGATCGTCAGCCTGACATTGATTGGAGCCATTGTGGGCATACCGATGGCGTTCATTGGCTTGTTGCTATTTCTGAAAGGACTATTTTAATAGAAAAGGCACGGCCGCTTCGAAAGTGACCGTGTCTGGTTTTAGTGATGTCCGCTTTTTGCAATTAATTCCTTTAGTGTTACGCCTAACCTTGTGATTCCTTCACGAATCGTATCAGGCGACGAATACGAGAAGTTAAGACGCATCGTATTGTCCCCACCACCCGTGGCGTGAAAAGCCGCGCCCGGCACAAAAGCGACCTTGCGTTCAATTGCGACTTTGAGCACATCCGCCGCATCCATATATTCAGGAAGAATGCCCCATAGGAACATGCCGCCCTGCGGGCAAGTCCAATGCACCTCGGGAGGAAACATTTCTTCCATCATTTCCAGCATCACATCGCGGCGCTCTCTATAGGTGGAGCGAATTACCTTGACGTGTTCATCCAAGAAGCCGCCTTTGCCGACTTCGTACGCGACATATTGATTGAACGACGCAGTGTGCAGATCAGCGCCCTGCTTGGTCATCACCAGTTTGCTAATTACCTGCTCCGGGGCAATGACCCATGCCAAGCGTAAACCCGGTGCGAGCAACTTGGAGAAGGTGCTCAAGTAAATCACATTCCCGCTGTAACATTCACCATCATAGCCGCGGTATTGGCTATCCAGCGTGACTAAGGATGGAATGTGATCGCCCTCGTAACGCAATTGTCCATATGGATCATCTTCAACGATCGGGACTCCATATTTGTCTGCTAGCTCGATCAGCTTTTTTCGCCGCTCGAGGCTGAGAGTGACTCCGCTTGGATTCTGAAAATTGGGCAGAATGTACATGAACTTCGGTCCGATGCGAAGCGCAGCTTCAAGTTCATCCACAATCATGCCGTTTTCGTCGGTGCGGACCGGGATATATTGTGCGCCATACGCGTTCCACGCTTGCAATGCTCCAAGGTATGTTGGAGACTCCACCACGATATAGTCGCCGCGATTGATAAAGAGCCGCCCCATAAAATCCAGAGCTTGTTGCGAGCCAGATGTAATCAGAATATTATCCGGTGTAACCTCCACTGCGTAGCGTGAGGTGCGCCGCGCGATCATCTCGCGCAATGGACGATATCCTTCCGTTGTACTATATTGCAAGGCCTGCGCGCCGAAATGATCGAGCACATAGTTGCAGGCTTCTCGAAATTCTTCTACTGGAAAAACGTCCGGGGCGGGCAATCCACCTCCAAAGGAAATGATATCCGGCTGCTCGGTTAACTTGAGCAATTCGCGGATCACGGAGCTACTCATTTGTTTGATGCGGTGGGCATAACGATATTCCCAGGGTGTTTGCATTCATACTCCTTAAGAAGCGATTGCAGGGCTTTGATGAATATAATGGTTAAAGATAAAAAAGCCTGGCAGGTATATTTGCACCTGTCAGGCTCTCTGACTTCAGAGCATAAAAATGCCTAGAAGACTTATAGCCAAAACTTTCATCATGGCTTATTGATATTACTCTTTTTCTATCACAGAGGCAACGGTCAAATGACCTGCTGGAAGATGACGATTGTCAGGTAATTGGGCGGATACCTTAATGGATGATAAGTTTATCCAACTGGTGATGACCGGCATCCGTGATAATCAAATTTCCATCTATATCAAATATGATCCCCTGCGGATCAAGCAGGCCATGTACTAAAATGGTATCGTGGTCTGTGCTTGCAGCAATAAGATGAATAGCGCCATCTCCAAGTGTATTGACGAAGATGTTTCCGTTATTATCCTCAATGACGTCATCCGGCGTGGGAAGGTTAGCCAGCTTTTCGATGTTTCCGTTTGGGTGAATTCGACTCAGCGAGTTGCCATTTTCATCCACGACTAAGATACTTCCGTCCGCCTCGACCCACGCTCCAGTCGGACGCGCAAACCCATGCGCAATCTCGCTGACAGAATGTCCATCCAAGCTAACGCGCAATATGGTTCCATTCGGGCTATCCGGAACGATGATTGTCTGTGTCTTTGAATCATATGCAATTCCATCCACGCCATCCTGGCCGGTTGTGTTACGCAAAGCAAGAAATAGAGATAGGGCTTTGGTTGTTGGATTGAAACGGACTAAACGATTCATTCCTTGTTCGGCAATGATCAAAGAGCCATCCGGTAACACGACCATGCCTTCCGGTTCGCTCAACCCGGAAAGCAACGTTTGTATTTTTCTATCTTGAGAATATTCTTTTATCGTTTGATCTTGGACATCAGAAATGTAGATTGAACCATCCGACGCCAATAGAAGATCATCTGGCGAAGGAAGATTTTGTGCCAAGACAACGAGCGCAGGCTTGAAGTTGAGCGTAGGAGTCAACGTGGGTGTTTCTGTTGGAGTTGCTGAAGGAAGCGCAGTGACAGTTTGAGTCGGTTGAGGCGATGGCGTAAACTCAAAAGTCGGCAATGCTATTTGAGTTTGGGGATTGGAAGCGCAAGAGGCTATTGTGATCGTTAAGAAAACGATTCCCAATAGCCTCCAATGAGCGTGACAAGAATTGACCATCAATCCGCGAGAGAAAGGAAGTACTCGTGGAAGCGCGTATCGTCCGTCAGCTCGGGGTGAAAGGATGTAGCCAGCAGATGTCCCTGTTGCGCGGCAACAATTCGCCGGTCGGGAAGAACCGAGAGAATTTTTGCATCCGCTTGAACAGATTCAATGATCGGTGCACGGATGAAGATCGCGTGATACGGTTCTTTCGAGCCGGTCACTTCTTTCAACTCTGGAATATCCAAATCCGCCTCGAACGAATCCACTTGGCGGCCAAAAGCATTGCGCGCTACCTTGATGTCCATCAAGCCAAGCAAAGGTTGATCGCGGCTTATATCTTTCGATAAAAAAATGGCGCCCGCGCACGTTCCCCAGATGGCGTGTCTTTGGCCGAACGTGCGCAGCGGTTCCATCAGTTTGAAATCCATGACGAGCTTTCCGATCGTGGTCGATTCGCCGCCGGGAATGATTAGCCCATCAAGGCCTTTGAGATGCTCAGGCAAACGGACTTCGGTTGTTTCCACCTTAAGCCGTTTGAGCATGACGATATGTTCGGCGAAGTCGCCTTGTATAGCAAGTACACCAATTTTCATATTCTTGTTATAGGGATGCAATATTGTTGCATCCCTATAATTTACCAGCCGCGTCCCGCGATTTTCTCAGCTTCTGGCATCTGTGAGATATTGCGTCCGACCATTGGCTCACCGAGGTCCTTGCTCACTTCCGCCAAAATGCTTGCATCCTGATAATGTGTCACAGCCTTGACAATTGCTGCGGCGCGTTTGGCCGGGTCACCGCTTTTGAAAATGCCGGAGCCGACGAACACACCGTCCACACCAAGCTGCATCATGAGTGCCGCGTCGGCTGGAGTTGCGACTCCACCTGCGGCAAAATTGACGACCGGCATTCGTCCAAGCTCTTTGGTTTCCTTAACGAGCTCATACGGTGCGCCCAGCTCTTTAGCGAAAGCCATCAACTCTTCATCGGCCATTGTGGTCAATCGGCGAATGTCGCCCAGTACTGTCCGCGCGTGACGGACCGCTTCGACCACGTCGCCGGTGCCAGCCTCGCCCTTGGTGCGAATCATTGCCGCCCCTTCACCGACGCGGCGCAATGCCTCACCGAGGTTGCGGCATCCACACACGAACGGCACTTTGAATAATTGTTTGTTGATGTGATTTGATTCATCAGCAGGCGTGAGCACTTCAGACTCGTCAATGTAATCCACGCCGATCGCTTCCAGAATTTGAGCTTCCACAAAATGTCCAATGCGGCATTTCGCCATTACCGGGATCGTGACTGAGTCCATAATCTTCATGATTAATCCGGGATCTGACATGCGAGCCACGCCGCCTTGTGCACGAATATCAGCGGGGACGCGTTCAAGCGCCATTACTGCGCAGGCGCCAGCATCTTCCGCAATCTTGGCATGTTCCGGCGTGACCACATCCATGATGACGCCGCCTTTTAACATTTGGGCTAAACCCTTTTTGACAGCAAATGTACCAGTCTGTTGTTCCATCTCGATCTCCTTATTGTATTTGAAGATAGATTTTACCACGCCGATTTAAACGCGTCTTGTCGGACCAAGGAGCGTGTGCACGCAAAGGTTGATACTGTTGGCGAATTCAAAAGT
>CAVYTW010000010.1:0-296187 GCA_963771375.1 uncultured Chloroflexia bacterium
CCCAGGTTATCCAATACCGTAGACGGTCACCGGCTGGGTAACCGTAATCGAAGTGAGCGTACAGCCCGGCACCGTGCAGTCATCCTGGGAACTGTCCCAGAACTGCGTGCCATTGAAGTCGGCGCGAAAATGGTAATTGCCCGGCGGCAGGCGCAGGGATACCTGTCCGTTCACATCGGTCGTGCCGCTATAATTGGTGTAGGTCGTTCCGTCGAACGCATAGACCGCCAGGCCGCTCATCGGCGTGCCATCCGTGGATTGGACAGAGACCAACACCGGCTGCGGCACGGTGATCATCACACTTGCGCACTGTCCGATGGTGCAGTTGTTCTGCGCCGCGCTCCAGAACTGCGTGCCATCCACATCGACCCGGAAGCGATAAGAGCCCGCAGGCAGGGTGATGGAAACCTGGCCATTGGCATCGGTCACTTTGCTGTATCCAGTGTAGGTTGTGCCATTGAAGGCATACACGGTCTTGCCGGACAAAGGCGCACCCGTGGTATCCGTAACCGTCACCTGGACGGTGGGACCTACGATGGTTTGCATGTTTTCCACGGCTTGGGTAATGTTGCCATTGGCATCGTAGGTATAAGCATAAGCTGCCAGGTTTGTCCCGCCTGTGGCATGATCCAGCTGGGTCAGGTGCCCGGCAGCATCGTCGGTATAATCCGAGTTGACATTGTTGGGACGCAGGATATTCAAGAGATGCCCGACTGCATCATAACCATATTTGGTTTGCTGCCCGCTCCAGTCTGCGATCTGAGCCAGCCGATTGGCGGGATCGTAGGTATATGTCACCTGCTTGCTGTCCGGGTAAGTCAATCCAGTCCGGTTGCCTGCCGCATCGTATCCATATTTCACCGTCTTCCCATTCGGGTCGGTCACCGCGATCAGGCGTCCTAAATTATCATAGGACCAGGTCGTGGTTCCCAGGCCGTCGCTCATGGTCTTGCGCTGTCCGGTGGGAGTATAGGTGAACGAGACGGGCGCATCCGGCGCTGGGTATTGAATGCCGGTTAACTGGTTTCCTAAATCATAAGTGTAATTTATTGTCTTGCCATTTGCATTTAAGGTCGAGAGCTGGTTGCCATCCGCATCGTAGGTGTACGTCCACTTGTTCTGCAGCGGATCGATCTTCGAGATGACCCGGTTCGACGCATCATAGCCAAAGGTGGTCACATGCCCATCCGGATCCTTGACCGTGATCCGGTTTCCCACCGCGTTATACGTATAATCGGTCTCCACGTTCGTCTGTGCATCCGATTGTACGCCGGGGCGGTAGTTCTGGATGGCCGCCACAGGGCGACTCAACGCGTCGTAGGTCGTATGGGTGACCACACTGTTGGCGTCGGTCTGGTCTGTGATATTTCCAAGCGCATCGTAACTGGTATGGGTGTTCTTTTGGAGTGGATCGGTGACTGCCACGCGGCGGTTAAGCACATCGTAGGTATAGGTGGTGGTGTGTCCCAAGGCATCAGTCGTGGAGAGCAAATTGCCCACGGCGTCATAGCGTATTTGTGTCACTTTGCCATTCGCATCGGTGGTGGTCAGGGCGCGGCCCAATGCATCATACGAAGTTTGTGTGGTGTGCCCGTTTTGATCGGTGGTCGCAAGAACTCTCCCGAGCGCGTCATAGGTGGTTGTGGTGGTGTTTCCTGCCGGGTCGGTTGTGGAAATCAGGCGGTCCAGCAGATCATAGGCATACGTGGTGCGGTTTCCAGCCGCATCAATACTGGCTGTCCGCCTGCCATATTGATCATATTCGGTTTTGGTCGTCCGGTTAAGTGGGTCAGCCGTTGCGATCAAACGACCATAACTGTCGTAGGTGTAGGTGGTCTGATGTTGGAGCGCGTCAATGGTGGCGGTCTGGTATCCAGTGGTTGGATCGTACACAGTGGTTGTGCTGCCATCCGGGCCATTGGTGGTTACGAGCCGGTTGAGCGCATCATAAACATAGCTGGTGGTGCGTCCCAGCGCATCGGTCCGGCTGGCGACATTGCCATTGGCATCGTATGTGGTGGTGGTGGTGTCTCCCAATGCATCCACGACCTTGACCACACGTTCCATGGAATCATAATAATACGTGGCGGTGTGTCCCAGCGCGTCGCTGGCCGTGGCGGTGTTATTTGGGATATCAAAGGTCGTGGTGCCGGATGAATTGCCCAAGGCATCGATCGTGGTCAGCTGCCGACCCGCCGCATCGTAGGTATAGGTGGTCGTGCGCCCCAGGGCATCGGTGGTGGAAATGAGCTGTCCATCGGGATTGTAAGTATTCTTGGTGACATTCCTCAGCGCGTCGGTGGTGGTGATCAGATGTCCCTGATCATCGTAGGTGTAGTAAGTGGTGTTCCCGTACGTGTCGGTGGATGCGATCTGGTTCCCGTGCGTATCGTAATGATAAGAAGTCACAATGTTATACAAGTTCTGGTCGTTCTGGGGGCGGCTCGGGTCGTAATTTGTGATTGTGTTGAGCAGTTCGCCTCCCGCATCGTACACGTTGTGGGTATCGCGCTGGCGCGAGTCAACCGTGTCCGTCAGCCGCCCGAGGGAGTCGTAGGTGTAGGTGGTAGTGTTCCCCAGCGGGTCTGTCATCGATGTTTTCTGCCCATGGGAATCATAGGCGTAACTGGACGTCTGCCCGGAGGGGTCGGTCTCCGAGGCCAGTTGTCCATCCGCCGTATAGGTGTAAGCAGTCTTGCCGCCCGACGCATCAGTCTTGCTCGTCATGAGCTTGCCTTGATAAGTGTAGCTCGTGACATTTCCCAGCGGGTCGGTGGTGGAAATCAAGTTATGCAGGTTATCGTAAGTATTCACCGTTTTATTTCCGGCCGCGTCGGTCTTGGAGAGCAAATCCACACCATCCGCACTCCACCCCATTGTAAGCGTTTGTCCGGCATCATTGGTGATGGAAGTCGGGCGGTAGTCAGGGGCATAGACGGTATCCGTCTTGCGTCCCAGCCCATCCACGGTCTCCGTGTTCACGCCGCGGCTGTCGTAGGAATGCGTCTGGGTATTCCCGCTTGCATCTGTGATCGTGGCGCTGCCGTCGGCGTTATAGACGATCTTGGTCGTCAGATTGCCCGCCGAGTCATACTGCTGATAGGCGCGGCCGTTCTGTCGTAATCGGTGCGCATGGTTTGAGCGCCGCTGGGATCGGTCATCCCCGTCATATGGTGGCTTGAATCATAGGTATAAGTCCAGGTACGGCCCAGCAGATCAAGGAAGGAGGTCAGGTCTCCGGCGGAATCGTAGCTGAACGTGACGTTCCGCCCGGTGTAATCGGAAACAGATACGATCCGGCCCTGGCCATCGTAGCTCAAGGAAATGGAGCGCGTGCCGCTGTCCGCGCTGATCTCCGTAAGGTTCCCTCCCGAATCATAAGCATATTGAATGACATGCCCCTGGGGGTCGGACCTGGAAGTGATCTTTCCATTTGTGCCGAAGTTAAACTGGGCCTGCTCCGGGGTCGTCACCGTGTAGGCTGAGCCGGAGGCCGTAAGCACTGCCAGCACACCCGGCCCGGGCGAATAACTGCCATCGCTGTTGATTTGGAACAGGTTCTGGTTCCCGAGCGTATCCTGGAACTGAATATAGCCCGGCATGCCGTTTGGATCGGTGGGGAAGATCAAATGAGCAGACTGGTTATCGGTCCAGCCGTAGCCGAGCGGCAGGGTGAATTGACCCACCGCTCCGCTGGAATAGGTGCGCTGAAAGACCAAATTTCCTGCGCTGGTCGGGATGGATAAGTCCGGTGTCGAAAAGGAAAAGGCGCCGGTGCGTGTGTTGATCGGGTCGCCGCAGTTGCCCTGCGTGCAGGTAATTGAACTTACGGTATAACCATTTTCCGCTGCAATTTGTTTAATTGCCTGCTTAATATCGCCCAGCGTTGTAACCGCACCAAAATAAATCTCCGTGAGAGGGTTGAAGGGCGGCGCTTCATATGAACCAATATCACATTTCGGCCCCTGCGGACGAGTCAGGCCGTTTTGTGAAGTATTGTTTACCGGCGGAGCCGCGCAAATGGAATTGTCTCCGGCGCCAATGGCCGGGGAACCGCTGTTGAGTCCGAAATAGGGTGGGTTGCCGGTCGGTGCCCCCAGTTTGGCAGAGGGACCAACGATATTGCCATTGAATCCGTTGGACAGGCCGCAGGCCTGATTGCCGCTGGCTTCGATCAGGTTGTTCGTTCCACCGGTAACCTCCTCCGCGCACGTGCTGCCGTTGGCGAGGATTGTGTTGTACAGTTGCAGGCCGGGGCTATTCAGACTGGTTCCCGAAAAAGTATTGTTTGTACTGGTCAGTGCACCCTTGCTGGACATGCTGATGCCCGAGAAGGTGCTGTTGGCGCTGGTCAATGCACCTTTGCTGGATATCGTCAGCGTACCCGCACTGTTGACATAACTGCCTGTAAAACTGCTGCTTGCACTCATCGGCGTACTTCCACTAAAGACCGTCATAAAGACTGAGGGACCAGCAGTACCGCTCCAAAAGGTGCTGGTTGTGATGGCTAGCGTGTTATCACTTTCGATGTCCGCTGTACCTTGACTATAAACACCGGTATCTATAAATGTGCCATCTTTGCTGCTCAGTGCGCCACCAATATAGACTTGACCTATATCTGAAAAAGTGTCGTTCGTGCTGGTCAGTGCGTCTTCACCGAAGATATCGTTCGTATTTGAAAAGGAGCTGTTCGTGCTGGTCAGTGTGCCTTCACTAAAGAAGTCATACATATTTGAAAAGGAACTGTTCGTGCTGGTCAATGTGCCTTCACCGCTGATCGCGCTGCCCGTGAAAGAACTACCCGTGATTTCAACTCCACCGGTGGCCACGTAGGTGTTTGAAAAGTTACTGTCTGTGATGGTTAGTGCTACACCATAAACATCACTCACATTTGAAAAAGTGCCGCGCGTGATAGTCAATGTGCTATTACTATAGACTTGACCCCTATCTGAAAAATTGCCGTCCGTGATGGTTTGCGCACCATCGCTAGAGATCTGGGTGTCGGTGAAATAGCTGTTTTCGATTTCCAGCGTGCTTGTGGTATAGACTTCGCTACCACTGATGGTGCTGTCCGTGATCGTCAGCGGACCGAGGCTGTCAATACTGCAGTTATCTATGGTAACGCCTGAGATGTCCAGCGTGCCCTCGCTATAATAAGGAGAACAATCGGAAGTGGGATCCGCCAAGATGTCCATTGTGAACGAGGCTTTAGAAGAGTCATTGAATGAGCTGCCCGAGTTATATCCATGGATGGTCACCTTTTGCCCTGTGCCATCGATCGTCACACCGGCCTTATTGGTGATATAGGGCGGCAGGGAACTCAGCGTAATTGTGCCGCTGACGTTGAATTTGATGGTTACTGGCCCCGCGGCATCATTGGCAGCATAGATCGCTTCCCGCAGGGAACAATTGGCGCCACAATTCCCCTCGTCCTTGTCTGCGAGGGTGGTAACGGTAAATACTTGGCCAGTGCTTGTTGCCCGCGAGATGGAACTGCTGCCGTTACCAGGCGTTGCGCCAGGATGGGCTTTCCGGACCGGATTGGGTCCGGGTTTGAAAGACTTGAACCACAGTTGACCGGTAGGCGATCCCGTGGCCGCCTTCAAGTATTGTTTCCAAAGATATGCATGCAAATCTTGCTTGCTGGGTTTTGTCTTGAGGAACTTCAAAAAGTCGCTGTTGGGCCGAGCGGTATTCCCCGGTGCTGTAGGCGGTTTCGGAGTTGGCTGTGCGGGAATCACTTGCCCTTTTGTGCTTGGAGTTGCCTGTGAGTTGTTTTTTAGGGGAGTTGGAGAGGGGGTTTGTGCAGGCGGCACAACTGTACTATTGGATTGATTCGCAGGAGCGCAACTCGACAAAATCAAGGCGATCAAAAGCGCGATATACGAACCTTTACGCCAAATCCATCGATTTAATCCATTGCTTCTGGAAAATAGCTTCATCATATCCTCCACCAAGGTTTATATACGCTTTATTTCAAAGGTCTCCATTGGTCGTTTTCCAGCAATGGATAACACATGTCGATATGCCACGCACTCTGTGGGAGCTTCGGTTTCTCTGGTCCAGCTGTGGCCTGGATCGTGGATTCGAGCGCGCTACACGATAGGGGATCCTTGCCCAAAACCTGAAAACGATCTCCACTGCTTGTCTTCGATGAGCCTTCATACCATATCTCCGCGATCCTGCATCCATCTCCGAAATCACCTGTCTTCGATTCGGCAAAGTGCTGTGTTCTCTCGGCAAAGTGCTGTGTTCTTTCAGTATTCTTGCTCATCAGTGAAATCAGAAAGTGATTGAATTATGCTGGGGTAATCTTTGAAAGTTTTCGGGCGGGTTACCCCCTACGAAAATTGCTCTTATTTGATGAAATTATTCTGTCGACTTATAAGAGAATTAAGTGATTCAGACAAGTGATGTTCATCATGTCTTGAGTATGATTCTCAAAGTCTCGATCCGTCGGTGATGGCAATTTCCTTTATTCACTTGCTGATGTCGTTGACATACTTTTTGGCGGGAGCACACACCTTGGTGAAATGGGACGACATGGCATCCCAGGTGAGCTTGTGTTCTGCTGTCCAGGTTTGGTTGACCGCCAGTCCCAAACAACCCGAACCCGCGTTGTAGTTGACCAATGTGAATTTCCACAAATCTTCATACGAAGCGAAATCTCCCGCCGATTGCGTCGTGTCCGACGGCACATTATTGACAATGACTTGTGCGGTTTGTTCGCATGCGGCCAGCAAGGTACGAGCGAACACGCCCACACTGAAGCTGGCCTGACTCAAGTCAATGCCCAGTGGACATTTTGAACAAGCTGCATTCACGCTTCTGGCCAGTGCCCCACGCAACAACTCTTGATGACTTGCATTAAGGTGAGGGTAACTATTACTACAGGTTGTGGATGAAAGCACGAGCGGGCAATACTGGCTGTAGAAAGTTGGGTTCCAAAGCAGGGCCGTGTCCGCGCCGTTTTCGGTGAGCTGTCCCAGCCCCGCATCATGACTGGCGCGGAACACCCCGGGCCAGAACTGGCTTTCGCGTGCGAATAAATTCTTGAGCAATCGAGCTGGCACACCGGTATCATTCGCAGTATTGACGATCAAAGTGTCGAATTGATTCTGCCACGCATCCACCGAGGGCCGCGCCGCTTCGATCCCGCATTGATTGACCGTTCCGTCCGGCATCTGGCCTCTATCTGGACAACCGCTGGCGTCCACCACGCCCTGCAAAATCAAGTTGGCAGTGAGATAGTTATACGGAATATCACTGCTTAATTCTGCCGGGTCTTGAGGCGTGCTCAACCAATCCGGTGGGCCGCCCACCGGTGGAAACGATCCCCATGTATCGGCGCAGGCGGCGGGATGCACGCCGAGCCATTGCGATGAAAGCACATCCGCATACCAGGACTTTTGATCAGGGTTGCCTGCATCTGAAGGAGCCACACGGACTTGTGCGTTGAATACTTGGCTGCTGTCGCCATAACTCGACCAGGCCCAGAATTGCAGATTGACGCCCGGGTCCTTGGTCGGTGTGAGTTGGAGCTTGCAATCTGCATCGCACGCAAACGACTGTCCATCCATCGTGCCTTCCACCTTCACGATGTGTTCATTGGGAAGCGGCTCGTCGCCTTTCAAAATCAACTTTGGAACTGCTTCGCAAATGTTTGTGCCGGACTTTGAAACGGATTCACAGCCTTCCAGCGATAACCACACTTCAGGCGGGGGCAGTGTCACCTCAACCTGTTTTTGGGCCCGCTCCGTCTTGACGAGATACACATAATATCCTGCACATTCTGAATGGGGAATGCCGGTACCCACACAGGGTTGTTGCTTCTTCCAAGCATGGTAGATCATTGGATCGCAGTTGGTATAAACTTCCCCCAAAGTAGGTTGTCCATCGTGATCAATTTTGATCGAACAGAAGACCTGATTCTTATTCCAACTTGCCATCCACCAGGTATACGCCGTGTAGTTGGCAGTGATGGTTTTCACTCGGTGGGGACCGGGAGGAACTTGAGGCGTGGAGGGCTGTTTCGAGGTCGAGGGCAGAAACGCCAAGCTGCCCCAAGCCAATAGAATGATAAGCGTCCAGCGGAAAGGAATAGCGCGATTGCAAGCTGGGAAATCATTTCCTCTACCCGATGGTGTTTCCAAGGTTAGGCTTTCTGTCTCACGATTGCCCTGCCACATTGATGAGCACCTCGATCGCCACTTATCTAATCAGTGCTTCCTCCAGCAAAGTTAAGAAAATTGTTTTGAGTCGAGGAAATTATTTTGCTGACTTATAAGAGAATCAAGTGATTTGGACAAGTGACATTCGTTACGTATTGAGTATGATTCTTGATGTCTCGATCAGTTGTTGAGAGTAACTGTCATTATTGATCGATGGCAACAGGCGAAACAGCGACGGGTCAATACAAACCAGACCAGTATCAGCAACTGACGCGCAATGGCAACTCTCATATATTCCGATGCATTCGCTTTTGTAGCTTTTGAAATCTCGTCTTCCGTCCTCGCGGTGATCACTCCAAAACCCTCCACTTATAATTCATCAGATCAATTCCGATTTGACAATACGTTCCGTCGCCTATTTATGCGCCATCCTTCGTCTCCCTATTTGGCTTTGGAAGGCGAGAAAAAATGGGGATAAGCTTATTTTGGGAACGAATGCTGACGCACATGATTGTTGAGTCATGTCTTTCTATTTTGAAATAACGTTTCGATGCAGGATTCGGACCATCCGAATTTGGCGCTCGCAGCGCTAAGCATGCTCCGGATTATGCACGCTAAGTATGCCAGGTCCTTAATCCCAGGGAGAAGTCTGAAAACGGTTAGACAGTTGGTGATTGGGCATCTCCTTCTGTTCAACCCTTTTTTATTTGCCTCGTATAGATTGTATAGTAACAGGAGCATGCCAAACACTTAGAGTACAATCTATTTACCAGCGTTTTTCCTTCTCTCGGTGTGCAGCATGGATTGGTTTTAGTGTGCGATTTCACCTGCTTATGCACTTGTTTCAAGTCCAATCTATTTGCCCTCCCTCGAATAATCAATTAAAATATCTATCTACAAAATCCCGCGGCTTGAAAACTTTGATCCCCTGAAAACCCGAAACCTTCAGCAAATGCTTATCCCCACTAATAATAATCTTGCTTCCGCTCGCTAGAGCACAAGCGAGAAATTTGTCGTCATCTGCATCCTCGCAAACAGGCTCTTTTAATGGGAGTGGTTTGTAGATCGTTACGTGTTCAAGTACAAATTTGAGAATTAGCTTCAGGTCAATTGCAGGGTGTTCTTCCGCCAAGACTTCGCCTACCCGACGGTATTCATCCAAAATTTCCTGTGAAGCGACCAACTCAAACTCGCCCGTTTGCCAAGCTTTAAGGATGTGATATGGAGGGCCGCTGAAGAATATCCCTGAGACAAACACATTTGTGTCAATAACGACTTTCAAATCTAGAACAATTTTCATTTATGTCCGCGTGCCTTGACAATCGCGAAGTCAATATCTTTTTTCTTCAGTCCCGCTTTCTTCGCCTGCTTGTGTGCCTCTTGGATCAGGGTGTCAAATTCGCCCATATCAGGTGGGGTGACGATTTTCAGGATTACGACATCTGCATTGCCGACCACGACAAATTGTGCGCCTTCTTTTAGTTTTAGCTGTCTCCGGATAAACTCGGGAATGACTACCTGACCTTTGGATGACATCCGTGTAGTTGCTAGCGTTTCCATAATATCTCCTTTCTTACTAGTAAGATTATAGCACAATGGATCGTAAAGGTGAAAGAACTTCCGAGAACTGTCCCGGTTTCAGTTATCCTTGTCGCGGCTACTTGGCTTATCCGTGTGTGTAAAACATCGCTGGATGAGTTAAATAGCAGGGACAACCGCAGGTGGCTTTTCATGGGTTGGGTGTTGCGACATCCTTTGATACTATCGAGGAGCGATGCCACAGGAATTTGTTTCTTGGATTGTCCATGTTGGACACCACTTCCTCCTTTTCTAAGATGTTGCATAACGAACTTATAGCTATCCGTCAACTTCTTTCAACCATTCAACTCTCACGATCAGCTTTGTGGATTCAAATTCAGGATCATTGGTTAATATAACTGCATCCTTTTCAACTGCGGCGGCTACCACAAAGGAATCTGCATAAGAAATTGCATAATTTGCTTTGATGTGTGCGGCGGAGAAAACAGCTTTCTCATCAGCAGGAAGGATTTCAACAGGCAATTGTTGAATCAGCGCCAGGGTATCCTGTGTCTTGGCTACGCCGCCTCTTCGCTCCGTGATATATAAAATTTCTCCAAGGTTGATGACGGAAATCATGAGATTGCACTTTTCTTTTTTGGCATTCTCTAAAAGCGTTTCAACGCGCGGCGCCGCCGGCTCATCTTGGAGATAAGCAAGTAATGCAAAACTGTCCAGGATAAAGGCGGGTAGATCAGCCATGGTGTTGTTAAATCTTCGCTTCTTCTCGCCTGCGGTCTTTGGTACGTTCTTTCAGCAATTCTTTAGTTAAGGAGGGGAGATCCTTTAAAGAACCTCGTGCTCGTTTGATTGGTTCGTGCGCAGCCGGAATAATGGATAGGACACCACCGTAATCCACGATGATAACTTTGGCGCCTGGTTTAAGCTTATATTTTTTTCGTAGTTCAGCCGGGATTACTACCCAGCCTTTATTAGAAATGGTCAAAGTCATACTGAACTCCTTGTTATACTTTTCTTATAATAAGTATAACGCATTTTCGTGAGTTGTGGAATATTTGGATAGAGAGTGAAAACTTGTTCCGGTGTGCCGGATACTTAAGTCGTCCATCAAAATTGTGGACGTAAAACAGAACAAAGTATCAAAATCATCTTGGGCTTTTCACCTTCTGATCTACGATGCATAACGCTTTGCCAACAAATTCCCGCCTTCTTACTTGAGGAGGGATGACACAGCGCCGAGTTTCAAACTACTTTCCATGTCGGCGGATACCCCGCCTAAAATGAGGAGGAGCACATTTATAACCAGTGAGAGACGTAAAATCGCCGTTTTTTATGAAAATTTAGCGGAAAGTATTGGGAGTCTGTATGAAGTCATTGCCAAGGGGCTTTTCTTTATAAGAATGAGGAGACTGCTAAGGTTGGCAGTCTTCTTTAATCAAGTTCTCTTGCACAAGAATTTGTGCTGGGAGAGTAAGTCATTGAGGGTTGAGAGTTGTAAGAAAAGTAAACGAACGCCCAGCAATTCTTTAATCAGCAATAATTTTTGTGAGTTTCGAAAATTTTTGTATTGGTCAGCGTAAGTTTGACTGATTCCATTTTCGAATTGTAAAGCAATCATGCAACAGAGGCTCTGCCGCCTCAACTCTTGCATTTCAATCATCTCCATTTTGAATGAAAATAAACAGGGTTACATATCTGCTACTTGTTATTATCATTTGTGGCGCGCGCATCTGCAACTCCTGCATAAAGAAGTGGCGATGTTTCTGCGGTACCGGTTGTTATCTACTATTATGTTCCACAGTGATGACTACTTTCCCTTTGGCGTGTCCTTCTCCAAGATACCGAAGCGCTCCAGCAGCCTCACTTAACGGATACCGTCTATCGATTACAGGGACAACTTTGCCCGCTTCCAGAAGCTCTTTGAGAATAACCAAATCTTTTTGGCTTTGTTTTGCCATTACGGCATCCATTTTCCTGCCCCCGGTTTCTGACATCCATGATCCCAGGAGCATAGCCTGGAAGATTTGGGCCACGGAACCTCCGGCCATCACATAAATGCCTTTGGGAGTTAAGGCACGCTTATAGGCCGAAAGCGAATGATATCCGTTTGCCGCAAGAACGAGATCATACTGCTGCCCATTTTTGGTGAAATCTTCGTTGGTGTAGTCAATGATATGGTCTGCCCCAATCGAGCGCGCCTGGTCCAAATTCCTGGTGCTGCACACGGCTGTGACTTCGCCGCCCAACGATTTGGCGATCTGCACCGCAAACGTCCCCACCCCACCTGAGGCACCATTGATCAAAACCTTTTGCCCTGTCCGAATTTTTCCTGTGTCGCGCAGACCCTGCAGGGCGGTAATCGCCGCCATAGGTACGGCTGCCGCTTCCTCGAACGATAGATTGGACGGTTTGAACGCCAATGCAATTTCAGGAGCACATGCATACTCGGCAAAACCGCCCTGTACCGTCCCAAATATATCATCACCCGGCTTAAACTGCTTGACGTTTCTGCCAACCGCTTCAACCCGCCCCGCTATATCAGTGCCGAGTCTCGTGTTTTTGGGTTTGAGCAGTCCCCCACCCGTCAGGCGGATCAAGAATATGTCAGCGGTCAGGAAATGCCAGTCATAGGCATTTACGGACGCCGCATGAACTTTTATCAAGACTTCATCGTCCTTGGGCGTAGTTTTTTCTACCTCTTCAAGATGAAGAACATCCGGTGGTCCGTATTTTGTGTACACAATTGCTTTCATTAAAATCCTCTTGATTTACTTTGATATAGTCGTAAATAAATTTGTTCTATATTGTCGGTTGAAGTACAGTAATATTTTGCCCTGCGTATTTTTGATACAAATCACTGCGCCGCTTTCTCTAACCGTCGAGACCGCCTCGCAGACTGCTGATATGCTTAAAGCCCTTCGCTTTTAAATAATACGCCACCACGAACGACAGACCACCGCCCGGACACACCACCAGAATTTGCTTATCCCTTGGAAGCTGATCCAGGTATTTTTCGACCGAGAGAGACGGCACTTCATGAGAATTCGGCAGACCTTTGAACTTTCTCCGATCGTCTGGCGGACGTACATCCAGAATGTAGGTTTGTTCATCGAACAAAATGGTTTCGTTCAGTTGTGCGGGCGTGATCATATCGACAAGCGGGGTTCGGCCTTTAATATAATTCTCAACCACCTGCGTCGCATATCGGATATCGCGTGCCGAAGTATTACAGCCGAGACTGACCCGGATTGTCTCTCGCGCGGCTTCATCGGATAAACCAGTCGCTTTTAAAACATGTGAGGGCTTGTCTTCTCCCGTGCTGCACGCCGAACCGGCTGAAACCGCAATGCCATGATAATCTAACATCGCCATCAATCCATCATTATCTACATTCGGAAACGTAACACTCACCGTGTTCGGCAAGCATTCTTCTTCCGGCGAATTGATCACACAATCCGGTTTGATTTCCTTGAGCCGCTCAATAAATTGATGTTTCAAAACACAGATCTTTTCCGCATGTGCCAGGAGTTTGTCGACATCCTGACTTGCTGCGCCAAACCCGGCAATATTGTGGAGACTTTCGGTGCCTGCCCTCATACCGTTTTCCTGATGACCGCCATGCATAAACGGCGCAAACGGGCTGCCTTGTTTCACATATAAGGCGCCGACACCTTTTGGCCCGTAAAGCTTGTGCGCTGAAAATGAGGCATAATCTATCCCCCATTCATGTACGTCGATGGGAATCTTCCCGAACGCCTGGACGCAATCCGACAGCACCAGTACATCATGTTGTCTGGCGATTTTCGTAATCGCGGGGATGTCTTGAATTGTACCGATTTCATTATTGGCCAACATGCAGCAGACCAAAAAGGTCTCCTCATCAATCAGCTTCTCCAATTCAGCCAGAAGCACACGACCTTGACGATCAACGGGACAATACTCGACAATAATCCCCTGTGTTTTTAAAAACTCCAAGGTGTTGATCACTGAGGGATGTTCTATCGGCGCGGAAATGATTTTTTCTTTTTGGGATAAAAAAATAGTTGCTGATCGACTTGAGCACAGCATTATTGGATTCGGTCGCGCATCAGGTAAAATAGATTTCATGAGGATCGGCATGAATGGCGTCGGCAACCTGTCGCCGGGCGTTTTCCATGATTTCGGCTGATTTTCTGGCAATGCCATATAACGACGACGGGTTGCCGTAATAATATTTCAAGACATAATTCATTGTGCGCCGGACATGGTTGCTCACGTTTGTCGTTGCATTGTGATCAAGATAGACATGCCGTTTGAAACGAGCGAGATGTTTTAAAAATTCCAATTGTTGGATTTCCATCAGATTCCATCCGTCATTTTAAATTCACTTTGTAGAAGAGAATTATGATTGGGCGAGTACATTCATCAGTTTATCGTAGTCCGCTCATTAGTCCACCAGCTAATGGGTCCGAGATACACTCCTCAGTTTCTTTGGATAACCGAATTCGCGGCTCTTACTGATTTTTGAAAAAAGAAAGTCTCATTTTTAGCCCAAAATACGAGAGAAAATGCCTTTATTTTGTGACTTACATTATTCAAAAATCAGTAGGAGTGAATACAGGTGTCACCATCGGGCGTGGCTCGTTAGCTCATATGGGAAAGCCGCGCCTCTGGTTGCGGCACCCTTGCTCCCTTGATGAGAAGCCAGAAGATTATTGGGAACTCTCCGAGACCAAGCGGCGTTGTGACTTGAGAAACAATGTGCTCGTACGCAGGCACAACTATGGATGTAACACTACTCGTCACATAGGCGAAGCCGGCAACCATCAGCAAGATGCCCAAGACCCGCGGGAAGAAGCCCGATTTGATGACAAGGATGCTGAACGGAAAGAGCCAGAGACCCCAGAATACCGCAGCAACAGTGTCTCCGTTGCTGTTCAAGCTGAGAAAGCCCAGCGCCAGAGCGTCGAGCTGAGGTTTGGTGAAAACCGTCAAGTAGTCGGCACCACTCAGGAGTATCAGCGGTGCAATTTTGTTGAGTAGATTGGCGAGTCCTATGGTGACGCCAACTGAGACCAATAGCACCATGAGCAGTGCGTGCCACTTGTCGACGCCTTGGAGCAGGTTATACAGGCTCACAACCAGGAAGATAAAGATGAGGAGAGTGACAAAGTCAGTCAGAATGCCAATGCGGTAGATCGGCTCGGCAGCGATGATGTTGCTGGCCGTAGCTGTGGCATCCCCAGGAACAAAAAAGCGGGAAAAACCGAACATGTCGACGAGTCCCACTATCAAAAATAGGAAGTACAGTGCTCCAGTTCGGCGCGCTGCCGCTTTAATGGTATCTTGAGATGCTTCGGCGGTATGAGTTGTCATTTTGATTTACTCCTGAAGGGTTAGATAGTTGAGCTTGCACCAATATACGGTTCGACATCTGACAATTCTGCCTGACCGCTGTTAACAGGATTGACCGAGAGCAATGGCATTCCTAAATCACGCACTTTTTTCATCAATCCATGCAATGCGGCCTGGTCAATCACTGGGCCGGTCAATAGCGTATCGCCGTTGTCTTCCAGCGTGATGATCAGGCCCCCAAACCAGTCTGTCCACTCGGAACCTAGATGGCCTTCTATCCTGATTTGATACACCACGGGTTGACCTGGATCAGTTGTTGAGTGGAATTTGTTCGACATTACTCTGTACCTGTTGTAGCTGGTCATACAGTCTGTGCCACTTGCTCAATGAACAAGTAATATATCTACAATACGGTATAAACGTATAGATACTAAAGTATTGTTTTGGGTATTGTTTTAGGGTTAGAGAGGGGAGAAGTTCTGAAGCTTTGGCTTTATGCGCCGCTGAGTGCAGTCTCTGATACCAAGTTTGCGGGCAAACCGACGTTTAGGCTACAACAGTCCCAACTCGCGGGCGCGTGCTGTCGCTTCGGTGCGACTTTGAACCTGTAGTTTGTCAAAGATTTTCTGATTGTGCCCCTTAACTGTACTCAAGGCCAGGAAAAGCCGCTCGCTAATCTCACGATTCGAGAGTCCCTGGGCAATAAGTCGTAGTACTTTTTAACTCACGTTGGCTCAAAGGCTCGATCAGGGGCTGGGCTGGGGGCAGATAAGATTTGTTTTTGCTCTTTTGCTTCTCAGCTTCAAATACAGCCAGCAACTTACCGATATAGTCCGGCATGATCCCAAGCGCCGCTGCTTCGGACAATAGTTGAGCCATCTGTAACCCTTCGTCGACAAAGATGCGGATAAAGCCGCCTGGCTCTGCCAGCGCCAGAGCGTCGGTCAGTAGCTTCACAGCGTTGTCCCTTTCGCCCTGCGCATGGTGAGCGACCGCCTGTAGCACGATCACCTTGAGCCGTTCATCCTGCCAGTCCTTTGCCTCTACCTGCTGGCGCAGTAACTCCAGCGCCGCCAGTGTTGCAGACGGTTCGCCTTGGGCTAGGTGTACCCGCGCTTGGCTGAGAGGGAGATTGTGAGTTTGCGCAAGATGAGCGGCAGCCGCCAGATTGCCCTGGCGAAGCAGTGTTACCACTTGCGCGGCAGCAACCTCAGGGATGCGATACACAAAGTTTTGCTGGCGCGCGGACTGATTGGCCTTAGCTAGAATAGCGGATGCGCCATCCACATCTCCCCGGGCCAGTTTCAGGCGGGCGAGAAACACCTCACAGATGACGAATCTGTCAATAACTCTATCATACTGCCGCGCTAGGTGAAGACTCTGTTGCCCTTGCTCCTCAGCGGCATCTATGTCATTCCATTCGTAAAGTACACGGGCAAGGCCAAGATGCGCTTCGCATATAATCTGAAGCGGTTGATCGCCGGCCAGTTGCAGGACGCGCCGGTAAGTCTGAGCCGCTGTATGAAGCTGGTTTTCAGTTTCCTGTACGCTGCCCAGGCCGATTGTCGCCAATATGGTGGTGAAGATATCCCCGCATGCTTGGCTGAGAGATATGGCTTCGATATAGGCCTGGCTCGCCGCGTTGCGCTCCCCCTGGAGCTGGTAGGCAACCCCCAGCGTCCAGTTGGCGGTAGAGCGGGAAAACAGGTTATCGGGGCGCAAACACTTCAGGGCGCGGCGCGACTGGGCAAGCATATTCCCTACTTGGTAGCGGGTGAGGGCTAAAACAGCCCTGGAGGCGGCGATTTGTCCGATTACGTTTCGGGTGTTGTCGTCCGCCTCGGCGCCTTGCAGAGCGGCCTCACCTGCTTGTAGTTTCTCTTCTACGCCAGTCGTTTGGCCATTAATCAGCAACAACGAAGCATATCTCCACCACAACCAAGGCCTGGCATTCAGCACTTCCGTCGGCAGCGACTCTAGCCAGCCTAGTATGGCAGTCACCGCGCCACGAAAATGCAAGGGAATCCCCTTTCCTTCAATCAGGCGCTCAGCGCGCGCCACATCATTGGCGGCAGCGGCATGCTGAAAAGCTTCAAGCTCAAGGCCATTGTCTTCGTACCATTGGCTAGCACGGATGTGCATTTCGTTCACATTGCTTTCCGCATCTCCGGTAGATGAGGCGATGCTCTGGTGCAGTCGCTGCCGTAGCAAATCGGCAAAGAGATGATGATAGCGGTACCAGCGCCGCTCGTTGTCCAGGGGGACGATGAACAAGTTGGCGTGTTCGAGATATTCCAGAGTTTCCTGCCCGGAAGAAGAGGAAGCGAGTAGAACGGCATCACAAAGGGGGCCGCACAGACGGTCGAGGATGGATGTGCGCAGCAGGAAAGTCAGAACGCTTTCAGACTGCTGTTGCAGGACTTCTTCAAGTAGATAGTCAAACACAAAATGGTGGCTGCCGATGAATGACTTGATGAAGGTAGGGACGTCTTGATACCCCTGTATGGAAATCGCGGCGAGTTGCAAGCCGGCGATCCAGCCTTCGGTGCGGGTTTCCAGTGCGGCGATGTCTTCCGCTGAGAGGTTTAGGCCCATCATCTGGTTTAGAAACTCGGCGGCTTCGGAGGGGGTAAAACGCAAATCAGCGGCGCGCAGTTCGGTCAATTGACCCCGGACGCGTAACCTGCTCAGAGATAACTGTGGATCCTCACGAGTTGCGATGACCAGGTGCATCTTCGGTGGCAAGTGCTCAAGCAGAAAGGTGAGGGCATTGTCAACCGGTTTGGCATCAACAACATGGTAATCGTCCAGGACCAGGATGAAATTGTTCGGGAAGGCGGTGATTTCATTGAGCAGGGTTGTTAGGATCGATTCGATGGATGGCGGCTGAGGGGATTGAAGCACATTCATCACCCCTTTTCCGATATGCGACTCGACCGTCTGCAAAGCCGCGACGAGATAAGTCAGGAAACGTCTGGGGTCGTTATCCCCTTCGTCCAGCGACAGCCAGGCGGTCGATCGCTGGCAACCCGCGACCCATTCGCTGACCAACGTGGTCTTCCCAAATCCGGCGGGGGCAGAGATGAGGGTCAGTTTACGGCTCAAAGTGAGACCTTCGTTCAGCCGCTCGATGAGGGGAGGACGAAGGACAGCTTTGGGTCTAGGTGGGGGGATATAAAGTTTTGTGGCTAAAATTGGCGTCGACATGGATTAATTATTAGCTTACACTAACCTTAGTTGCCGTATGATTTGCTTTATTATACATCCGAGATCAATTGGAGACGCTCATGATTTCGAACACAAACAACTTTCCCATTCCTTCCTATTGGGAATCATGATGTTTGATACTTTTGTAATCACTCTGCGCGAAAAGCTAGAAGAGGAAAGGAATCTGCCTAAGATTTTGAACATACTCGAAATTTGGGAGCCAGCCTGGCTTGCGATGATCGCCGATGTTGATGCCGCGAGTGTGATCACTGCCGCAGAGAGCGGAGCCGTTTATCGTACGAAACTAATCTGGTTCCTGATGATTTTAGCACTGCCACTTTATGTGATTGAGGAAGTTGCAGGCCGGGTCGGGGCAGTAACCCAAAAAGGATTGGGCGAACTCATTCGAGAAAATTACAACAAACAGCAATCCTAGCCGCAGTGCCGATGGCTTTGGTGGATATTATCAGTTATGTGGTGGAATACAGCGAAGCCGCGATTGACCTGCGACTTTTCGAAGGTGCAGGTGTACTCCCTGCCTTCTTGGATGAGGACTGGTGCTTCTATAACTATGGCGGAACCGTAAAATCACTGTTTATTGCGAAAATTGGTGGAAAGTTTTGGGAGTTTGTATAAAGCCATTGCCAAGGGGCTTTTCTTTATAAAATAAAATGAGGAGGCTACTAAGGTTGGCAGTCTTCTTTATTTAATCCCCTTATACAAGAGTTTTTGCTGGGAGAGTAGGTCGCTGAGGTTTTTTAAACTCTCCATCTTGGAAGTTATGAATAGAGACTTGCTTTTGTGCCGGTCTCTTTTTGTTTAAGCCTTGAATTGCATAGTGCTCTTGCGGATGGCATTTGTAAGCACATCCAATGCAGTGTGATCGTATAATTTTTGAACAAGATGGGGATTTGTCAATTCTCAATGTGCAAAAACCAGAGCTGTTGCAATTGAAGTTTCAGGCTTTCCGAGAATGAAATTGTTGTGCAGAGTCACACCATTCTGCATTGAGCGATGAAATCGTTTAATCGTCTGCACTGTACGGCAAGTCTGCCCTGCATTATCGCGTATTATTACTGCAACTTTACTGCAACCGAAAAAAAATGGAAAACGTGGACACTATGCGGCACACTCGATTTGCCGTATGATTTCAATCAGCATTTTGAGTATGCGACACGCTCCTGTCTATGCAAATGACCCTCGTTGATATGTTTAGGGATTGATTTGTACGGTCGTGCCGACCTCCGCCCAGTCGTAAAGCGTTTGAGCATCTGCAATGCCTAGCACGACGCAGCCATACGTGACGGGCGTGCCAATTTCGTTGCCCCATAGTCGCTGGCCATTATCTAGGAGCGGCAAGGCATGAAAGCCATTTTCCAAAGTCCCAGCGTAATAGAGCCCCATCCAATCCGGCATCCAGAAGTTCCAGTTCCAGCCGTAAGCATTGGGGATTTTGTCGAGGATGTGATACGTGCCTGCCACCGTGCTGTTGCTTCCACCGGTTGAAACAATAAAACTGTAGATAAGCTTGCTGCCTTGATAGGCATACAGGTGTTGTTCGTGTATGGAGACGATGACAAGTTTTTCCCCACCCGCGGTCAATCCCTTGCCTTGTAGCGACAGGTCTAATGCTTGGGGAGTGTTCGTTGGCAATGAGGTAGCCATGAATGTAAATGTGGCGATCGGGCGTGAAATTGAAAAAGGGCTCAGGGTGGGAGTAAAGGTGGCCGTAGGCGAGGGTGTGTATGTGGGTTTTGGCAGGTAGGCCTGCGACCAGTAATGGATCTGACTATCCTGCGAGGATGTGCCGGTGTGGCTGTGCGCGGCAGCCGACGCTGAGAAACTCGAACCCGCCCAGAAAAAAGCCGAGACAGCGATAAGAAACAAGGCAAGCATTAGAAATCGTAATGGGGTGAGGATATAAAGAAAGCGGCCCCCCCTTTGAACAAGTGGCTGGGGTGGGGGCAGTGCCTCCACTTTGGCGAGAGGAATATCCACTTCTTGGCTGACCGGTTGCGTCTCCTCGTTGAGCTGTTTCCGGCGCGCCGAGCTCAACGCTTCTTGGGCGCGCTTATTCTTCGGGTTGATCTCTAGTGCCCGTTCGAGGTAAGCGATACTGGCTCGTGGATTGGCAACCGCTGCTAGGATTAGCCAAGGCTCCTCCGCGTTTGGTACCATAGACGCAGCAATCTGCGCCCAGTAACGGGCTTCATGTTTTTCGCCGCGCTGCAAGGCTTCTTTGGCCTGTTTCAGAACCTGGCCAATGGAGACAAATTTCTTATTCATTGATCATTTGAGCCGCATCTCATGATGAGCCTTTGCAAATAATATATCGCTGTTGCAAGTTCTTATAAACATAAAAAATGACCTGATCATAGGGCGCTTTTTATCCATTCGCACAATACGGGGACAGAAAGTTTTGGGCGTTTCTGTTCAGTCATTGCCAAGGGGCTTTTCTTTTCCATCTCGGAAGATTGCAAAAAGAGACTCGCATCCTTGCGTGTCTTTTTTGTTTAAGTCCTGAATTGTGTGGCGCTGGCTCCCTGAGTGTCTTGGTATTACACAAGAATGGGGATAAGATAAAGCAATGAAAAAACAAGTGCGCCACCGACCCACGAGACATTTTGAAGAAGTAAAGCGAGAAATCGTAGAGTGTGATTTAGAGAACTGCCCGTATTGCGGAGAAACATTGCGGGCACGCAACACATGGCATATGAAGAAGACAGTACAGACTTTAGAGGGACCCGTATTCATAGCAGGAAAGACACGGGAATGCGTCAATCCGTTATGTGAACACAGCGGAGAATATTATTACGCAAATAGCGTATTATCAATCAGTTTGCCATTCAGTACATACGGGTTGGATGTATTGGCATGGATTGGATGGCAGCATGAAAAAGAACATAAGCAGTTTGTGGAAATCCAGCGGGAGCTGAACCACCGCAAGATTCTGGTGAATGAGCGTAATGTCGGGAAGTTATATCGGCAGTTTCTGGCCTTACTGGGAGCGACCAGCCAGGCGAGTGCGAAAAGGCTAATGGTCGCGGTCGAGAAACACGGTGGCGTGATTTTTGGATTGGACGGACTGCAGCCAGAAGGATGTGGCAGTCTGCTGTATGTATTGTATGAGGGATTGAGCGGTACCGTCGTAGGCGCAATTCAACTGGAACATGCCAGTGCAGATCAGCCGTGACTGTTTCAAAATTGGTGGAAGGGGTGTATAAAAAGGAAAACCGGAACGAGTTGAGATCGTTCCGGAATCCCAAAGAAAGGCGTATCAATAACATGCGCCTCAAATTGATTCTACCAATAATCGATCCAGAGCAATTTGAAGAACCCAAGTGCTGTGCCGATCCGAAATGCAAAGGGGATCGCTTTGTGCCGTGGCAGGCAGTCAAGAAGAATGTACGCGACCGCGAGTACGAAGAAGTCATCGCTCGACGGTACAAGTGTTTGCGCTGCGGATGCACATTCCGAGTGTATCCCCAGGGAATACAGAAGAGTCAGATCTCGCAGCGGCTAAAAGGCATGGGGGTAATGTTATACGTGTTAGGGCTCAGCTACGGAGCAGCCTCTTTGATGTTGGAAGCATTGGGAGTGTACTTGAGCAAGAGTAGTGTGTATCGAACCGTGCAAGCGACGGCGGAAGCTGTGCCGGGGATGAAGCGCACGGAACTCTTGCAGGGCTATCACACAAAAGCAATTGGAGCGGATTTAACAAGTGTGAAATGTAAAGGGAAGTGGTTGCCAATTGGAGTCATCGTGGATCCAATCAACGGACTGGTGTTGTGTGTGGATCACTTAGATGGAGAAGACGCTCAAACACTGAAGGATTGGGTGGAACCGATTGCAGATCAGGTTGGAGCTCACACGCTGTTGACCGATGACGCCGATGCATTTAAAGACGTCGCCGATCGGAGCGGCTTGTACCACCAGGTTTGCAAAAGCCACGTGGGACGCAACACCGAAGAGTTGATCGAGAGTTTGAGTCTGGCAATTGAAGCGGGTCAGGATTCTTCCTTGACCGAATTGCAGATCGAACCGGCTCAAGCTCTGAGCGATCTACGTCGTTTGGGAGAACTGATTCATTCCCGACAACCTGAGCAACAGGCCGAAGTGCAAGCCTTGTATGAACGCTATGCGGCTGCCCCTCATTCCAAGAAAGGCGGGACCGCCAGCATTGCATACCGGATGCGCAATTTATTCCTTGACCGTTGGAACTTATGGCCACGCCTTACCTTTTATCGCACCTGGAAAGACCGGGATGGCAAACCCATTTTGGATGGCACAAACAATGCCACCGAACGCGCGATCGGTTGGTGGATAAAAGAAAGATATCGCACGATGCGCGGATATAAACGCGATCAATCGGCTTTGAACGTCAGTCGGTTAATCGCCTACTGCGGCAATCATCTTGCGGAGGGATTGAACTTGGCGACCTTCGTCACTTGATCGCACTTTATCTCGGGGTTTCTATCCCCCTTGCCTCTTCATAGGCAGTTTACCAATTTTGAAACAAGCACCTGCAGATCGGTTGGCAGAATGGTTGCAAGCCTATCAACACTACCCGGTACTGGCGACGCTTTCCGATGGAGAAGATACGCTGATAGCCGCGTTGAAGAAGGTTTGGCCCGCAGTTCCCCGTCAGCGCTGTCAGGAACATTTTCTGGGGAATGTTGCGGAAGAAGTCTTGGACTAGGATGACCAATTACGTCAGGACATGGGCCAAAGTCTGGGTGGACTGCCTAAAGCAGAGCAAAACTCAGGTTCCACCCCCCTTTTTTGACTGAAAGCGGGCCTGTGCGAGATACAGAATTGATGGAGATCGAAATGGATGTGCGCAACGCAATCCGGGATGCCGTTAACCGCACCAGTCGCAAGCCCTTCTATTGGGGCGGGTTGAAAGGGTATCAACAGTTGGAGGTCATTGCGGATGTGCTGTACCAAATGAAAGATGCGCTGGCGGAGATCATTTCTTCCAAGGTTTGGTCATGCAGGTGGATCGCGTTTTAGCGCAGAACCAAGATTTGGCCGCACAGTTGGAACAGGCTCATACTTGGTTACGAAAAGTGGCCGCTTGTTTGCATTACCCCCCAACCTCCTATTCTGAAGCCGAGTGGCAAAGCCTCCCTAGCCAACAAGTTGCTGACGCCATGGAAGATCTGATTGAGCAACTGCGCCAAGAGTCTCAAAAGAAAGGCATCCTATCCAAATTCCATCATGCCTTGGATAAGCGCTGGAAAACCTATGGTTCAGAGTTGTTACCCTGCTATGATATTCCGGGTTTGCCCCAGCATAATCTACATCTCGAAAGTTTTTTCAACCATCTCCGTTGCCACCAACGTCGGATCCGTGGACGCCGATCCACTAAAGAACTTCGTGACTTCGGCCAATTTCAAGCCTTATTGATATCCGACAGTCAAAACGATTTGCTCGAACAGATTCGTTGCGTCCCGCTTGAAGAGTATAAGAAATGCCGCCAACGGTTGGCTGAGAGTGAAGCGCCTCGTCGTTTCATTAACCAACTCCATCGCCAGCCTTCGATGACCATCCAGCGGCTGCTTATCAGATATGTTGAACACCAGCGCGAGCTTACTCCAATCGTCAGTCCCACTTCATCTGCATGTAACACTTAGACACTCAGGGGTGCTGGCTCTCATTCCGCACGTGGATATGGGCAAGAGGGGAATTTCGGTATCATCCCCGTACTGTGCAACCATTTACTGCACCGCCGGAACCAAAAAACAATGTGTTCAGAAGTAGATCACCACAACTCACTTGGTCTTTTTCGCGGCGCATGGCGGAGGTTTTTTGGGAGCATACGCTGAGCAATGATCCTGAAAGTGCTAGCTTAATATATTTATGCACGGTATGCGCACCGCTGCCGGTGATGACCCCCAAAAACAGTTGGAGCGTTTGGTCGAATCAGTAGCGGTGATTACTTGAATCAGTGGCAGTGATTCAATGGATCACTATAACTGACTTTGTCTGCTGTTTCATAAATCTGCGCACTACACAAACCTCGCCACCCATTTTATTCTTTTCATCTGTCCCAAATGGGAGCACTCAAAGGTTGTAGGTAGCGGGGGATAAATTGAAATAATCTGGTTTCAAAGAATCCCATGTATGGCTCAGCCAAGCGGCTCTGGCTTTGGCGGTGGCGATCACGCCAGGCAAGGTCCAACGTGCACCGGAACGTTTCCCGAAAGGACTGGGACGATGTGAGACGCACCGCGGCAATCTGCTTGCAGGCACTTTCAATGGTCCCGCTGCCAATCAGGTAACCGCATGGTCGAAAACGGGCATAGTCCATTCGTTTTTCATTATGATCGTAATAGGTGATCGCCTTTTCGATAAATGGCCGGGCAGAAACAGGAGACAGCAAACTGCGGCAAGTTTGGATCACATCCTGAATGCGCCCTTCCCAAAGTTCGGTGCGAGCCTGGACCAGCCACTCGTGAGCTGGCGTGGTACCAATCCACGATCTGCACCGCATTCGGAAAATACTTTTGTGCCAAATTCCAAATCCACACGGCGCCGTCTGAGACGAAAACGATTTCTTCGTGGGCGTCCACTGGATGTTGGATTCCGCTCGCCCAAAGTAATTTCCCAAATTGTTCGGCTTCTTGAATGTCGCAATAATATTTCATGTTCTTGGCCTGAAGACAACTCTGCTCTCCCACTCGTTCGCCAACGCCCTGCGCCCTTTCCGGATGATGGTTCTGCGGGCGGGATGGGTGAATCGCCTCGACTTCATACCCGCACAGCGTCTTGAGCTCCCGCCACTCCCCATGCAAAGGAACGTGTACCCCATCCATCGAAGCGTAGATCCGTCCCCGACGTTTCTCCAAACTCTGCTCTCGCAGTTCCAATGCCTTTTCATCTTCGGCCACTCGTTTCCATTCTTGTTCTATTGGAGTCTGCGCCTGTCCATGGCCTTCGGTGTGCTTGCGCACCGTGTTATCGCTCACCCGAAATAACAGAAACCGCTCCGCCAATTCACTCGCTTCTTCAAACGACACTTCCACTCCCAAAGCTCCTAACAGACTTCCTAGGGTCCGGGTCGCCTGCCCAGGCACTATCCCAAATTTCTCATCCAAAGGCGATTGCCCGCAATGACAGTGACGGCAATGATAATACCGGCGCCGATATCCTACTTTTCCGAACACACTCCACACCACTGCTTTGCGACAACTCACAAATTCAGCAGTTTCTCCACAGCTACAAGGAACTCCTCGAGCCGCATAAACTTCCTCCCCCTGCTCGATTATTTTTTGGATTCCCAAGCTCGCAGCCTGTTTCACGAGCTCGCGCATTTCTCTTTCCATTTCGTCGATATTCGGCTCTCCACCCATTCTTTCTTTTATCTCCTCCGCCAATAATTCCGCGATCTGCTTCAGCCGCACTGCCTGCATTCTTTTTGTGTTAAACTCCATCTTAAGCCTCCGGGTTTAGGGTTTGCGGTTCTGTAACTCCAAATCTAACCCAGAGGCTCATTTTTGAAAATCCATCTACAACCTTTTAGCGCACCCGCCCCAAATTGATATATTGACAGCCGAGGAAAACCTATGTATAATGCGGCTCACTTTGGGAGCGCTCCCAGTTTTCGCGTAAATTATGCAGAATTAGCGTTATAATCAAAAAAATATTCCGTTTTTGCGTATTTTTTTTGGGAACGATACCAATTTTAGGAAAATCTGGATGGCAAACCTAACCCTTGAAGATGTTGCCAAGCAGGCAGGAGTTTCCCGCTCAACTGTTTCACGCGTGTTGAATGATCGCCCCAATGTGCGCAAAGACGTTAGGGAGCGCGTGCAGAATGTGATCGAAAGTACAGGCTTCCGTCCGCATGCGGCCGCACGGGCTCTGGCTTCGCAACGTTCCTGGACAATCGGCCTGGTTCTTCCTTTGAGCGTCACCCTCTTTTTCACAGATCCTTATTACTCTCACCTGACAAAAGGAATTGCACAGGCGTGCAATCAATATAACTACACCCTTGCTCTTTTTCTCGTAGGCACAAAAGAAGATGAGGAAAAAATTTTTCCGCGTGTATCGCGCAAAGGTTTGCTTGATGGTGTGATTGTCCAATCCGGCCATCATGGCGAACAGCAGATCATTGGTCATCTTCATGACGCGAAAATGCCATTAGTGGTTGCCGGGCGCCCCTTTCGTTCAGATAATGTCAGTTATATCGATATAGATAATATCAACGCGGCCTTTATTGCCGTCGCTCATTTGATTCGGCTCGGAAGGAAGCGTATCGGAACTATTGCGGGTCCGCAATACAGTACTGTGGGATTGGACCGCAAAGCCGGTTACATTAAGGCTCTGAATGAACGCGGGTTCAGTATTGACGAATCATTGATTGTTGAAGGGGATTTTACAGAAAGCGGCGGTTATTACGCAATGAAAAAACTGCTATCGGCAAAGCCTGACGCTGTCTTTGCCACCTCGGATGTGATGGCTCTTGGTGCAATGCGCGCCGTGCGGGAGAGCGGGCTTTGCATACCCGATGATGTTGCCTTTGTCGGTTTCGATGATCTTCCCATTGCTACTCTTTCCGAGGTGCAATTGACTACCGTCCGTCAGCCTGTCGCCCAATTTGGCGCTAAAGCAGTTGACACCTTGATTGATTTGGTGGAGAACGGTATTAACCCTCCGCGCCACATCATCATGGAAACCGAGCTTGTCATTCGCGAAATCGTGCGGCGCTCTCCATGGGAAAAAGTAAAAATGAAGTTATTGATTCAGCGATCATGCGGATTATTTCTGTCTCGAGTTTGTAATTTGGCATTTGCCAGGAGGTGACTAACAAACCATTAACGAAAAACTGCTTGTTGTTCCGAAATGACATCCGGCGTCCAATCGGACACCGGACGCCACCATGAGAAACCCGCATTCCTCGCTAGATTATGGGCTTCTCAATCAAAGTAATATACCATAATACAAAAGGAGATTGAAGATGAAACGATTAATTGCTGTTTTATCGATCTTGATAGGGGTTAGCATGTTGCTTGGCGCATGCGCCCCCGCTGCTACACCAGCACCTACCTCGATGCCTGCGCCGACAACGGCTCCGGCTGCTACGTCTGCTCCTGCCGCCCCGGCTGCCACTACTGCCCCTGCTGCCACTGCGACTGCGGCACCAACCGCCAACCCGACCGCGACCCCCTTCCCTGTTGCTGCCTGCTCAGGCGGTAAGACTTGTGTGCGCTGGTACGTTGGCCTTGGCACCGGTACTAACTCGGTGCAGATCCCGGTGCAGCAGCAGGTCGTAGATGATTTCAATGCCTCGCAGAGTAAGATCCAATTGATCCTGGAAATCGTCCCCAATGCCAATGCAGTCGACGTATTGAATACAGAGATCGCCTCCGGCAACGGCCCCGATGTCATCGGACCCGTGGGTTGGGCCGGTTCGAACGCCTTCCAAGGCCAATGGCTAGACCTTACGCAATATATCGCCAAGGTCGACACGTCCGGTTACAATCCGGCTCTTGTCAAAATGTATGATACCTCTGATGGCGAGGTTGGTCTTCCGTTTGACGTATATCCCTCGGCCATTTTCTACAATAAGGCCATCTTCGATAGCGCTGGCTACAACTATCCGCCAGCTAAATACGGCGATAAGTACAAGATGCCGGATGGCACAATGGTTGACTGGAGCTGGGACACGGTCGCAAAAGTCGCCCAGGCGCTCACCACTGACAAAAACGGCAATAATGCCACATCAGCCAACTTCGACAAGAACAACATTGTGAACTACGGCTTCACCTGGGGCTTCGAGAACCATGTGAACTACGTTGGATCTTTCTGGGCCGGTGGCTCTCTGGTGGCCGCTGATGGCAAGACCGCCCAGCTCCCGGACGCCTGGAAAGCTGCCTGGCAATGGACTTGGAACGGTCTCTGGGGTCCCATGCCTTACATTCCCAACAACAATTACGAGCAGAGCCTCAACAACGGCGCCAATCCCTTCGATGGCAACCATGTAGCCATGATCGATAACCCGCTGTGGTATACGTGCTGCATGACCCATGTCACAACGGACGGCTCGAACAAATCCCCGGCCGACTGGGATATAGGCATCATGCCAACCTATAACGGCAAGGTCGGTGGCCGCATCGACGCCGATACCTTCCGCATCTGGAAAGGCACGAAGAACCCACAGGCCGCTTTCGATGCCATGTATTATCTCGAGACCACCGGCGTCCAGAAGCTGCTCATCGGCAGCGCATCCCAACCGTCCGCCTATGGCGCCTTCCCTGCCAGAACCGCGGACCAGACCACCTGGCTCGCCGCCCAGAAAGTTACATTCCCTGCTGTTAAGAACTGGCAGACTATCATCGACGGCCTTAATTACCCAGATGTGCCCAGTGCGGAAGCCTATATGCCAAACTTCAACGAAGCATTTGCCCGCGGCAAGACCTTCTACAGCCTGCTAATCACTAGCCCGATTGACCTAGCAAAAGAGGAAGCAACTTTCCAGTCCGACTTACAGTCCATCTTCGCCAAACAACAATAAAGTATTTCCGATGTAACAAGGCGGGTCAGTCGTATGACTGACCCGCCTATATATTGTATTTATTGTCTTCCGATGGTTTTTTTTCATTCTGGGTGCAGCGAAGAATATGATTTTAGATTGAGGCGAAGATACTTCGCTTTATTCAACATGACACAACCGTTGTATCAATATCGATAAGGAGTGTACGGTTATGGAGAATCTAACCAATCTTCCAAAAATAGGCTCAACCGAATCTATACGCAACATGGGTCCGCTCGCCAGGCGGGAGTTTCGTAACGGCTTGCTGTTCATTTCCCCGTGGATTATCGGCTTCCTGGCCTTCACGCTGATCCCAATGCTGGCGACCATCGTGTTCTCTTTCATGAACCTCAAGCTTACCGATAATCCTTTCGATGCATCGAAGTTTGTTGGCCTCAAAAATTACCTTACGATGTTTAAGGACTCACAGATCTGGAATGTGCGGCCCGATTCGACCCCGGGCTCTTTGTGGGTGACGATTCGTTATGGGTTAATCGCGCTTCCTGTGGGAATATTGGTTCCGTTGGGAATTGCCCTCCTAATGAACAACCCGAATCTGAGAGGATCATCTTTCTTCCGCTCCATGTTCTACATGCCCTATATTGTCCCTTTTATTGCAAGTATCTTCTTGTGGTCCGGCGTGCTTAACCCTGAATTCGGTTGGGTAAACGGTATTCTGTTGGCTTTTGGGGTGCCGAGAGGCAGTCTTCCAGGATGGGCCAACGATATCAACTGGGTCTATCCTGCGTACACCATTATGGGCGTATGGGGGATTGGCAACGCAATGCTGACCATGCTGGCAGGGATGCAAGCCGTGCCAACTGATCTTTATGATGCCGCTAAAGTGGATGGCGCTGGTAGTTTCGCCAGGTTTATAAATGTCACCTTCCCGATAATCTCCCCTGTGATATTCTATAATCTGACATTGACTATTGTAGGCTTATTCCAGTATTTTCTTGTGCCGCTGGCGCTAAATCAAGGTACTGGCTTCCCAGGGGGCGCAACGATGTTCTACAACTTATATTTGTATAAAACATTCTTCGTGTTTCAGAACATGTCCTATGGTTCGACACTTGCTTGGACACTGTTTATCATAATCCTGATCGTTACTGTCGTCCTATTCGCTACTGCCCGTTACTGGGTTTATTATGCAGGCGAAAAGCAGTAAAGGAGGTCGGAGTGAGCGCTAATACATTCTCGCAAAAGAAATCAAAAATTGACATTGCTGCCACGATGAGTTGGACAGAATTTAAGAGAAAGACAAGCCCTGTGTTTGTCACCTTGTTCGCGGCAGCTTTGCTCGCACTCTTCCTGATGCCTTTCCTGTATATGGTCTTCACGTCCTTGAAGACACAAACTCAAGTTGCTACTACCGGAGCGCCGATCTGGCCAGCAAAATATACCACCTATGTTTATACCGGCGAGAATAAGAACACGTACACATTAAAGGTTAATAAATCGGGTTTCCCGGTCGATCAAGTCGTCAACTTGAGTAATTATGCGGGCAAGACATTGGAAGTTTATAAAGTCCCAATGCCAAATGGAGCTACGAAGGATATGGCCCTGATTCAAGGCTACCAGAAGAGCAGCATCTTCATTGACCCGGCCCAGCCTGCCAGCGCTCCGATTGTTTGGACCGGTTACTTTCAGTCCTTGCCTCGCACCTGGGTACTCGCACCCCAGTGGAGCAACTACGTTGAAATGTGGAAGGATGTCAACTACCCGCGCGTGTTATGGAACACCTTCTTTTACGCATTTATGACTACCATTGGAGTGCTGGTCTCCTGCATCCCTGTTGCCTATGGCTTCTCGCGCTTTCGTTTTCCTGGACGCGATATCCTGTTCGTGGTTTTGCTTGCGGTTATTTTCCTTCCGTCTACAGTGACGATTATCCCGACGTTTACATTCTTCACCAAGATCGGCTGGGTGGGAACCTGGCTGCCTCTCATTGTACCTACATTCTTTACCAACCCTTTCGACACCTTCTTGCTCAGACAGTTTTTCATGACATTGCCGCGGGAATTGGATGAGGCAGCCATGATGGACGGCGCCGGTCCCTTTCGGATATTATGGTCTGTGATCATCCCGCAGTCGTATCCTGTTATTGTCGCCGTCACAGTTTTTCACCTTGTTTATGCGTGGAACGATTACTTTGGCCCTCTTGTTTATCTTTCGAGCAGGATGGATTTACAGCCGGTCTCAGTGGCGTTGGCGCGTTTCAATGGAATTTTCGGCTCGCGCCCGGAGTTGATCCAGGCCGGCTCTTTACTAACGCTTCTTTTCCCGCTGATCCTGTTCTTTATTGCCCAGCGCTTCTTTGTTCAGGGCATTGTCATCACTGGCGTGGATAAATAGTCTATATAGTTTTGAGGCGATTGAGTCAACGAATTTGATTTTAACGTCGAGTCAGAAAACGGATTCTTAATTTCAGCTAACGCTTATGCGTGGCTGCGGCTTTCCATCCAGGTTTTCGATTCCTTTTCGGGTTTGATGAACGACTCGTCGCCCTGTACATAGTTCAATATGCCTGGTAAAGGAAATACTTTGCAGATGAACAACAATTCTCTTTCCAACATCCCATGGCAGGAACGGCCGCTTGGCAGTTCGGATGTGGTTTGGCGTTATGAGGCCAATCCAATCATTCCTCGCAATCTGATTCCATCATCGAATAGTATTTTCAACAGTGCCGTCGTGCCTTTCAAAGGAAAATTTGCAGGCGTCTTCCGCTGTGATAATAAGAGACGCGACATGAATGTGCATCGCGGTTTCAGCGAGGATGGAATTCAATGGAAACTTGATAACGACCCAATTGAATGGGAATACAATGACCCGGAGCTTAGCCATTTTCAATATCGTTACGATCCGCGTGTGCTCTGGCTTGAAGACCGCTATTATGTCACCTGGTGCAACGGCTATCATGGTCCAACCATTGGGATTGGATACACGTTTGATTTTGAAAAATTCACTTTTCTTGAAAATACGTTACTGCCGTTCAATCGTAACGGTGTATTGTTTCCGCGAAAGATCAATGGCAAATACTTTATGCTCAGCCGCCCAAGCGACAATAGCCACACACCGTTTGGCGATATTTATTTGAAGTCAAAGCCCCGATTTGATTCATTGGGGATGCCATCGCTTTGTGATGGGGACAAAGGATGGATGGCAAAGCACGAAGGTCGGCGCGGGGCCGGTTCCAATCGAAACTCCGGAAGGCTGGCTTTTGTTTTATCACGGGGTCCTGACTTCATGCAATGGATTTGTATATAGTTTCGGGGCCGCGCTTCTTGATCTGGATCAGCCGTGGAAGGTGATTTATCGCGGCGCTCCTTATTTGCTTTCACCACAAACCTATTATGAATGCGTCGGCGATGTGCCGAACGTGGCTTTTCCGTGCGCAACGCTTTATGATCAACCCACTGGCCGAATTGCTATTTACTATGGCGGAGCCGATACAGTGACCGCATTGGCTTTTGCAAAACTCGATGAGATCATTGAATTTCTTAAGACAAATTCGGAACTGTAGGATTGCTCTGTTTTTAAGGTACATGAAATGGCGAATATCGAAGAACTGATTCAACAAATGACCCTTGAGGAAAAGATTTCCTTGCTGGCTGGTGCGGATTTATGGCATACGGTTGCTGTTCCGAGATTGGGAATTCCCCAGATCAAAGTTACCGATGGCCCTAATGGCGCGCGCGGAGCATGGGGCAACCTCGGCCCGACTTCTGATTTATTCCCGGTGGGTATTGCGCTTGGCGCCACTTGGAATCCCGCGCTGGTTGAAAAGGTTGGGGCGGCTCTGGCGGAGGAAGTGAAGGCCAAAGGAGCGCACATCCTGCTTGGGCCGACGGTCAATATTCATCGTACTCCAATTGCGGGGCGCAATTTTGAATGCTTTTCCGAAGATCCTTTCCTGAGCGGCAGGATAGCAACTGCTTACATCCGCGGCATTCAGAATAATGGAGCGGGCGCGTGCATCAAACACTTTGTCTGCAACGACCAGGAATTCGAGCGTCGTTCTATCAGCGCTCAAATTGAAGAGCGGCCTCTGCATGAAATCTATTTGGAGCCGTTCCGAATTGCCGTTCGGGACGCGCAGCCGTGGGCGGTGATGTCATCCTACAATCGCATCAACCGAGTCTCTGCCAGCGAGAATCAACTCATGCTTAAGACCATTCTCAAAGATAAATGGGGATTTGATGGCTTGGTGATGTCGGATTGGTTTGGCACGTATACAGATCGGGTACCGTTTGGGGGACTCGATTTGGAAATGCCCGGCCCGGCGCGCTGGATGGGCGCTGAAAAAGTAAATCAGGCCATTGCGAACGGCAACTTGACAACGGATGAACTGAACGACAAGGTGCGCAGGATTTTGCGCATCATCGAGCGAGCGGGCGCGTTTGAAAACCCGCATCATACCGAGGAACGAAGCGACGATAAACCTGAACACCGAAGACTGATTCGCGACGCGGCAGGCGAGACCATCGTTCTGCTCGCGAATAAAAATAATGTCCTTCCGCTCGATAGTTCAAAAGTGAAAACGATTGCTGTGATCGGTGAATTAGCTAGCAGACCCAATGTGATGGGCGGAGGCAGCTCACAGGTCACGCCACATTATGTTGTCTCGCCGCTGGAAGGGATTCGCACTCGGGCCGCGACATCGAATATCCGCGTGGAATATGCAATAGGATGCTTCGTCCATAAGCAGTTGCCGGTGATGGAAAGTAATAATTTGTTAAGCGAAGATAACAAACGCGGACTCACACTGCGTATTTTTGATAATCTTGAATTTTCGAATCCACCGGCTTATACAGATACAACCGACCGCTTGAATATAGGCTGGTTCGATAAGTCCGTGAAAAACGTAAGCCAGGAACGCTTCAGCCTCACGCTGACCGGTTCTTTTGTTGCCCAGGAAGCGGGCCTTCACACCTTTAGTTTATCTGGCGTTGGGCAGGTACGGCTTTATATGGATGGCGAACTCCTGATTGATAATTGGGATTCCAATATTCACGATGAAGAAAAAACCATTCAAAGGAAATTTACCGCGGGACAAAAGGTGAATATCAAGGTGGAATATCGTTGTGACGGTAATCGCTGGTGGCGTTCATTGCGGCTTGGTCATCTGCCTCCTTACCCTGACAACCTGATGGATGAGGCTGTAGCATTGGCGAAAAAGTTGGATATTGCCGTGATCGTTGCCGGGCTAAACAGCGAATGGGAAGCGGAAGGTTTTGATCGGGTGAATATGGAATTACCCGGCGAGCAGAACGAGTTGATCAAACGTGTCGCAGCTGCGAATCCTAATACCATTGTTGTGTTGAATGCCGGGTCACCTTTGAGCATGCCATGGGCTGGAAACGTTCCGGGCATTGTAGAGCAATGGTACAACAGCCAGGAATGCGGGAATGCTTTAGCGGATGTGTTATTCGGCGATATTAATCCATCCGGAAAGCTGCCCACCACTTTTCCAGTTCGATACGAGGATAATCCTACATCCATCAATTACCCTGGTGAGAACGGCGAGGTGTTATACGGCGAAGGCCTGTTCGTGGGGTATCGCTATTACGATGCCAAGAAACTTAGTCCGCTCTTTCCTTTCGGCCATGGTTTATCTTATACTTCATTTGAATATAGCGATTTGAAACTCAGTGCGGATCGCTTTACAGAGGAAAATGGATTGGATGTTTCGTTGAATGTCCGCAATAGTGAAAAGCGCTCCGGACAGGAAGTTATCCAACTTTATGTTCACGACCTGCAGTCAAACTTAAGGCGGCCCGAAAAGGAGCTTAAGGCATTTCAAAAAATTCTTCTGGAATCGGGCGAGACTAAAACCGTTTCCTTTCATCTCGATAGGGAAGCGTTTTGGTATTATGACCCGGCTAAAGGTGGTTGGATCGTAGAACCGGGCGAGTTTGAAATTATCCTTGGCTCATCCAGCCGCGACCTGCGTCTGCGCGCCAAGGCGACTCTTCTCACGTCCGAACATTCAGCGCGATTTCGCCTCGATATGACCTTGCGTGAGATCATGCAAGATGAAGCGGGACGAATCATAATTCAGCGTTATCTTGGTGAATGGTTAACGTTTCCTGAATCTCACAATAAACTTGATTTGAAGGTTGATGAACTATTGGCTCATGGTTTTGGAATGTTGACATCCAGCACAATCAAAGCCTTGACTGATGATTTAACTCGGGCTTGATTGCCCGTTATTTCTGTCTTTAGGAAAACCCTTATGAAGTATGGTTACTTCGACGACGAACAGCGTGAATATGTCATTACACGCCCTGATACACCTATGCCATGGATTAACTATCTTGGCTCCGAGGCTTACTTTGGTCTGATCTCCAATACTGCCGGAGGTTATTCTTTTTATAAAGACGCGCGTTTGCGCCGCATCATGCGCTATCGTTATAACAATGCTCCGCTTGATTTTGGCGGACGATATCTTTATCTGCGCGATGAAAAAGACGGTGCATATTGGTCGCCATCGTGGCAGCCGACACAGCACGAGTTGGATGATTATTCGTGCCGCCACGGGATGGGGTACACGATCATCGCCTCGACCTTGAGCGGCATCCGCGCCGATACGCGTTACTTCGTCCCGCTTGGCGAAAACCTGGAGGTCTGGCAAATGACGGTCACCAATCACCGTGATCGTCAAGCGGAATTATCCGTCTTTTCAGCCGTCGAGTTTTGTCTGTGGGATGCCTTGGATGATGAGACCAACTTCCAGCGCAATTACTCCACTGGTGAAGTGGAAGTGGAAGATCAAGTGATCTATCACAAGACTGAATATCGCGAGCGCCGCGATCATTTTGCATATTTTGCCTGCTCGGAGAAACGCAAAGGGTTCGATACTCAGCGCGAGTCGTTCTTGGGACCTTATCGTTCCTGGGATCGGCCATTGGCTGTGGAACAGGGGAAGTCTGGTAATTCAATTGCGAACGGCTGGCAACCGATGGGTTCGTTTCATGTCGGATTATCTTTGCGACCCGGCGAGCAAAGACAGATTATTTTTCTTTTGGGGTATCATGAGAACCAGAAGGATCAGAAATTTGATCCGCCTGATTCGCAGACCATCAATAAGAAGACGGTCAAGCCGGTCATCAAAAAATATCTCCATTCCTCTAACGTGGATTCTGCTTTTGACGCGCTCCATTCATATTGGGATGAAATGCTGGGCAGTTTTCAAGTCAAAACATCGAACCATCACGTTGATCGGATGGTGAATATCTGGAATGCCTATCAATGCATGGTCACCTTCAATATGTCCCGTTCGGCTTCGCAATTTGAGTCGGGAATTGGACGCGGCTTGGGCTTCCGTGACTTCGAATCAGGATTTGCTTGGATTCGTTCAAATGGTTCCTTCCCGGGCGCGTGAACGCATCCTCGACATCGCCTCGACCCAATTGCCAAGCGGAGGTGCGTATCATCAGTATCAGCCGTTGACCAAGCGTGGCAACAACGATATCGGGTCGAACTTCAATGATGATCCGCATTGGCTGGTGATTGCGGTTACAGCCTATCTGCGCGAGACAGGGGACTGGAGCATCCTTGAAGAAAGCGTCCCGTACGATAATCAGCCGGGAAGCGAGATGCCGCTTTACGAACATCTGCAACGCTCTATCCAATATACATTGGATCGTCTCGGTCCGCATGGCTTGCCGTTGATTGGACGCGCGGATTGGAACGATTGCCTCAACTTGAATTGTTTTTCGGATATTCCCGGAGAGAGCTTTCAGACCACAACGGGCAAAGATGGAAAGACTGCCGAGAGCGTATTCATCGCGGGGCTCTTTGTTGAATCGACGCACGCAATGGCCGATCTTGCCGAACACTATGCTTCTCAAGGCAGGAAGAAGCTCTCGTCGTTCAAAGTTCATCCGCCAAAATATTATCAAGAGTTGGCCGAGACCATGACGCAAACCATTTATCAGCATGGTTGGGATGGCGAATGGTTCGTGCGCGCATATGATGATTTCGGGAATAAGGTCGGATCGAAAGAATGTGAAGAAGGCAAGATATATATTGAACCGCAAGGCTTTTGTGTTTTAGCTGGAGTGGGGTTGGACAACGGAATGGCAAAGAAGGCATTGGACTCGGTTAATGCCCAGCTTGCCACGCCGCATGGAATTGCAATCCTTCAACCCGCCTATTCCAAATATTATCTTCACCTGGGCGAGATTTCATCCTATCCACCGGGATACAAGGAGAATGGCGGCATCTTCTGTCATAACAATCCGTGGGTGATGATTGCTGAAGCGCGTGTGGGGAATGGGGACCGCGCTATGGATTACTATATGCGGATCAATCCATCGGCTCGTGAGGAATTGGCAGATTTGCATCGTTGTGAACCGTATGTGTATGCTCAAATGATCGCCGGGCGTGATGCGCCGACACATGGCGAAGCAAAGAATTCCTGGCTCACCGGTACCGCGGCTTGGAATTATGTCGCGATCACTCAATGGATTCTCGGCATTCGTCCCGAATATGATGGCCTGCGGGTGGACCCGTGTATTCCGTCAGCGTGGAACGGTTTCAAGGTGATACGCCGTTTTCGGGGCAAAACGATTCGTATCAGCGTTTATAACGAGCAAAAAGTTTGTAAGGGAGTCGCGCGAATGCGGATGAATGGCCGGGAGATTCAAGGCAATTTTATTCCATTCGATCTGCTTGGTGACGATCAGCAAGTTGAAGTGTGGTTGGGTAAATAATAAATGAGGAAATATGGATGAATCGCTGCTTGAAATTCGGGATTATGATGGGGCAGGCTTTAAACCGCTGATTTTTTTTGGTAGCTGGCGCGTGGCCATCCTTCGTTATATGGATGAACTCCAGGCGGATCACATTGACAGTATGGAAAGACATCTCGAAACGGATGAGGTGTTTGTGTTGTTGTGCGGCCGCGGAACTATGATTTTAGGAGGCAACGGATCAAAATGCAAAGGCGCTCTAGCGCAACCGATGGTGGTCGGCCGGATCTATAATGTAAAACGACTTGCATGGCATACGGTTTTGCTTAGCACGGATGCGTCGGTTTTGCTGATGGAAAACCACGATACCGATGAGCACAACTCGGAATATGATACTTTATCCGCGGAGCAGCGAGCCGAGATTGTAGAAACAGCTCGACAGGGGAATTTTATTTAATGCTTGTCATTCATGGTTTAGTAATCTAATCCAGAGAAAAGAAAACATGGTGCTCGCGATAAGCGTCACCTGTGAAGGATCAGACGTTGCAAGCTTATCGTTTAATTAATCTTTTCATGTGATGAAGACTTTATAAAGACAGAAACATCCTCGTCATTGACGAGGATGTTTCTGTTGACGACCTAATTGGATTTCAATCGCGTTTCAATATGCTTTTGATATTTCCTTGATGATCGTGGATGGTAACTTCCAAAGGCATCTGTCCGGGGAGGGAGTGGGTGGCACAACCGAAGCAGGGATCGTAAGCGCGGAAGGCCATCTCAACCCGGTTCAACAGGCCTTCGGTTACGATGGTGCCCTTCTGGATCAGACTGCGGGCGGCTTTGTTGATGGACATGCTCATGGGTGCATAATTGTTGGTGGTGCCCACCACCAGATTGACCTTGGTCACGACCCCGCGTTCATCGGTCCAGTAATGATGCGTCAGGGTGCCGCGCGGCGCCTCGACACAGCCCACACCCTCGGTCGGCTTCTCGGTGGGGATGGTATGGAAGTTTGGCGAAGTGATCTCGGGATCGGTGGCCAGTTCCACCCAACGTTCCGCCGCATACAGTAACTCCACCAGCCGCGCCCAATGAATGGCGAGCCGCTGATGAACCGGTTTTCCGCCCAGGGTCGAATAGAAGCGTTCGTATTCTTCCTGCGCCCGCGGCGTGGCCATGCCATCCGAAGCGTTGAGCCGCGAAAGCGGCGTGGCCATGTAAACGCCGGAATCTTTGCCGTCCACAAATCCCTTCCAGCCCACCTTCTTGAGATAGGGGAACTTGAGATAGGTCCACGGCTCGACATGTTCGGCGATGTGCTCGGCATAATCCTTCGCCTCATATTTGATGAATTCTTTTCCGTCCGGATCCACCACACGCACTTTGCCGTTGTAGAAATTGATCTTGTTGTTCTCGTCCACCGTACCCATGTAGTAGGTATGATGAGTGTAGAAGTCGCCGAGGATTAGATCGACATATTGCTGGTTGCCCAGCACGATGTCATTGAAGAGTTTCAAACTGAATTGAGCGAACTCAATCGCCCAGCGTCCCATCTCTTCGATCTGCTTGCGCTCGTCTTCGGTGATGCCTTTGGTCAACCCGCCGGGAATCGACGTGCAGGGATGAACCTTTCGTCCGCCGACGATCTCCACCACGTTGTGTCCAAACTTGCGCGCTTGAATGACTTTGCCGCCGGTCTCGAGACCGACTTTGTGAATCACACCGAGAATGTTTCGTTCGGCCACCGGCGCATCCGGACCCATCACGAAATCAGGTCCACCCAGCGCATAGAAATGCGTGGTGTGATCGGTGAAGTAGAAGGCGGAATAAAGTAATTCACGCAGCATCTTGGCCGTGTGCGGCGGATCGATGTGATAGACCGCGTCGGCAGCTTTGGCAGCAGCCATGTGATGCGCTTCAGGACACACTCCGCAGATGCGGTTGGTGAGCAGCGGCATTTCCTCCACCGGACGACCCACGCAGAATCGTTCGAAGCCGCGCAGTTCCGGGATCTGGAAATAGGTGTTGGCGACATCGCCCTCTTCATTCAGGAAGATTTCGATCTTGCCATGACCTTCGAGACGGGTGATGGGATCAATGGTGATGCGTTGTGTCATTTAGGCCTGCTCTTTCTTCTTCCAGGCCGGGACCGCGGCTTTCAACAAGGAACCGGCCAGGCTGAACCGATAAAACTGGCCGGTCGGGTCCACCAGGCCATCCAGGATGTGATCGATCTCCTGGGGATCATTCGAGTCCAGAACCGATGCAAAGGCAGAGATCAGCCGCGCACCGTAATCATCCACGCCCTCAGCCGGACCATAACAGCCGATGCACTGCGCGCCCGCTTTCGGACAACGCGCCCTGCATCCGCTTCGGGTCGCCGGGCCATTGCAGGGGATGCCCTGTTCGAGCAGGCACAACGCCGGATCGGATGCAATGCCCCAAATGCGGTTGAAGGCTTTGATGGTCTTCACGTTGCGCGCTCGTTTGCATTCATCACATACGGTGGAATCCCCCGCACCGATCACCGAGCCTTTGGGCGGCAGTTCCGCCTTGCCCTGCACCACCTGCACCAGCAGATCGATCACGGCCGCGATCTGGGTCAACTCGGGTGGACAGCCCGGCATGAAGTAATCCACATCCACCACCTGCTCGAGAGTCTTCAAGACCGGCAGAAGCTTCGGAATATGGATCTCACCTTCGGGCATATCGTAGGAAGTCAGCGGATAGATACCATTCGGGTTATCCGTGGTGATGGTGTTGAAGGCCGTGGTGATGATCTCATGCACATCGCTCAGGTTGGCCAGTCCGGGAATGCAGCCTTCGGTGGCACACGAACCAAAGGCCACCAGGATCTTCGATTTCTTGCGAAGCAATTTGGCCATGTGCTCATTCTCGTCGTTGCGAATGCCGCCGTTGAAGAGCGTCAGCAGGATCGAGCCGTCTTCCATGGCTTCGACATCCTTGTATTTGGCGTCCATTGCCACCGGCCAGAAGACCACATCGAAGTTGGCATCCAGATCGAGAATCTTTTCGTTCGTGTTGAGCACGGCGATCTCACATCCGCCGCAGGAGGCTGCCCAGTACATTGCGAATTTCGGCTTTGCACTCATGCGGGCACCTCTTCTTTTTGCGGGATAACCGCTTCGGTGAATACCGGGATATTGTCGTTCTTTCCCCAATGCAGCGGACCCAGGGCGCGCACTTCTTCAACGAAGGATGCAACCTCGCTGGCGAACCTGGCGCCCTCCGCCGCAGAGGCCCAAACCAATCGGACGCGCGCCGGTTCAATTCCAAAGCCCTGCAGTGTGCGCCTCATCAACTGGAAGCGGCGCAGGGCCTTATAGTTCTGTTCGATGTAATGACATTCGCCCGGATGACATCCGGTGATCATCACGCCGTCGGCGCCGTTGGCGAGCGCCTTGAAGACGAAAGCCGGATCGAGGCGTCCCGAGCACATCAGACGGATCAAACGGACGTTGGGCGGATATTTGATGCGGGCGGTCCCGGCCAGGTCCGCGGCGCGATACGAACACCAGTTGCAGGTGAAGCCAATGATGGTGGGTTCAAAGGGTTCGGTCATGGTTGCATCTCCTAAACGGCTGCCGGTTCCGGCTCGACGTTCAACATCAGCAGGCCTTCGATCTGGGCCATGATCTGATCGTTGCTGAAGCCAGTACCGGTGATCGCACCCGCCGGACAGGCGGCCACACACGTGCCGCAACCCTGGCACAGCGCAGGATTGATCTCGGTCACCATGCGGTCTTCATGGAAGGTGATGGCGTTGAATGGACACAGGCCATTGCAGATGCGGCAGCCCGAGCATTTCTCTTCGATGACGCTGGCGCGCACCGGTTCAAGTGCGACTGCCTTTTGCTCGATCTTGCCCATCACACGAGCGGCCGCGGCGGCACCTTGCGCAACACTGGAGGGAATATCCTTCGGTCCCTGCGCACAGCCTGCGATGTAAATCCCTTCGGTCATGGTGGCAATCGGATCGAGCTTTGGATGCTTTTCGATGTACCAGCCGTTCACTGAGCAGGAGATGCCAAACGTCTTGGCGACTTCCTTGGAATCCTTGCGCGGCTCGAGACCTGCTGAAAGCACAACCATATCCACCGGGATGCGGCGCTGTTTGCCAACCAGTGTGTCTTCCACCTGGATGATCAGCTTGCCTTTTTCGCTTTCAGTGCGCGGCACATCCGAAACCTCGGCAACTTTGCCGCGCACAAAGAGCGTGCCTTCTTCCAGCACGCGCTGATAGAATTCATCGTAATCCTTGAAGGCCGCACGAATGTCAATGTAGAAGTTGTAGATCGTCGCACCGGTCCGTTCGTGGATCAGATGCGCGAATTTCAAACTCTGCATACAGCAGATCACCGAGCAATAGTTGTTGAAGTTTTTGTCGCGTGAGCCCACGCAATGAATGATGCCCACGGATTGCGGTACCGATTTTCCATCCCTCAATACCACGTTGCCATTGGTGGGTCCCGCCGCATTGGTGAGGCGTTCGATCTCCAGCGAGGTGAACACATTCGGCAGCCTGCCGTAACCGTAGTTGGTCACACGGCGTGCATCGAAGAGTTCATAGCCTGTGGCCAGGATGATGTTGCCGACTTCCAACGTCAGGATTTGATCCTGTTGATCAAACCGGATGGCTTTGGGCGCGCAGAAGATCTCGCAGGCTTTGCAGGTTCCCTTTTCATAGTAGGTGCAGTTGGGGACATCGATCACCGGAAAATTGGGCACAGCCTGTGGGAAGGGCGTGTACACGGCTTTGCGATATCCCAAACCAGCCTCATAAACATTGTCGATGACTTTCTTCGGGCATTTCTCCTGGCAGATCCCGCAACCAGTGCACAGTTCTTCGTCGATCTTGCGCGCCCGCTTCCGAACCGTCACCGTGAAGTTGCCGACAAACCCTTCCACTTTCTCGACTTCGCTCCAGGTCAATAAGGTAATGTTGGGATGCGAGCCAACATCCACCATCTTCGGAGTCAGGATACAGGCGGAACAATCCAGCGTTGGGAAGGTTTTATCGAATTGAGCCATGTGTCCACCGAGCGAAGGTTCGCGTTCCACCAGATAAACATGGAAACCCGCATCGGCAATTTCCAGCGCACTTTGAATCCCGGCGATACCACCGCCCACCACCAGGGTGGCCGGATGAATCGGCACCGTGATTGGCTGAAGCGGCGTATTGTGCCGGACGCGTTCCACACCGCCCGAAATCATGGCTTTGGCCTTGGCGGTCGCAGCCGCCTTATCGGTGTGCACCCACGAAACCTGTTCGCGGATCGAAACCATTTCGCACAGGAACGGGTTGAGTCCCGCGTTGGCGCAGGCATTTCGGAAAGTCTTTTCATGCAGGTGCGGCGAGCAGGCAGCCACCACCACGCGATTCAATCCCAGCTCTTTGATATCCTTCTCGATCAATTCCTGTCCGAGGCTGGAACACATGAATTTGTATTCGCGCGCGATGATCACGCCGCGATGTTTCAGTTTGGCGGCGGCCCATTCGGCCACCTGCACCACATCCACCACGCCTGCGATGTTCGTGCCGCAATGGCAAACGTACACGCCGATTCTTTCCTGACCTTCGGCTGGGGTGGCGTTTTCGATTATGTTCTCAGTCATTGAGTTCAGCTCCTTCTGCAGCGCATCAATTTGAGGCTTTGCCAGTGGTTCGGGCATGGGCAGTCCCTGCGGCTTGCGCGGTTTCTTGGGCGGCGCAGGCGGTGTCTCCGGCGGCGCTTTGACTCCGATGGCTTCCAGGACGTTCCGCGCACTCACCAGTTCAACTCCGAAGCCCAATTCCCTGGGATCGATCCCAAAGGCCAGTCCCATAAGCTGTGTGAAGAACAGGATCGGCATGTGATAATTGGTGCCGAAGAAATGATTGGTCTCTTCCTGGTAGGCATCCAGGTTCATCTGGCACATCGGGCAGACCGTGACCATCGTGTCCGCTTCGTGCTCATCGGCGGAGGCAATCAAGCGCCGGATCATTTCAAAGGCCATCTCAGGTCCGATCTGGGTCATGTGTCCACCGCAGCATTCCGTCTTGAGCGGGTAATCGATCACCTGGGCGCCCAGCGCTTTCAGCAACAGGTCCAGTTCCACCGGCTGTTCATGGTCCGAGAAGCGATGACCATAATCCGGCCGCGGCACCATGCAGCCCAGATAGGGAGCAATCCGCAGGTTGGTCAGGGGCTGGATCACGTTCTTTTCCACCGTATCCAAACCGATGTCATACACAATCACATCCAGTAAATGCCGGATGTCAAGCGAGCCGGGTTGATAAGAAAGGCCACCGGCTGCCAGCGCTTCGTTGACGCGCTTGCCCAGCTGGGGTTGTTCGCTCATATAGTGATCGGCTTTGGCCAAGTTGAGATAACAGGCCGAGCAGGGTGCCACCAGTGTCCGCGTGCCGCTGGTCTCTTGCGCAGCAATCGCCAGGTTGCGCGCGATCAGGGCATAGGCAGGCGTCTGGCTGATGCCCAAATATTCCGTGGCGCCGCAGCAATTCCAGTCATCGATTTCTTTCAGGTTCATTCCGAGAGGCTTGCAGACCGCCTTGAGTAAATCAGAATAGGCTCTGGCGCTGCTCTCCATCGAACAACCCGGGTACAGGAGATAGTCCGTCATGGCTTGGCCTCCAGTTCTTTGGCACGCGCCAACACTGCTTTGAGTTGATCCATGTGCTGGATATGCTTGGGTATTAGGCTCATTCGCTTTTTGCTCAACATGCCCCAGCCCATTGGCATCATGCTGGGCAGCCGCAGTGCAAAATGTTTGAGGTAATGTTGCGAGGCCAGCCCCAACTCGAAGCTGCGTCCAAACTCCTCCACCATGCCAATAAAGGTTTGCGAGAAATCCGGGGCAGTCGAGTTCTTGATACAGTTTGGCTTCGATCGCCATGCTCTTGAGGGCGTACATCACGTCCGTGATGTGGATCTCCTGCGGGCAGCGCACCACACAGTGGTAGCAGGAGACGCAGATCCACGGCGTGTTGCTCTTCAGCACCTCTTCCCGCATCCCCGCCCGCAGCATCGCAAATAAGCTGCGCGGCGTATGATCCATCGCTTCCGCCGACGGGCACGAGCCGCCGCACGTCCCGCACTGGATGCACATCTCCAGTCGCGATACTCCTGCCGTCCGCCCCCCAACTTCCTGAACTAATCCAAGTTCCGCTTCTGTCGTGCCGATTGTCGCTTCCGTCATGTTTCCTCTTTTCTGGATGGTTGTGTCCTTCTTCCATCTCAATTGAGTACTTTATGGAGTTGTCCACTCCTATTATGCGTGTCAACTCGGAATATCGCCACCTATGAAAATCACATTTATCAGTGATAAGTGTCATATACGTACGGAGACCATTTTTAGTACGGTAAATAAATGTAGATGAAAAAACTGAGAATTAGGATAATTTGGAGGAATCGTTATATAATCCCGAAAACTTTAATTTACGGAGGAGCTATGAAAGTGAATTTTGCAATGTGGCAAAAGGCCTTAAATATTATCCCCGATGTTTCAAAGGAAGAGTGGGATCAACTCGATTTGGTTTCGCGCTGGCTGATTTCCACGCGCGCCGCGGTTCTGATCATGACTTTTCTTTCAGCGGCGCTGGCGGGAATCTTTGCCTTTCGAGATCACGCTTTTCACTTTCTGCCTTGGCTCGCTTTAACGTTTGGTTTGATCATGGCTCATGCCAGCAATAACATCTTCAATGATTACACGGATTTCGTGCGCGGCGTGGATAAGGATAATTACTTCCGCACCATTTATGGTGCCCAGCCGATTGCCAGCGGCTTGATGACGAAACGCCAGCATCTAACCTATTTTGCAGTGACGGCCCTTCTCGCTCTTCTGGCCGGAATTTATCTAATCGTGATCAATGGCGGGGATTTGACGATTTGGATTTTACTTGCCCTCGGTGCTTTCTTTGTACTGTTCTATACCTGGCCGTTGAAATATATCGCGCTGGGCGAAGTGGCAGTGCTGATTGTGTGGGGACCGCTGATGATCGGCGGCGGATATTATGTTCTGGCTCGGCACTGGAATTGGAATGTGGTGATTGCAAGCCTTCCTTATGTGTTGGGCGTCACGACGGTGATCTTCGGCAAGCATATTGACAAACAGAAAATCGATCAGGTGAAAAAGATATTTACGGTTCCGGTATTGATCGGAGAAAAAATCTCGCGCTATGCGGTTCTTGCCATGATGATCCTGCCTTATCTTTTTACGGGATATTTGATCGTGACGAAATTCTTTACACCGATCATGGCAATTGTTTTGCTGGCGGTTCCAACCTTCCTTCAGACTTATCCCGCGTTGTTGAAGCCCAAGCCTGAAACTCGTCCCGAAGATTTCCCTGATGGACAAGGCGGATGGCCGCTTTATTTTGCGCCGCTGGCCTTCCGCAATAACCGCGCATTTGGGATTTGGTTTATGCTGGGATTGATCTTGGATGTAGCGTTGAGATTGATTCCGGCCACTTCAAATTTCTGGCGATAATTTTTGCCCCACCGACAAAAGCAGAACGGGGATGACCCGTTCTGCTTTTTAAACCATTGAGTCAATCAAGCGAGAGCGTTTCAGTCAAGCCACGCGGATTATAATGAATGAACTGTCTTGGAGGAACAATTGACTGATTCACTTGAAGTACAAATCGCAGAACTTCTTCGAACGCGTAACCTTAAACTGGTAACTGCTGAATCCTGTACCGGCGGACTCATTGCCAGCCGCATCACCGATGTGCCCGGATCGTCTGATTACTTCGTAGGTGGAGTCGTGTCTTATGCGTATGAAGCCAAGGTCGGATTGATTCGCGTTGCGTGGGACACTTTACAAACTTATGGTGCGGTTTCGCGCGAAATAGTTTTGGAAATGGCGCGCGGTGCACGCGAAGTCCTTCAAGCGGACATTGCCATATCTGTCAGTGGCATTGCCGGACCCGGTGGCGGATTGCCGGATAAACCAGTCGGGACAACGTGGATCGGTTTGTCAGCTCAGGAAGGCGAATGGGCACGCGTTTATTGTTTTGACGGCGATCGTTTGCAAAATAAATCATTTTCCGCGAATGCAGCGTTGCAATTGTTGCTTGATTATCTCAACGGTTTGCGCGATCTGGATTTCGACTTTCGGAAGTGAACATGAAACCGCTTGTTATTATCTCTGCTAATGGCGAATGGAGTGCGGTTAAATCCTTTTATCCCGAAGCGGATATTCAACAATCACCATTCGGGGAATATTTCGATGTCACCTTCAACAAAATACGCGTGACCCTTTTTCACGGCGGTTGGGGAAAGATTTCCGCGGCGGCAACGGCACAATATGTGATCGATCAATTTAAACCGGATTTACTTTTCAATCTTGGAACGTGCGGCGGCTTTGAAGGACGCATCGAGCGAGGAACAATCATTTTGGTTGAGAAAACAATCATTTACGATATCATCGAGCAGATGACCGACGGTTCGGAAGAAATTGCCTTTTATACAACCGAATTGGATTTGTCGTGGTTGCCGCGCGTTCTTCCTTTTCCAGTTCTGAGAGGATTATTGGTCTCGGGTGACCGCGATATTTTGGTGGAAGATCTTCAAATGTTGATTCAAAAATATCAAGCGGTGGCCGCTGACTGGGAGTCCGGTGCGATTGCGTGGGTCGCGAAAAAGAACAACGTTCGGACTCTGATCCTGCGTGGGGTGACCGATTTGGTGAGTATCAACGGCGGCGAAGCGTATGGTGATTACGAATTATTTATCCAGCGTACATGCAAAATCATAAAAGAACTGTTTGACCAGTTGCCGCAATGGTTAAGCATGATTGAGAAAGTAGGGCAGGGATATGGGGAATATTAATCCTTTGGCGCCATTGCGAGCGGAGCGTGGCAATCTCCTGTCTGGTGGTCAGATAAGATTGCCGCGCAATGATTTTGATCATGTTTATTGTGCAGGATTTAGAACTCTGCCCACGAATAGAATTTGTCCGCTCTTAAGGTCGCGAATGATGAAGATAAAGGGATGGTCAACCACCAAATGCACCTTTTGCTGCACCGGCATGCTCATCGCTTGCATGATGACCGCGGTCGCCGCGGCGGCTTCGGTGCCTTTCTCGTCTACGGCAACGTAGGCTTTGTGGATCACATCGCTGATAAACAAATCGTGATTGCCGGTCATGCCCGAGAAGTCGGCTTTGTTGCTATCGAATGCATCGGTCATGCCGAGCGATTTGAGCTGATCGCTTAATGAAAAATTAGTTGTGAAAGTAAATTTGGGAAGGCCAAGCGCAATTGGCGTCGACTGTATTGAACTGAAGATGTCATTTAGATTTTTTGCATTCAGAGTCGACTCGTAATTTTTGAAGTTGCCTGCATCCGGCATGATGATGTCCATCGCGGCAGTATTTCCACTGTACGGCAACTCAACCGCTTGGTATCCATCACCTTTTACATAATTTAAAGTCAACTCGCTATTGTTCATCATCTTGACTTGACTTTGCGATCCATCCAATAAGTTGAAAGTTGAATCGCTGGTATTGTTCGGATTGAAAGGGAAAGCCCAATCGGCTTTGAAATAAATGGCATTGACCAGCACCATGCGCGTCTGGGAGTTAACTGAACCCGGGCCAAGCAAATCATTGATCTTATTCCTCGTCTGGTTGCTGACCCAGCTATTGATTTGTAGGCGCACGGGATCAAAGTTTTTGATGAAATCTGCCAACTGGATTCCGGCTCCATAGTTCTTTGAGATCAAATCTAGATAGGCTTGTTGAAAGGAATAGGTCTGTTCTGCCCAAATTGTATTGGCAATATTGAGCTGCATGGGCTGCCCGTTATTGCCCTGTGCTTTTCCTTCATTTGCCAGCGCAAGGTCAAGGGCGTTGAAGGCGGGATGCAATTGATCTTGCGGGAGATTGAATTGCATCGCCTTTGCCATTTGGGATTCGGTTGCGTTGCGCGCGCCGGCATAGGTCATAGCGAGGGCGAGCGAAATACTATAAGGCGAGAAAACCAAATTTCCGTCCTGCGAATGAAGCGCCTCGTAAAGATTGATGGCGAAGGTATTGTTCCCGGCCACGAGAGTCGAAAGATCAGTTTGCGGGATGTTTGGATTTGTATCGCGCGCAAGAGAGGACTTTGCCAGACTGGCGGATGGCATGGGTGTGGCGTATGGCACGGGTGCAGTTCCGCACGCGGATAGAAGCATTGAAATAAAAATCGGGATCGAGAAGAACTTGAAGCTTTTTTGCATGGGTTGCTCCTTTCAATAATTCTAGGACGAACAACAAATTGATTTTGTTCCATGATTGGTTCTTTTGTCGCTGAATGTAAGATAACGACTTTTCCTGTTATCAAATAAAGACGTATTTCATTATAAGAGAGGAATTGGATTTATGAGTGAAGAAACACCCCCGATTTCAAAACGCGGCGGTCTGGAACAAAAATGGAAAGTGCTGATCACTGTGATGTTTGGTCTCTTTATGGTGATCCTTGATTCGACCATCATCAACATTGCTTTCCCAACCTTGCGCCGCGTGTTCGGCGCAAGCCTGGCGGACGCGCAATGGGTGATCAGTATTTATGTGCTGGCGTTGGGGATTACCACCCCGGTCTCGGGCTATCTGGCGGATCGCTTTGGAATCAAACGCGTTTATCTTTTTGGCTTGGCAATTTTTGTACTCGGCTCCTTCTTGTGCGGCATTGCTCCCTCACTTGGACTTTTGATTGCAGCACGCGCCTTGCAGGGATTCGGCGGCGGGATCGCACAGCCGCTTGGCCCGGCACAACTCTATCGCGCCTTCCCAGGGAAAGAGCAGGGCGCAGCTTTCGGTATACTCGGCATTGCGTTGGTGGTCGCGCCGGCACTGGGTCCGATCTTGGGCGGCTGGCTGGTGGACCTCAATCTTTGGCGCGCGATCTTCTTCATCAATGTTCCAATTGGAATCCTCGGTGTGATTCTCGGCTCGGACTTTTTACTTGATTTTCGTGTCGATAGAAAACCGCTCTTTGATCCGCTTGGATTACTGACCGCGATCATTGGATTCGGTGCGATCTTATATGCCGCTTCCATCGCTGAAAATTTTGGCTGGGGCGGCCCATTCACTCTGCTCGCGCTTGGATTTGGTCTTTTCATCCTGATCTTTCATGTGTTGATTGAATTGCGCCTGGCGAAGGAACCGTTGATGAATCTGCGGCTCTTTCTCAACCCGACATTTTTGATTGCCTCACTGGTCGGTTATATCGCGACGATTGCTTTGTTCGGCGCGGAGTTCATGATGCCGATCTATCTGCAAGCCTACCGCGGCCGGACCGCGTTGGATGCCGGAGTTATTTTGCTGGCGGTCGCGGCCACCTCGGCGATTGCCACGCCGTCAGCCGGACGGCTTTATGACAAGATTGGTCCGCGTGCGATCATGTTTGTAGGATTTCTGATCTTGTGTATCAACACCTGGCAATTATCGGTGATTCAAGGCACCACGCCGATTTCTTATATCGTGTTCCTTTTGGCGTTGCGCGGCCTGGCGATTGGATTAACTTTGCAAACGTCGTATGTCAGCGCGTTGAGTAGTATCCCGCTTGATCTGCTTCCGCGAGGATCGTCCTTATTGAACAGCACCCGCTTTGTAGTCCAGGCCATTTCCGTTGCAGCGCTGGCGACGATCCTGGTCAGTTTCCTTTCGCCTGATATCCTGGCCTTGCAGAACAAAATGCAGGATGAGCTGATCAATGTCGCCACGCCTTATGGCTTGTGCGAAACGCCCGGCGTTGCGGCGCAGAATAATTTTCCACCCGGCACGCTGGCTTCATTATCATCGTTGCCGCAAACATCCATCGCCGCGGCGAAGACGAAGATTTTATCGACGCTTCAACTGGCCTGCGATCAATCCATGCAGGGTTTTGACGCGGCGTATCAATTGACGTTCTACGCCTCCGTCGCGGCGCTGATAATGGCCGCGTTCCTTCCGGGCTGGCCCGGCAAGTGGGGCGGACGCGGTTCCACGCCAATCCCAATGGCGGAATAGTCTGCGCCATTGCGGCACGCTTCATGGACAAGAAGTCAATTCGTTACATCAAGAGAGCCATGCATTTGCATGGCTCTCTTTTTTAGGATAAGAATGAAATTCATTTTCTCTATGGCTTGACCGTAGGTAAAGCCTGAAGAGATTGCAAATACATAAAGATCGCGTTCAATTCATCGTCGGAGTAGTTTGGGCCGAAATCTTTCCACGGCATCTGATCTGGATTCAAGACGTGACCATTTGGGGTCACGCCGGTGCGAAGCGTTTTGATGAAATCGTCAGAAGTCCACGTTTGCAAATCGCCGCCGGGTGTGAGATTGGATGCATCGAGTGCTCCCGGTTGGCCGCTGTTGCCGCCAGATAATTGAGCTCCGTGACAACCGCGGCAGCCGGTGACGTTAACCAGGTATTGTCCGTATTGGGAAGTAACACCGATCGGAATAGAAGCTGGGCGCTGGTTGTGGGCAATCACAGCCGCAGGGACGATATCCGGGCCGAACATACCTGCACCGAACATAATCTTTCCAACCGGATTGATTTGTGGGTCCGGATTTTCCTTGTCAACCGGTGGAACAGTTTTGAGATACGCGACGATATCCGCAAGATCCGAATCGCTGAAATTCCAGAATACCCGCGCTGGCATGAGGACCAAAGCGCGCCCCTGATCATCCACACCATGCCGAAGTGCGCGTATGAAATCCGCATCTGTGAATTCTGATCCAGCCCCGCCTTTGCCGGAAGTCAAATTGGCGGAATAAATTTTGGCAAAGGGTGCATTAATCATAACCTGACCGGAAAGGTCGGCGGTATGACAGCCGGTGCAAGTCGCTTGCACGAAATGCTTCCCGCGCGCGATGGAAGCCGCATCGGTGGGGATGGGGATATTTTCAGCGGGAATGTCATAGGTGCGGCTGACCATGGCATTGCCTTTCAAATAAAACACAGCCAGCAGGATGATCAACAAACCAAGCAGAATACCGATCACAATTCCAAGCCACTTCCAAAATTTTCTCATTTGCAATCTCCTTTGGCGAATAAAATTGACTTATTTTATCAAAAAATTTCTTGGACTGCATAATACATTGACGATTCGGCGCGAATCATCTGCCGTAAAAAGCCTGGCTGGTATTGACCTCATCCTTTTTGGTTTAACCTTTTCGTCTTAAGGTTAAACCATAAGGTGTGGAATCAAAACCTTAAGGCCTTAAGACTAAACCACAAGGCGCGGAGTCAAAACCTTAAGGCGTCATGACTAAACTATAAGCCGTGGAGTCAAAACCTTAAGGCGTTAAGACTAAACCATGAGGCGTTGAGTCTAAACCTTAAGCCGTGTCGGGATTGTCTGCGGGCAGGGGGAAAGGGGCTGGAAAGCAGGAAAAATTGAATTTTCTGCCCTTTAAATGTATCATCTCAATAAATAGGGGAAAGCCGAAATGATACCGAACGCTTTTCAATGGAAGAAGAAACGAGTACACTCACGCGGCAATGTTGGAAGATCTTGACCTGACTTCAATTCATGAGGAAAACGCTCGAGAGTTAATCAAGCGGTTGTTGAACTTGATTGAGAAACAGGCGACTGACTTGCACAATGCACAGATTGAGATTCAGCGTTTGCGAGATGAAGTCAACCGATTGAAAGGGCCTTCGGCAAGGCAAACCCAATATCAAGGGGAACATTGCAAAAGCGCCTGCCACGGATCACTCTTCAGAGAAAGAACGGCACAAGGCGCGACCTCGACACAAAAGCAAAAAGAAAATGGAAATCAAAATAGATCAAGAACAAGTGGTGGAAGTGGATCCTTCGAGATTGCCGCCGGATGCCGAGTTCAAGGGATATGAAGATGTGGTGGTGCAGGATATTTTGTTACGTAGCAACAATACTCTGTTCCACAAGCAAAAATATTATTCGGCTTCAAATGGCAAAACGTATGTAGCGGAACTGCCGTGTGGTTATGAAGGTCAGTTCGGGCCGGGGATCAAGGCGCTGAGTTTGTGTATGTACTTTGGGATTGGAACGAGCGAGCCGAAGATCCTGGAATTCTATGGTCATGTAGGTGTCCAGATTTCGGATGGGGAATTGTCCAATTTGCTGATCAAGAACCGCGAAGATTTTCATGCAGAGAGTGCAGCGGTATATGCGGCAGGCTTGAGTAGCAGTCCCTGGCAGCACATAGACGATACGGAGACGCGAGTGAACGGGCAGAACGAACATTGTCACGTGGTATGCAATTCGATCTACACTTCATATCATACGCGTCCCCGAAAAGATCGCTTGTCCGTTCTGGATGTACTGCGCCAGGGACGAGCGCGCATGTTCCGGCTGAATGAAGAAGCGCTGGACTCCTTGGAGCAGGTGGCCTTATCGAAGGCGGCTCAGCAAGTTTTGCCCGGATGGTGCAGCGAGCAAGACTTGAGTGAAGCCACCTTCCAAGAAAGACTGGACAGCGCATTGCCCGACTTGAATCCGCAGCAACGGACGGCCATCTTGAGCGCCGCGGCGGTGGCAGCCTATCACGCCGAAACTAATCATCCGATTGTACAGGCGCTGGTGTGCGACGATGCACCGCAGTTCAAAGGGTTGACGCGCTGGTTGATGTTGTGCTGCGTACACGAGGGGCGCGCTTACAAGAAACTCATGCCGGTGGTGGCCTTGCATCGAAAAATTCAGGAAGAATTTTGCAAGCGGTTCTGGAACTATTACAACCAGCTACTGACCTATCGCCAGAGCCCCACGCTGCAGGAAGCCTCTCGTCTCGAAGCAGAGTTTGATCAACTCTTCACGGCCCGCACTGACTACGGAGAGTTAGATAAACAAATCGCAAAAACGCACTCGAAGAAAGAGTCGCTCTTGCTGGTTTTGAAATATCCAGAACTGCCCTTGCATAATAACCCCGCCGAACTGGGAGTTCGCCAACGGGTTCGCAAGCGGGATGTGAGTTTTGGACCGCGCACCCTAGAGGGCAAGCAGGCTTGGGATACGTTCCAAACCTTAGCGGCTACCACGAAAAAGTTGAAGGTTAGTTTCTATGAATACATTCGAGATCGCATCTTGAAGAAGAATGTGATTCCACCCTTGCCTGAATTGATTCAACAAGCCGCCTGCGAACTCAACTTGGGTCGTTCTTGGTCGCTCGCTAACCCCTCATTATTGAGATGATACCTTTAAATGGCAATTCGCCGTATAATTTGACCAATCCCAAATCTGGGGAAACCCTCATGCCTGACCGCAAACTTCGCGTTTTTCTCTGCCGCGCTTCAAAAGACAAAAAAACGGATGTCATCGCAACATCCGTTTTTGATTTATTTTCCTAATCTTTCTCTTTCTTCCAACTTCTTCTCGCGGCGCGGCACTTCGCAAACAGCGGAGCAGGCTGATTGCGTCCGGCTTCAACGTGCTAGGCTTCTATTGAAGTCTAATTTTGCCTAGAGCTGCAAAACAGAGTCCTCGCTGCCAAATGTATTTGGGATGAGTGCATCGGCGGCGGGGTCATTTTCCCAGCGTTCGCCATCCAATCGGTAGCGGAACTGATAATTTTGTTTCGCCTTCAACTTCATGCGGATGGAAAATCCGCCGTTTTTCAGGCGCTTCATCTCTTCCGGCGTCCAATCGCTAAAATTGCCGCACACGAACGCCTGATTGCTATTGATCTCCGCCGGTAGTTGAAACGTAACATCACATTTTGTTCCATCTTTGGAATACTTCTTGGTAATCATGGGTTGCTCCTTCACACTCTGGCTATAGATTCGACAGCCAAAGTATATCCTGCCATGATTACTATTTGATTAATATTTCTTTAGCGATTGTTTAATCTTTTCCACAAATCGCTCCGATTTCCGGTTACTTTCCTAATCTCGCTCTTTCTTCTTCGATCACACTATCTTCCAACTTCTTGAAAAGCGGCCCCGGCTGATTCAGCCTTGCATCCGGCTTCAATTCGCTGGGCTTCCATTGCAATCCTTCAATGCCGCGATACCTCAATACTGTATGCTCGCCGAGCGAGTCTTTGACCGTCTCGGTATATTGCTCACCAAATAGCTGAGTCTCATAGCCGAAAAACTCATGCAGCCGCTGACTGGTGAATGGCAGGAACGGGGCGAATATCACTTTGAGCGAGTCGATGGCTTTCAGCGCGGTGTAAACGGTTTTTGCTGCGCCATCTTTATCGGTCTTCATGGCTGTCCACGGCGCGTTGACATCGAGATACACATTCACGGCGGTGGCGAGCTTCATGGCTTCGCCCAAAGCTGAACGCAGACGTACGGCTTCGAGTTCCGCGCCGACCGAGTTGAATCCGTTTTCGATAACGGCGAGCAACTCCAAGTCCGCGGGGCGAAGCGTGGCTAAATCTACATTAGGCACATATCCATTCCAATTTTTGTAACAGAACGCCAGCACGCGGTTGGCAAGGTTGCCCCACGTCGCCACCAGTTCGTTGTTGTTGCGCGCCACAAACTCTTTCCAGTCCCAATCGCTGTCCTTCATCTCCGGCATGTTGACCGTCAGGTAATAGCGCAAGGCATCGGGATCGTAACGCGTTAGCGCGTCGAGTCCCCATATCGCCCAGTTGCGCGAGCCGCTGATCTTCTGCCCTTCGAGATTCATGAATTGATTGGCGGGCACATCATATGGAAGGGTAAGTGGTTGTTCATCGTCCGCAAAGATTTGCATGAATTGACTTCCCGCGCCCATCAGTTGCGCGGGCCACAGCGACGTGTGGAAGAAGATGTTGTCCTTGCCGATGAAGTGGAGTTGCTTCGCCTTGGGATTGACCCACCACTCGCGCCACGCTTCTTTCTGCGCCGATAACTGACTCCATTCAATCGGTGCGGAGAGATAGCCGATCACGGCCTCGAACCAAACGTAAATACGTTTGCCCGCTTCGGTCCAACCCGCGACCGGAACTGGAATGCCCCAATCGAGATCGCGTGTGATGGCGCGCGGCTTCAAGCCTTCGGATTCAATCTTTCGCAGTGATTCGCCGATGACCGTGTCGCGCATATGCTCGGAGCGTTCTTGCAAAAACTTTTTGACGTCAGGTTCGAGCTTGGACAGATCGAGATAGAAATGTTCGGTCTCGCGCAGTTCGAGCGCGCCGCCCGTCTTCGAGCGCGGATTGATCAATTTCTCCGGCTCGAGCACGTTGCCGCAGTTGTCGCATTGATCGGAGCGCGCGCCTTCATATCCGCAGATATAACATGTCCCTTCGACATAGCGGTCGGGTAAAAATTTATTAGTCGAGGGCGAATACCACTGCATGGATTTCGCCGTAAACATAAACCCATTTTTCTGCAAAGCGAGGAACATATCCTGCGAAACCTTGAAGTGATTCTCGGTGTGCGTGGTTGTAAATAAATCATAGGTGATGCCGTAACCTTTGAAAACTTGAATGAAGCTTTCATGGAATCGCTTATATACTGCCTCGACCGGTTTGCCTTCTTGGTCGGCGCGGATCGTGACCGGCGTACCGTGCGAGTCCGTGCCGCTGACCATGAGGACTTTGTTTCCTTTGAGCCGATGGTAGCGTGCGACGATGTCACCGGGCAGGTGGGAGCCGGTGATGTTTCCAACGTGAATTTCGGCATTGGCGTAAGGCCAGGCAATCGCGATCAAAATATTTTCAGACATTCGTTTCTCCATCAGTAGATCATAGATAATGGATTTTGGATCACGGTTGGAAGGTTTTCATGAGTTGCGTTATTTTCCATGAGCCATTACCTATTCACCATAAACCGTTCTTACAAACAAAAAAGCCGTCCGCAATTGGGACAGCCTCTCATTTCGACAAAGGTGAAACTAACGCTGATCCCAAACGCGACAATAGGTCTCCATTTGCATCATGCTGCGCATGGACATGGTCATTGTCACCATTTTAGAAGAGCGTGAAATCATGGATGATAGTTTAAGCGGCGGGGAGTAGTTTGTCAATAGAGCTTTACGTTCCAAGCTAGGTTGCTTTCCTGTACGGAAACATGAGAGTCCCAAAGATGGGCAAGATATCTATGAAAACTCGAAATTCCATTTCTCTGCCCCCTGCAAAAAACAAGACAAGAAACATAAAGAAAACACTGAAGGATATTCGCAGGAAAAACGGTTTGTATTGCCAGCCCTTAAAGACCAAGAAGAGGATGGCTCCAAAGAAAAGAAGAGTAACGAGGAACGTGATCGGGTATTGAGAATATTGATGGATATGAAGTTCAATCGTCCAATCGATTGATTGACCCGGATTATTTCTATATAAATAAACGATCAGGCCATGCACGAAAACATAAATGATTGTCTGCGCGACCAGCAGAACGAAATAGGTTTTACGGCTTAAAGATCGAAAGAAATATAGAGCAAAGATCACAATCAGGAAAATTGAAGTTTCCTTGTTCAAGGTTGCAATGGCTAGGAGCGGAAGATAGAACTGCCATTGTTCGCGAACAATAAAAAGCAATCCAAGAGTGAATAAGAAAAGTTGAGGAAGGTCGTAGATATATCCATGAAAAACGGTCAATGGCAGGATCAAAATTGTGAGAACGATCGGTATGATTTGTTGTGCATCCTGTGGATATTCCAACTGCTTAAGCAATGCTCTTTCTGCGAAAATAAATCCAACGAGGCAGAAGTAGATCAAGATGATTGCAATGATCGCTTCTCGTGGATAGACCCCTTGGCTTAATAAATTGATTGTATTTTTGAGACTATCTGGTCCTTTCTGAAAAAGCTCAATTGCCCATTGAGGAACCAACCATGCAGTCAACTTGGAAATCATCGGGATTAGTTGACGGTAAACATAAGGACGATCTGCAGTTCCCGTTAACATTTTTGGAAAAGCCGCCGGATTGAAATTCCAAGAGCCGCTAATGGAAAAGTACGAAAGAAATACCCCCGCAGAAACAACTAGCGCAATGCCACAATATAAGATCTCTTCTTTTTTTGAGGCGGACATTTCGTCTATAATAATTTCTTCAAAACCGAGAACGGAGATTCATCTTGCGGAGGGTGATGACCGCAATCAGCGACGTTCAAGTCCTGGCCGCAAACGGGGCACAGACCTTTGCAATCCGGTTTGCAAATGGGATTGATCGGGATTTCGAGCAGGGCATATTCACGGATGAGCAATTCCAGATCGATCTGTGCATCGTCGGGAATGATCAATCCCGAGTCGCTCACCGACTTTTCGTTGAACGCGTAAAGCTCGGTCAAATTCCAGACGAGGGGTTTGCTAAATTCATTCAAGCATCGCACACATTCCAGCATGATCTTCCCTGAAAAATTTCCCTGAACCAACAATCCTTGCGGCGTGCGGCTGACTTGAATGGTGCCAATGAAATTTTGCAAGTCAAGATCTTCATCGATCCTGACTTTTTCAAATTCAAATGGGAACTCGCAGGTATAACCGACTTCCTCATGGATGATGAAGCCGACATTGATGCGGAAAGGACGTCGTGGATTGGTCATTCGAACCTTGAAATACTGTACTGTTGAAAACGCGATCAGAATCAAACGTTCCGATCTACGATGTACTTCACCAAGTTTTCCAAACCCTCGCGTTCCGGGCTGGGATCAAAATCTTCCAATATTCGCAAGGCTTGCGCGGCGTGTTGTTTTGCTTCTTCCATGGCCTTTTTCACGGCGTCTGTCTTGCGGATGGATTCAACCAGTCTTTCCATGTGTTCCTGGTTTCCCCAACCGCCGTTCGTCAGTGACTTAACATCTTCATCATCGGGACAAGCCTCGGCGTAATAAATCGCCGGTAGCGTGACCAAACCGTTGAACAGGTCGGAGCCGACCGGTTTGCCGATAGCGGATTCCTCGCTGGTGAAATCCAGAATATCATCCACGATTTGGAAGGCCATACCGGTTTCGTAACCAAACATGCGCATGGTTTCAATGGTTGCTTCGTTTACGGGGCTAAGCATCGCCGCGGCGCGGCTGGTCATTTCAAAAAGGGAAGCGGTTTTGGCATAGATGCGCAGTGCATAATTCTCGCGATCCACTACACCGCGCGCGGAGAACATTTGGGTCAGTTCACCGTTGACGATGACTGCCAGTGTTTTGGCGAATAGTTTCATCAACGGCAGATGATCCGTGTCCGCGGCCAGTTGAGCGGCGCGGGCAAAAAGGAAATCACCGGTCAAGACCGTTGCGGCAGGAGACCAGCGCGCGTTTAAAGTCGGCATGCCGCGGCGCAACAGCGATCCGTCGATCAAGTCGTCGTGCACGAGCGTGGCGGTATGGAGTAATTCCAAGGCTGCTCCGAGCGTGACAAGTTTGTCCTCGGGAGCGCCGAGCATATTTCCCACCAGCAGGGTAATGGCCGGGCGGATTCGCTTGCCGCCCGCGGCCAGGATCTGCCCGAGCGCCGCGCGCAAATCCGGATGACGACCATCCGCTTGGGCTTGCAGTCGCGCTTCGACGAGTTGGAGTTGAGTTTGTACTGGTGAAATGAAGCTAACGTTATTCAAACAGACTCTCCCCAGGAGAAAAGGCGCGCCGCGTTTTCTGTCGTTGCGGCCACAACCTCCTGCGGGGTACGGGATTTTATTTCTGCAATTTTATCAGCAATATGGAGTACAAAGGCAGGTTCGTTTCGTTTTCCTCGATGAGGTTCCGGCGCGAGATATGGCGCATCGGTTTCGATCAGCAATTGCTCTAAAGGTAAATTGCTTATCACTTGACGTTTCTGCTCGGCATGTTTATACGTGATGGGACCGGTCACGCCGATGTAGAATCCGAGTTCAATCGCACGCTGGGCTGTTTCAATCGATCCCGAAAACGAATGCAGGACTCCCGGCTTTTGCGCGAGCGTTTCATTCCTCGACCGCAGGCCTGATACCCATTCCTCCAAAATCTTGATCAGGTCCTCGGCACACTCACCTTGTTGTGCGTCCTCTTTCTCGCGGCTGTGAATCACAACTGGTAAATCCAACTCGGCCGCGAGGGCCAATTGTTCCTTCAAGATTGAAATCTGTTCCTCATGCGACGACTTGTTCCAGTAATAGTCCAAGCCGATCTCGCCGATGGCAGCCACTTTGAGACTTTGCGCCGCGAGTTCTTTTAACGAGGAAATAGTTTGCCCGTCCCACGTCTCTGCTTCATTAGGATGGACACCCACTGCCGCATAAAGCATCGGATTCGATTCAGCTAATTTAACGGCGGCACGGCTCGAGGTCCCGGTAAGAGATGGGACCAGAATACGCGTCAGGCCTGCATTGATCGCGCGCAGAAGCACCGCGTCGCGGTCTGCATCGAATTGCTCGAGGTCCAAATGGCAATGAGTGTCGGTTAGTTTCATGAGGTTGCTCCAGGGAGTTGCAAGTTGAAGGTTAAGGTTCAACGTTCGAACATCCGGGCTCGCAACTCTTAACTCTTCAAACCTGCAACTTTCAATCCATCCTGCAAAATGGCTTGCACCTTATCCTGGTGCGTGGTCTCGCAATAAACGCGCATAATGGGTTCGGTGCCGCTGAATCGAATGAGCATCCAGCCGCCATCTTCCAGTTTAAATTGGAAGCCATCTATCGTGACCAATTCGGTGACTTTCAAGCCGCCAATTGTTTTTGGATTTGCTTTCAGGATCGTTTCTTCGCGGGTTTTCCGGTCGCCGCTGAACGGCGTGTCAATGCGATCGTAGTAATGTGCGCCGACTTTATCAAAGAGCATCTTTAGAAGTTCAGTTGGCTTCTTGCCGGTGCGCGCCATAAAATCGAGCATGTATAACCCAGCCAGGATTCCATCACGTTCGGGCACGTTGCCGCGAAAAGCGTAGCCGCCGCTTTCTTCGCCGCCGATCATCGCATTCGTTTCCATCATCTTGGGCGCAACGAATTTAAATCCCACGCCGGTTTCATAGACCGGCACATTGTACAAGGCGCCGAGTTTATTCAGCATGGTTGTGGTCGAAAGCGTTTTGACAATTGCGCCGCGCTCACCGCGTACTTCAAGCAGATAATAAGCCAATAAAGCATATACGCGCAATTGGTTGACGAATTCACCTTTCTCGTCGCCTACACCGAGACGATCCGCGTCGCCGTCAGTGACGAGCAGAACATCGGCTTGGTTCTCAACAGTTGCTTTCAAGCCGACATCGATGTTCGGCGGGATCGGTTCAGGTCGCTTCATTTCAGGAAATAATGGATTGCGGTCCTTGTGGATTTCGACCACTTTGGTTTTTCCGCCGGCCAGCAAGCTGGCGAACCATCCGCCGCCGTTGCCCCACATCGAATCAACCATCACGATGAAACCTGCGTCCTTTAGTTTTTGGAAATCGACCAGTTTCTTGACGTGCTCGATATATGCGTTCGACGCGTCGAACTTGACGATGGAACCATCTGCTTCCGCGTTACTTTGCGCTTTACGTTTTACATTTTTCATATCATCCGGAATAAGAGATTCGATCCTCTTCAACCCTTCTGGATCAATCGCTCCGCCGTTTTCGTCGCGGACTTTAAATCCGTTATCCGTTGCAGGATTATGCGAGGCGGTGATATTGATCGCGCCGCAGGCTTTCTTGTCGACCACCGCGTATGCAATGACGGGCGTGGGCGTGGCACCATTGGTTAGCCAAACCTTTAGCCCGTTGCCTGCCAAAACTTCAGCGGCGGCCGCGGCGAAGAATTCACTGTCGAAGCGTTTATCGTGGCCAACAATGACCCATTGTCCCTGTTTACCTTTTTCCATTAAATATGAAGCAAATCCTTGCGCCGCGCGGCGAACGTTATCGAAGGTGTAATCCTCGGCGATCACGCCGCGCCAGCCATCCGTGCCGAATTTGATTGTGTCTACCATAAGAACTCCTGAATCTGAAATCGCCATTCGATTATAACAGTGGGATGGTAGAAGAAAAAGACTTGCCGTCAGGCAAGTCTTTGATTGGTTTATGGTCCCTTGACTACAAAGTTACTGAACAGCACATCTACTCCCGGATCGCCGCTAGAACCGGTTAGCACAGTCAACCCTACAGCTCCTTTGGAATAATCGGAATCCTGCACTTGTGATAGCACTTGCCCGTTTAAAAGCAGTGTCAATGTATCGCCACTGCAAACTCCTTCGAGGTGATTCACGTCGTTCTGATTAACAGTATTTGGATCCATGGTTTCTTCGTCAAGTGAATCCGCGCTCCCATTTGAATATTTGTATATCCCATAGGTACCATTTTGGCTGAACTCGAAGCTGTAGAAGTTCCCGTTGTTATCATCCCTGCATGTGACGCCCATCAATCCATCACTTGGGCCGATAGTCTGTTGTATATCAGCCTCGACGCTGACGTCTTTATAATTACTCCCCTGGTTGTCCATTGTCACTTCTTGTCCCTTACCTTGATCGTTAATAAGAACGTGATACTTCCCGTTTTTATATTCAAGCGTATATTTTGAATTGCGGTCCCTGGGCAATCCACTCGATGAATTGCTGAAATCATCCTTGAACAACACTTTTGTAAACGGTACCGGCGTTGGAATGGCTTCGGTAGGTGTGGGTGCTGGCGTTGCAGTTGAAACTTCGTTGATTGGAGCCGATACGGTACTGGCGGTTTGATGGGCCTGATTAAGGGTTGATTTCACGTTTGAAAATACATAAAACAAAATCCCGCCAACCGCCGCGAGAATGACGCACGTCAGGATGATAGGGAGGATGAAACTCACCGCTGTTACACCGACCGTGACGCCCGCGGCAACTTTCCCAGCGCTTTCCAGATTTTGGAAAACCTGATCATTGGGCTAACTCGTTGGTCCAAAATTGTATTGCATCGGCTGAGGCTGCGGTTGCGGCGCGACACGCAACTCTTCCGGTACGATCACTGTGCTTCCGCAATAAGCACACTGGACTTCTTTTTCTGCGCCGGTGGTCGTGACTGGCGAACCGCAATTGGGGCATTTAAAAGTATTTATTGGCATTCTGGCTCGTTCCTCTGACGACAAAGATTTTGCCAACTATAGCATATTCGGATGACATATTCAATAGGGTTATAATCGCTCCACCATGAATCAGATTTATCTCGATTATGCCGCGACCACGCCTGTTGATCCACGCGTTCTCGACACGATGATGCCCTACTTCTCCGCTTCATTCGGAAACCCGTCATCGGTTCACCGCTATGGACAGCAAGCGGAGGCCGCGATCAAATCCGCGCGTGAGACGGTTGCTTCCGCATTGAACTGTCGCGCCGATGAAATTGTCTTCACCTCATGCGGCTCTGAATCGGATAATTTGGCTTTGCGCGGCGCGGCTTTAGCTATGCGCGAGAAAACCGGCGCGAATCGGATCGTCACCTCAAAGGCGGAACATCATGCGGTCAGCAAAACCGCCGAACAGCTTGAAAAATATTTCGGCTTTGAAGTCAAGTGGCTTGACCTGGATAAACACGGCATGGTACAACCGCAAAACGTTGAGCGCGCGCTCGATGATAAGACCGCGCTGGTATCTGTGATGTACGCAAATAACGAGATCGGCACGATAAATCCGATTCGCGAAATTGCCGAAGTTTGTCATCAGCACAACGTGTTATTCCATACGGATGCAGTGCAAGCCGTGCCGTATTTGCAGGTTGACGTTCAATTGCTTGGCGTAGATTTGCTTTCATTAGGCGCACATAAATTTTATGGGCCGAAAGGCATCGGCGCGTTATATGTTCGGAAGGGCACGCCAGTGATTCCGTCACAGACCGGAGGCGGCCAGGAAAACAATCTACGAGCAGGAACTCAGAACGTTCCATATATTGTGGGCTTAGCGGAAGCACTGCGTCTCACTGTTGAGGAACGTGAGCAACGCATTGCTCACGTTAAGCCATTGCGGGATCAAATTATTGGCGCTGTCCTTGAAACAATTCCCGATTCGCGCTTGACGGGTCATATGGACATTCGTTTGCCGAATCACGCTTCGTTTACGTTCAAAGATGTGGATGGCAACCTGCTTTTGACTCTGCTTGATGCGGCGGGTTTTGCATGCTCATCCGGTTCTGCTTGCAAGACGGGCAATCCCGAACCCAGCGAGGTAATGGATGCGATTGGCTTGTCGCGCGAATGGGGGTTGGGTTCTTTGCGGATCACACTTGGTCTGAATACTACTGTTGAAGAAATCGATTCTTTTATTCGAACTTTACCTTCTATCATTTCGAAAGCGCGGGAATTGTCGAAATGACAAAAGTTGTCGTTGCCATGAGCGGCGGGGTGGATTCGTCCGTTGCTGCGGCTTTACTTAAACAACAAGGCTATGAGGTCATCGGCATGATGCTGAGGTTGTGGTCGGAGCCGGGTAAGGAAGAGTCCAACCGATGCTGTACGCCCGATGCGATGGCGTTGGCGCGTCGCGTCGCCGCCAACTTGGATATTCCGTTTTATGTCGTGGATGCGAAAGAAGTCTTTCGCAAGACAGTCGTCGAGTATTTTCTGGATGGTTATGCGCGCGGCGAGACGCCAAATCCGTGTCTGATTTGCAATCGTCAGATTCGCTGGGAGTTTCTTCTCAATCACGCTCTGGCTCTCGAAGCGGAATTCATGGCGACAGGACATTATGTTAGAAAGCAGGATGCAGGAGACAGGCATCAGTTGTTGCGTGCTGTGGACCGTTCAAAAGATCAATCATATGTATTGCATGTATTGAATCAAGAAAAATTGAAGCGAGCCTTGTTCCCAGTTGGCGATTACACCAAACCTGAGATTCGCAAGATCGCTGAGTCATTTGGATTGCCGACCGCCTCCCGACATGACAGTCAGGATTTGTGTTTTCTTGCAGGAGATAACTACCGAAACTTTCTCCAGCGCAACGCGGCGGATATGTTAAAGCCGGGGAAGATCACGCGACGTGATGGGAAAGTGGTCGGCGAACATAATGGGTTGGCGAATTACACCATCGGCCAGCGAAAAGGATTGGGAGTTTCTTCGGCTGTGCCATTATACGTTTTGGATAAAGATGCCACATCGAATACAGTGATCGTTGGCACGCAGGATGAGCTTGGTTCGCGTGAATTGATCGCGCATAACGTCAATTGGATTTCGGGCGAAGCGCCGAATGAATCGTTTCGCGCCGAGGTCAAGATTCGTTACACCGCGAAAGAGGCCGAGGCGCTGGTCATGCCGTTAGAGGATGGTCAGGTCAAGGTTCAGTTTGATGCGCCGCAGAGAGACATCACAGCCGGGCAGGCGGCGGTCTTTTATCAAGGCGATGTTTTGCTCGGAGGAGGATTAATTCAATGACCATTCCTTCCCTCGTGCTTGGCTTGATCATTGCTTTATTGATGGGCGCCCTATTTCACTTTTTTCTCGACGGCGGGCTGGGACGATTGTTCCTCTATCTTATCTTTTCTTTGGTGGGCTCAGCGGCCGGCCAATATGTTGGGAGCTTGCGTAATTGGATCTTGTTTCCCATTGGCACGCTCAATCTTGGCATGGTGATCATTGGCAGTCTTGTGGTTCTTATCGGTGGGTATTGGTTCAGTTTGGTGAGAGTCCGCCCCAATAAGGGGAATGATGCGATATAATGCGGCGTTCAAAAATTTAAGCTCGAGGTTCACTCATGTCTTTTGTAAACTTTCTGATCGATGTATTCCTGCATCTCGATACGCACATGGCCGCGGTCATCGCTCAATATGGCGCATGGACCTATGGTTTGTTGTTCTTCGTGATCTTCATGGAGACCGGCTTTGTGGTCACTCCGTTCCTGCCCGGTGATTCGTTAATCTTCGCCGCAGGAGCATTCGCGGCAATCGGTTCGCTGAACCTTTGGCTGTTGCTGATTCTATTGATGATTGCCGCTATCGTAGGCAACACCGTCAATTATTGGATCGGCTATTGGATTGGCGATGAAGCCAAGAACATAAAATGGATCAAACAGGACTACATGGATCGCACCCATGCTTTCTTTGAAAAGTACGGTGGGAAGACAATCTTCCTCGCGCGCTTCGTTCCGATCATCCGCACCTTTGCGCCGTTCGTAGCGGGCGTGGGCAAAATGCCTTTCGATTACTTTTCGCTTTATAACGTTTCCGGTTGTGTGGCATGGGTGGCGCTCTTTACTTTCGCCGGTTATTTCTTTGGAAACATTCCATTTGTGCGCGATCATTTTTCCATTGTCGTGATCGGCATTGTGGTGGTATCGCTTCTTCCGGCAGTATGGGAAGCTTGGAAGGCGCGGCAGGCAGGCTCACACGCTGAGGCTTGATCCTTTGAAGCGCCGTGAGGCGCTTCAGTATTTTATGAAACGCTGGGCGATTTTCTTCGGGCTGTTTATTGTTTTGATTATCATCCTCGCCGATACGAGACATATGGGTTATCTCGGCAGGGTCTATGATTTTCCGAACGGCGACAAGGTTGGGCATTTTGTTCTGTTTGGATTGTTGAGCTTCGTCGTAAACTTGAGTGTTTTCGAGGGCGCGTCCGCTCGCGGATAAGAAGCGGCTCGCCGTTATTTCCAGTTTGATCTTAGCCATATTTGTCGGGCTCGAAGAATATTCGCAGCGTTTTTTCCCCACACGTACATCTGATATATTTGATTTCCTTGCCAGCGCCGCGGGGATTACCTTTTTTGCCTGGCTGGCTTATAGATTAAAACGATAGGGGCGACTCGCAAGTCGCCCCTACGAAATTTACGGCATCAACTGTAGATGTCCTTCGGTTTGTTGGATGATCGTTTGCTGATCCCACAGCATTGGATAATATTGAATATTAGCCCATATCGCGGACATATCGTCGTAATGTTTGTTATAGGGGTGGCCTGATTCACCGGTAGTATGAACCGTCAATGAATTGCTCAGGTCGCTCATATCCACGATCATTCGCATGGACGGCAGATCGGTGACGGTGTAATCCTGACCGACATTTGCCCAGGCGGTGGCGTTGACGATGTTGTTTCCTCCGCTGGTGGGGAAGGGACCGCGGTCGAACAATGAGTTTATCAGCCCGATTCCTGTTGTGCCCAGCGTTTGGTTTTGGAATGTGGCAGTGTGCATCTGGCCCCAATTCCACTTCGACATATCGCTTCCATATTTGCCTTCCAACTCGCTGACTGCTTCACTCCAAGATTTCTTGATGATGTCATCGCGCGTCTCGACCACGTTCTTGGTAGTTTTATCATCCCAGAATGGATCGGTTGGATTCTTGGCAAGGTTGCGCATGACTTCATTCCATTGAGATGAATCGTCCGGCCAATATTTATTCGGCAGATCATCATCGAAGGTGTTTGACAATAAATGACTCCAAAACGATTCGAAGATTGCCGCGGAGGATGACTTAGATTTGGCTTGATCGTCCCAGTTCTTGAGCAGGTTGAGCGCTGTAGCATCATTGCCGGTGAATTGATTGCTCATTTGTTGAAGCAACGGGACATAGGTTTCCGCATTGGCATCATAATCATCGCCTTGCATTTTCTGGATGTAAGTCAGATCAATTTTTCCGGGCGCGTTCTTAATCAGGTTTACGAGGCGATTAGCGCGGAAACCATAATTCCAATCGGCAGTAATGAAGTATGGATAATTATTCGGTGCGACCTGATTGTTGGCAGTGACGATGTATCCTTCGCTTGGATTGTATGTGTAAGGCAATTGATCGAACGGAATGAATCCCGTCCAATCGTATTGACTGGTCCAACCGGGAACAGGATAACGTCCATCGCCGCTCTTTCGGATCGGAACATCGCCGGGCATTTGATAACCGATGTTGCCATCTATATCTGCGTAGATAAGATTTTGCGCGGGCACATGGAAATTTTGCGCAGCGGCACGGAAGTCATTCCAATTCTGTGCTTTGTTAAATCCCCAAACCGCTTCAAACGGCGTGGATGGTTTGAGCGCAGTCCAGTCGAGCGCGATCGCATACTGAGCAGGCAATTGAACTCCGGCGCGTTCCTTAAATGGAACAAAATCGGGAGCATTATCGATGTTCGTATTTGCTAATGGTCCATACGTATCTGAAATTATAGGACCATGATCGGTCGAGCGGACAGTGATCGTGACTGGACTGCCGCCTACAACATTAATTGTTTCCGCGTGCGTGTGAAAGTTAACCCATTGTCCGTTCATTTGATATTGATTCGGATTAGCGGGATTCACTTTTTCGATGAACAAATCCATCACATCGGGACCCGTGTTGGTAAAGCCCCATGCAATCTTGTCGTTGTGTCCGATGATAACGCCAGGCACACCTGCAAATGAAAAGCCGGCCACTTCATACGGACATTGATCGCTCTTCGGCAGGCAATGCAAATCCACTTGATACCAAATAGACGGCATTTGGATTTCGAGATGCGGATCGTTGGCGAGAATAGGCTTGCCGGTTGTGGTCAGCTCGCCGGAGACGACCCAGGAGTTGGAACCAATTCCATCGCTGGCTGGACCCAGCACGGAGTCGAGAAGAGAAGTGTTCTTTTCCAGCGCGGAAAGAGTCGCATCGGGGATTTGAAATTGTGCAGTATCTTGAGTCGCAGATGATGCTGGTGTCCCAGCGCCAATCTGATTGACGATGACCGGATGATCGGACGGATAAGGCGGGAAGAGTTGATCAATTTGTTGAGGCGTGAGTGTTTTGAGCAGAACCGCGCGCTCGATCTCGTCATCCATGTTGCCGCGCAAATCCCAAGCCATCGCCTTGCCCCAAGTGAGACTGTTGACTGGCGTCCACGGTGTGATCTTGTAATCGGGGCTGAGTAATTTCAACACGGCATATTCAAGGCTCAAGGCGGTGCCATCATGATTTTTGAGATAGGCGTTGACACCATCGGTATAGGCATCAAGGATGGCTTTTGAGTCCGGGCTTAACAGCGCGTATTCCTGTTGCGAAATTTCTTCCCAGCCGAGCGTGCGGAGAAACGCATCGGTCGAGACTTGACCTTTGCCGAACATCTCAGAAAGCGAACCGGAACCGATATGCCGCCAAGTGTCCATTTGCCAGAAGCGATCCTGCGCGTGGACATAGCCTTCGGCAAAGAATAGATCGTGTGAAGTGGTGGCGTAGATGTGGGGAATGCCCATATTATCGCGATAAACATCTACCGTGCCGTTGAGTCCCGTCACGTGAAGCGTGCCATCAATTTGCGGGAACGATTGCGGCGCGACTTTATTTGGCAAATAACTTTTGAAATAATAAGTTGCAACTCCTCCAAGCACTAAAGCGATGATCAATACCCCAACTAACAACCGACCGAGAATCCGGCCCAGTTTTTTCATGGCACCTCCAAGGCGACATCATACTCGCAGAGTAAAAATTTTAGCGATTATACAACTGTATTGAACATCTCATGTTGAGGTCGCGAAGCATGCTTGTCTTATTGAATTCGTTTAAATTAGATGCGGGATATGTTCGGGTTTACGATAACTCGTCCAGTAGCATTGTCCATAAGCTCTAATGCTCATAAGAGCAGATACCAATACAAAGCGATTACTTCTGAATCACTGTACAAATTCTCACAGTATTCCCTGGGAAAAGCGTTAATCTCCAATGCCAGAGACTCTTAACGCCTGCGTTAAGTTTATTACCCCTTCCCGCGCATGCTTCTAATCCCCAGAATAACAAATACTAAAGCTGCCGCTACATTTGCCCCGCCCCAAAGAAAATCTTTTCCTAACAAGTGAAAGATCCCAGCCACAAGTGTAATAACGGCCACAACGAAACAGAAGATACCGAGAGTTTTTCCGTTCTTCATGATGATCATCTCCTTAACAATAAAACTGCGCCTTAAATTGATAAAAAAAGTTCCTCGCATAGGAAGTAAAACTACAACCTAGCGGTTCGAGGTTCCATTCCTATTGCCCTACATTTTTCATCTTGGATTTAAGACAAGAGAGCAATCAACTACGAGGCATCTTCTGATCGTTGCCTTTAAGCAAGCGAGTGATTTCTTCAATCTGCCGTGATTGGTCCATGATCTTCAAGAACAGAATAAGTATACCAACTCCGGTCATGAAGGCTCCCACATCTGCCCAAAGGTGATTGGAAGGATCGTACGCGATGACGATTATTAGTGGGCCAAATAAAACCAGCGCTGGAGTGAGGGGCAGAAGCAGGTTGATGAATGTTCTCATGATGCATCTCCTTGTGGGTCTGAAAAATTGACAAACATTTTATCATACGGCTTAATTGTTTGAACCGTTCCTTGAGTGGCGCAAACGGAAAAAATAGGACCGCGCCTGCGTAAATGCAGCTAAAAACGGTGTATAAAAAATTCCTCGCGTAAGGCTTGAACCTAGCGGTTCGAGGTCTGTTCCTAGGGACATATGTTTTAAGGATACGGCTTGGGCTCGGGTATATGTTCGGCTAACCACTTCTCTACCCACCAATAAGTTCCGGGCTTATAGTATATTCTTTTAGCCCAGTATTCCAAGTTTTCACGATAGACTTGGTTTGGACCAAAAATTCTTTTATTTTTCCATTCTCTATTGACTCGCCCAATTGCCTCTGGCATTGAAATTCCAAATTCTTTCATCATTTCTTGTGCTATCTTTATGCATAACAGTTTTGCGCGTTCATCGCCGTCAACAGTGATTTCATTCAGATTACTCACAGTATTAATCCTTTAGAAGTTGTTAACTTAGCGGCTCGAGGTTTTTGGCCAGTTCAAGACAAAATTATTCTACACCGAATTCATATCATCTTATTTGTGCGCTCAGCGGCAAAGCGATATTGATCGCCAGATATATGAAGGTAATCATGCCGAATGAGACTTTATCGAACAGTCGCGAAAACTCCTTATCGTTCGCGGCAAAGCGTGCTGAGATCACGGTCTGGATCATGCAAACAAAGATGGTGGCGAGCCCCAGAAAGTTGATGATGTCCATCAGCGTCATTGTTCCGGTATCGGGCAGGTAGGTGGAGGTGATATACGAATTCGCCACCGCCGCGAAGAATCCACCCACCAGCAGTTCGATGCGAATCTCTTCGTGCGCTTTGAAGAATCCGGCGAGCAGCGCCACTCCGACCGCTGCGAAGAGCGCCTGAAATAATTTAAGGTAAAAGCCAAAGCCGAAGCGATTGATAAAGATTCCGAATCCGAACTGCGTTACATCTTTTTGCGCCGCCGGATTTCCGTAGGTCGTGTTGGCGGCGATGGTCTGCACGCCCATGATTGTTCGTGTGATATTGTAGCCGGGAATATGTACGGCCGGATCAATGCTCGAGTGAGCTCGATCTGCAATGTATTGAATTTGCGGATGGATTGGGTCCTGAATGAACAACGTGAGGAGGTGATCGTCCACCGGATAGCGTGTCACATTGAATGGGTATGTAATGCTGGCTGATATGCGATAGAGTTCATAATGCTCGTTGCCGTTTACTTCGCTGATGATCTTCTGATCACTGACGATGGTCCCGTTCACAACCTGAAACGCCTGACCCGGGTCGAAGGTCGGATCGTCCGCGGGCTGCTGCCATTTGAACCAGACATAAAAGTCCGCGCTCCACGCCACATTCTTGATGGAAAAGTCGGAAATCTTTTCAATCGAGATTCCCACCTGCACCGGCATTTTACCGTTGGATGCCTGACTCCCAATTCCTAAAATTCTTTGATAATCGTTAAACGCCTCGTTCCGGTTTTGAAGAGCAGGGCTGAACGTAAACCACGCTGCCAATAAACCAAGGATGACTAATACCACGATCCATCCGATCAAAAATTTGCGATGAGACATGTCTCCTCCAACCAATAAATTTTTCCGATTATACAACCAAATTGAAGAACGCCCTCGCAATGACATTGTTGATATCATTTGATACAATGTTATGAAATGATGCAAACTCGAAATATCAACCGCGACGAATGGGTTAAGTTGATTCTTGGCCTGACCATTTTCCTGAGTGTCATCGTCCGCTTCTTTCCCGGAATAATGGCTGGATTCCCGTTAAACGATGGCGGCATGTTCTACGTCATGCTGCGTGAACTGAAGTCCAATCATTTTCTGATCCCCGCGTTCACTTCATATAATTATTCGGATATTCCATTTGCATATCCGCCCTTTGGTTTTTACGCCGGTGCACTTCTCAGCGCGATTGGAATCCCGGATATTGAAATTCTGCGCTGGCTGCCGGTTATAGTCAACCTGTTGACCATCCCGGCTTTCTTTTTGCTGGCTGAAACTTTATTGGAAGATCGTCCGCGTGCTGCCGTCGCCACCGTCTTTTACGCGATGACTCCCGTTTACGGCTGGGAAATCATGGGCGGCGGATTGACGCGTGCCTTCGGCGCGTTATTCATGTTGCTGGCGCTTCATTTTTCCGTGCGATCCTTTAAAACCGGTTCATGGAAGCCTGTGTTCATCGCATCCATCTTTGGCGGCTTGAGCGTGATGAGTCATCCCGAAACTGCCATGCACACCGCATATGGCATCGCGTTCTTTTGGCTCTTCACCAAGCATTCGTGGAAGAAAGTTTTGCAGGCTTTTGTATTGGCGTTGCTCGCTGGAGTTGTCTCTGCGCCGTGGTGGCTGACGGTTTATCTTCAGCATGGCTTGTCGCCGTTCCTCAGCGCGGCCAGCAGCGGCGTACACGATTTATCTCCGCTCAATGGTTTCTTTGGTGACCTGTTTGCGCGCGATACATTCATCCCGATCCTGATGATCCTGCGCGTGGCGGGAATCATTTGGGAAGCAGCTCATCGCCGATTTACGCTTGTCCTTTGGGCGGCTCTCGCTTATTTTCTCGATCAACGCAGTGCCGGCGCGACTTCGTTTCTGGCCTTCTCGCTTCTTTGTGCGATCGGTTTTGCGGACGCGTTGCCATTTGTCGTCCACTGGCTGAAAACAAGATCAAGCACAGCGATAAACTTCCTTCAACTTCGCTGGCTCAATGCGATTCTGACCGCGGTGATGTTTTATCTTTTCTTGGAATGCGGACTGTATTCTTTCGTGTTGGTCAATACCAGTTTGCATACGCAGGCTCCGTTCCAGGCCATGCAATGGGTGAGTGAAAACACTTCTCCCAATAGCCGCTTCATTTTATTCACCGGAAGTTCCGGCATCATGTCCGATCCGATTCAGGAATGGTTTCCGGCGCTGGCAGAACGGGAAAGCCAGACGACCATGCAAGGCTTGGAATGGAATCTCGACCAGGATTTCTTTCCGCGCTTGCGGAGTCTGATTACTTTGCAGGCTTGCACGAATTTGGATTGCGTGAATCAGTGGTCAGCCGAAACAGACTTGGGCTACGACTATCTATTGATTCAAAAGTCGAATGCCACGCTTCCCTTATTGAATTCAATCAAGCTGGATAAGAGTTATGTTCAGGTTTACGAGAATTCGACATTCATTATTTTGCAGAAGAAATAGTCAAACAATCAATTGTAGGATAGCGGCTGTTAACCTAGCGGTTCGATGTTCTTATCCTGTAGACATACATTTTCCACCTATTGGGGCAGATCAGGGCAATAGCTATCATAAAAAACAAATACCTTGGAAAATCCAAGGCATCGTTTTTAGAAAATATTGTTTTCTAAAATTTCAAGTTCTCTCTTAGCATTAGCTTGAGGGATTTGACACTACGAATTTGCGTCGGCAAAACAAGCATATATTTTGGGATGTGTTTTTCGAGTGAAAGAGGAAAGGCCGCACATTATTGATGAAAAGACATTGTATTATAGCTTTGGCAGAAGAGCAACAACTTGCGTTATAATTAAAAAACCAATACTTGTTCTCCCTTTTGAATCTAAATGTCGAATCCAGTAAATTCAATATTATAGAACTTTAGTTTCCGCTAACTGGATTAGATAAAGAAAGCGGTAATGACGTAAAGCGTGGTAATCTTATTTTGTGAAAAAATCCCACAACGCCATTACCAAAACAAATCATACCATAACCGTTTTGGACGAACTACTTGAAGGGTTGCCCATTGGAACAAATCTTGCGATGCTGCATGTGTTCTGGGCGTTTTTGAGCGGGCAGTTGTTACCGAGTCGCGGCGCATTGTTTCCTGCCTTGAAAGCCATTGGCTTGGAAGATAAAGCAGTACGCAGAGCTTGGGCAGCGACCAATAGTGGCGTCTGGCAAACCACAACTCTGATAGCGCAATGGAGCAAGCATGTGGAAAGCTTGCCCGAGTGGCAACGACATGAATATGAAGGATACAAACCTGTGGTAGCCGATGTGACCGCTTTTTGGCGTCCGACCTTGAAAAACTGTCCAAGCAAACATTATCATCCAGCCGCTGGGCGTGCTTTGCCAGCGGTTATCTTTGGAGTGGTAGGTAAGGTGGGAGAAATCAACGGACAGCGGATCGCATTGCCGCAGGCGTTTGAACGCGTTCACCCCAAAGATCCGAGTGAAAAGCGGTTATGGAGGATCATTCTCAAAAACATCAAGAAAACGCTTTCAGCGGACGAAATTGTGGTAGTCGACGCAGGCGTGAAGGTGAGTGACCTACAAGAAGCCGAGATAGTGCAGTACGAGTTGCGTTTAGCAAGCAACTTTACAGCCCGCCGCAACGTGCTCCCGAATTATTGTGGCGTGGGGCGCATGCCTGTCTACGGAGAATTGATCCGTCCGCTGGCACGCGCGCATAAAGGAAACGTGATCGCCGCAACTGCGCCGGATAAGATACAAAGTTGGGAAGAGCAGGGTCATGTCCTGCGAGCAGAGATTTGGTGTAACTTGGTTTTACCTGACTGCGCGCCGAATGCCTGCAATCAAACCTTTGATGTCTACGCCATCTATGATCCCGATTTTGATACCCCTTGGTTGTTAGCGACTCCTGTGGTTCTCAAACCGATCAGTGTCAGCAACATATACAAAGACCGTTGGCCGGTCGAGCAAGTCCCTTTGAGCGCTAAACAGATGATTGGCGCTCATCGCCAATTTGTTCATGCCGAAGAAATGATCCAGCGTTTGCCGGAACTGGCGCTCATGGCTGGTTCTATTCTAAGTTTTCTCGCAGCCACCACACCCGCCACCCCCACAGGATTTTGGGATCGAATACCCAAAAGAACCCCTGGTCGTTTTCGCCGCACACTGGCAGGACGCGCATTTCCCGAAGTTGTCAATCTTTCTGGGCGACTTCGAAAAAAGAACTCGGTCACTGCTCATTTACCCAAAGGGCACCTCGCACGAATAGCAAAAAGCACTCCAAGAACCGCTTTTTCCGCTTTATGTTAGCGGAAACTAAAGTAAAAGGAGAAGAAGTTATGTCCAACGTAATCGAGATCCCTGTTGAGAAAGATAAGATTTATGCTGAAATTGAGCAATATGGCGCTATTCAAGCTAGCGCTGTGCGTGGGTGCCTTCAGCGGTAAGGCTAAACTGTTTTGAACAATGCCATTTCCACGATTAAGCTATGTCATAAGAGACATAGCAAGATCGTAAGGTGTTGCCCATGACAAGTGCTTTAAATCAAACAGCGTCACCAGATGAATAGCTTTGGTTTTACCATGTAGTAATCCATTTGTTTTCTAGGAACGATAACCATAAATCAGCAGGCAAGGCAGCGAAGGTCTCCACTCAAACGGTTTCGCGCGTGATCAATGAGCGGCCAGATGTTTCGCATACCACCCGCAAAAGCGTCCAGGATGTGATCGAGAAGCTGGATTATCGGCCGAGCGCGCTTGCCCGTAGCCTTGTACACCGGCGTAGCTACACTCTGGGAATGGTCACGGCTGGCTTGAAACAAATCGGTCCATCACGCACACTCAACGGAATTACCACTGCCGCAGAAAAAGCAGGATATACATTGCTTCTCAAAGAGTTGCCTCGCTATGACATGGACGATATCGAACCCATCTTCCATTCACTTCTTTCTCGACATGTGGATGGGATCATCTGGGCCGTTCCCGAAGTGGGTGAAAACAGGAGTTGGCTTGGCAACCAATCTTTAAGTTTGAAAGTTCCGGTAGTATATCTAACAATAGAGCCCCAAGAAAATATTCCGGTTGTTTCCTTAGCTGGACTTTATCCATTTGAACAAATACAAAAAGCAGGATAAGCTAAAGCAAAAACTCGGCCAAGAGGTTGCTTATGCCTACCCTGCGAACGGAATATATCACGATCTTGGGAGCCTTTGAGAGGCTCTTCTCTCAACGAATTTGGAAGCATGCGAAGATTCTGTTGATCGGGGCAATTCTTTCTCCTGCCGAACGAACCGTGACCGCGGCCTTGTGTGTAACGGGACTGAGTTTGGAGAAGCATTTTGAAAACTATCATCGGGTTCTAAATCGTGCAAAGTGGTCCAGTCTGGAAGCCAGCCATATTTTGTTGGGTCTCTTGGTCGGCGCCTTTGCCCTGTGTGGTCCAATTATTCTGGGATTGGATGATACCATTGAGCGGCGGCGGGGAGCCAAGATCAAAGCAAAGGGAATCTATCGAGATCCAGTTCGCTCGAGCCATGGTCACTTTGTCAAGGCCAGTGGTTTGCGTTGGCTGAGCATCATGCTGTTGGCGCCTATTCCGTGGGCGGGTCGCATCTGGGCTCTGCCCTTTCTCACCGTGCTGGCACCTTCGGAAAGATATTACCAAGGGAAGCAACGAAAACATAAGAAACTCACCGAGTGGGCCTGTCAACTGATCTTGCAAGTTCGTCGCTGGCTGCCCAAGCGCCAGCTGGTCGTGGTGGCGGATAGCGGTTTTGCTGTCATTGAGCTCCTTTTTCAGTTGTGCCAACTCAAAAATCCAGTGGCGATGATCGTTCGTTTTCGCATGGATGCGGCCTTATACGAGCCCGCTAAAAATACACCCGGTCAAAAGGGCCGCCCGCGCAAGAAGGGCAAACGCTTGCCGACTTTGGAAAAGGTTGCCGAAGACAAACGTACTCGTTGGAAGCGGCTTACCGTGCAAGAGTGGTATGGCGAGAAGAAACGCAAAATTGAAATCACCTCCGGCACTGCGGTCTGGTCTCATAGTGGGAAACCCGCCTTGCCGATCCATTGGGTCATCGTACGCGATCCCATGCATGTTTTCAAAACACAAGCTCTGTTATGCACCGATCTCAAAATCTCGGCGGAGCAAATCGTTCAATGGTTTCCGAGGCGCTGGCAAGTCGAAGTCACGTTTCATGAAGTCCGAACTCACCTCGGCGTCGAGACCCAACGACAATGGGCGGACTTGTCCATCCAGCGGATTACTCCGGCATTGCTCAGTTTGTTCTCAATCGTCACCTTACTCGCCAACGTACACGCCCAGAAACAGAAGTTGCCTATCCAGCAAACCGCTTGGTATGCTAAAAAGCTGCCAACTTTTTCGGATGCGCTCTCTATCGTAAAACAAACGTTGGCACCAGAAATCTATTTTCGAACTTCACCAATTCACCGTGATGTGCAAAAATCACCGCCGCCTCACTCAAAATATCGCTCTTCTACTGCTAATTGGGCATTTCTTTAGCAATATTTTTGGATAAAGTCCAGCTTAGAGAGTGTTTTAAAAGTGGTCGGATAAGATTGGAGAATGGCTAAATTCAACCAAACCTACCCGACCGATCTCAAGTATACCGAATGGCAGCAGATAATGGAATTCCTTCCAAGTTACAAAATGGGGCGACCGCCGAAATGGGAAAAGTGGCAGATTATCAATGCGATTCTGTACGTCAACCGCACCGGATGTCAATGGCGTATGTTGCCCATCAATTTTCCTCCATGGCAAACGGTGCACTACTACTATTGGCGCTGGCAACAGGATGGGCTGTGGCAACAAATCAATGAGGTGTTGGTGAAGAAAGTGCGAAAGAAAGCGGGGTGCAACGAACAGCCGAGTGCGGCGGTGATCGACAGCCAAAGTGTGAAGACTTCGGAAGGCGGTGAAGAACGGGGGGTGGATGTGCATAAGCAGACGCCGGGCAGGAAGCGACACTTGGTCGTGGATGTTTTGGGCTTGGTGTTGTTAGTCGTAGTGCACAGTGCCAGCATCCAAGATGGAGCCGGAGGCATCCTGACTTTGCAAAAATTGTTTGATCGCATCAAACATAGTCTTCATAATCGCTGGTGTCGCTTGAAGCTCATCTGGGCCGATGGCGGGTACCCTTCGATTATCGATGACGTCCGCCAACGTTTCGGTTGGACCTTGCAGATCGTGAAACGTTCCGATGATGTCAAAGGTTTTAAAGTGCTCCCTCACCGCTGGGTCGTGGAACGAACTTTCGGATGGTTAGGTCGCTATCGGCGTTTGGCTCGCGACTATGAGCACACTACATTATCCAGTGAGAGTATGGTTTATATCGCCAGCACTCGACGCATGCTAAAAATGCTTGCAACATGACTTTTAAAACGCTCTCTTAGATAATTATCTTGGGGGACGACTGGCTATGTCTCATCTCATCGAACAGGGCTATCAACACATCGGTCACATCTCGGGACCATTGGATTGGTGGGAAGCCCGTCAACGCAAAGCCGCCTGGGTAGATGCGTTGGAGGCTGCCGGCCGGGAGTGCCTCGATCAGTACTGGGTCGAAGGAAATTGGTCTTCTTCAAGCGGTTCCCAGGCGTTCGAAAAGCTTTTCGAACAATACCCGGAGATGGATTCGATCTTTGTTGCCAACGACCAAATGGCGCTCAGCGTATTACTGAGTGCTTATCAACGAGGGAAGAAGATCCCGGAAGATCTGGGAATCGTCGGCTTCGATAATATGGCCGAGTCGGCTTTTTTCTGTCCTCCCCTGACGACCGTCCAGCAAGATCAGGATGAAGTCGCAAAAGTGGCAGTCGAAGAAATCATTAAAATCATCGAAGCAGGGTGGCAGGAGGTGGAGCCACCCGAGGTCAAACCCATCATGCTAGAACCAACTTTGGTTGTAAGGCAGAGTTCGCTCGGACTTGGAGCAAAATGAAAAGGATGTGTATTTGGTAAAAAAACGACAAAGAATAAGAATGTGGAAGCGTTTGTTCAGAAGTTGACTACTTATCGTTTTACCGCGATAGAGAAGAAGGCATTATTTGAGCTGACCTTTACAATTCGGGGGTAAGGTTGCGCTACGAGTTTTGGCATGTGGTTTCCTGTTAATTCTTGGAATGTTTCCGTTATATAAAAAACACGGGGTCATTTAATTTTCTTTCGGCGTTTCTTATCAAACTTTTTAATTCTTCTTCGTGTTCAAGTTCAGCCTTAATATCTGGAGCCAGGGCTATAACCAGGTTTTTGGGATCAAATTTTCCCATTACCTTAACTATATTTATTGCGAGCTTCTTCAAGTCGTCACCATAAATTTGTTCAAATTGCATTTGCATTTCTAATGCTTAGGTCATCCATATCCCCTTTTACAAGTTCTTCATATAAATCCTTAGAGAGCGTTTTAAAAGTCATGTTGCAAGCATTTTTAGCATGCGTCGAGTGCTGGCCCCTCTGTGTCTATAATAGTGGGACAACTCCATCCAATAATTTAGAGTGCAAGGCGGTGGAGAAAACATGGTACAAAATACTGGCGATAAGGTAAATGAAGAAGTGCCCAACACAGAAGTAGTAGTTAAAGCAAAACGGAAACATTTCACCGGCGCAGAAAAACAGCGCATTCTGCGTGAAGTGGAAGCGTGCCGAGGGACTGGGGAGATTGGCGCCTTGCTGAGACGGGAAGGAATTTATTCATCCTATCTAACAACTTGGAAAAGGCAACGTGAGAACAGAGAATTAGATGGATTGGCGCCGAAGAAACGCGGACCGAAGCCGAACCCGGAAGCAATCGAGCTGGCCAAGTTGCGGCGCGAAAATGCCCGCTTGCAGGAGCGCTTGCGCCAAGCAGAATTAATTATTAGTGTCCAAAAAAAAGTCGCTCAGATGTTTGGCGAGACACTCGAGACACCCAATCAGGACGATCCGAGTTGATCACCTCAGTCGAGCAATTGGCAAAAAGCGTTAATCTGTGGAAAGCTTGTCAGGCGCTGGCGGTTCCCCGAAGCATGGTCTACCGGCGACGACAAGTCACCGAACCAACTGTAAGCGCTGAACCAGTGATCTCACCGCGTGCTTTAGCACCGATAGAGAAAGCGGAGGTCCGGCAGGTCTTGAATAGTGAGCGGTTTGCGGATCAAGCGCCGCGCGAAGTATTCGCCACCTTGATAGATGAAGGAACCTATCTGTGCTCGTGGCGGACGATGTATCGAATTCTGGATGAGAATCAAGAAGTCCGGGAACGCAGAAACCAACTGCGACACCCTAATTACGTGAAACCTGAGCTATTAGCCACAAAACCGAACCAATTGTGGAGCTGGGACATCACGAAATTATTGGGACCGACCAAGTGGACCTATTATTATCTCTACAATATCATGGATGTGTTCAGTCGGTACTCCGTGGGCTGGCTTATCGCTGAACGCGAATCAGCCAGTCTGGCTGAAACCCTGATCGCTACCACTTGTGTCCGCCAAGGCATTCAGCCAGGGCAGCTAACCATCCATGCAGACCGCGGCAGTTCGATGACTTCCAAACCGGTGGCATTGCTCATGTCGGATCTGGGCGTGATTAAAACTCACTCCCGTCCGCACGTATCGAACGATAATCCGTTTTCTGAATTGGGTTTCAAAACTTTGAAATACCGTCCGGATTATCCAACACATTTTGGTTGCCTGGCCGATGCGCGCAGTTGGGCGGGAGAATTTTTCCGCTGGTATAACTACGAACATCACCACGCTGGCATCGGATTGCTGACCCCAGCAGACGTTCATTTCGGAAGAGCTCACGAAGTGTTGGATCAACGTCAACAAGTTTTGCAGAGCGCTTATCAAAAGAATCCTGAGCGCTTTGTAAAAGGTATATCTATCCCCGCTCAATTACCATCGGCTGTTTGGATTAACCCGCCGGTAACTGTGATCCCGGCAGAGGTTTTGAGCCCCTCGTAATCGTAGGGGTTGTGGAAAAGTGGGCGGTGATGGTTCCGTCCACTTCTCCACAACCTTCTCACTTGAAAGGAGCGTTTTCTATCTACAAATACACAACCAATCTACACTAATCTTTGAAATTAGTTGTCTCAAATCATTGACACATTCCGGGCGATATAAACCATACTCTCACTGGATAATGTAGTGTGCTCATAGTCGCGAGCCAAACGCCGATAGCGACCTAACCATCCGAAAGTTCGTTCCACGACCCAGCGGTGAGGGAGCACTTTAAAACCTTTGACATCATCGGAACGTTTCACGATCTGCAAGGTCCAACCGAAACGTTGGCGGACGTCATCGATAATCGAAGGGTACCCGCCATCGGCCCAGATGAGCTTCAAGCGACACCAGCGATTATGAAGACTATGTTTGATGCGATCAAACAATTTTTGCAAAGTCAGGATGCCTCCGGCTCCATCTTGGATGCTGGCACTGTGCACTACGACTAACAACACCAAGCCCAAAACATCCACGACCAAGTGTCGCTTCCTGCCCGGCGTCTGCTTATGCACATCCACCCCCCGTTCTTCACCGCCTTCCGAAGTCTTCACACTTTGGCTGTCGATCACCGCCGCACTCGGCTGTTCGTTGCGCCCCGCTTTCTTTCGCACTTTCTTCACCAACACCTCATTGATTTGTTGCCACAGCCCATCCTGTTGCCAGCGCCAATAGTAGTAGTGCACCGTTTGCCATGGAGGAAAATTGATGGGCAACATACGCCATTGACATCCGGTGCGGTTGACGTACAGAATCGCATTGATAATCTGCCACTTTTCCCATTTCGGCGGTCGCCCCATTTTGTAACTTGGAAGGAATTCCATTATCTGCTGCCATTCGGTATACTTGAGATCGGTCGGGTAGGTTTGGTTGAATTTAGCCATTCTCCAATCTTACTCGACCACTTTTAAAACACTCTCTTAGGATAAAAATATCCTAGTGGTTTTCTCAATTTGAACCTCGAACGGCTAGGTTCGAGGTTCACTTCCAATGCAAGGCGCGATGTATTTATTCTAGCTCACTTCGTTATCCCTAATAACCTCGGGAACCAATACCATAACAAGTCTGCGGTGGGCTGAGAGATGCGAGTAGCCACTCCTAGTCATCCCTCTCTCATCCTTCGCTCATCCTATACTCGCCTTTCGTGGCAGATGCGCGTTGCGCTCACGCTTTTACTTCGTTAATCCTAACAACCTCGGGAACCAATACCACAACAAATCTGCGGCGGGTTTGCCGTGCACCGATGCGGATTTATCCTGCAACGCGGCCGGCGGATAAAAGCCGCGGCTTACAATGCCGCCGATCCACGGACGCGTATTGATGGCATTCAACATCGCCTCGTAAAGATCATGCTGGCTTTGCAAATCAACGGAAGCTGATGATGGATTGTTCGGTTGATTAAGTGCCAGCCAATCGAGACAGCCGCCGTTACCATCGCTAATGCATCCCGTGGTCACGCCACCTGCAGATGGATAAGCCAATGCGATGATGATCGGCTTGTTGATGAGTGAAGGCAAAGGCGAGACTTCGTTATCGAGCAATTTGCCAGCCTGATTGAGTAGGTCAGTTTTGGACGCGCCGGCTTGGGTCGCGAGCGGTGCGCTCCACAATAAATAAATCCCATCGGTATCTTGCAGGAAGCTTAATGTTCGTGTTTAATTTGCCCGGTGTATACGGCAAAGCCCACAGAATTTTTCCGTTGAAATGCTGACGGACTTCCGCGATGACGGCTTTCCAACGCGCATCCGCATCAGACGGGACGCCGGAAGCAGAACCGTCACTCAATGTGCCGTTCGGCAGGGCAGGGCTGATCCACGTTCCGCCGCCGAGAATCAACATTTGTGCGCCGGATTGAGTCGCGAGGTCGGCATAGTTATTGGCGAAGGCTTGGTATGAAGTGAACCAGTTATTCCACCAATTCGCGTCGCGCGGCGCAGACTTCCAAAAAGTATTGGCATCCGTGGTGAAGTGCGCAATGGGGAAGATGCCTACATTTAAATTCATGGCGCGCGCCTGGCTGATCATGACTGCTGAATCAATCCACAGCGGATCCTGGCCGGGGATCGGCGAGAATGTTAAAGGATTGCTGTTGGAAAATGTCCAGGTGGGAGTCATGAAAACCCAATTCGCTCCCAAGCCTTGTGCGGTTTGAAGCGCTTGCGGATAATAGTAAGACCAGTTCGGACGATAGTCCGGTTGAAACTCGAATCCGCTCACAAATCCGGTTGCACGCGCCGTGATCTGCGCGCTGACCAATGGTGTAGTATCTGCTCCCAGCCAGGCCCATGAACTGACGGTGTCCTGAACATCCTGAGGCGTGAGACTCGTCGAGAGTTCATGTCCTGTTGCGGATGCGCCTGCCGTGGTCGAATCATCCGTGCTGCCACATTGTCCGTTGCGGCAATAGCGATAGTGAAATGTGCCCAGCATGTTGAGCGGACTGTAGAGTCGATAGACCCATTGATTGTTGCCCATCGGCCACATCGGGATGGGCTCCGTCCAGCCATAAGGATTGAATTGAATATAAACAATATCTTTAACAGGTGTGGTGGATGGCACCGTCACTTGAAAGAGAATCGGTGAAGATGCACCGGCGTGCCAAGTCTCTATCGTATCTTGAATCAAAGTATCCTGCGCGGGGACGATCAATTCGCGCAGAACGAATTCTCCGGTTGAATTATGCTCTGCGTTCCAAAATCCGTCGCCCAACGTATATTTATATTGAACGTATGCGCCAACCGGCAGGCTGATCGTAGCGCTGTAATGACCGTCGGGTTGCAGCGACATGATCGGCATACGATCCGCCGCCGCGCTGAGACCGCCGTCGAGGTCCGCAAATGTGTTCCCCAATTCCAATAAATTTCCCGCGATGCGAATCGGCGCACCCTGAACGGTATCGGTCGGCGCGGCAACATTGAATGTGATCTTGACCAGCGGTGCAGCCTTCATATGAATTTCCACGGATGTGTTTAGATTGGCCGCAACCACTGCACCTTGTTGAAACGGTTGGTATGCACCGTCCATGGCATAAGCGACGAGATTATGAGTCCCAACTGGAAGTCCCTGCAGATTGAAATCTCCAGCGGAATCGGTGATGGATTGAACGCCTCCAGCCGTGACTAAAATATTTGGAATGGCCGCGCCGGTATCGGTGTTGAGGACGCGTCCTTGAATCCCTCCAAGCGGGCGCGCCGTGCTTTTATCGCTCCAACTTCCGATCATATCCTGCACGTTGCCTTGTCCCGCAACATAATAAAGACGATATCGAATCGGAGAGTTGACCGCGGTATCTTCATTTATGGAAACGCTGGATTGTCGAACGTAACGGTACTTGACCACTGCATTCAGCGGCAATGGCAGCGTGGCTGTGTATGTTAAATTATCCTTGGCTTGCATGGGATAGGTGGTGGCGTTCAATGCCAGGCCGGTTACTTCGTCCATTACGTTCATGGTAAGTGTTTCGCCCGGAGCGAGTGGTTCAGGCAGAACAGCCGTGAAGGTTGTTTGTGCGCGCGGCTGAGGAGTTGGGGAAGGAGTCACAGGCGCTGCTGGTTGCGTTGGTATCGTTGGGATGTTTGGCAGTTGCAACAGCGACGTTGTGCAGGCCAGTCCGCTCAACAACAAAACACAAATGGAAATAGATAGGACGAAGCTATTCTTTGATTTCATTTCCCGCATCCTTGTGGGTCGCTAGGATTTGTTGTCGGATTTCGTACTGGTGTTCTGCCAGACTGCCCAGCACGCCGTTGATAAAACGCGGTGCGCTATCCGAGCCATATAGTTTTGCGATTTCCACCGCTTCATTGATCGCGACCTTGACCGGTGTTTCATTTTGAATGGCAAATTCCCAACAGGAGATGCGTAAAATATTCCGGTCAATCGTCGCGATCTGATCGAGCGGCCATTCCGGCGCATATTTCTCTATGACATGATCCAATTCGCGAATGAGGGGAAAAACACCGAAGACGATCTGCCGCACAAACTCGGCCAGGTCATCCGAAAGCGGAGTATCCTCCAGCCGCGCTCGAAACACTTCGGCTGGAGGATGATTTGCAATATCCACTTCGTAAAGTACTTGCAGGGCCAGACAGCGCGCCCTGGTGCGGGACTTCATAGCGTGTCAGGCCTCTGACCCCTCATAATGAATGTCTTCGATATGAATGTCAACCTGACCCACGTCCATGCCGGTCATTTCCTGGATGGCACGCGTCACCTGTTGTTGAACGTTGCGTCCCACTTCGCGGATATTGACTTCTTCTTTTACGATGATGAAAATGTCGGCGACCACGATATTTTCATGGATCGCAATTTGTACGCCATTATCCACACCGCGTCGGAAGATGCGATTGACTCCTCCTGCGACCGGCGCCATTTCACTGACGCCCGGCACGCTCAGCGCGGCCATGCGCGCAATGGTCGTCAATACTTCTGGTGCGATCGTGGTTTTACCGGGTGGACGAGTATGATCTGTCATAATTTTCTCCTTCATCATCCTGAGCGGAGCAAAGTGCAGTCGAAGGATACTTTCGCTTCGACTTCATGCTTCGACATGGCTTTGCCAGTTAGCATTCTGCTCAGCGCGATGTCTCACTTACATTACCATTCCGCCATCCACTTGCAAAACCACACCGGTGATGAACGAAGCTTCTTCCGATACGAGATAAGCCACGGCGTTGGCAATGTCCTCCGGCTTGCCGAAGCGTCCCATCGGCGTCAACTTGATCGAGGCATCCTTGAGTTCCTGCGGGAGATTGACGGTCAGGCGCGTCTCGATAAAGCCGGGAGCGACCGCGTTGACCGTGATGTTGCGCGAACCGACTTCCTTGGCGAGCGCTTTGGTGAATCCGATCAAGCCGGCTTTGGAGGAGGAATAATTGGTTTGTCCGGCTTGTCCCGAAACGCCGGAGACGGATGAAAGATTCACAATGCGTCCATAGCGCTGTTTCATCATCGAGCGGACTGCGGCCTGCGAACAATTGAATGCGCCTTTAAGATTGATATCCAGCACCGCGTCCCAATCGGCCTCCGTGATGCGCACGATGAGGTTATCGCGCGTGATGCCTGCGTTGTTGACCAGAATGTCCACTTTGCCCAACTGCTCGATGGCAGAATCGATCATCGCTTTGGCACTGGCGTTATCCGACACGTTCACGGATTGCGCGACGATTTTGCGGCCGGTTTTGGCGGCAATTTCCTTTGCCGTTTCTTCCGCCTTATCCGCGATCAGGTCGGCGACCATGACGCTGGCTCCATGTTGGGCCAGCAATTCAACGATCGCGCGTCCGATTCCTTGTGCGCCTCCGGTCACTACAGCGGCCCGGTCTTTTAAGGATAAAAATTCAGTCATGATTAGCTCCTCAGTTGGTATTTACGCTTTGGCGTATTGCAGGCATTAACACGTTCGTCGCTTTTTGGTTGCCAAGTCTTTTCCGAGTGAAGATTATACTCGCTGCGAGGGCAGTCGGGGCGCGAGCCCAAGCGCCAGCCCGCATAGCGCAGAAATAATTCCAATATATAACACCGCGTCCTGCCAGAATTGAAGCGGATACAAGCGGATCAATGTGTCTGAATCGGGGAACAGCCACGAGTTGCCTTGAAAAAACAGATGATGGAAATCGGCGAAGAAACTCCAGAACATATCGCCGTTTCCACTCGCACCGATGGTGGCGATAACGCCGATGGTCAGCGCCAGCGCGAGCGTAAGCCAGCCGCCTCGCCTCAATCCCTGACTGTAGGCGGTCAGCCATTTCGCGCGCCATGCCCCCACTCCGAGCAGAATCAAAACCAAAATCACGATGTACCAGATTTTTAAAAAGTTTTGCACCACCACTTTGACATCGTGCATGTGACCCAATTCGGGTTCGGTGAAGAGCGGCGTGCCGTCGCTGAGTTTCAAATCGCCGAGATAAGAAACGTCAGCGCTGTTCAACAGATAATTGATCCCATCCATGCCCCAATGCAAACGGTCTTGCGTGGAGAAGCCGTAAATATCGGGCGGAAAATATGGCATTCGATATTCGATGTTGGGGAAGAGCGGCGTGAGCAAAACCCGTATGCCCAAGCCAATGAGAATAAATGGAATGAGAAGTGTAATCAGCCAGGAGAGAATAGCGTAAAGTTTGTTCATAAGCATTACCTCGAATGGGAAATTGCCATGCTCGCTTTGCTTGCTCGCAATGACAGTGGCATAGTTATTGTTGTAATCCCGATAGTCCTCCGCTCAATGTGAAGCGGACGACCATATCGTCTACGATCCATTCGATGGGTGCGCGGTCATCGGTGAAGACTTGGGTTGTGTCATAACCGGGTTTCATGTTTGTGAAGGTGGTCTGCATGGTTGAAAGCAAAATCGGATTGATGTCCGTGCGGCGCGCAAGCGCGTAAAGATTGGCCGTAAAGTTATCCGCTGTGGTGGGTTGCTTCGTTGCAAAGATCATGGTGTTAAGCGTACCCGGAATATCCATGATGTGTATCGAGGGAAAGACCGTTGCCATGGTGGTCGCGAGTCCGTTGATAAGTCGGCGGTCACCCGGCACACTTCCAACGTTGATCGCCACCGCGCCGTTAGCGGTGAGGTGGTTATAGACGATTTGATAAAACTCTTGCGTGGTCATATGCGGCGGAATATATGGCGGACGATAGGCATCCACCGCGATGAGATCATATTGGTTTGGGCTTTGTTCCAGATTCCAGCGCCCATCGCCAATGATGACGTTTAAGTTTGGGAGATTCTCATCAAAATATTTTTTGCCGACCTCGATGATCTTCGGATCGAGTTCATAACCATCAATGGGAATCGGACCGAAGACCGCACTCGCCATCCGTGCAGTTGTACCCGCCGCCAAGCCGACAATCGCCATGCGATGAACTTGACTTGGAGAATAGTCCGCGTTGAAAAACGGTGCGACTAGAAACTGTGCCCACGGCCCGCCATAGTTTAAGGTGTTTGGATTGTAGATCGAGTGAACGCCCTCGCCGTCGTTCAATCGTAAAAGCGTGGAGCCGTTGATTTGTTGCACTTGAATATAGTTATAAGCAGACTCGGTTTCGTAAATTTGTCCTGTCGAATCTTTCAGGTTCTGGTTGTTTGAAAGGATTGCGATAATAATCAGCAATACCGGCATCCACAAATGCCAAACCATTAATCGGCGGTTGGCATATTTGCCTAATCCGATCAAATCCACGAGCAACAAAACAAGACTGAACGATAAAAAGGTTAGACGTGTTCCAATCGTTGGAATCGTAACCAGCACTGGAAGAAATGTCCCGATGAATGAACCGAGCGTAGATATGCCATAAATTGCGCCGGAAGTTGTGCCCGCGCTCTTTGGATCATCCACGCTTAATCAAATCGCAAAAGGCGAGATCATTCCGAGCAATGTTACCGGAACACAGAACAGAATCAACACGCCGAGGAACGATCCGAGTAATACAGCGACATCGATTCCTTCAAAGGCTTTGGCGGCGAATCTTAATACCGGTGTCGCAATATAAGGCACCACTCCGAGCGTGAACGCGCCCCAAGCCAGGACTCGATACATCGTCGCCGCGTCTGGCCAACGGTCCGCCCAACGACCGCCGATGAAATAGCCAGCTGTCAGATAAATCAAAATAAGTCCAATGATGCTGGCCCACACCAAGTTGCTTGTCCCGAAAACGTTGCCGATCAAACGCGAGGCGGCGAGTTCAGCGGCTAGCGTCGTCATGCCGGAAACGAAGACAGTGAAATACAAATATTTTTTCATTGATATGATTATACCTGTTGGTAATCATTTTCTGCTTGACGGAAAACATCCATGCGGCTAAAATTCAGCCCGCTTTATAAAATTCATTCTAAAGAGCGAAGGTAATCCTGTTCAACAGGGTGAGAGGCGCTCGAGGAGATAAGATGGAGAAAGTTGTACTAAAAGCATCCACGCGCGACATAAGAGGCAAGCAAGTCAAGGCCTTGCGCCGTGAAGGCAAATTGCCGGCTGTGATCTATGGCCGCCACACGGAACCGGTCAAAGTTTCGCTGGATGCCCACAGCGCCAATTTGGTGTTGAGCAAAGTCGGCTCGTCCACGTTGGTGACGATTGATGTGGATGGCAAGGAATATCCGGCCCTGGTGCGCGAACGACAGCGTAACTATATCAAGGGCGGGTTGATCCACGTCGACTTTTTAGCTGTGTCGCTGACCGAGAAGCTGCACGCGGAAGTCCGCATCGAGTTGACCGGCACTTCGTTGGCTGTTAAAGATTTCAACGCCGTGCTGGTGACCGGTCTGCATTCTCTGTCTGTGGAATGCTTGCCTGCGGATTTGCCCGAACATATTACCGTCGATATTGCGCCTCTTGCGAAAGTGGGTGACGGCATCCATGTCCGCGATGTTTCATTGGGCGATAAAGTCCGCATCATGGACGACCCGGATGATATGATCGTCAATGCGACGTATGCAAAGGTTGAGGAGGAAGCTCCGGTTGCGGCGGCTGAAGGTGCAGTTGCGGTTGCGGTGGAAGGCGTTGAGCCTGAACTCTCTGTGGAACGCGGTAAGAAGGAAGAGGAAGTTCCTGAAGAGGGCGCAAAAGCCGAGAAGAAGAAATAAAGATTGTGTTGATAATCATAAGAGCAGTCATTCGACTGCTCTTATTGTTTAATGATAATCTCTGCGATTCAAAACGAAATATAACGTTCTCCAAATCATCAATCCCAATGCCGATGTGGCGCTAAGCACAACGGCAAAGATCGGAATGATCGGCGCGTTGAGGATAAATCCGCGCAGGGCAACTGCCAGCGGACCGGCAAAGAGCATCGTCAGCGCAGGACGCCAGAGTTGTTTGAGATTTGAATTGATTTCAGTATTAAATAATCCAAACCACGGAGCAAGCAGAAACCACACGATGATGAGCGGAATGAAAGTGGTTAACATGCGCGGCAAAAAAGAAATTTCAGTCTCGCCGTGAGTCGCAAAGCCAATCAGCGTGACGATGAGTAGAGTAATAACGTCGCCGAGGATGAGAATTCCATTCTTCATTCTTTAAACACTCTGTACACAAAGTACACCAAGGATTGCCTTTTGTACCTCGTGCACTTCGAGTCCTTTGTGTTAATTCTCTTTCTTTTCGCCAAATTCTTCATTCCGCAGTGCTGGGAACAGCAACACTTCGCGGATGGAATGTTTATCGGTCAACAACATGGTGAGACGATCCACGCCCATGCCGAAGCCTCCGCACGGAGGCATTCCGTAGCGCATGGCGCGCAGATAATCCTCGTCCATCGGATGCTTCTCTTCATCGTCGGCGGCGTAATCTCGTCCCATCTCGAGAAAGCGCTGTTCCTGATCGAGCGGATCATTCAACTCGGTGAAGGCGTTGCATAGCTCAAAGCCTGCCACATAACCTTCGAAGCGCTCTACAGTCAGCGGATCACCCGGCTTGGATTTTGCCAGTGGCGAAATATCGCGCGGATAATCATAGATGAACGTTGGTTGGATCAACGTCGGCTCAAGAAACTCGCTTAAGATAAAGTCAATCAATTTACCTCGCGTCGCTTTGGGATCGGGAGTTTTATTTTTGTGCTTCGAGACAATCGCTCTGAATAACAACTCGGCGGTTTTATGTTCGGCAATATCGATGCCAGAAGCTTCGATCAATCCTTGACGCATTTCGAGTCTACGCCACGGCGGCTTGAACTCAAGATCGTAATTGCCATGTCTGATCTTTGTTCCGCCTGTGACTTTTTCAGCGGCATGTGCCACCATCTGCTCGGTCAATTCCATGACCTTGAGATAATCCGCGTACGCCCAATACAATTCCAGTTGGGTGAACTCCGGGTTGTGTTTATAGGAAACACCTTCATTGCGAAAGTCGCGTCCGATCTCATAAACTTTTTCAAGATTGCCGACCAATAAGCGTTTGAGATAAAGTTCAAACGAGATGCGCAAATACATATCCTGATTCAACTCGTTGTGATGCGTTGTGAACGGACGCGCTGCTGCACCGCCATAGATCGGCTGAAGGATCGGCGTTTCGACTTCGAGAAAACCTTTGTCATCCAGAAATTCGCGCAAAGCTTTGATGGTTGTCGCACGTTGACGGAAGGTCTCGCGCACTTCGGGATTGACTGCCAAATCGGCGTAGCGTTGTCGAGCGCGCAGTTCCGCATCTTCCAATGCGGCATATCGGACAACGGTGCCATCGTCTTGCGTCACGTCTTTGTCAGCGGGCAAGGGACTCACAGCTTTGGCAAGCAGTTTGAAGTCATGAACATGAAGCGTAACTTCGCCGGTTTTGGTGCGGAACATCACGCCCGAGGCTTGAATGAAATCACCGATGTCAAACATCTTATTGAAGAAGTCGACGCGCTCCTGAGTCAATTCGTTGATACGAAGGAAAAGTTGAATTTTTCCGGCGCCGTCTTCGATGTGGGCAAATGAAATCTTACCCATCGCACGTGTCGCTCGGATGCGTCCTGCCAGAGTCGCTTTGACTTCACGGCCAGCTTTTTCAGCTGATTCAAATTCGGCAATCGCTTGCACGCTGGTGTGCGTTCGTTCGGCGCGCGTGGGATAGAGCTCCACGCCCTCGGTACGGAGCTCTTCGATTTTTTGCAAACGGATTTTTTCAAGTGATGTGTATTCTGGCATTTGATTCCTCTAAGCCTCACCCGTCCCTTCGGGACACCCTCCCCAAATATATGAAAGATATATTTGGGGAGGGCAGGGGGGCGAAAATAAAAAAGCCCCGCGGCCTGATTGCAGACGCGCGGGGCCGCAAGTCAATCGCGATTTACTTGACCTTGATGATCTTGACTTTGTACGTTCCGTTCGGCGTTTCGACGTGCACCGTTTCGCCGATCTCATGATTCAGAATGGCTTTGCCGATCGGCAATTCGTTCGAGATTTTCCCTTCGCGTGGGTTGGCCTCCGCCGCTCCGACGATGGTATAGGTCTCGGCGTCAAAGCCCTGTTCCTGGATGGTCACAGTGGAGCCGATCTCCACCAAGCCTGCCTGATGATTCTTTTCCTTTTCTTCCTCAATCACACACGCTGAAGCCAATAGCGTTTCCAATTCCTGAATGCGGCCTTCGACAAAGGCCTGTTCATTCTTGGCCGCCTCGTATTCGGCGTTCTCGATGAGCTCCCCGCCTTCCATGGCTTCGTGCAAGCGGTCAGCCACCTCCTGGCGCTTGACGGTGCGCAGGTGCTCAAGTTCGTCCTGAAGCTTTTGAAAACCTTCCTTGGTCAGGAATTTCGCGGTCATAATACTTTCCTTACTAAAGAATTTGCATCCTTTTCAGGATGCAATGACGTGCCATTTCCAACGGCGCGCTTAATATATCACGATTCAAAACCCGATGCAAGCGCGGCTTTAACCGGTCTGGGCGGGTTTCCAAAAGCGGATGCCTTTTCGCTCCGCCCAATATTTACTGATCTTTTGACGCATGACATTCGGGGAATCGAACAAAGTGGATAATTGCGAGGCGTATATTTCAATCGCGTCCTGCCAGACCTTGAGCCCGGCTTCGGAAACCGGCTGAGTTGAATCCTTCATCCGGGCCGTTTTCGGCGCGAGATCGTCTGGGTCATTCAATAAATACGGAATATCGGCGATCCAAGCGATGGAACGACGAAGCAATTCTGCGGCGCTTCGTACAACAAGGTGATCGACATGTCCGCCAACTGCCAACTGTGCGATGACAAAGTCGTCCGGCTTCAACCAGGCGATCATGGTTTGCGCAACTTGCGCGGGGAGGTCCGCCTCGGCCGGGTTGGAACCGATGAATGTATCAGGATATAAGAATTCGCCGTTCTTCCCGCGGCGGTAAATGCAGTCCAGAAAATCAAAGTGGACGGCTTTCGCGCCAACCATAGCCGATACCTTCTGATCATCCGCACGCCGGATGCGAACGGTTTCTTCAGCAGAAGTCGTTCCCCATGACTCATGAAGATGTTTTGCAAAATCCGTCAGTTCTGTATCTTCGGGGAAGCCGCACATGAACGTCCAAATCTCGACCGAATCTCCAGCCTGAGTCTGGTCATAAATCCATCCGCCTGCGGAGAGGATGGCATCATCAAGATGAGGGGAAAAGTAAATGTGGCGCATTAGCTCTATTCTAGCATGAATGCCCCACCCGACCATCCCGCAAAGAACAACGGGCAAGCGGTCACCCTCCCCAAATTCTGCGAAGCACTCCCGAAGGGAGCAGAATTTGGGGAGGGCCGGGGAGGGGCTACTTTTTCTCTTCCTTATCCTTCTTGTGGTTTTGGAATGAAAGCACAAAACCCAGAATCAGAATCCCAAGCACCAGCCCTAATGCGCAGCAGGTGAAAGCCAGCATCAACGTTAACGAAAGCGGAGGAGTTTGCATGAAGTTCTCCAGTGGATGATTTTGTGCTAGTATAGTATAGAAGACGAAACTCGGTCCAAGGAAGTAATTGGCTGGCAGTATTTAATTTGCAAGTTGATCCTTGTAGAGGCAAAATGATCAAACAGGGGCTTTTTGCTTTACCTCACAAACCTGCAAGTCCGCTTAATTGACGCATCCATTTCTTGCATGTATAATCCCTTCCACTTGCTCCCAACGTGGGAGCTTCCTATGAGGCGATATGGCTTTACGCGGCAATCTGCGTGACTTCACGATTACTCAACTGCTCAACCTGATTAACCTGGCGCAAAAGACCGGCACGCTGGTCGTGGATGGTCCAAGCGAACAGGCTCACATCTCGTTCCGCGAGGGCAAGCTGGCTTATGCTCAAATCGGCACGGAAGAGAATAGCCTGGCAGCTATCTTGCATAAAGCCAACAAGCTGAACGTCAATCAATATCGTGCGATTGCCGAACGCGCCGGTCAAATGACCGATAAGGAACTCGGCCTTTTGCTGATCAACGCCGGTTATGTTTCGCAGGAAGATATCCTTCTCAATCTGCAAAGCTATTTCACCGATGTGATCCGCCGCCTCTTTACCTGGGTCGAAGGCTTCTTCCGTTTCGAGAACGATATGCTTCCGCCCGAAGACCGCATCAACGTGCGGCTCGATCTCGAAAATTTAATTATCGAAGGCTCGCGTCAATTGCGCGAATGGGAAGAGCTACAAGATGAGATTCCCAGTCTCGATATGGCGCTCAAATTCACCGACCGTCCGATGACGAATTTCAATCTCAGCGTCGAAGAATGGCGCGTGGTCAAGTATATTGATCCGAAGAACAGCATGAAGCAGATCGCTTCGGCGGCGAAGCTGAACGACATGGAAATCCGCCGCATCGTTTATGGGCTGATCCAGGCAGGTCTCGTCGAGATGATCCGCCCGCAAAGCGCTCAAATGGTGCCGCAAGTGAATCCGAAGATGTTCCCGACGCAGGATAAAGAAGAACAAAAGACGCTCATCAATAAACTGATCGGGCGCATTCAGAAGCTGTAATTTTATTTGGGAAGGATACAGAATTATGCAAACAGTCAAAATGGTGGTCACAGGCCCTTTCAGCGCCGGCAAGACTCAATTCATTCAGTCGGTGAGCGAGATTGATGTGGTTGCCACGGAACGAAAAATCTCCACTGCCTCAGAGCGATCTGTCAAAGATGCGACCACGGTCGCGATGGACTTTGGCCGTATAACCGTGGATGAAGATTTGGTTCTGTATTTGTTCGGGACTCCCGGCCAGAAACGATTCGACTTCATGTGGGAGATTCTCTCGGAGGGCATGTTAGGCTTCATTGTCATGGTGGATTCGACCCGCCCCGAAACTTTCCGCGAAGCCCGTTCCATTCTCGAGACTTTTCGCGCCTATGCGCCCACGCCGTATGTTGTTGCCGCGAACAAACAGGATATGAAGGATGCCTGGGAGTTGGAGGATGTGCGTCATGCACTGCGGCTGGATACCAAGACCAAGCTGTTGCCTTGTGTTGGTACCGATAAGACGCAAGTCAAGAAGGTCTTGTTGGAATTGCTTTACAGTATTCTGGCGGAAATGGATTCGGGTAAATAGTTGTTGTTTATTTGGTAAAATATCACCGCTGAGGTTCAATCCTCGGCGGTGAATTGTTTTGCAAAATGTCGTTGTGAGTCTTTAAGAAGCAATCCTATTTTTGGGGATTGCTTCAAAAAAATATCCCTTACAACGACATGGGAATCGTTCATGTCTTCAATAACGACTGATCAGGGAATCGTTCACTACGAAGTATATGGGCGGGGCAAGCCTGTCATCCTGTTGCATGGATATCAAGGCTCATGGGGGTTATGGCAGGAGACGATGGCTTATCTCGGTGCATTTTATCGAACTTATGCCCTGGATTTTTGGGGCTTTGGCGAGTCGGGTACCAAGCGCGAAACCTACGCCGTGCAGGATTTTGTCGGCCTTGTTAATCAATTCATGGAACAACTCGGGATTGCCCGCGCTCCGTTGGTGGGACACAGCATGGGTGGAACCGTTAGCCTGGCTGTCTCCATCAAATATCCGGAGCGCGTCAGCAAAGTTGTGATCATCGGCTCTCCCATAGTTGGATCATCGCTATTCTTTTTTCCAAAGGTTTTTGGTTATCGGGCATTTGGATGGCTCACCTATCACAATATCTGGGTCTATAAATCTTTTTATCATTTGCTGGCTTCTGTTTATTCGAAGGATCGCAATTGGGCAAAGATGATGGATCGCGATGTTTCCCGCACCACCATGCAGGCTTTCTTCGCCAGTATCGGCTCACTGCGCAAGACGGATTTGCGCCCCAGCCTCGGCCAGATCAGCGTGCCGGTCTTGGGCATGTTCGGCGACAAGGATATTGTCGTTAATCCGAATCAATGGAAGCCTCTGCAAGCGGGAGTGCCGCAGGCGCGCGTCGAACGCTTCAGCCAAGCGGGTCATTTCATCATGCTGGATGAACCCACCGAATTTAGTCAGAAGCTCAAGGCTTTTCTTGACGAGCCGGAGCCGCCTCATTTAACCTTATGACCGAATATTTTTATTCTGAGCGGATGGCACGCATCATCCTGCTTGCCATGGAGGAAGTGATCGGAAGGGAAGGCGTTCATTCCGTCCTCCATCTATCTTCTCTCGCCTCCTACGTAGACGACTATCCGGCCGCGCGCTCCGATAAAACTTTTCCATTCAAGGCGGTGACTCAGCTTCAAGAATTGCTGGAGCAGTTTTACGGTCCGCAGGGCGGACGCGGGACAGCTTTGCGAGTTGGACGCGCCTGCTTCCAGTATGGTTTGCGCGAATATGGTTCCATGCTGGGCATGACTGAGATGGCTTTTCGCCTGCTCCCGTTTTCGACGAAAATCCATACAGGCGCAAAGTTGTTTGCTGATTTATTTAATAATCAGACCGATCAACGTGTTCGGCTTGAGGAGAAGGATGGAAAGTTGTTTTGGCACATTGAGCGCTGTCCGCTGTGTTGGGAACGCAAGACGAGCGAACCGGTTTGCCATTTGGCAGTGGGACTTTTGCAGGAGGCGCTTTACTGGCTGAGTGGTGGTAAGATATTCAGTGTTGAGGAGATTGCCTGCATTGCGCGCGGTGACCCTGCCTGTACCATCGTCGTTGACCCAACGCCTCTATCGTAGAGGCTCGGATTCTCTAACAAAATAGCAGGGACGGGATATTATTCCCCGCCCCTGCTATAATTAAGTTTTAGGAACCATGCTTAAAATCATTCTTAATGCACCCAATGTCATCATGCCATTCTGCGAGTTGGCGCGCGAACTGCGTCTGCAAAATGCGCCGCTTTGGCTTTGGCAAAGAAATTTGCTCGCACCCTACGTGACGCGTGAGATGGAATTGAAAAAAGGCATGTCCATGCCGCCCGTCCGCGAGCCAACTCTGGTTTATCGCGATAATCTGTTTTTCGATGAGCCGTACATTCGGACTTTTCTGGCGGAGGCCAAAAAACGCAGGCGGGCTGTGCGCGCTGCATTCTCCGCGGACGATCCGGCATTCAAAGAACATGCCTTGCCGCTTTCGACATCCTATACACCGGCGGGGAGCATCTATCTTGCGGATTTGTGGTATTACCCCAACGGCCCGGTGGCGGATGTGGACCCTTTGGTGATCGATTTGCAATCGCGTGAGATCGGCTATTATCATGTCCCGACTTATATGGCCGATCAAAGCGGCGACTTACTTTTCCATGTGCCGCTGCGTTCGTTGATCGCCATCGATTCGTGGGTGCATATTTTCATCGCCGATGTAGTATTCGGTTTATTCGGACGCGGCGCGCGCTTTGAAAAACGCCTCAATGAAGATTTGGGATTCAAGTTGGGAGTTCTTAGCAAGGCAGTCTATGAAGGACGCCAATTGCTGGAATCTTCTGAACTGGTAAGGATTGGCAAGAACTGCGTGATTGATCCGCGTGCCGTTATTCATGGTCCGACCACCATCGGCGATAATGTCATGGTCAACGCGGGCGCGGTGATCGAGAACTGCATTATTGGAAACAACGTCAACGTTTCGCAGGATTGCCAGTTGATGCTTTCCGTGGTGGGCGATGGAACATTCCTGCCGTTCCGCGCGGCGTTGTTCATGACCACCGTTATGGAAAACAGCATGATCGCGCAGAACACTTGTCTGCAAATGTGCGTGGTGGGACGCAATACGTTTATCGGTGCCGGTTCGACGTTCACTGATTACAACCTTGTCCCGGCGCCATTGAAGGCTCTGGACGGGAATGGAAAGTTGAGCGTTTCAAACCGTCCGGTAATGGGTGGCGCAGTGGGACATAACTGCCGCCTCGGCGCGGGCATGATTGTTTATCCATCGCGTATGATCGAATTGGATGTAGTCTTAGCCGCCTCGAAGGAGCGCCGCGTCATTGACCGCGATGTGCGCTTTGAAGATAGTGACCATCATCATTTTAAGTCAGGGAATTTGCATCAAGCCCTATACCATCGCCGGAAAGAAAAGGAATTGGAGTCATGGTAGGTATATCATTGCGAACGAAACAATGACATCTGGGAATTTCTATGGATAGTTTCGCGTTCATCATCCATCCCATTGACCCGAAGCGCGATGTCAGCCGCAAATTTCCATTGCTCGGCAAAGTCTTGACAGAAGGCCAGATCAATTTCTTTTCCACGTTCTTTCCGCCGGTTTATCTTTCTGAGATCGAAGGTATTACTTCCGCCGCGACCGGCCAGCAGATCAAAGGCTGGTTTGTGGCTTGTCCTTACACACCGAAACGCATGATGGAGTTGCCGGAGCGAACGGTATATCGTAAGATTATCCAAACCGGACGGATGGCTGAGAAGTTGGGCGCGCAGATTTTAGGGTTGGGCGCGTTTACATCGGTGGTCGGTGACGCGGGCATGACCATTGCGAAGCAACTTGATATTCCGGTTACCACCGGCGATTCGTATACGGTCTCGCTGGCTGTTCAAGCAATACGAGATGCAGCAAAAGTGATGGATATTTCGCTGAATGGGGCAACGGCGGCAGTGGTCGGTGCGACGGGTGCGATTGGCCGCGTCTGCGCGGAACTGTTAGCGGGTGATGTGGAACGCCTGATCTTGATCGCCAGGGACGAGAAAAAGCTCGAGGATTTGAGCGACCAGCTCAAAGTCAACGCGCGAGCCGAATTGAACATCAGCACGAAGATGGAATTGCTCGCCGAAGCACAGTTGATCCTGACAGTGACGAGCGCCATTCATGATATTATTCATCCCGAGCATTTGCAATCGGGAAGTGTGGTTTGCGATGTGGCGCGCCCCCGCGATGTTTCTGCAATGGTCGCGGCGGCCAGAGATGATATATTAGTCATTGACGGTGGAATGGTGGATGTGCCAGGCCCCGTAAATTTTCATTTTGATTTTGGCTTTCCCGAAGGAAAGGCATATGCCTGCATGGCTGAAACGATGGCTCTTGCTTTGGAAGGCCGCTTCGAGGATTATACGATTGGCAAGGATATTACATTGGAACGTGTGAACGAGATCACTGCCATTGCAAAGAAGCACGGGTTCCGCCTGAGTGGGTTCCGCTCGTTTGAGCGCGAGGTGACGGAGGAACAAATCGAAATTGTGCGCCGCAATGCTCACCGGACGCGTGTTGTGGAACTACGGAGTGTTTGAGGAGGTTCTATGGGAAAGTCCCGACTGTTGGTTGTAGAAGATGACGTGGATATTGCCAACATGCTCAAGATTTATTTCTCCGGCATGGAATTTGAAGTGGATGTTGCCCACCGCGGTTCGGATGCGCTGGAGAAGACGAAGCATGTACTTCCACATTTGATCGTGCTGGACATCATGTTGCCGGATATCGATGGCTATGAAGTCTGCCGCAATTTGCGGACGAGCATGCGCACCAGCCACATCCCGGTCATCTTTCTGACACAGAAGGATGAACGCAGCGATAAGTTGCAGGGGCTTGAACTTGGCGCGGACGATTACATTACCAAACCATTTGACATCGAAGAATTGAAGCTGCGCGTCATCGGCGCTATCCGAAGATCGGAACGTGAGAAGTCTCACCGATCCGCGCTCGGGTTTGCCCGCCGGCCGATTAATCGAAGAGCAGTTGCGCCGCATCATTCGGGAGAAGGATTGGGCCTTGCTTGATATGCGCGTCAACCACTTTGACCCGTTCAAAGATGTGTATGGCTTTGTGGCCGGTGATGATGTGATGCGCTTTGCGGCGATGGTTATTAGCGAAGTGGTGGATGAGCAGGGGAGTCGGAATGACTTCATCGGTCACGCGGGGAGCGATAACTTCATAGTGATTACTAGTGCTGCTGTTGCGCCGAGCATCAAAAAGCGAGTCAAGGAACGTTTCTCGGCTGAGGTTCAAACCCAATATAATTTCATTGACAGGCAGCAAGGTTTCATGCAGGCACCCAAAGCCGATGGCAGCATGGAGAAAGTGCCGTTCATGACCATGTCGGTAGGAATCGTATCACCCAGCCAGCAATCGTTTGCAGATATTCGCGAGATCACTGAACTGGCCGCAGAAGCGCGGCGGCAGGATTCCCAAACAACCGCCTAAGAGGCTTCCTTCCAATGTCTGCGGGCATGGATTTGGGTATCGGGCTGGTTATTGCCGGACTGGTATTTGGCACACTGGTCTGGGCTTTACTGCGCCTGGTCCCCAATCGTTCTTCCGCCAGACAAACCGAAAATATTCCCTTAGTTCTTCCCGATGTAAATCAATCCAGCGCAGCTGTCTTAGTAATTCAAGCTGGAGGCCGCGTAGAATCCATCAATCCGCGCGCTCGAGAGTGGTTTGGCTTGCGAGACGGCGATGTAGCAGATCTTGAACGCCTGGCGCGCCGTGTGCGCCCATCGAATGAATTTTTGGATGTATGTGCCGTGCCTGGTCAGAAGCGCGTAAACATTAATGGCAGGCTGGCCGAACTTACTTCGTATCGAGTACCGGGTCTTGATCCAAAGATGCTGGTGTCTTTGCGCGGCATGGAATTGACTTCACCGCTCACAACCGAAAGCGCGGACTCATCCTCTTCGATCTTAAAAATTGTTTCTGATTTTGGCCAGGCCGTCGCATCCAGCCTCGACTTGGAAACGGTTCTCTGTTCCATTCTTGAGAATCTCAATCAACTCCTTCCTGCCGATCTCTTGGAGATCAAAGTCTGGGATGCCGATGCACAGGCTTTTATTTCTTATCGTTTTCAAACCGAGGATCAATCGAGCCGTAAGCTGGTACGCATTACGCAAAGCCAGTTTGGAAAGCTTTCCGAAAGATTGATCAAGGATAGAGAACTGCTTCTAATAGCGGATGTCCGCACTTCCCTGACACAGGAAGCGAATGGCGGCTTCACTGCCATTCAATCTTATCTTGGGTTGCCGCTAATTGCCGGAGGAGAATTGGTCGGTTTGGTAGAAGCCGGTCAAATGTCCGGCGCGGCATTTACCCAACAGGATCTGAATTTGATGCGTTTGGTCTCCAGTCAGGCTGCGGTGGCTTTGCGTAATTCATTGTTGTATGAAGAGGAACAGCGCCGCTCAGCTGAATTGTCTGGGCTTGCCAATCTGGCGCAAACGGCAGGTTCCATTCAAGATCCGAAGGATTTGTTCACCCGCCTGGTGGACAGCGTAGCGCCCCTTTTCGACGCGGACATCGTTGGTTTTTTGATCTACGACGAGAGCAAACATACATTGGAAGCTCAAGTACCGTTCCGCGGCTTGCCGGCTCATATTGTGGAAATTTATCGCGCATCCATTGCGCCGGGCAGCCCTGCCGAGTCGTTGCTTCTTGAACGACAGCCCGTTTTGACGATGGATGCTGCGCGGGATGAGAATTGGCGCTTGCTCGGATTGACGGATATTGCGGTGGCGGCCAGCCTGCGCGATTCTGCTCTGATGCCTTTGCAGGTGGGCGGAAATATGATTGGTTATTTTCAGGTGTCTCATCGCCGTATGGGCTCGATGGCATTCTCGGGTTCTGAACTGCGTTTGATGAATATCGTTGGCAATCAAGCGGCGGCAATTATTGAGAATGCCGTCATGATTCAACAAAGCCGTATTCGAACTCAACGGTCGGATGTTTTGCTCCGTGTGGTTGGTCTGACCGTTTCAGCTGGCACGCTGGATGAAGTTCTGAAATATTCCATTAAGGAACTGACTAATTTATTTCAAGCAGATGCGGCTGCGGTCTTTTTGATGGATGAAACACGCGGCCAACTGCGATTGCATCGCGACTCAGTTGCGGGGGCAAGCCCGGAAACCCTGAAAGCTTTTGTGGAATTTGAAGTGGAGAATGAAGATTATCACTCTACCGCGGGCGGGCAGTTTTTTACTACCGGTCGTTTAAGCTTGGACCCTCGCGTGCTTTCAACGTATAAGCCATTGGCGGAAAACCTTCGTATGGAATCTGTAATGGTGATACCGCTTTCGCTACGTAGGAAGTTTATCGGCGAATTGATTTTGGGCAGTGGTAAAACCGATTTCTTCAATGACTATGATTTGCAAGTGGCATTCACTGCGGCTGATCAATTATCCTCTGCGATTGAACACCTCAGAACCAGTTCTCAGACCGACCAGGCATTGCACGAACAAGTTGGGCAGTTGATGACGATTGCACGTGTCAACCGCGAATTGAACGCCTCGCTGGATCTCAATCAACTGCTCGAAATTCTCCGCGATGAAACCGTTCGCTCCACGAGTGCAGGTTGTGGTTCGGTTCTTCTTCTGGACCCTGAAGCGGCAGCAGACAACCCGCGCGTGATCAAGTCGAGCGGTTGTTCATCAGCGGTGGAGCTATCTCCGTTTGAACGAAGCGCAATTGAAAAATCACAATCCTTTCTTGTTTCAGATTTTGATCAGGAAGGCTTCTTTCCGCCGCATGCCGGGATCCATTCCGCACTCGTCGTTCCCCTGATTTATCAAAAACGATTGATCGGGCTTCTTCAGCTACATTCCGAGAAGCGAGCGCATTTTGACGCAAAGGCTTTGAACTTTATGGAGACTCTGGCCGTCCAAGCTGCGATTGCTCTGAGCAATGCATCGACGTTTCAAAATGAAATTCAGCGTTCCGAGGTTTTACGCCGCCGCGCAGACACAATGGTTCAATTATCCAGCGCGAGTTATGCCATCAACCCCGATGCTTCCCTCGAAGAATCTTTGAGGGTTATTGCGCAAGGCATCCAGGATTCCACGCCGTTTCAAGTGGTAGTAGTTAGCGTGTATGAGCCGGAAGGCAGCATGTTACAGCGAGTTGTGGGCATCGGTGTCCCTCAGGAAACCTTAAATGAACTGTTGGCACGCAAACAACCGTATTCCGGTCTTCTCCAGTTGATGAGGCCTGAATTTAAGATCAGCCGTTCCTATTACATTCCGGCAGATCAAACTCCGGTTTTGCCCTCCGGAGTTCATTACGTTTATGCGCCTAAATATGTGGGCAAAGATCAACCGAGGCTAAACAGTTGGAACCCAGACGATTTTCTGCTCATTCCATTGGAAGACGCGCAGGGGAATCCGCTGGGATTGATCAGTCTCGACGATCCGAGCAATGGCTTGCGTCCGGATCGCGAGACGATTGATTCTGTGGAAATCTTTGCCGCGCAAGCGGCACTGATGATCAACAATACCAGGCGGTATAACGATCTTAAAGATCGCATCGACTCGCTTTCCTCCGGCATCCAGCGTCAACAGCGATTACTTAATGTTACACAAAAAGATCTGCCGACCCTGCTTCGCAAGGACTTGGAACAGACCATTTCACTGCATAACCTGGATCGCCGAGTTCAACGTGTGCGTGCCGGTCTGGCTATCACCGAATCTGTCAGCCGTCAATTGAATGCCTCGTCTGCGTTGATGGCGCTGGGGCGCGAGACCCTCACTCAATTAGCGATGACGACCGCCCTAGTGGCAGAAAATGCTCCGGAGGGGCCGCGCCTGCTTCATATTTTGGGAAATGTTCCGCGATCAACAAATCCCGAAGCCTTGTTTGGTCAGCGGAATCCACTGCGCGCGGTTTTGCAAAACGGCGAACCCATCCTGATTTCCAATCTGGACGAAAGCAACGAATGGCGCGACTCTCCATTGCTTTCCCAATTACACGCGAAAGGCGTAATTTGTCTGCCGGTTCTCGTGGAGAATAAGCCGGTTGCGGCGATGTTGGCTCTCAGCCCTGAATCCATGCCGGACTTCACGGAAGAAGATCGACAAGTTTATTATCAGATTTCCAGACAAACCTCTGTTGTTCTACAAAACATCTCCCTCCTGAATGAGACGCGCCGCCGTTTGCAGGAAGTTAACCTGCTACTCGATTTCAGCCGGCGCCTCAGCGGGCTGGATCCCGACAATATCATACGGGCCTTGCTTGATAGCGGTCGCCGCGTATTACCCGTGGCGCATGCAGGCGTTGTATTGATGTTTAATGAACAAAGCAATCTGCTTATGCCTAGTGCCGTTTCCGGCTATGCAGATAATAACAGCATGTTACAGATTGCATATCGGGTTGGTGAAGCGTTGCCTGGAGCAACCTTTGCCAGCAAGAAACCGCGGCGCGTGGATGAGATTGATTTCCCGCGCGATTATGCGTTGTCCTCCGAGAAACTCGGTCTTTACCGTCAGGCAACCGGCGGACGTTTACCCGTATCCAGCTTGTTGATTCCGATTCTAGCGGGCGATCAAATGCTTGGCATTTTGATTCTGGATAATTTTAACACGCCATCTGCATTCAAGCTCGAGGATGAAAACTTAATCATGTCGCTCTCACAACAAGTGGCGCTCTCGCTTGAAAACGTCCGTTTGATGCATGTCATGACCGAACGCGCAGGCCAGTTGCAGGCCCTCAATGATGTTGCCACGGTGATGACCTCCAATCTGCGCTCTGACGAACTCATCGCATCCATCCTCGATCAACTGGTTTCGGTCCTGTCCTTTGACACGGCTACGCTATGGCTGCGCGATAAAGAACACCTGATGGTTGCCTCCGTGCGCGGCTTTCCGGATGTTGAAAGACGCCTTGGCTTGACGCTGGCCGTGGCTGACAGCGCCTTGTTTAATGAGATGATCAAGAGTGGTCAATCCATTTCGGTGCCCGATGTGCGCGAAGACCGGCGCTTCCCGCCGGTCGAGGCTCCGCATCTTTCCTGGCTGGGAATCCCGTTGGTTTCCAAAGGCGAATTGATCGGAGTGATCGCTTTAGAGAAATGGCAATCGTACTTTTATACGCGTGAGCAAATTCAGTTGGCTTCGACATTTGCCAGCCAGGCCGCGGCAGCTTTGGACAACGCCAAACTCTTTGAAGAAAGCCTCAGCCGCGCCGCGGATTTGGATCAACGCTCACAGCGTTTGGCGCTGCTCAATCGCTTCTCGTCCGCCCTGAGCGGTCTGCTCGACGCCGATCAAATTCTGCGGCTGACCGCGGAAGAGTTACACCGGGCATTGAATGTTTCCCGCACGTCGGCAGTCTCTTTTGAAAATGGGCATGCAATTTGGAAAGCAGCCTCGCCTGATTCGAAAGATGAACTGCCTCAAGTCCTGCCTGATACGCCGTTATTTGAACGCTTGCGTAAGTCGCTTGGGATCTTTTAACACTGAAAACGTCGCGGCTGAACCTGATCTTCAACCAATTATGCAGCTGGTCGGCACTGATACGAACGCCTTGCTGGTTTTACCTCTGGTCAGCGGACAGAATTGCCGCGCTTTGCTCTTTGCCCATATTGTGGGCGACGGGCGCTTTGCATTAACGGAAATTGAACTTGCGCGTACGATTGCGAACCAGGCCGCAATCGCACTCGAAAACGCCCGCCTATATCAATCGACAGTGAGAACTGCGGAACGATTCTCCATCCTCAACCAGGCCGGCGCCCTCATTGGTACCAGCCTTGATCCGGAGGAAATCTATGCTGCAATTCATGAGGCGGTTGGCCGTCTCATGCCGGTGGAAGCATTTGTCATCAGCCTGCTGGATGAGGAGAAGCAGGAAGTGGAAGGTGTTTATTTGACGGACAAGGATGTTCGCACGCCGAACATTCGTATGCCATTGGGAGAAGGATTGAGCAGTCGTGTGATCACCAGCGGCCAGTCGCTCAATGTAAGCAGTTCCGATCAGGCGGATGAAATGGGTGCGATCACCGTCGGCGATGAACGTGGCACGCCTGCATCTATTTTGGCTGTTCCTTTGATGCTGGGAACCAAACCCATCGGTATGCTGTCTGCGCAAAGTTATCAGACCCAGGCTTATACCGATGAAGACCTTCAACTCCTGAGCACGCTTGCGAATCAGGCTGTGGTTGCGATTCAAAATGGGCGTCTCTTTGCCGAAACCCAACGATTGGCCCAGGAGCTTGAGCGGCGCGTCATCGAACGCACGGCTCAATTGAAGCGTGAACAACAGAACACCGAAACTCTCCTGCGCATCCTTACCGAAGTGTCATCGAGCTTGGATCTTGACCGCGCTCTCAATCGAACGTTATCTTTGCTTAATGATGCCATTGGGGCCGAGCAGGGCACGATCATGCTTTTACATCCCGATGACAACCTTTTGCATTATCGCGCCGGTTACGGCTATCTCTCCGAACAGGCGCAAGAGGGTGGACGTGGCTTTTCGTTAAAAGTGGGTGAAGGTCTGGCAGGATGGGTCGTTCAAAATCGCGAGGCGGCTTTGATCGATGATTTGCGGCTGGATCCACGTTGGGTTCAGTCAGCATCCACTTCACGTGAGCATCGAAGCTCTATTGTCGCACCGCTGATGGTGGCTGAGGATGTAATCGGCGTGCTAATGGTCTTCCGTCGCGAGGTGCGTTATTTCACACCCGAGGCATTGAATATGGTTAAGGCAATTGCCAGCCAGGTGGCTGTTGCTATCAACAATGCGCACTTGTATGAACTGATCCGTGACCAGGCTGAACGTCTCGGTTCGATGCTGCGTAAGGAACAGGAAGAAGCTAGCCGCTCGCAAGCCATCCTCGAAGCCGTGGCGGATGGTGTGCTGGTTACCGGTTCCAACAATCGTATCACCTTCGTGAATTCATCCATTCAGAAGATTCTTGACATTGATGCGGATCGTGTGATCAATGAACCGCTTGAAAACTTTGGTGGGTTATTTGGTAAGGCAGCTTCTTCATGGATGGAAACCATTCGCGATTGGTCCCAGTCACCCGTTTCATATCAACCCGGGGATACCTACGCTGAACAATTGGAGTTGGGCGATGGACGCATTGCCTTGATCCATCTCGCGCCGGTGATCCTGCAAAATGATTTTCTTGGCACGGTATCCATCTTCCGCGATATTACACACGAGGTCGAAGTGGACCGCTTGAAGTCCGAGTTTGTCGCGACCGTGAGTCATGAACTGCGTACTCCGATGACGGCTATCAAAGGCTATGTGGATGTGCTGTTAATGGGCGCGGCTGGGGCAGTGAATGAAAATCAATCGCACTTCCTGAACATCGTTAAGGGTAATATCGACCGGTTGAATATCCTGGTCAACGACTTGCTTGACATCTCACGTATCGAGGCCGGACGCGTCATCTTCACTCCGCAGCCGCTCGATCTGCGCGAAATCGCCGAAGATGTAATCGGCGATGTTCTGCGGCGTTCACAGGAAGAAGGCAAACCGATGGCGCTTTCTCTCGATGCTCCGAAAGCATTGCCGCGCGTGATGGGCGATGCAGAACGCATCCGCCAGGTGATTGATAATTTGGTGGACAATGCCTATCATTACACACCTGAGAATGGAACCATTAAAGTGGGCATTCATGCGCTGGATGGAACCGAAGTCCAAGTGGACGTGGAAGATGATGGTGTGGGCATTGCGCCAGCCGATCAGGAGCGCATCTTCGAGCGCTTCTATCGCGGTGAGCACCCGCTTGTGCTGGCAACGCCGGGCACCGGTCTGGGATTGCCGATTGTGCGCCAGTTGGTCGAGATGCACAACGGACGAATTTGGATGAAGAGTCAAGGGCTTCCTGGGAAGGGAAGCATCTTCTCGTTTACTTTACCTATTCAGAAGGATAAATGAGGGCACATGCCGAAAATTTTAATTGCCGAAGATGAACCGGATATCCGCGACCTCGTTGCGTTCACTTTGCGGTTCGCGGGATATGAGGTGGTGGCCGGGAACAATGGAGAGGAAGCCGTGCAGATGGCTTCGCGCGAATTCCCCGATTTAATTCTTCTGGATGTTCGTATGCCGCGTATGACCGGCTATGATGCCTGCCGCGCGATAAAAGCCAATCCTGAGCTGAAGGATATTCCAGTTGTTTTCCTTTCCGCCAAAGGACAGGAATCCGAAATACAAACCGGCTTGGACGCAGGCGCGGAAGAATACCTGCTCAAGCCGTTTGCACCCGATCAATTGACCGATCGGGTCAGAGCCATCCTGGCAAAATTTGGAAAGTGAATCTCTTTGAGCGCCATTATTCTTGACCAGGCCATTGTGCATTACGAAGCGTTGGGGCGCGGCCGTCCCATCGTCTTTCTGCACGGCTGGGTCGGCTCATGGCGGTATTGGATTTCCTCGATGCAGGTGGCATCCACCTCCTTCCGCGCTTATGCGCTCGACCTCTTTGGGTATGGCGATACCGCGCACGATGACCGCCGTTATTCGCTGGATCAACAGGCCGCTCTGTTGAGCCGCTTTCTGGATGAAATGGGCATTGGCAAAATTGCGATCATTGGACACGGTCTCGGCGCGCTCGTCGGTTTTTATTTCGCGGCCCAACACCCCGGCAGCGTGGACCGCATCATGGCAGTCAATTCGCCCCTTGACTTTAATTCGGTCAATGCGAAGCTTCGCACATCCAGCGCGGCTGAATTGGTGGATTGGCTTTCAAGTCGCACACCTGAAGCGGCAACGGCTCTCTCTGACGCATCTAAATCAGACCCGCGTGCGATCGCGGCCTCGATGAACAGTTTTCAATCGGACAGTTTGTTCACGCAATTCCGCCACACGGATGTTCCTTGCCTGCTTGTTTACGGACAGAATGATCCTTCCATCAGCGTCCCATTGGCAGAGAATAACAACTCTTTATCCACTCACATGCACCAGATCAACTTGGAAGGTTCAGGTCACTTTCCAATGATCGATGAGACCGCTAAATTCAATCGGTTGTTGATTGATTTTCTGGCGCTTGATTCAGGTCTCAGCCCAAGCGAATTGGAATTGAAGGAGGAGTGGAAGCGCCGCGTGCGCTGATAAAAGGGATTGCAAGTACGGGGGTTTGAAAGTATGCTTGGTCACTGGATAATTTTGAATGCAACTCAGCGAGGCAGTCTTTGAACAAATGCTTGTCAAGTTGATTGACGGCCTTCCATTGTTTTAAAGAAATACATTTTGCAGTGATAGAAAATAATGAAAGGTAATCCACCATGAAAAATCTGTCTAATAAATCATTTCAAACGCGCGCCGTGCATGCAGGTGAACGCGTCCCGCCTGCCGATTACACGCCCGTGACCACGCCCATCTGGCCTAGCGTCGGTTATCTTTATGAAAACATGGATGATCTGGACGCGGTCTTTGGAGGTACCAAGCACGGTCAGATCTATTTGCGCTATTCTAATCCCACCACCGAAGCCTTTGAAAATGCAATTGCAGATTTGGAGGTGGCGGAAGCTGCGCAGGCTTACGGCTCCGGCATGGCAGCCATTCATGCTTCCTTGCTGGCCGCGGGTGTGAAAGCGGGCACGTCGGTGGTTGCCGCGCTGGATGTCTACGGCGCGACCTTTTCCCTTTTACGATCTTTGTTCAAAAGCCTGGATGTGAACATTCGCATGGTGAATGTGGCCGATCATGTTGAAGTGGAAACGGCTCTCAAAGAAACTCATGCGGTTGTGCTTTTCGTTAAATCAATTTCCAATCCGCTGCTGAAGGTAGCCGATATTCCAGCTCTTGCAAATCTCGCGCATCGCTACGGTGCATCTTTCCTGGTGGATAATACTTTCGCTTCGCCTTATTTAGTCAACCCGCTCAAGCTCGGTGCGGATTTCTCGATTCACAGCGCCACGAAATATCTTTCCGGTCATGGCGATGTATTAGCGGGCGTGGTCGCCACTTCCAAAGAAAACAAAAGCAAACTTTACGAATTGAACAAATTGGTCGGCGGTGTGCTGGGTCCGTTCGAGGCGTGGCTGGCTTTGCGCGGCTTGAAAACTCTGCCTTTGCGGATGAAACAACAATGTCAGAACGCCCAGCAAGTTGCTGAATGGCTTGCGAACCATCCGCGCGTCAAGAAAGTCAACTACCCCGGCCTTTCGGATCATCCTCAACATGCTTTGGCGAAGAGTTTATTTGATGACAAGGGTTACGGCGGCGTGCTTTCGTTTGAAATAGCTGGTGCGGATAAGGCTCAAGTCTTTCACTTTATGGAATCCCTGACAATTTGTCTGCCCGCCACCACGCTCGGCGACGTTTATTCGCTGGTTCTTCATCCCGCCACATCCTCACATCGCAGCCTCACCGCGGAAGAACGCGCCCGCGTCGGGATTCCCGATGGGTTGGTGCGTTTATCGGTGGGAATAGAATCGGCGGAAGACATTCTGTCCGATCTAAAATCGGCGCTGGCGAAGTAGGAACGTTGTATTTCGTCTGATAACTGGAAGAGGAATAACGGCGCATCAATGGTATAATCAACGTATATTCCGGGATCGACGGGCTTCGAGCGCCAGTCCTTTTGTAGGGCTGGCGTTTTATTATTGATTAGATCGTGAAGGAGGTAGTCATGAATTTTCATGAAGGGGATACAGTGATGCACTGGACCTATGGGCTTGGGAAAGTTGTCCGGTTGGAGGAGAGGGCTTTATCCGGCAAGAAAGAACTCTACTATGCTGTCCAGATTGGCGATATGACCGTTTGGGTTCCAGCGGACGATAAGCTGGGGAACCGTCTGCGTCCTCCGACTTCCAAGGCAGAGTTCAAGAAACTGATGAACATTCTTTCCAAGCCGGGCGAACCGCTGCCGGATGACCGCCATGAACGAAAGACCCTGTTGACGGAATTACTTAAGAATGGGCGCGCCGAATCGCTCTGCCGCGTGATTCGCAACCTGTCCACGTATCGACATGTCCGCTCGTTGAATGACAACGATCAGGCGCTTTTAAGACGGACAGAGGAATCACTGATCGGCGAATGGGGCTTTGCCCTGTCTATTACCCCAGCTGAGGCCGAACTTCAACTGCATCGTCTGCTGACAGTCGCTGGAGACTGAAGTTTAAAGAGAATCAAAAGGTTGACATTCTAAAACTTTAGAGTATATTTGTCATTACAATTTATAGAACGGGGAGCCTGCGCAATTACAGGCTGAGAGGAGCGTCAAACGCTCGACCCGCATTACCTGATCTGGTTAATACCAGCGGAGGGAATATCGTTTAAGTCCAACCATCCTCTGCTGAGGATGGTTTTTTTTGTTTTAGCCCGCCCCCTTCGTGTTTCGGACACCTCCCCATTTTCTATGAAAATGGGGAGGCCGGGTGGGGGTTGGGTAAAAGGATAACATGCCTCGTATCATCATCTTTGCCAATGGCGAATTGCCCAATATAGAAAAAGCTCGCGTGCTCGTGAAGAGCGATGATTACATCGTCTGCGCAGATGGTGGGACGCATTATGCTCTCGCGTTTGGCTTGCGACCAAATCTTATTATTGGCGATCTCAACTCAGTAACGGATGCAGAGTTGCAAAAAGCCAATGCGAAAATCGTCAAATATCCTCGCAATAAAAACGAAACCGATCTTGAACTGGCTTTAAATCGTGCGCTGGAACAGCAGCCAACCTCGATGCTGATTATCGCTGCGCTTGGAAATCGCCTCGATCAAACTCTGGGAAATATTTCCTTGCTTTCTGATTCGCGAACTCGCGACTCTCGATTGCCGCCTCGATGATGGGGCGGAGGAAGTTTTATTTTGCCGCGACAGTTCCCGGGTCGAGGGAAGATACGGAGACGTTGTTTCGCTGATCCCGTGGAATAACGCGGTCAAAGGAATCAGCACGAACGGACTTCGCTGGCCGCTGAGGAACGAAATTCTTTATCCCGAAAAGACACGCGGCATCAGCAATGAAATGTTGGACGCTGTTGCCGAGGTCAGTATTGAAGCTGGATTGCTTCTCATCATACATCGTCGTTTGTAGAAAGGAAAACCATGAAACGCTTTTTGCTTGTCTTACTAGTCTTACTGTTCTTAGTGGTCTCTTCCGCGCCGAAACCGTCTGGCCCACAATCACTTACCGTAATGACTCACGACTCATTTGCCGTGAGCGATAATGTGATCCAAGCCTTTGAGCAGGCCAACAATGTAAAAGTTACATTTGTCAAAGGCGGCGACCGGGCGCGATGCTCAACAAAGCCATTCTCTCCAAAAGCGCGCCGCTGGCGGATGTGCTTTATGGCGTGGATAACACGCTGCTCTCTGAAGCTCTTGCCACAGATATTTACAAGCCGTATGCTTCGCCTGCGCTGAAAAATATTCCCGCTGAATTTCAACTCAATTCATCGGACCGCGCCTTGCCGGTGGATCATGGGTACGTGTGCGTGGTTTATGATAAAGCCTATTTCAGCGCGCATAATCTAACTGCGCCGCAAAGCCTCGAAGATTTGACCCAACCTGAATATAAAGGTTTGCTCGTGATGGAAAATCCGGCTACTTCGTCTCCGGGCCTCGATTTTTTGTTTGCCACCATTAAGCATTTTGGTGTTTCGAACTATCTCGATTATTGGAAACAATTGCGCACCAACGGCTTGGTCGTTGTAGACGGATGGGAAACAGCTTATTACACCAACTTCAGCGGTTCGTCCGGCCAGGGAGCGCAGGCGCTGGTGGTTTCTTACGCGACCGATCCGGCTTATGATGTGATGTCGGCTTCGACGCCAATTCCGGATGCGCCGGTCGCGGCCGTGGTCGGACCCGATACCTGCTTCCATCAAATTGAATTTGTCGGCATCCTCAACGGGACCAAACAGCTCGCCCTCGCTCAAAAGTTTGTTGACTTTATGTTGGGTGCATCATTTCAAGCCGATGTTCCCGGACAGATGGCAGTCTATCCGGTGGCGCTAAATATTCCTCTGCCGGATGCGTTCACAAAGTTTGCCCCAATTCCATCCCAGCCTGCTATCCTGAGTGCAGATGATATTTCCAAGAACCGCGATGCCTGGATCCAAGCTTGGACGAATGCGGTGTTGCATTAAACGTTCTGGGGGCGGAGCGTCGCGCTGAGCCTAGTCGAAGCGCCGCCCCTACAGAAAAATGAAATCAATTTTTTCCCGCCGTATCTTGATTTGGCTCGCGCCGCTAATATTTCTCGGCATATTTTTCTTTTATCCGTTTCTTCGCATCCTTGCTTTTGGTTTGAGTTTTGAGAACTCTCAAAGCGAATAATCTTCAACTTGCTTTTCACGTTTTACTTTTTACTTTTTATCAAGCTTCTTTATCAACCCTGCTCACATTGTTGATTGGCTTGCCATCGGCGTATCTCTTTGCCCGTTTTGACTTTCACGGCAAATCGCTTTTGCGTGCGCTGACCACTGTCCCGTTCATGTTGCCAACGGTGGTCGTCGCGGCGGGATTCAACGCATTGCTCGGTCCGCGCGGCTGGATCAATCTCACGTTCATGCATCTATTTGCATTGAAAAGCCCACCAATTCAATTTGTCGGTACGTTGGGCGCGATCTTGCTCGCTCATGTTTTTTACAACACGACGATTGTGATTCGCGTGGTCAGCAACGCGCTCTCCAGGCTCGATCCGAAACTTGAACAGGCTGCGCGTTCTCTCGGCGCGAATGGACGCCGCATTTGGTGGAAAGTTATATTGCCGATGTTGCGTCCGTCGATATTAGCGGCATCATTGCTGGTCTTTTTATTTGACTTCACCAGCTTTGGCGTCATCCTTTTGCTTGGCGGCCCCACCTTTGCCACGCTCGAAGTGGAGATTTACATTCAAGCATTGGAAATGTTAAATCTCCCTGTGGCTGCCTTGCTTGCGTTCATTCAATTGCTTTGCACATTGGTTTTCTCAATTCTTTACACGCGCCTCTCGACTCGCGTCACGGTTCAATCCGCGCCACGCTCAACTCATCAGCACAAAGCGAATACCCTTAAAGAAAAAGTTTTTGTTCTTGCGTTTTGTGCATTATTCTTTGTGTTTTTTATTTTGCCCATGCTGGCTCTTCCTCTTCGCTCTGTCACTCGCCTCGCAGCCGACCGCGATCAGCAAACCCAAGTTCACTATGGCTTAACGACGGATTACTATTCGGAATTATTCATCAATCGCCGCAACTCACTGTTTTACGTCCCGCCGATTAATGCCGCGCTAAATTCACTGGGTTATGCATGCGCAACAGTGATCCTTTCCTTGTTGCTTGGCTTTCCTGCCGCGTCTGCGCTCGCCAAACCGGGGCGCCTCGAAAAGATTCTCGATCCGATTTTGATTCTTCCACTCGGCGCATCCGCCGTGACCCTCGCATTGGGATTCATCATCGTCTTTGGCCGCTTATTGATTTCACCGTGGCTCGTTCCATTGGCGCATACATTGGTTGCTTTGCCGTTTGTGATTCGCACGCTTCAACCTGCCATCGCCTCCATCCCTGACCGATTGCGTCAAGCCGCAACCACTTTAGGCGCATCGCCGTTGCGCGTCTGGCAGAATGTGGATTGGCCGATTCTCAGCCGCGCCACATTGAGCGCGGCCACCTTTGCATTCACCATTTCACTTGGTGAGTTCGGCGCCACTCTCCTGTTGGCGCGTCCCGATTACCCAACTATCCCCATCGCGATTTATAATTTTCTATCTCAACCCGGCGATTTGAATTATGGTCAAGCTATGGCGATGGCAACTCTACTGATGGCGCTCACAACGGCTGGCATATTGTTCATCGAAAAACAGCGCCTGCCCGGCATGGGAGAATTTTGATGCTCGAAATACGCGGCATTTATAAAACGTATGAGGCCCAGCCGCTTCTCCAAAACATTTCATTTCTGGTGGAAACTGGCGAGACGATTTGCCTACTTGGTCCATCAGGTAGCGGCAAATCAACTTTATTGCGGATGATTGCGGGACTTGAATCTCCTAATGCGGGACAAATTTTATGGGATGGAAATGATCTCTCCTCCACGCCGCCTCATCTTCGGGACTTTGGATTGGTCTTTCAAGACTATGCACTTTTCCCTTACCTTGACGTTTTCGACAACGCTGCCTTTGGCTTGAGAATGAAGAATTGGAAAAGCGATGAGGTCAAAACGCGCCTCGCTGAAGTTTTGGATTTGGTAAATCTGCGCGGCTTCGAGCATCGCAAAGTGACCGATTTATCAGGCGGCGAACAGCAGCGCGTAGCGTTGGCGCGCGCCCTGGCTCCGCACCCGCGTTTGCTGATGTTCGATGAGCCGCTCGGCGCGTTGGATCGCGCTTTGCGAGAAGACCTGCTCAACGAATTACGCGGCATCCTTCATCGAACTCAAATCCCCGCCATTTATGTGACTCACGATCAAGATGAAGCATTTACCATCGCTGACCGTGTTTTGCTTTTGCATAACGGACAAATTGTCCAGGAAGGAACTCCTGCAAATGTATGGTCGAACCCAAATTCGGTATGGGCGGCTCAGTTTCTTGGATTGGGAAATATAATTGAAGGGAAAATAATTAATGGAAAGAAAGTCGAAACGAAGGTCGGAAATTTTTCAATGAAATGCAGACACAAGCACGAGGCAGGAGAAAGAGTTCATTTATTGGTGCGTCCCTTGGAGGCGCCAAATGAAGCGAATCAAATTCGCGGGCGCGTCGCGGATGTAGTCTTCCAGCAGGATCGATTCAAAGTCACACTGGATGATGGTCTGTATTTTTATTTGAAAGACGAGCCGAAGATCGGTCAAATGCTTGAAGTCAAAATTAAGTTGGAATGCTTGCAATGAGGGATGCTATTAAAGTTTTAAAGAAAAATCTAAAGGATGAAATCACGTGGCAATATGACGGGCAGGTGTTGCGCCGCGAACCGAACGCCGTTGTGTTGGAAGCCTTCTTCAATCGTCCCGATATGCCGTTCGTGGAGGTGGTGTTCAAAGAGAACGATCGTTTTGTAGAGACATTTTATACCGACCGCTGGTATAACATCTTTGAGATTTATGACCGTGATGATGGCAAGCGTAAGGGATGGTACTGCAACGTTTGCAGGCCCGCGGTATTGACAGACGGTGCGGTATCGTATATTGATCTCGCGCTGGACTTGTGGGTTTCAGTCGATGGAAAACAAACCGTGCTGGATGAAGATGAGTTTGCTAATTTGCTGCTTAATGATTCGGAACGTGACAAAGTATGGAATGCTCTGGCTGAACTCCAACAACTATTTGGAGAACAATAGCCTCTGTGAGCATCAGGAGGCTATCATTTGTTACAACATTTGTAAGATCATACCAACGCCATGTCGAACAAGCTTATCTCCGTTATTCCAAAGCCACCACACGCCTGTCCCTCCAACGCAGCAACAACATAAAACAACAACCACAACGATAGCAATGATCAAGGCTGTGTTGTTTTTCTTCGCTGATGCTGGGGTGGGACTGGGCGTCGAGGTAGGGCCGGGGTTGAAATCAATGGGTTGATTTTGGTCGTTCATTGATGCCTCCAGTGAGTTTGATTTCCGCGTTCAGGCGGTTTCCTTTTTACTCGTTCGACGTGCCCACCACCATATTAGCAATACAATGGCAATGATAATCAAAACAGCAATGGCAATCGGAGCGAGGATGGACAAAAGCGATACGACCGTTGATGTAATATCTTCTGCGATACTAACGGGAACGTTAGCAGTTCCGGCGGTCGTAGCTGTGACGATGGGGCGGACGGCCGCGGATTTGACCACGTGCACGCTTCCGGCAACCAGCAATCCGCAAGCGAGTGCAATTATTGGATTAATGCCGGTAACGATATTGGTGCTTGCCGCAAACACGATCGCTCCTGCCACGGGACGCACAAAAGTTTGGATCAAGTCGTTGATATGATTCGCAACCGGGACTTTATCGGCCAGCATTTCGATGATGAGCAGAATGCCGATCAGAATCAAAATATATGGATTGGCGAGCGCATCATACGGCGGATTGAGTTTGATGAGGTTGGTATAGTGAGCGATCACGCCGACCACCAAAAGCGGGATGTAGGCATTCAAGCCTGCACTGGCTGAAAGCCCAAACGCTGAAAAGATTCCAAGCAACGCTTCCATGCGATTTCCTAACCCGTTATTCCGGGAAATCCGGTCCAAGTATGAGTGAGATTGAATCGGAATAGGTCAATGCTGATGATGAGGATAAAAGCCAAGGTCAAGCCAGCGACAGCGGGAAGCCATAATTGGCGGAGATGATCGAAGGCGTTATCCTGTTTCATGATCATCACCCAGACAATGCTAAAGACCATCGTCAATAAAGCCAACACGCCCAGTGTGCTGAGGATTGCAATGAAATATAAAACTGGATCGATGTTGCTCAAAGCGCCGAAGTCGAACAGGAGTACGATGCCAACCAACAGTCCGAATTGAAGCCATTCGAGGGCGGGTTTATCGTCGGGGACGCGCCAGATCGTCTGGTTGTACATCGGATAAAGAACGGATGCCATTGCAATTCCCATGCCGCTTCCGGTAAAGACTCGCTCCACATTTGTAGTAACGTAAAGATTGGGAATTTTGTCGAAAAGACTGCCGCTTCCGTAGCTTTGCTTGAGTAATGCGAGATAGGAATTGCTTCCGTCTATCGCAAAGGCGAGGAAGAAAAGAATCAGCACGGCGATGATGCCGCGATTGGGAAGTTTGCTTTTCTTGCGGCTGATGAATCCTTGAAGGATCAATGCGATGGCCGCGGCGTTGAACTCACCGGTGCAACGCGCACACAAAGGAAATTGGATGCCATTTACAAAAAGCGAGTGGGATGAAAGCCGGTGACAAACTGCGTAGCCGATTGCGTCGAGTTTGCCCATCAAGCCGGGCGGCGCGATATAAATCCATCCGCTTAATGCAATAATGGCCGCGATAGGAACAAGCCACTTCGTCAAAGTTTGGGTCCGGGTTGCAGGCTTTTGTTCTGTCATGGGATGATTATATGGGGATTGTCTGCGAAAAGCAAGAAAGATATGGATTGGAGTATGATAGGAGCGAATAGCCTATTGGTGAGGAGCAACGATCAATGAAACGGATTGGAATCTTGACAGGCGGCGGCGATGCACCGGGACTCAATGCTGTGATTCGTGCGGTAGTGAAAACGGCCATCCTGCAATATGGATGTGAAGTCTATGGTGTGCTGGACGGCTATGATGGATTTCTGAAAGATGAGGGGATTATCCCCTTAGGTTTGAAGGATGTGAGCGGAATTTTGCCGTGTGGCGGAACCATCCTCGGCGCGGCGAATTGCGGGAATCCTTTTGCTCGCAAGATCATGCAGGATGGCAAAGAAGTCATCGTTGATAGGTCGGACGAGTTGATCAACGCCATGAAACAATCCGGAATGGACGCTTTGCTGGTCCTCGGCGGCGATGGCACGCTGCGTATTGCCCATGAACTATATCAAAAAGGAATCCCTGTGATCGGTGTTCCCAAAACAATCGATAACGATATCGGCGGCACCGAAGTGACCTTTGGCTTCGATACCGCCCTGAATACTGCTACCGAGGCGATTGACCGTCTTCACACTACGGCTGAAGCGCATCATCGCGTCATGGTGTTGGAGTTAATGGGACGCGAGGCCGGCTTCATTTCTTTGCACGCTGGAATATCCGGCGGCGCGGATGTGATCCTGATCCCTGAAATTCCATTTAAGTTTGATTCTGTCATTGCTAAAATTCGTCAGCGCGTTCAGGGCGGTAGTTTATTCAGCATCTTGGCGGTTTCAGAAGGAGCCGGGCCGCTGGGCGGTGCAGAGGTCTTCTCGCGTCGCGGCGACGAAATGTACGTGCCGCGCTTAGGCGGTATTGGTCAGGTAGTAGGTGAGCATATTGAAAAGCAAGGCTTTGAAACGCGCGTGACCGTGCTGGGTCATTTACAGCGAGGTGGCACGCCCACCGCATTTGACCGCTGGCTGGCGACGCGTTACGGGGCGGCCGCCTTCAGGCTCGCGATGCGCGGCGGTTTTGATCGCATGGTTGCCTTGCGCTCCGGCCAGATCACCGATGTGACCCTTGAAGAAGCGCTGGCTGTCCCTCGCCGGGTTGATCTCAATGAGGATGCGGTCATCACTGCGCGCGGCATGGGGATTTCGTTCGGCGACGAATGAATCAGAATGCCATCTACAAGGATGGCATTCTTGCGCGCTACAGCAAATTTGCATATGCAGGTCATTCATCTAAATATCGTCGCGCAACTTTGCATTTTTGTTAATCAGTATATTGCAATTCAAGGAAATGTGTCTAGAAGTAAAATTGCTTTTTGGCAAAGACTGCTCGTCATATTAGGCTTTGAAGTGGAAGAGAAATGGTTTTGTTGTCGTTTCGAGTGGCAACCCATTTGTCGAAAATTAAGCTAATGGCTAGCAGGTTAACGAAAAAAGCAACATGGATATTTCACAGGAAAAATTTCTCAGTTTATCTACAGAAGAGGTAGCAGCGTTGATGCGGGATGCTGGCCCAAAAGTTTGCGTTTTCCCAATCAACGGCACGCGCAGATGGTTTGTATTGGAGCATGCCAATGACATTCAAGATGATCCGATCAAAGCTTATGTGGAAATAGCGACCCAAAATCACATTGAGCTATATAAGATGTTATTTAGTCATGGGATCAATACTTTAGTAACACCTGAGTTTGGCTCCGATCTTCTGTTGCGAGGTGATGAATACGTCCAGCAGGTCGGAGCGGAGGGATTGGCGAAATTAGCAAATGATTTAACGTTGCTAAACTTTTATGATCAATATGAAGTACGCGTTCACTTTTATGGTGATTATCGCCGCTTCTTGCGCGGGACTAAATTGGAGTATTTATCTGATCTGTTCGATTTGGCTGCTGAACGGACGCGAACTCATAGCCGCTACCGCTTATTCTTCGGTATCTTTGGTAACGACGCCACACAAGCAATCGTAGAATTTTCAGCAAATTATTACCGACGACAGGGCCGCCTGCCAGAAAAACGTGAATTGATTGAAATGTATTACGGCGAATATGTGGAACCTGTCAGCTTGTTCATAGGTTTCGACCGATTTAGCAGCTTTGATATGCCACTGATTGCAAGCGGAGAGGAGGATTTATATTTTACTATCAGTCCATCCCCTTACATAAATCAGGAGCAATTGCGGCGAATTTTATATGATCATCTTTACACGCGCCGGGCATCCGATCCTGACTATGCAGAGCTTTCTGTTCAAGAACTGCAAGACTTACACAATTTCTACTACAAGTATCCTGATTATACTTTCGGAATTGGAAAGCTTGTTCACGGGATTTGGGTCCCGCAACTACCCTGAGAAGGACAACATGTACGAACTTGCTCAACAAATACTCCGTGAAGTGGGTCCAGGAAAAATGTCCGATGGAGCATATGACACTGCTTGGATTGCGCGCCTCGGCGAGGTAGACCGAGAATTAAGCAATCGCGCTCTAGCTTGGCTGTCTGAGAACCAGTTACCGGATGGCTCGTGGGGAGCAGCAGAGCCTTTCTACTACCATGATCGAGTGATAAGTACCCTGGCAGCCATGATTACTCTTGCGCGCAGTGGGCGTCGCATCCACGATAAGCTCCAGATAGAACGTGGTTTATTGGCCCTGGAAAAGATTATAGATGGCGCAAATGAAGGTTTACCTGCCGACTCAAATGGCGCCACAGTCGGTTTTGAAATGATAGTTCCAACTTTAATAGCGGAGGCGGAGCAACTTGGCATTATTAGACAGCAGGGAGAAACCCTGCTCGGTCAGTTTAGTCAATTGCGGAAAAAGAAGCTAAGCTTGCTCAAAGGCAAAATGATAAATCGAAGTATCACTGCAGCCTTTTCAGCAGAAATGGCTGGCATGGATGGACAGCAATTGCTGGATATTGAAAGCCTTCAAGAGAGCAACGGCTCAGTCGGTCATAGTCCATCAGCGAGTGCCTATTACGCATTGTATGTTAATGAGGGCGACGCAAAAGCGCTCAATTACCTTCGGAACATAGCCGACCATCGTGGAGGTGTGCCGGACCTATTTCCATTTGATGTATTCGAGGCTGCCTGGGTCTTGTGGAACTTTTCCCTATTCAACGATTGGGACGCTGAAACTAGGGAATTATTTCGCCCAATGATTGATCACCTGAAAAAAGGATGGCAGCGTGAAGAGGGGATTGGGCTTTCCACAGAATATAGTGTTCGTGATGGCGATATCACTTCTGTCGTTTATGAAGTGTTGTCCCGTTTAGGCGAACAGCCGGATATTGAGACTGTACTTACATTTGAAGAAAACGATCATTTTCGCACCTATCGCCTCGAAGCCCACGGTTCCAACAGTGTAAATATTCATGCGTTTGCAGCATTGCATCGAGCCGGATTCAAAATAGATTCGCCTTCCATGCAGAAGATTTTGAAATATCTAAAAAAGTCACGTGTGGCTGACGCTTTCTGGCTGGACAAATGGAATATCTCACCTTATTACACTACCACGCATGCTGTCATTGTCTGCGCCGGTTTTGCAAACGATCTGGCCGCGTCATCCGTCCAATGGATATTGGATACTCAAAACAAGGATGGTTCGTGGGGTGTCCAAGCCCCAACGGCTGAAGAAACCGCTTATTGTATTCAAGCTCTTCATATCTGGAGCCAACATGGAGGTGCGGTTTCAAAAGACTCTATTCAAAGAGCACAAACCTGGCTCAAAGACCATACAGAACATCCCTATCCGCCTCTCTGGATCGGAAAAGGTTTATATTCTCCAGACCTAATTGTTCGTTCTACAATTGTAAGCGCTCTTCTGCTCGAATAGGGAGATTAGCACTGTGGACGCAATCAAAGAATTTCTGAATCGTATCCTAACAATTCCAGTCCCTGACCCGGACGATGCTCGTCGGCGCAGACTACTTAACATTCTGATGCTGGGAATGTTTTTTGCGGTGTTTCTTGGTGTATTGGGTGTCATCGCAGACGCATTAACCGTAAAGAGTTTGGGGGGATCCGGGAGCCAATTCCTTTTGCCAACATCAGCGGTCATTATAGTTGGAATATCAATCCTGTATTTCATTAATCGCTATTCAGGCAGATGGGCCGCTTTCTTGTTCCTTCTACTTATGACTGTTGCTTTCACTTTCAGCGATACTCCGGACCAGTTAGCTAACGGGCGTTCGCTTTTTGTTTACACCATTCCCATCGTAATATCCAGCCTTATTCTCTTCCCCTCTGCAAGTTTTATCTTTGCGATCCTAAGTGACGCGATTCTCATCTGGCTAGGCATTTCAATTTCGATTTTTCCGAACTTGCCGGCGATCATCGGCTTTTTCATGCTGGCATTAGTGTCTTGGCTTTCGTCTCGCAGCCTCGAACAAGCCCTAAAAGACTTCGCGCTCCATCAATGCCGAATTGGATCACCGCGTGATGGTACGTACTCGAGAACTTACTGAGGCTCTATCCCGCGAAACGATCGAAGCCGGTCGTCGTGAAGCCATTTTGAACAGCATCGCCGACGGCGTGATTGTGTTCGATAGTAGCGGCGCGGCCATCCTTGCGAATCCTTCCATCACGGCACTGATCAATCAGCCGCGCGAAAAGATCATCGGCAGTGGCTTTAACGATTTGCTGGATTCCGATGAAGTGAAGGCAGAAGATCGTGACAATGCCGCCACGCTGCTTGAAAAATCCACTCAGGATTTATCCAATTTTAGGATGGAATGGGGCAAAAGGACAGTCTCGATCAATGCTGCGAGAGTGCTCGATCATCAACATCATTCCATTGGAACAGTTGCGGTTTTGCGCGATATTACCCATGACGCCGAATTGGAACGAATGAAAGATACATTCTTGGCGATTGTCTCTCACGAACTGCGCACGCCCCTGAACGCCATCCTCGCATACGCTGAAATGCTTAAAGAGTCAATCTATGGTCAGATCAATGAAAAGCAGAAGAATGTATCCACCCGCATTATGACGAACACTCGGCGTTTGCTGGACATCGTCAGTGATTTGCTGGACCACACACAAATTGAAGCGGGCAAATTGAAGATCCGCGTCGTCCCCTGCAGGCCAGCAGAGTTACTTGACAATTTATACGGTATAATTGAAAAATCCGCATCGGATAAGGGACTCGCCTTAAGCACCGAACTTGATCAGTCGATGCCGCCCGCCATCATGGGCGATCCACATCGTCTGCAACAGATCATGATCAACCTGGCAAACAATGCAGTCAAATTCACAGACCAGGGCAGTGTACGTGTCAAAGTCCATCCGTGTGACGACGGAAATAACTGGCAAATACAGGTGATTGACACGGGGAAAGGCATTCCTGGAGATGCGATGGAATCCATCTTTGAAGCGTTTCGCCAATTGGAAAACGTCAGCACGCGTGAACAAGGCGGATTCGGCCTGGGCCTCTCCATCGTCAAACAACTGGTTGAATTGATGGAGGGAAAGATCACGGTCGAGAGCGAGGTCGAGAAAGGCAGTACATTCACCGTCACGTTGCCTCTTGTCGTGGGCGAAGTCACCATGTCCCAATTACAGTCATTCTCAGGAGGATAGCATGAAAGAGCTTGCGTTGGTCATTGAAGACGATGAGGACTTGTCTGAAATCTTTGGGCAGGCATTAACCGCGGCAAATTATGAAATAGAGATTATCCGAGACGGAGCCCTTGCCCAGGAGCGGTTAAAAAAGGTTTTACCGGTCGTGGTGATTTTGGATATGCACATCCCCCACGTATCCGGTGTTACCCTTTTGAAGCAGATCCAGGCAGACGCAAGGCTTGCCGCGACGAGAGTGGTGGTTGCAACCGCCGACGCGCAAATCGGCGAAAGCATGCGAACAGAGGCGACCCTTGTTCTCATCAAACCCATTTCATTTATACAATTGCGTGATTTGTCTTCCCGCCTGCATATGTTGAAAAGTTAATCTTTTTTTCTACAAAAGCACAATTCCATCTTTATCCACTTCAATTAAGTCATACGTTTGTTTATTAAACCAGAAAGCCATCCGATTGGATGGCTTTCGTGGCGCGCTGTGGCTTCCTTCTTACTTGAGGAGGGATGCCACAGCGCTGGGTTTCATACTACTTTCCATATTGGACATCACCTCCTCCTTTCTATAAGGATGGCAATTTGATGGAACCCCCAAGCAATGTCAAAAGTATCGCACACCTTGAATTGGATGTCAATAGGCCGAATTGAACTCTAAGGAAATTGTAATTGAGAAGAAAAAGTGATAGGATTTGAGAGACTCCGCGAGAATTCATCTGCTATATTGCGGGAAATTTATATAGGAGATCATACCATGAAGAAAAATCCAAACCTGCTCTGGATCACGGCAATTGTGCTTGGTTGGTTGTTCGACTTTCTATTTTGGAAGCAATCTTTCGGGATCAATTTCGCCATCTTCACTGCACTATGTTTAATCGGCGGCTTCTTCCTTTTGTGGATTGATAATCAGCGCCCCGCGCGCGGGACACTTTGGTTGATTCCGTTGATTTTGTTTTTCGCGGCCATCACTTTCGTCCGCGCCGAACCGATGACAGTTTTCCTCGGCATCGTGTTTATGCTGTTCTTGATGGGCGTATTGGCTAATACTTTCCTTGGCGGGCGTTGGTCGCAATATAGTATGGCTGATTATTTTTTCGGCTTTTTCAAGTTGATGGGCAGCAGTATGATCGCTCAGCCGATCTCATTCAATGTTGAAGTCAAGCGCGAGCAAGCGGAAAGTGGAATACCAGCGAAACGACTCAACCTTTGGCCGATCTTGCGCGGCGTTGTGATTGCAATTCCAATCCTTGCGATCTTTGCGGCCCTGCTGGCTTCTGCGGATACCATCTTCAGTAATCAACTCAACGCGTTCCTGAAGCTGTTTTTTAATCTGGATACATTTCCTGAATACATCTTCCGTCTCTGCTATATTCTCTTTCTTGCATATATTTTGGCCGGAGTCTTTCTTCATGCCGCGCTGCACAGCAAAGATGAAAAACTCTTGGGCGGAGAAAAACCGCTCATCTCCCAGTTCCTCAGCTTTACCGAAACTGCGATTGTGCTGGGAAGTGTGATCGTTCTTTTCACCGCGTTTGTCATTGTGCAGTTCAAATATTTCTTCGGCGGTCAGGCGAATCTTGGGGTCGGAGGGCTGACTGACTCTGAATATGCTCGCCGAGGCTTTGGCGAGTTGGCGGCAGTCGCCTTTTTGAGTTTGCTTATGATTATTGGATTGAGCACGATCACTCGTCGGGAGAATGAAGCGCAAAAGCGCGCCTATTCCGGTTTGAGCATTGTCCTTGTTGCGCTGGTGATGGTCATCTTGGTCTCGGCATATCAGCGTCTCACGTTGAATGAACTTGCTCATGGATTCTTCCGTCTGCGAACTTATTCTCATGTCTTTTACATCTGGCTTGCTCTTTTGCTGATTGCAGTTGTTGTGCTCGAAATCCTGCACCGTGAGCCGGCATTTGCATTTGCTTGTGTAGTTGCAGCACTTGGCTTTGCCATTTCGCTTAGCTTACTCAATGTGGATGGATTCACGGCTAAACAAAGTATTTTGCGCGCCGAGCAGGGCAAGTATCTGAATGTTGCCGATCTGGCTTCACTTTCTACGGACTCGGTTCCTCCTCTGGTGGATGAATTTCATTCTTCATCGATACCGACTTCGGTCCATGAAGCAATTGGTGCCATCCTGCTTTGCCGTCACAATGCCGATACACAGCCCTCGACGATGGATTGGCGCTCCTTTACTTTTTCAGATTGGTTTGCCGATAAGGCAATGGAGAGAGTATTGCCTCAGTTGGCGAATGGATATCATTGGAGTTCCTCGAGAGGGCAAGGGCAGGTGCATACGCCGAGCAATGCGGTGTATGACTGCTATTAGCTTGGATGTCCTCTGGTGGCGCTCTTCATTGTCTCCCCAATTAAATTGGTCAGGCATTCCCGGTCATTAATTGCTAAAGCCATACAAGTTTGCAAGCCGCCGATTTTGTATATAGGAAAACGATATAATAAAATATAACTTTGTCTATTTCCCTTGAAGCAAGATCGGAAATCGCCAAATGCAATGGCTCAATAATCCCTTTGTCTTTCCCCTTTTGATTGCCGGCACGATCAGCACCGTAAATGCTGTTGTGGTTGCCCGACGGCATCGCGTCACCGGTTCCCTGCCTCTATTGGGAATGATGATAGCAATCGGTTGGTGGTCGTTCACCTATTCCTTCGAACTTGCCAGCTCTCAGCCGAGTTGGGAATTGTTATGGTCGAAGATGGAATATATCGGGATTGTGAACGTGCCCGTGTTCTTTCTCCTTTTTGCCATAGAGTATTCGGGTTATAGACAAAAAATCCAGCGGTGGGTCCCTTTATTCTGGATCATTCCACTAATTACATTAATCCTGGTTTGGACGAATGACTTTCACGGTCTAATTTGGAGTCATATTAGTCAGCAAATGATCAATGGTTATTATTTGCTGGCGGTGAATCATGGCACTGCGTTTTGGATATGGGCTGCTTATTCCTATCTTTGTGTGCTTAGCGGTTTGATGATTTTGATTGTCAGGGCAATTTCCAGCCCACCGGAATTCAAGCTTCAGGCTGGAATTATCGCCTTGGGCGCTATCTTCACTGGAACGGGAAGTTTTCTCTATTTGTTCAAATTGATTCCCATCCCGTATCTGGATTCAACGCCGATCAGCTTTGCGGTCTCCACGCTCATTTACAGCGTCGGATTGTTCCGCTTCGGCATCCTCGACATCATGCGGATTGCAAGTGAGACGATTTTGGAAAGCATGGATGAAGTAGTGGTTGTGATGAATAACCAGGGTTACATCGTATTCATCAATAACGTGTTCGAATATTATTTCGGCATGGAGCCGAAATCTTTGATTGGCAAATTTTCCGACGAGGCGTTCGCCGCGTGGCCTGAACTTCAAGCGATTGCTGTTCAAGCCTCGATCAAACGTGACGAAATAGATTTAAACCTTCCCAATTTTGGGATGTTATTTTTTGACATCACCGTATCGAAGATCCGCGGAGCGAATAACCGTGAGCTGGGCCGTACCATCATCCTTGACGATGTGACTGAGCGGCGTCATGCCGAGAAACGAATTGCGGGTGAATCACTTGGGGGGACAGCTGAGATTCCATTGATTATTGTTTATCGCTCCAGCGACGAAAGAATTATTGAAGTGAATCGAACCTTTCTGCTCAAGCTGGGTTATGAAAGAAGGGATGTGGTAGGGCGAACCCTGCTTGAGCTTGGAATTTTGGATGCATACCAGCGGGCGGATTTTTTGCGTGCGTTGAATCGGGATGGGTCTTTAAAAGATTATGTCCTGCAGTTCGCGGGTCAGGCAGGCAAGTTGACCACGTATAAATTCTTTGTAAATCAAAGCGAGATTCAGGATGAACGGTATGTCGTCATGATGGCTCGGGAAGCGGAGCAGGCGAAATAACGTTTTTAGCAAATGATCTATATTTTCTTGAACCAAAGACCTCCGAGATTTCAAAATCTCGGAGGTCCATTTTACTATTCCTGTTGTTCGTAATCTTCCGGCAACCAACAGCACAAAACTAATTCACGCGCGGCCTTGACTTCGTCCATGCGGCCAAATTGAGTCGTGCTTGGCGCGTTGTGAAGCAGTTCGGGCTGAGTCCTGGCTTCTTCCCTAATCTTGATCAAGGCGTTGGCGAAGGCATCGAGCGTGTCTTTGTTTTCAGTCTCGGTTGGCTCGATCATTAGCGCCTCGTGGACAATGAGCGGGAAATAATTCGTCGGCGGATGGAAGTTGTAATCCATTAAGCGCTTGGCGATATCCAAAGCGCGGACATCCGAATCTGCGAATTGTCCCTCGGCGACAAACTCGTGCATGCAGATGCGATCAAATGGAACGCGATAGGTGTTGCGTAGTCGCGCAAGCAAATAGTTCGCGTTCAGCACCGCATACTTCGAAATATCTTTCAAGCCGTCTGGGCCGTGCATCGCGATATATGTAAAAGCACGAACAAATCCGCCGCCGAAATGTCCGTGAAAAGCTTTCATGCGGCCGATGGATTTCGCGGGTTTGACGAAACCGAACAGCGGAGGCGTTTCATCGTCGCCTTCTTCAAGGATACCCACCAGCGGTTCAGGTAGATAATCTGCGAGATGCGCGGCGACTCCAACCGGACCCGAGCCGGGTCCGCCGCCTCCATGCGGGACGGCAAACGTCTTGTGTAAATTGAAATGCATCAAATCAAAGCCCATGTCGGCGGGGCGGACGATGCCAAGCAACGCGTTGAGATTGGCGCCATCACCATACATCAAGCCGCCGCAATCATGGATGATCTTGCACACTTCCTCGATGTGCTCATCGAACAAGCCGAGCGTGTTGGGATTGGTCAGCATCATGCCTAGTACGGTATCATCGCATTGGGCATTCAACGCTTTGAGATCAACATTGCCACGCGCATCGGATGGGATTTGTACAATCTGCAATCCCATCATGCCAGCAGATGCTGGATTCGTGCCGTGTGCAGAATCAGGGATCAGCATCTTGATTCGTTTCGCGTCGCCGCGTGATTTGTGATAGGCGCGCATGATGAGCACACCCGTGAATTCTCCATGTGCGCCCGCCGCAGGCTGAAGCGTCACCGCCGAAAAGCCGCTGATCTCTTTCAGCCATTCCTGCAATTGGTACATCAATGCCAAATTGCCCTGAACCGTTTCAATGGGTTGAAGCGGATGCGTGAACAGGAAGCCAGGCAATCGGCAAGTATCCTCATCAATCTTCGGGTTGTATTTCATCGTGCATGAGCCAAGCGGATAGAATCCGCCATCCACGCTGTAGTTGAATTTGCTGAGGTGCATGTAATGTCGAACGACATCCACTTCCGCAAGTTCAGGAAGAGGCAGGTCCGCTCTCAGCATGGACTTCGGCAATTCGGTGCGCGGGACATCCGGGTCGGGGAAAGAAACGCCAACGCGTCCCGGTGAGGATAGATCGAAGATGGTTGGTTCAACGATTTTGGGAGTCGTGTCAGTCATGATCCACCTCCGAAAGAACATCCACCAGCGTATCTATTTCTTCTTTTGAATTCATCTCAGTCACAGCGATCAATAAATGATTCTTCAACGCGGGATAATCGTTGCCAAGAGCATAACCGCCGATGATGCCGTGCTCGAGCAAGTGTGCGTTGACCTCCTCGGCAGGCTGATTGACACACAACGCAAACTCGTGGAAGAACGGCTCGGTGAAGCACAAACCCATGCCTTTGATTTTGCTAAGTTGTTCCGCGGCGTAATGCGCCTTGTGATAACAAAGCTCGGCGACCTGTCTCATACCGCTCTTGCCAAGCACCGACATATAAATGGCGGATGCGAGGGCAAGTAAACCTTCGTTCGTGCAGATGTTGGATGTGGCGCGCTCACGCTTGATGTGTTGTTCGCGTGCCGTGAGCGTCAGAACATACGCTCGTTGTCCGCGGCTGTCAACAGTCTCGCCGACGAGACGGCCAGCCATTTTATGGACGTAGGATTTCTTGGTGGTGAAGAAGCCAAGCGTCGGACCGCCGTACCACATTGGGATGCCGAGCGGCTGTCCGTCACCGACTACAATATCTGCACCCATTTCTCCCGGCGTCTTGAACAATGCCAGCGCAGTTGGATTCGCAACGACGCAAACCAGCGCGCCTTTGCTGTGTGCGGCTTCGATCAGTTTGGCGTAATCGTAAATTCGTCCGAAGAAATCCGGATACTGAACTATGACGACTATGGTATTGTCGTCAATGAGGGACTTCAATTCTTCGGAACTCGAATCGAGATCAGCGTTTCCATCATCATCGGCCAGATCCAATTCCATGCCCTGCGTATACGTGCGGATCACGGCGCGATATTGCGGATGCACAGTAGCAGAGATGACCACTTTTTTGCGCTTGCCGCGGAATTGAGCGTAGGCCATATTGACGGCTTCCGCCGCGGCCGTCGCGCCGTCGTAATGCGAGGCGTTGGAAACTTCCATGCCGGTCAGTGCGGACATCAGCGATTGATATTCGAAGATGGCTTGCAATGTGCCTTGTGAAATTTCCGGTTGATAGGGTGTGTACGCAGTATAGAATTCGCCGCGGCGCAACATGTGGTCAACCACGGATGGAATATAGTGGTTGTACGCGCCGGCGCCGAGAAAGGAAATTAAATCGCCGCGCACGTTTTCATTGCTGGCGGCGATATCTGCCAGCTCGGCGGCGGCTTCCATCTCACTCAACGCAGGAGGCAGGTTTAATTTTGGGAAGCGATGTTGGGCGGGAACATCTTTAAAAAGATCATCGAGCGTTTTGACGCCGATGGTCGCCAGCATCGCGTCCCGTTCTTTGGGACTAATGGGAATATAAGTCATAGTGACTCCTGTAGATCACGTTTCAAACGTGACCTACTCGGTTAATGCGTTCGCTCCGCGCAGTACTTTTCGTATGCCGCGGAATCCATCGCATCGCCAGCATCACCGTTTTCAATCTTGACCATCCAGCCCGCGCCATACGGATCGCTGTTCAGGATTTCAGGCTTTTCGGATAAGGCTTTATTGACGGCGGCCACTTTCCCTGTTGCTGACGCATAAATTTCCGCCGAAGCCTTAACGGATTCGACCGAAGCGATTGGGCTTCCGATTTCAATAGTCTCGCCCGCGTCGACCAGAATCTCAACGAAAACGATATCCGAAAGTTGCGACTGGGCGTAATCACTCAAGCCCATCGCGCCGCTGGATGGATCGAACCATTCATCGGACTTTGTATACTTTAGGTTGGATGGAATATTCATGGTATGGATCTCCTCATCGAATTGGATTTGGCAAATTAAAAAGGACACGCAATTCTTATATCGCGTGTCCTCTGTAAATAGACCTGAGAGATTCATCCTTTGTAAAAAAGGATTTGCACCGTCGGCGTCTCAAATGAGACTTTCCAGAGAAATACGGGAAGGGGTCCTTTTGCCTGAGAGTTTCGTCTGGTTTCGCATGTTTTCCAGACTTGCACCTTCGGCGTTCCGTTCTACATGGAATCTCTTCCCTGCAACCCGTTTATTTGTGAGCCTATTGTATGGGGCATGGAAAGGGAAGTCAAGAGGAAGAAACTACTTTCTTTGCCAATGCCAATTAAAAAGCCTGCTGATTTCAGCAGGCTTTTTGTTGAACTTGGATTCAGGTTTCTTTACCAGCCTTGGTTCTTGACGAAATCCGATATAACCGGGATGTTGATGTATTTTCCCTGATAGGCCTGAATGCCCCAGTAAATATTGAGCAAGAAGCCAAGTAACCCAATGCATGCGCCAATTACAACGAAGCTGAGAAGGATAGATACGACATATAACACGACACCCCAAGCCAGTGCCTGCATATTGTGGGCCTTGATGAATGGGCGATCCTTTTTATCAGGCATTAGCAGAATGATAATCGGAACGAGTGGTGTAAAGATATATGTGAGCAACGCCCATAGCTTATCATCGCTGGTGGCGTCGGTGGATACAGGTGCTTGAGACATGGGTGCTTGAGACATAGTTTACTCCTCTTCTGACTTTGGTTTTAGGTTTCGAGTTATTCTACAACTAAATCAACCAAAAAGCAACCGAACTAGGGGACGCCAAAGGTACTACTGTGCTAAAATCCACTTAATGACAAAAATTGTATTCATGGGCTCGCCTGATTTTGCTGTTCCAACCTTGCGCGTCTTGGCGGCGCACTATGAGATGGCTGGCGTCGTTACGCAACCGGACCGAGAGTCGGGGCGCGGACACTTGCTCAAATCGCCTCCGATCAAAATGCTTGCGGATGAACTTGGATTGAATGTAATTCAGCCGGAAAAATTACGCGCGCCTGAAGCGATAAATCAACTGCGCCTCTGGAATCCCGACCTGATCGTGGTCGCCGCGTTTGGACAGATTCTCAAACCTGACGTCCTCGCCTTGCCTCCACATGGTTGTATCAACGTACATGCTTCATTGTTGCCGCGCTGGCGCGGCGCCGCGCCTCTTCAAGCCGCGATTTTGGCGGGCGATGGTGAAACCGGCGTGACCATCATGAGCATGGATCAAGGTGTGGATACCGGTGCGATGATTAATCAGCGCACCATAAAAATGGAAGATGACGATAGTGCTGGATCACTATCTGAAAAATTATCATCCCTTGGAGCGGATTTGCTGATTGAAACTTTGCCGCGATATTTGTCGGGTGAACTTAATCCGCAACCACAGGATGAAAGTAAAGCGACGTATGCGCCAATGTTAAGAAAGAAAATGGCTTGCTTGATTTCAAGAAGCCGCTTGAGGAACTCGTTCGAGGCGTGCGCGCCTTCAATCCGTGGCCGGGCGCGTACTTCGAGTGGAACGGTGGAATGTTAAAGATTCATCGCGCACATGCCGAGGAAGGCAACGTGCCAGAGGGGCAGAGGCTGGTTTATCGAGGTCAGCCCGGGGTCGGCGCGCGAGGCGGGCTTCTCATCCTGGATGAAGTGCAACCCGCTGGAAAAAAATCCATGAGCGGTAAGGCGTTCTTGCTCGGCGCTCGCAATTGGCCTGACTAAATAAATCCGGATGATGCATTATGTCAATAAAGGCCGTATTGTGCATGCCATGCTTGGACGCCACAGCGTTTTGGGGTCAGCGAAGAGTTGGACGCAAGATGTTATACTTGGAGCAGCGCGTGCGCAGATTTGCAGAAAGAAAAGCACGGGGTCCGGCTTTGAAGCGGAGAACTGTGCATCTAAGAATTCCTCTCTTTTGGTAAAATCAATCCGATGAATTGCTCAGTGGTCGTACCTGTTTATCGCGGCGAGGCTACTATCAGTGCGCTGGTGGAAAGCCTTGCATTGGAATTGCCGAAGATCGCTGAATCGTATGAAGCGATTCTTGTCAACGATAGCAGTCCTGATTCAAGCTGGGAGAGAATAGAGGAATTAGCGCGCCGTTTTCCGTGGGTGGTTGGGATTAATTTGATGCGGAATTATGGACAGCATAATGCAACGTTATGCGGCGTGCGAGCCGCACGTTATGAGATCACAGTCACGATGGATGATGATCTCCAGCATCCGCCCAAGGAAATATCCGTTTTGGCGGCTGAGCTTGAAAAAGGATTCGATGTGGTCTACGGCGCGCCGCGTACCTTGCCCAATGGCTTTTGGCGCAATCAGGTAACCAAATATACCAAATGGCTGTTAGCGCAGGTCATGGGCATCCCATCGGTGCAAAACATCTCCGCGTTCCGCGCCTTTCGGTCTCACTTGCGTGAGGCATTTGTCAACTTTCAAAGCCCGAGTTTGACCCTCGATGTTTTGCTTTCATGGGGAACGAGCCGCTTCACCTCTGTGACAGTGGATATTGATCGGTCAGATCGAGAATCAAACTATAACTTTGCCTCATTGATCCGGCAGGCGATCTTGATTCTCACTGGTTTCAGCACCACGCCACTGCGCCTGACAAGCTGGCTGGGATTTGTGATGACATTATTTGGTATGGGTGTTTTTGTCTACGTGTTGGCCGTGTACTTCACGCAAGGAAGCTTACCGGGCTTTCCCTTCCTTGCCTCCCTGGTCGCGTTGCTCAACGGCACGGAATTACTAGCCATGGGAATCTTCGGCGAATATCTGGCGCGCGTCTTTGAACGCAGTGTGGACCGACCGACGTACGTTGTGCGCGAACAAATTGGCGGAGAGGCTAAATGAATGTGGTGATTTTCCAGCCATCCTATATTCCATGGCGCGGTTATTTCGACGAGATCCGCCGCGCCGATTTGTTTGTGTTTTACGATGATGTGCAGTACGATAAACGCGGCTGGCGCAACCGCAATCAGGTCAAAACGCCGCGCGGTAAACAGTGGCTGACCATCCCCGTCTTTAGCCGGGGCGCGCAAACCGAACACATTCCCATCAATCAAATCCGCATCGTATGGGATAGCGCGTGGAACCTCGATCATTTGAAGTCGCTTCAATACGCATACGGCAAGACACCGTATTTCGAAACGTATCTTCCAATGATGGAACAGTTTTATAGTCGCCATGACGACTTCTTAGCCGACTTCACCATCGCATTTACGGTTGCGCTGACGCGCGAACTGGGAAATGAGCATACACACTTCATGCGCTCCTCTGAGCTGGACGGGATTGATGGACAGAAGACCGACCGTCTCATCCAGATTTTGAAGCGGGTCGACGCGACGCATTATATCAGCGGGCCATCGGCGCGGGATTACATCGAAGGCGAGAAATTCGCGGCGGCGAACATCTCGCTGGAATACATGGAATACGATTACCCGGAATATCCGCAGTTGTATCCGCCATATGACCCGTTTGTCAGTATTCTGGACTTGTTGTTCATGGTTGGGCCTGACGCCGGCAAATATTTTGAAAAAGGAAAACAATGAACGACATTTCCAATCTGGATCACGTAAAATCCTATTTTGATAAGCGCATTCAGGAGCATGGAGCTTCGGCGCGCGGCGCCGATTGGAACGGGAACGAATCTCAAAATACGCGCTTCGATCAATTGCTTAAGATCATCGAGGCACCGTCGTTCTCCATTCTTGATTATGGCTGTGGCTCGGGCGCGTTGGCAGATTATCTTACGGAGAAAGGCTTTCATGCCGAGTATCATGGCTTTGATATTCTGGAAAGCGCGATCGAAGTTGCGCGAAAAATGCACGCAAATCACTCGGGTTGTACATTCTACGGCGATAAAGATAAACTCCCTGTTTGCGATTATGTCGTCGCGAGCGGCATCTTCAATTTCCGCGGCGCGCGGTCATTTGAAGATTGGACGAATTATGTCATCGGTGTGCTTCATCATTTCAACGAATTGAGCCGCAAAGGATTCGCCAGCAACTTCTTGACCGGATATTCCGATGCCGATAAAATGCGCACCGATCTTTATTACGCCGATCCACTTTCCCTTTTCGACTATTGCAAACGCAATTTCTCGAAGAATATTGCTCTGCTTCACGATTATCGTCTTTATGATTTTACTATTCTAGTCCGCAAGGATTGATATGAACGAAAATCCTCGCATTGATTTTAATCGTCCCGTTCCCGTTGGCAAGGAACTCGAATATATCGCGCAAGCTGTCCAAAGCGGACACATTTCTGGTGATGGTCCCTTTACCAAGAAATGCAATGCCTTGCTTGAGCAGGAACTCGGTGTGCCGAAGGTTTTATTGACCACTTCATGCACGCACGCGCTGGATATGTCCGCCATTCTTTTGGATATTCAGCCGGGCGATGAAGTGATCATTCCTGACTTCACTTTTGTCTCGACCGTGAACGCGTTTGTCTTGCGCGGTGCCAAGCCGGTCTTCATTGACGTTCGAGCGGATACCCTTAATTTGGATGAATCCAAGCTTGATGTTTTGATCACGCCACGCACGAAAGCGATTGTCCCCGTTCATTATGCGGGCGTGGGCTGCGAAATGGACAAGATTCTTGCGGTTGCATATTCGCATGGAATCGAAATCGTTGAAGATAACGCGCATGGCTTATTTGGAAAATACAAAGGCAAATATCTTGGGACGTTCGGCGCGTTGGCGGCTCAATCCTTCCACGAGACAAAGAACTTCAGCAGTGGCGAGGGTGGCGCATTGCTGGTCAATGATCCGGCGTTGGCGGAGCGCGCCGAGATCATCCGTGAAAAAGGCACAAACCGAGCTCGCTTCTTCCGCGGCCAAATCGATAAATATACATGGGTGGATATCGGTTCTTCATTCCTGCCCTCCGACATTCTTGCGGCGTACCTTTATGGACAACTGGAACAACGCGAAAGAATCCAAAGTCATCGCAAGAATCTTTGGCATACTTATCTAACTGGTCTAAAAGATTGGGCGGATCAGCATGATGTTCAACTCCCGACTTTGCCGGAATATTGTGAGCAGTCGTATCATATGTTTTATCTGCTGATGCCGAATCTCGATGTGCGGCAAAGACTCATCATGTATCTGCGCGAGCGCGGCATTTACAGTGTCTTTCATTACCTGCCTCTGCATCTTTCCGATATGGGACGCGCCTTTGGCGGACATGAAGGCGATTGCCCTGTCACTGAGCGTGTCAGTGATCAACTCATCCGTTTGCCGTTCCATAATGTGTTGACTGGTACGGACCAAGAGCAAGTGATCGAAGCGATTTTGGAATTCAAATTCTGATGCAAAACGTTCTGGTTACCGGCGGCGCGGGATTTATCGGCTCGAACTTTGTGCGTTATTTGCTGAAAGCCGAGCCGCAGGTTCGCGTCATCAACCTCGACGCGTTGACCTATGCCGGTAGTCTCGAAAATCTAAAAGATTTGCCGGACGAATCGCGGCATACATTTATCCACGGCGATATATGTGATGATAAGTTGATCGCTAAAATTTTTAGTGAAAATAGAGTTGATACCATTGTTCACTTCGCCGCCGAGTCGCATGTGGATCGTTCCATCCTCGGACCCGCGCCGTTCATCCAGACGAATATCGTCGGGACGTTTATGCTTCTCGAAGCCGCGCGGCAGGCTTGGGCTGAGGAAAGAAGCGGAAAGAGATTCCATCATGTTTCGACGGATGAAGTCTTTGGCTCATTGAATCCAAACGATTTGCGTTTACAGAGTTGACACCTTATGAACCGCGTTCGCCATACTCCGCATCGAAAGCGTCATCGGATCATTTAGTGCGCGCTTATTTTCATACGTATGGTTTACCTGTCACAATTACGAATTGCTCAAACAATTATGGTCCGTATCAATTTCCTGAAAAGTTAATTCCGTTGATGATCTTGAATGCGTTGCGAGGAAAACCACTGCCGGTTTATGGCGATGGCAAACAGATCCGCGATTGGCTTTATGTGGAAGATCACTGCGAAGCGATTTATCTCGTTTTGAAAACGGGCAAGCCCGGTGAAACGTATAATATCGGCGGCGGCAATCAACCTTTTAACATTGACCTTGTGCATGAACTTTGTTCCGTCCTCGATCAACTCAAACCAACTTCAGCATCATATGAAGATTTGATCACGTATGTTCCGGATCGTCCGGGACATGATCGCCGTTATGCGATGGACATCACGAAGATTCGAAACGAATTGGGATGGAGTCCGAAATACGATATCGAAAGCGGTTTGCGCGAAACGGTGAAATGGTATCTCGATCACATGAATTGGGTCGAAGCGATTATGAAGCAGGAAAATTTCAGCGACTGGCTTGAACAAAATTACGCGCGGAGGGGAAGATGAAAGGCATCATTCTCGCGGGCGGACGCGGCACGCGTCTTTATCCGTTGACGCTGGGCGTGAGCAAACAAATCCTACCGGTTTATAACAAGCCCATGATTTATTATCCGCTTTCGATGCTGATTCTGGCCGGTATTCGAGAAATTTTGATCATCAGCTCGCCCGAAGATTTGCTACCATTTCAGCGTTTGCTTGGCGACGGAAAGAAATGGGGAGTTTCATTTTCCTATGCCGAGCAGTCTGAGCCGCGCGGACTCGCTGAAGCCTTTATCATCGGAAAAGATTTTATCGGAAGCGATGCGGCCTGTTTGATTCTCGGCGATAATATTTTCTTCGGTACAGGTCTCTGGGATTATCTTCGTGAAGCTGCGGCGTTGAAGGAGGGCGCGCGAGTTTTTGCATATCCCGTGCGTGATCCGCGAAATTATGGCGTGATCGAATTCGATGCGGATGGTAAAGCGCTCAGCCTCGAGGAGAAACCGGATCATCCGCGTTCGAACTTTGCGGTGCCTGGATTATATTTTTATGATAACCGCGTGGTGGACTTTGCCGCGCATCTCAAGCCTTCTCTGCGTGGTGAACTTGAGATCACCGATATCAATCATATCTATCTGGACCGGGGCCTGTTGCGCGTTCAACAACTTGGACGCGGTATCGCCTGGCTCGATGCCGGAACGCACGAGACGCTTTTGCAAGCTGCCAATTTTGTCCAGACCGTCGAAGAGCGGCAGGGACTGATGATTGGTTGTCCCGAAGAAGTGGCATATCGCGTCGGCTTTATCACGCGCCAGCAGTTGATCGACTTAGCTTTGCCGCTTAAACAGAATAGCTATGGGGATTATTTACTAAAACTCGCTGACGAACCTAATAGCTAGTGTAGCTCGATAGAAAACCATCATTACTCTAATTTCTCTTCCACTTCCTTCTTGACTATTTATATAAACTTGTTTATAATACAAACTAGTTTATAAAAGGAGAAAGAATGGATGTGAAAATTGATACCGCGCTGAAACGCGCTCGCGGCTATTGGTTCATAGACGGATTCACCGAAATGGCCGCAGGCGGATTGTTTGTCATCCTGGCCGGGATTCTCCTTTTCAGCGGATTTGTGCCGCAGGCGTCATTCCCCGGCTGGTTCCTATCGGTCACAAGTGAAATTGTCATTGCAAAGCTGATCGGCATCCTCGTAGCCATTCTGATCTTATGGTGGCTGAAGGATCATATTACTTATCCGCGCACTGGCTTCGTGAGAGGCAAACGGGTTACAGTGACGCAACTACTCGTCATCATCAGGAATGCCATTCTGTTTCTCTTCCTTCCGATACTTGCACTGTTAGCCGCTTTCCTGCTCATCACCACAGCACGCAATGTTTTAGCCTCCATGCCAGCCTGGTTCCCTGTTGGACTAGGCTTGATATGGGGAGGAGTGTATTTGCTGGCGGGTGAATGGATGGGATTACATCGCTTCCGTTTGTTGGCAGTCATGATGGTTCTGATGGGAATCGCGATTGGCACCTGGCAGTTTACGATAGGCTTGCCAACTTTTCCATCCAATATACAAGCAGGAATTTTCCAGCCTATTATGTTGGAAACTATCTACCGAATTTTGGTCAGTCTCGGCTTCCTTATCCTAATCTCTGGCGTCACTTTGATGATCTCAGGCCTCGTGACTTTCCTGCGCTATCGTAAAGAAAATCCGACCCCTTATGCGGAGGAAATCATGAGCAGCTCACTTCAGGATCTCTCCGGGTTGGACCGCGTGATCCACGAGCCCGCGCGTCTAATGCTGGTGGCATTGCTGTCTTCAGTCGAATCGGCAGACTTCCTATTCCTGCTCAAAGAAAGCGGCCTGACTAAAGGAAACCTATCTGTGCATCTATCGCGGCTTGAAGAAGCCGGCTACCTGCGGGTGGATAAGACCTTCCAAGGGAAAATCCCGCATACTGAATACAGCCTTACGGCCAAGGGGAAAACCGCCTTCAACGAATATAGAAAAAAACTTGATCCAATCATTCGGCGGCCGCGTCGCTAAGTCAAGAAATGGATATCAAGATGAATTGGTCTATTGAAACAGAGAATCTTGGAAAGTGCTACGGCGATGTGAGAGCCGTTGGGCATCTTTCTTTGCGGGTTGCTGAAGGAGAAATCTACGCTTTTCTTGGCCTGAATGGTGCGGGGAAAACAACTACCATCCGAATGTTGCTCGGGATGATCAAGCCTACCACAGGATATGCCAAAGTGCTCAATACCACAGTGCAGCTTGGCAGTCGCAAACCTTGGGAATCAGTTGGATATCTAGTGGAGATACCTCGTTGCTATCCGGAATTATCCGTGTATGAAAATCTGGAGGTTGCGCGTCGTTTGCATCCGGGCACGCCGCGAAAGTCTGTAACTCAAATCATCGAACGTCTGGGATTGTCTGTTTACGCGGATCGGCGTGCAGGCACTCTTTCCCAAGGCAATGCACAACGGCTTGGATTGGCGAAAGCTCTCTTGCACAATCCGAAACTGATTTTTTTAGATGAGCCAGCCAATGGCTTGGATCCGGCCGGGATCGTTGAAATCCGCGAACTGTTATTGGAATTGACTCACGAACAAGGTGTGACGGTCTTCATGTCAAGCCATATCTTGGCTGAAGTCTCGCGTCTGGCTCAGCGGATTGGAATCATTCATAAAGGGAATTTGATTCAAGAATTGAATATGGATGAACTGGAGCGGAATCGAAAGAGGCGGCTCTTGTTGCGAACACGGGATGTTGAGTCCGCTAAACGGTCCCTGATGAACGCTGGTCGCGTTCCCGAAATCCTACCTGACGGGACAATTGAACTTGAAGATGCAGCTTCGGTCAAGCATCCGGACGATATCAATAGTCTCTTGGTCAATGCTGGAACATCGCCGACTCAGTTGATGGTTGAGGAAGAGGAATTGGAGCAATATTTTCTCAGGCTGGTTGGAATGAATGAAGGAACGTAATGAATACTCTTTTTGATATGATTTGGATTGAACTGCGAAAAGCAATCCGTTCTAGAATGCCTCTGTGGACTGCGTTGGGATCTCTGTTTATGCCGTTGGGAATCGCTTTCTTGATTTTTGTTTCCAAGAATCCGGAAATTTCCCAAAAGCTTGGACTGGTCAGTGCCAAAGCCAACCTGATCGCATATTCCGCAACGGATTGGCCAACCTACCTCGGATTATTTGGCGAGGTTATCGCGGCGGGTGGAATCATTTTATTCGTATTGATCATAAGTTGGATATTTGGGCGCGAATTTGTAGATGGAACTTTGAAAGATATGCTCGCCGTTCCTGTTCAACGCTCGAGCATACTCTTGGCAAAATATATTGTGGCGGCCGTCTGGTCGGTTGCACTGACGGTGATCATTTTCGTTGTCGGATTGACGATGGGCGCAATGATCAATCTTCCAGGAGGCTCAATCAGTGTTTTTCTCCACGGCAGTATTCTCGTGACGATAACAGCTCTCCTGGCAATTGCAGTGACTTTACCATTTGCACTCTTTGCCAGCATGGGCAGAGGCTACTTGTTGCCTATCGGGCTGGCAGTTTTACTATTGATGATGACAGACTTAGTTGCAATCGTTGGCTGGGGCGAATATTTTCCATGGGCTGTGCCAGGCCTGTATGCGCAGGGAAAGAGTCCTTTGGCAGCCATCAGTTATTGGATCGTGCTTTTGATTGGCCTAATGGGGATGATTGGAACGTATCTCTGGTGGAAATTTGCCGACCAAAATCGATAAGATTCGTAGACCCCTGTATTAATCACAAACCTCCGAGTTCTCTAAGAACTCAGAGGTTCATAATACGCATGGTAAAATGATGGGGCAAAGAGGAAACCGTGCCGCGAAAATCCCATCTCTCGATTGATATTGTCATCCCAGTTTTCAATGAAGCCGGTGTCGTTGAACAAACAAATGCCAATCTGTGCGCTGTCATTGATTCCGTTCCGTATACTTTTGCAATTTATTATGTTAACGATGGTTCGACGGATTCCACATCCGAGTTGCTGGCCGCGCTGGCAAAAAAGGATAAGCGTGTTCAGGTTATCGAGTTGAGCCGCAATTTCGGTCATCAGGCCGCGCTGACTGCGGGAATCGATGCCTCACGCGGCGACCTGGTCATCACAATGGACTGCGACGGTCAGCATCCGCCGGAATTGATTCCAGAAATGGTCAATCTATTCAAACAAGGCTACGATGTGATTCAGGGCCAGCGGAGCGACGCCGTTGCGATGGGTACATTCAAAAAATGGACATCGGGAGGATTTTATAAAATCCTAAACATGATCAGCGGAACGCGTGTCCTTCCGGGGGCGGCGGATTTTCGAGCGATGTCGCGTCAGGCTGTGGATGCGCTTAAGGCAATGCCGGAATATCATCGCTTCTTGCGCGGCATGATCGTCTGGATGGGATATCGAAGCGTGATCCTGCCTTATAGCGAACCGGAGCGTATCGCGGGAAAGTCCAAGTATTCGATGGGGAAAATGATCCGTCTTGCATCGGATGCGATCTTCTCCTTTTCGTTGATGCCGCTTTATATCGGATTGAGTGCGGGCTTTGTATTCATCATCCTTGCGCTGGCCCAAATGGTTTACGTTTTGGTCTTGTGGCTGACTCATCAAACAAATCGCATTGTCCCTGGCTGGAGTTCGTTGATGGCGGTTTTGCTGATTGCCAGCGGCATCATCATGATTTTGCTGGGCTTCATCGGCGTTTACGTGGGATACATTTTTCAGGAAGCGAAACATAGGCCGATTTACCTGATACGCCGCCCGAAGTCGGAGGAATGAACGTGACCCGTCGGACTTCTTTTCCGCTTTGGACAATTCCCGCGGCGCTCTTGGTGGTTGTGTGTGCGGCCTATGGTTTATTCGCGGCCCAGAACGGAATTCATTGGGACGATTGGGCGATGATGTGGATCCCCGTTTTCCTGGGAAAAGAAGGCCTGATTAAATATTTCGCGGCGAGCCGCCCGCTCTGGGGATATTTCTATATTCTCAATACATCCTGGATCGGTTCAAGCATTTTAGGATGGCAGGTTTTTGCGTTGATCTGGCGCTGGCTCGCGGCTGTGACTTTATGGTGGGTGCTTCATTTGATGTGGCCAAGCAAATCCCGCGCCGTATTTTTCATGACGCTGTTCATTGTTTTATATCCCGGCTTCATGGAACATTCCGTTGTCATCACGTACGGGCATTTCTCGCTTATCTTTACCTTCTTTTTTCTCTCCATTGCTTTGATGCTCATCGGCGAACGCTATCCGCGTTATTATTGGCCCGCGCTGATCGGCGGGATCCTTTGCTCAGCGATCAATTTGTTTACGCTTGAATATTATTTTGGCATCGAGCTGCTGCGTCCGTTGTTGTTGTGGGTGGTGGTTTCAGAAATAACGCCGGAGAGAAGAAGCCAAATCAAGCGAACCCTGCTGGCTTATCTGCCTTATGCGATCGTGCTGTTATGTTTTATTCTATGGCGTATTTTTGGTTTTCATTCACAAGATTATGGGATTGTTTTGGGTGCGAATAGTGGATTTTTGCAAACCTTGGTGACGATGCTATTACAAGTTCCCGGAGCGATATGGACTTCGAGTGTCGGTGCTTGGCTGGAAATATTTCGCTTTCCATCAACCACCGACTTTGGAATTTTTCTATCGGTCGTCTACTTCATTATCTTGTTGGGTTCATTTGCCGGATTGATCTTCTATGTCTCGCGGTTGAGGTCTTCTGAGAATCAAGCCAACTCGGCGACATCCGATAAAATAATCGTTGGACAATGGTTCATCATTGGCGCGTGCGCTTTGATCACGGCAGGCATTCCATTCTATATTGTTGGCATTGAAGTTCGATTGGATTTTCCGGCAGATCGTTTCACCCAGCCATTCGCTTTTGGTGCAGCTTTTATTTTGGCTGGATTGCTTGAGTTGATCCCATCCTTTTCGTGGCGCACAGTCCTTGCCTCGGCGCTGGTCGCGTTGGCGATTGGATTGCAAATCCAATCTGGGTTTTCCTTTCGCGAAGATTGGAAATTGCAGGAAGCCTATTTCTGGCAACTCTTCTGGCGCGCACCCTCCATCCAACCGGGCACGGCGGTTCTTTCCGACAACACTATTTTTCCATATACCGATGATGATGCATTAACCATGCCGCTCAATTGGATCTATGCGCCGAATCAAAGGAATGGATCGCTCCCGTACGACCAAATATTTTTCATTGTCAATGCCGGAAGGCCCATCCCGCTGACGCCCGGTGTGCCTCTCGCCAAGACAAAGGACGCGGTCAGTTTTCATGGCTCGACGAATGAGGCGCTCGTCGTTCAATTTACTCCGCCATCCTGCCTGCATGTTTTGAATCCGATGTATGATTCGGATTTGCCGGTTGCGCCTCTTTCGGGAGAGAACTATAAAACGCTAACCAGCGTTGGCCTTCCACTGCTTGGCCGGAAGGATGAAACTGCGCTGCCACTTTCCAATCCTGCCTTGATTAAGCCTGCCGGTAATACACCTGCCGCCTTGTCGAATCTTTTCGGAACCGAGCCGCCGCATACCTGGTGTTATTTTTTTGAAAAAGCGGATCTGGCCCGACAAGAAGGGGACTGGGCTCAAGTGGCTAAATTAGGTGATGAAGCCTTTGCCGTCCCTTATCTTCCGAATGACCCATCGGAGTATTTGCCATTCATCGAAGCCTATGCCCGATTGAATTGATGGAACGACGCAAAGCAATTGACTCTCTCGACGGCAGATGCCATGCCGATTCTTGAACCGGCTTTGTGCGGCCTCTGGCAAAGAGTGGATACGAATCCATCCTTGTCAACTCAAGAGCATGGCTACATTCTAAAGATTGAGCAGCGTTTGCAATATTGTCCGGTTCATTGAGATGATTGAACTCTCTTATTCTTTTACATTTCTCCGTCATGGCGAATCCGTTGGCAATGCGGAGGAACGCTTTCAGGGCCAATCGGATTATCCTTTGACTGATGGAGGCCGTGCTCAAGCGCGCACTTTGGCGGAACGCTGGCTGAGGGATGGAGTCAAATTCGATTTGGCGGTGACCAGCTCTCTCGTCCGCGCGAAAGAGACGGCGGAGATTGTCGCCAGCGTTTTGAAAATCCCACTTGAAATTGATCCGACTTGGGTCGAACGGGATAACGGCGAATTATCCGGCTTGACGCGTGAAGAAGTCAACGAGCGATTTCCTGAACCTGAATTTAGAACGCCGTATGATTCTTTTGGCGAAAGCGGTGAAGGCGATTGGGAACTTTATTTGCGGGCGGGCAGAGCCGTGCATGAACTGATTAAGCGCCCGGCTGGAAAATATTTAATCGTGACGCACGGCGGCTTGTTAAATAAAGTGATGTATGCGATTCTTGGAATTCCGGTGCAAGCCAATTCAAACGGTCCGAGCTTTCGATTTGAAAACACCGGCTTCGCGACATTTCAATATGTGCCCTCACGTCATCAGTGGCGCATGATCCGATTCGAGTCTCCTGCATAGGAACAAAATGGCCAACCTTAAAATTTTATCTTTTGGCGCGGGAGCCATTGGCACCTATATCGGCGGCTCATTGGCATTGGCAGGCGAGCAAATTGTTTTTGTGGAACAATCAGCGATTGCGGACGAATTGCGTCAGCGCGGTTTGCGTTTGAATCTAACGATAGATAAACGGCGCAAGACCAATCCAATTTTTACACTGCCTCCGTCCGCTTTTGTGGTGGCGCCATCGCTGGAAGACGCGTTGCGTTATGGTCCGTTCGATGTGGCTTTGTTCGCGCTCAAGTCCTTTGATACTTCATCCGCCTTGGAAAGCATGAAGGCTTTCGCCGAAAAACTTCCACCCATTCTTTGCCTATCGAACGGCGTCGATAATGAACCCGCTATTGCAAATGCTCTCGGCGCGGATAAAGTCATTCCTGGAACGGTGACCAGCGCGATTGGTCGACGCGGCGCCGGCGACATTGTTTTGGAAAAATTGCGCGGCATCGGCATCGCAACTTCGCATCCGCTTTCGGACAATTTGCTGGCTACTTCGAATTTAGCTTTTCTCAACGCTGAATCATTTTCCAACGCGGCCGCGATGAAATGGTCCAAGATGCTGACCAATCTCATCGCCAATCCCACTTCCGCCATCCTTGACATGTCCGCCGCGGAAATCTTGGCATATCGAAAGCTTTATGAAATTGAAATCAAAATGTTGCGGGAATGCCTGGCTGTGATGAAGGCGCAGAAGATTCCGGTTGTGGATTTGCCGCGCACGCCGGTGCGTGCCTTGGCGTTCGCCACGCGTTTGCCATTGTGGATGTCGAAGCCATTTTTGTCCCGCGCCGCGGGCACCGGACGGGGCGGAAAGATGCCGTCGTTCCATATTGATTTATATTCCGGCCGCGGCAAATCGGAAGTGGAATATTTGCATGGCGCGGTTGTCAGAGCCGGAGAAAAGTTTGGAGTCCCAACGCCGGTCAATAAAGTCCTGACCGAGACGTTGATGAAATTGACGAATAAGGAGATTCCGCTGGAAGAGTTCGCACATCAACCGGAGAAATTATTGGCGCTTTTGTAAGTGTTACACCTGCACTTGCAGGCAGGTGCAAGTGTTGCGAGTAGCGCGTTAGCGCCAAGCCTTCACATGAAGGCTGTTTTATCTCCGGTTAACTCACGGGTGATACAATAACCATCCTTCTGAAAATCTTATGAGCGAAAAAATACGAGTTCAAATTGTCCAGCCGCGCTCCAACGTGGAAGTTCATCTTCCTCATGGGATCGTTCTATCAGGTCCGCGCGGCGCGCAGGCGGCGGAGTTCTTAAAAGCGGTTGAATTTCCGGCGCCGGTTGTAGCGGCCATTATCAACGATGACCTTCATGAGTTGACCTATCCGATTGATATGGATGCGCGCGTTCAGCCAGTGATCATGTCCGACCCTGACGGTGCGCTGATCTATCGCCGCTCGTTGAACTTCTTATTGGAAATTGCTTTTGCTGACCTATTTCCCAAAGTCAAGTTGACCATTGACCATTCGATTTCGTTCGGCGGATATTATTGTCAGGTCAGCGGACGCAAACCATTGTCCATGGAAGAGATCGCTTCGCTGAGATCGCACATGCAGGAGTTGATTCAAGCGGATTTGCCGTTCGAGCGAAAGGAAATCCCGCTGAAAGAAGCGATTGAATATTTCCGTTCGATCGGTTATGACGATAAAGTGCGTCTGCTTGGGTATCGTCAAAAAGATTATCTGACCCTTTATCGCTTTGGCAATCACATGGATTACCATCACGGTTACATGGTGCCTTCAACGAGTTATCTTAAATGGTTTGATTTATACGCGACCAATGGCGGTTTCACGCTTCGTTTCCCACGCCGACACGCGCCCACTCAACTTGAACCGGCGGGTGAATATCCCAAACTGCTTTTGGCATTTCGTCAGTACGGTGATTGGCTCAATCGTCTCGGTATTGATAACGTCGGCGCGCTGAACGACGCCATTCGAGCCGGACGCGAGCACGAGATTGTCTTGGTCTCCGAAGCATTGCATGAACAAAATGTGGCCGAGATCGCGCAACAGATCGAAGAGAAAAAATCGCACATCGTTCTGATTGCCGGGCCGTCATCTTCCGGCAAGACCACGTTCTCGCGCCGCCTCACGATTCAACTGCTGGCGTTGGGCATCTCGCCTTATCCGCTTGAACTCGATAATTATTTTTTGGATCGCGATCAAACACCGCTCGGTGAAGATGGTCAACCAGACTTTGAAGCACTGGAAGCGGTTGATCTTAAATTGCTTGCGGGCCATCTTGACAAATTAATTGCCGGTGAAAAGGTTCAATTGCCGCACTATAACTTCAAGACTGGCAAGCGCGAAGCAGGCGAACATTTGCAATTGCAACACAGACAGCCGATCATCATGGAAGGCATTCACGGACTCGATCCACGCCTCTTGCCCTCGACTTTGAGCGGGCGCGCCTTCAAGATTTACGTTTCGGCTCTGACGCAACTCAACCTCGACCGCCATAACCGCGTCTCGACGACGGACACACGCCTCATCCGCCGCATCGTCCGCGATGCGCAGGAGCGTGGTTATAACGCCGCGCAGACCATCTCGCGCTGGGAGTCAGTCCGCCGCGGCGAGAAGAAACATATCTTTCCATATCAGGAAAACGCCGACGTAATGTTCAACTCGGCGCTGGTGTATGAACTATCCGCCCTCAAGCCGTTCGTCGAGCCGTTGCTGCGGCAAGTGGAACATGGCGCACCGGAATACATCGAAGCCAAACGATTGCTGGCCTTTCTCGAATGGTTCCTGCCCATTGATGCAGATGTGATCCCCGAAAATTCCATCGTGCGCGAATTCATTGGCGGCTCGATTCTAAAAGACTTTACGATTTGGAAGCATAAATAAGAGAAGAGCGGACTTTCAAAGTCCGCTCTTCTTATGCCTGACGAATATTTGAATTAGGGTTATAACCTTTTTCACCGAATGGTTGTAACTTTTCGAGCCAAATCATTTCAAGCAGAGTCAATTCATCGCTTAAAATTAAAATTGGGATCATCCTTAACGGTCACGGTTTCCAAAATTTCAAAGACAAAATGATCCTCGCCATATTGATTCCATTCCTGTTGAAGCATCTTATTGCGATGGCTTCCGATGTTGAGCATAAAGCGATGACTGTTTAACGGACCTTCGAGGTTCAAACTGCTTCCAAGCAATACTTTTCCGTTGGCTGTATTTTTGATCTGAAAAACGCCTGCCGGTTTGGGACGTTTCATGTATTCCTGATTTAATTCTTTTCTTGATTTTTTCGATTGATCCATGATGATTATCCTAAGCGCGCGGCTTTATTGATTATTGAGATATGCGAAGGTATTTCTTGAAAATTTTCTTTGACTCCGAGAGTTGGTTCCCAAACCAAATGTTTAGCTCTGCCTCTTCTGCAGAAAGTTTGCTTCGTTCTTCTCCAATCGGGAGATTTTGATCTGAGAGTTTTTCATTTAAGTATCTTAATTTAGAACCCTTCAAGCGAAGATTATCAATATACTTCTCAACACCCTCACCGAATAGGAAAAACGCATCCTGAGTTTCTTCGTTGAACTTAAAGAAATCATCATTAGAAAGATTTGCATAACGACCAGCAGACAAAATGAAGTTTTTCACTCCTTGATAAACAGCGTATCTTTTCTCAAACATTTCAAGTACGAACTTCATACGATGCTGCTGAATAGCAATATATGTAGTGACTACTGCGATAACTAGGATAAGAATGGCTGATAAAAGTTGAATGAATTGCATATTGATTATTAATATGATTATATCATTCCCGATCTATTCACTTTCCATAATCAGCTATAATCGAAAAACTTTGTAGGAACACAATGCCCTTCTTTGAAGTTCTTCTGATTTCCATCAGCATGGCTATGGACGCCTTCGCGGTTTGTTTAGCGGCCGGCACGTTGGAAACCATCCATGGTCCGCGCCCGCTATTTCGGCTGTCCTTTCACTTCGGCTTGTTTCAGTTCATCATGCCTGTGATTGGCTGGCTGTTAGGTGCAACCATTCAACCGCTCATCCGCAGTTATACGGATTGGATCGCTTTTGTTTTGCTGGTCTCGGTCGGCGTCCATATGATTTATACCTCCGTGCGCAGCGAAACGTACGGTTCTCATGACCCATCGCGCGGCTGGACAATGGTATTGCTTTCCGTTGCGGTCAGCGTGGACGCATTAGTAGTCGGTATCAGTTTGGGAGTGCTTGGAATTTTTGTTTGGTATCCCGCCATTTTGATCGGTGTGGTCACTGGTGTTCTTTCGCTGATCGGTCTGCGCGTTGGACGAATCCTTGGAAGGAAATTTGGCAAGCCCGTCGAAATTATCGGCGGGCTTGTGCTGATTGGCATCGGCGTGCGAATTTTATTCCTTCACTTTTTTAGATGAAGGTTAAATCTTTATTATTGTTCCCAGCAAGAAAATCATCAAAACCCCAAACGCTCCGCACGCAAAATTGACCCAATCGTTGTTCAACCATTTCCAGCCGCGAAATCTGAATCGTTTCCGTGCCGCAGGTGTGAAGCGGATGCTTTTCGGTTTCCTTTTGATCTTCTGGGCAGAAGTACATGGCTTGCACCGTTGCGCCGAGAAATGAGTTAAAGAGCGAGCCGAGTAAGCCCGAAAAAGTGATCAATAAAAAAAGTAACCAATGATAAGAAGGATATAGAACCGCGGCAAGCAAGCCGATCACGGACGCTCCCAAAAGGGCTGCGACTGTTCCCCATAACGACACTCCGCCCGAAGTCCCGGCTTCGACGCGTTTTCTTAAATCCGTGATCATGCGCGGCGGATTTGGATTCAATGTGCCGAGTTCCGTTGCCCAAGTGTCAGCATTGACCGAAGCCAATGCCGCCGCGAATCCGATCCAGGTCCAGAGTTGATGCGGAAAAATCGCGTTCAGCAAAACGAAAGCCGTTGCGAGTCCGCCGTTTCCCAAAACCTGACCCGCGTCGCGCTGGCTGCCTTTTGAAAATTTTTCATTGAGTCCGCGCTTGCGATCTTTGAAGAGGCGTGAGAGTGCAGACGATGAAATAAAGAATGCAAGCAACAGGATCGACCATTGCCATCCGCCCAAACCAAAGATGACTGTGCCGACGAACGCGGCGGCTATGGCTCCGTCGCGGCTCAAGCTGTAGACGCGGTATGCAAGATAAGCGATTGAAACGGCGAGAAGAAACCCGAGAACCAATTGCGTTGTCAGACTCATGCGGGTAAGCTGAGAATAAATAATATTGCGATGAGGAATGATAGACTTTCCAGTGCGCTCGAAATCCAAAGAACGAACGAAATCATTTGCGTCTTTTCCCAGCGAAAATAATAGAGGCCGGTAAAGAATCCAATCAGCGCGAGAAACGTGCTGGTCAGCGGCAGGATGATCAATTGTAAGGATGGCACGGCATCGACGGTGCCATCGGGATTGAAGCCGAGGCCGATATTTGGATTCGATGGAATGATCAGACTGACCCACACGAACAAGCCGAGATTCAAAAACAGGGCGGCCAGCCATAAATATCTTACCAATCCATTTTTCCATGCTTGTGCAATGATGAAAGACGGATAGAGCGATTTCGGCTGTGCGGGTGTGACGCTTCCAAGTTCAATGGCGCGCGCAAAGGTTTGTGTGAAGTCGATGGGACGTGCTGGAGAAATGGCAAAGACACGCTTGGCGGTTGCAACCAGCAACAGATTCTTTCGATCACTTGCGATGAATTCGACCACCCCCAAATCGGGATGGCGGCGAAGTCCAAGGATGGCGCCGGGCACCGACATGGACGGCAATCGCAATGGATGAGTTAAGTCGTTAACGGGACGAACCCATTCGATATCGTTTAATGGAATCGCTTCATCGCGCAGACCCCAGCGCAGTTCCAGCCCATCGCGGTTGAGAACGTATTCCGCGCGCATTAATGCGAAGGCGCGGTAGCCGATCCATGGCATGGGGGCAAATGCAACCAATCCAATGAGCAGATACGTGACGAAATATTCTCCTACAGTCGTGCGAGAAAGATAGAAAAATCCCCATGCGGAAATAATCGCCAGCGCAACCAGCAGGCTTCCGTGAAACAGGAGACCGTTACGTCTAGAGGGTTGAAAGAGTCCGGTGTTCATATTATTCTGATGTCATTGCGAGGCGCAGAGCGCCGTGGCAATCTCAAGATTGAATCAAACAACTGTTTATTAATTATAGGGGATTGCTTCGCTTCGCTCGCAATGACATTTGAGTCTATACCTTGCTTATTTCATCTCGCAATGCACTGCAAACCAATTCCACTTGCTCCTCCGTCATTACACCAGAGAAGGGCAGTGCCAATCCGCGTCGACCCAAATCTTCCGTGCTCGGAAAATCGCCCTCACGATAACCGAAACGTTCGGCCATATACGGTTGCAAATGGATTGGAAGAAAATATGGACGAACATGAATGCCGCGTCCTTCCAATCTTTTGGCGAGCGCATCGCGATTGATCTTTTTGTAAAAACGAACAACATATACAAACCACGACATGCGCGTCGTGAATGACTCGACGACCGGCGGCTCGACACCCGGGATTTCACTTAATCGTTCGGTGTACCAATTCGCAACACGGTCGCGTTTCTTTAACAATTCATCCAAGCGCGTCATCTGTATTGTGCCTAGCGCGGCAGACATTTCATCGAGCCGATAGTTATAACCGAGATACGTATGCTGAAGCCATGTGTCGCCGGGTGCGCGTCCCTGATTACGAAGCGACCGCATCATGTCTGCGGCTTTGTCATCGGATGTGATAATGACACCGCCCTCGCCGGTTGTGATCTGCTTGTTTGGGTAAAATGCAAACACGGCGTAATCGCCGAACGTTCCGGCAGGCTTGCCTCTATATTCCGCGCCAAGCGCTTCGCACGAATCTTCGATCAGCTTGATTTTGTAATTATCCGCAATCTTGCGAATCGGATCGAGGTCCGCAGGCTGACCGAAGACATCCACTGGCAGAATCGCTTTCAGTGTATGCTTCGTTCCCGACCCTTTACGCGGCAACCACTTCTCAGCCTTCTTTCCGCCCTCGATTAAGTCTCGAGCGGCTTGCGACGCGAGCTGTGCATCAATGTTTCCCGTTTTTGGATTCACATCCACAAAAACAGGAATTGCGTTTTCGTACAGCATTACGTTCGCCGAGGCGACAAACGAGAACGGCGTGGTGATGACCAGATCCCCTTCACCAATTCCTGCTGCGCGCACGCATAGATGCAAGCCTGATGTCCCCGACGAAACACCGATGGCCTGTTTGGCTCCGGTCAAATCGCAAAAGGATTTTTCGAAATCGAGAATCCAGTGGCCCATGCTGAGATTTGGTGTATTGAGGACGCTTTGAACTGCCTGACGCTCTGCATCGGTCAGGTCGGGAGAAGACATGGGAATTTGAAATACCATTTTATTTTTTGATTTCTTCAACAAGGTTTTCAATCCGCACAAGTATATTCGCTTTCTCCTTGCGCGGCTTCAATTCTACCATTCCCTCTTTGAGATTTTTCTCGCCGACAGTAATCCTGATTGGGCATCCGATCAAATCTGCATCATTGAATTTGACTCCAGCACGCTCGTCGCGGTCGTCGAACAAAACCGAGACGTTTGCATTTTGCAGAATGTTATAAATCTCTTCGGCTTTGGAGCGTGTATCCATTTCCTTGCCTGGAACATTCATCAAATAAACATCAAATGGAGCAATAGATTTTGGAAAAGCTAAACCTTTTTCATCGTGATGAACTTCCGCAAGTGCGGAAAGGATGTTGTCAAAACGATAATCATTTCCTTCAGCAAGCAATTCAGCATTGGATAAATCTAATTTGCTTCCACAGTTCGGGCAAGCATCGCCTGCATTGGCTATCACAGTGTCTGCAATAATTTCAGCGGCGTAATCGCGGCCATAGTTTGTATACTTCAAATGAAAACCCGCTTCATTTGCACCAGCGACCAGATTCGCCGATTGAGGAATGAGATCATCCACAACAATCAACGCGTCTTTGAGTCCGATCGGCGAAGCATATCCTGCCGCGGCACCAGCTTTGACGATTTCATCAGAAGTTGCGAGTCGAAAGTCTCCAACGAGTTTATTCAATTTGGCTTCGCTGAGTTGCATGTCGCCGCGGACGACGACAAAAATGAATTTGCCGTCCGAATTGCGCGTGAACATGAGAGCTTTGGCAGTTTTCTCTTCGGGAATTCCAAGAAATTTTGCCAACAACTCAATGGTGTGGCAATCTGGAGTCAAAACTTTTTCAATGGGAAGTTGTTCTTCGGTGGAGAAGGGAATCTTTTTAAATTGAGCAATTTCTCTGCGAGAGGTGTATCCGCATAATGGACAGTGAATCACTTCTATCGAACCCGTTTCAATTGGGAAGAAAGTTTCCTGTTGATTTGCAATAACAGGCAATGACAATAGTGAAATTAAGTTCGGTTGACCCGCCAACGATTTCAAATGTTCAGTGGCTTGTTTGCCAAGCGGAAGAATATCATTTTCACGCGTGATATATCCGGCGCGCACCAGCCAGCCGAATCCCCTCCGTCCGCATGTTGGACGGGAATTCGCGTTGAGTATAAATTTGCAAATCGCGATATTTCATAAAATATATTTTAGGAGTACGTCATTGTGTATTGGGCGTCTCGTTCTTTTTCTTTCTTGTCTTCGGCGCGGGTAGGGGGATGGTGATCGGCGTCTGCGCGATGGATTCAGCTTGGGCCGCCTCACTCGGTGTGGCCTGTGGAGCCGCTTCAAGGTCCAGTTCGACCGTTTCTTCCATTCGGATTTGTCCGCGCAGGAACGCGCCTTCTTCGGTCACGAACGCGGTTGTGACCACATCGCCCCAGACGCGGCCCGTGCCGCGGATCTCCAATTTTTGAGTCGTGATGTTGCCGCGCACTGCGCCTGCGACGATCACGTTATTTGCGCGCACGTTCTCGCAGGTGACGCGTCCCGTTTCGCCGACCACCAACATGCCTCGCAAAGCGATATCGCCCTCGAACGCGCCTTCGATGCGGACGCCGCCCGAACCGTTGATCGCACCATGCCAGATGACGCCCGGCCCAAGGACAGATGTGATTCGTTCCACCGCCTGAACGGGTTGTGCGGAGTCAGTGGGCGCGGCGTTTCGTTTGAACATAATGAGATTATTGTACCTTAAAAAAGAACGCCGATTTTTTATCGGCGTTCTATACTGATTACTCGCTGCTTTCTTTTGCATCCAAATTCATCTGCACACCGACCGTGTTGAAACCTCCATCCACATATAACACTTCGCCCGTGATGTGCTTGGATAAATCTGAGGCAAGGAAGACCGCCGCGTTGCCCACGTCTTCAATGTTGATATTCTCACGCAACGGCGACATATCTGCAAAGTGTTTGTACATATCGCGGAAACCGCCCACGCCCGCCGCGGCCAACGTGCGGATCGGTCCCGCTGAAATGGCATTGACGCGGATCTTTTGCGGGCCGAGATCGTATGCCAAATATCGCGTCGATGATTCGAGGGCGGCTTTTGCCACGCCCATCACGTTGTAATGAGGCGCAACTTTTACCGAACCGTAATACGTCAGGCACATCACAGATGCACCCGGATTCAGAATCGGCAGAAAAGCATTAGTCAATGCGACGAGCGAATACACACTGATATCCAGCGCGTTTTTGAAACCTTCGCGGCTGGTCTGATAATATGGCCGGCTTAACTCGTCGCGGCCTGCAAAAGCAATTGAATGCACGAGCACATCAATCTTGCCAAAATGCTTCGCCGTTTTTTCTGCGACCAAAGCAATCTGATCATCCTTGGTCACATCGCATTCTTCGACCCATTTGCATGCCACCTGTTCAGCCAGCGGTTTGACGCGCCGTTCGAGCATCTCACCTGCATAGCTGATTCCCAAGCTCGCGCCTTCGCGATGAAACGCCTGTGTGATTCCCCACGCAATCGAGCGTTCGTTGGCGAGACCAAAGATCAAAGCATTTTTTCCATCAAGTAAACCCATAGTTCCTCCGTTTTATTATGTCATTGCGAGCCGCGAAGTGGCGAAGCAATCTCCTCATTTGATATCTTCCAGCCTCTGACGACAAACCGCCAAGGCTTTGACTTCCACGGCTCTGGCACACTATATAAACCCACACGCGGACTTTTCGTCACGCGTGAATTTGGAACAGGAATTCCCGCTTCGATCCATAAGCCGGAAGCGGCTTCCGTTAAATCGACTCCGTTCTCGCTTTTGGTGATTCCCATCGCCTGTGTCAATTTGCCGGGGCCGAATGTATCGCGTCCGTTCCTTCGCTTGGACATGATCTCTGCATCTTCAATCGGCTGAATAGCTCGGATCAATACTGCGGCTGGGAATCCTTCGCGCTCGGTGATGGCGTTTAACATCCAATGTTTGCCGTAAGTGAAATAAACATACGCGTGTCCCGGCGAACCAAACATCACTGCGTTGCGATTCGTTTTCCCAACGTGCGCATGGCATCCCAAATCTTTTTCGCCGATGTAGGCTTCGGTCTCGGTGATGAGTCCGACCAACTTCAAGCCATCGAGAATCCGCACCAGCCGCGCGCCGATGAGTTCGCGTGCGACGGTCAATGTTAGACGATCATAAAAACTGCGAGGGAGTGTTTTCACCACAGAGTTCACGGAGACCACAGAGAAAATATTAATTTAGAGAACCATTAACAATACGTTTAATGCCTTGCTTAAGTAATTTCACATTGAAGTTGATCAACAAACCAACTTTGCAATTTGAGAGTCGCAAATAGGACAACAGTTGAGCTTCGTGGATTGGCGCTAAGCCCTCCATAGATTTTATTTCAACAACAACTTTGTCATTGACAAGAAAGTCCAGTCGATAGCCAAATTCCAATTTAACGTTCTTATAGAGTAGAGGCAAGGATTTTTGCTGTTCTATTTTGAATCCGCGTTCTGTTAGCTCATAAGCCAATGCGGCTTGATATGCTGATTCCAGTAAGCCGGGACCAAGATTTTTGTGCACTTCAATCGCAGCACCAATAATCCCTTCAGTGATCTTGTTCATTTCTTCTCTCTCCGACATTTTTGCTCCGTGTACTCTGTGCTCTCTGTGGCGAGAAAATTACTTAAACTTTGGATCTCGTTGAAGCGTGAGACGCAAGCCATCGTCCAGTTTGATCGAAGGGCGATAAGAAAGTTTTTCGTGGGCAAGAGTCAGGTCGGCGGTCATGCGCGAGACGCCGCCCGAAGTCTTTGAGTTATAGATCACTTCAGGTTTGCCGCCGGCCACATCCAGCACTTGCTTGACTAGGTCGCGCACGCTTGTCTCGATTCCCGAGCCGACATTGATGACCAGCCCATCCACGTTGGGCGCAGTGGAGGCGGCCACCATCGCGCTGACCACGTCGTCTACGTAAACATAATCACGGGTTTGATTGCCGTCGCTGTGAACCACGAGCGTTCCGCCGCGCGCAGCCTGCCGCAAAAAGTATGGCACCACCGGCGGATGCGAAGCCGGAAGATGTTGCCTCGGCCCATAGGCGTTGAAGATTCGCAGGCTGACCGTTTCGATTCCCCACAGCCTGCCAATGGTGCGGACATAATATTCCGCGGCGAGCTTTGAAACCGCATAGGGCGAGCGCGGATTGGGTATGACGGATTCTCTCAGCGGTTGTTCACCCAGATCGCCGTAGACCGCACCCGACGAAGCTAGCACCACGCGTCGCACGCCGACATCGCGCATGGCTTCCATCAAAGCCACCGTCCCGCCGACATTGACCGTGTTGTAGTCACGCGGATATAAAACCGATTCAGAGACAGAGACGCGTGCTGCGAGGTGATACACCACATCCACTTCCTGAAGCAAAGTCCATAACTTGGGCCGGTCGCTGACGTCGCCGCGCGTGAAATGAATGTCGGGCGATAATACCTGCGGGTCTCCGGTGGAAAGATCGTCCAACCCGCGCACTTGATGTCCCTCGCGGGCGAGGTTGTTTGCAAGAGAAGAGCCGAGGAATCCCGCGGCTCCAGTGATGAGAAAATTCATGGTGAAAGGATTATAGCATTAAGGATGGGTTGCCTGAATCATTTGAAAACTGCTCACCTATTTTGATTGACTCAGTCCAATTAATGTGTTATCCTTCAAACGCAATAGGATAACAGTAAGTTCGCGTTGGTAGAAGAACATCCACGGCTCACAGTTATATCTGTGGGTCGTTTTGTTTTGCCTCCGATGGAACACAACAGAACACCTAAATTTTTTACTTTGCCATAAGGAGGCAAATACAATGTCTGATCGAATAACTGGTACGGTTAAGTGGTTCAATGGGGATAAGGGTTATGGGTTCCTCGCTCGTGAAGGTGGACCGGACGTTTTCGTCCATTTCTCCGCCATTCAAGGCGATGGCTTCCGCAACCTGCAGGAAGGCCAGAAGGTTGAGTTCACTGTCGAAAAGGGACCGAAGGGTCCGCAAGCGAGCAACGTCACTGTTTTGAGCTAAACTAAAAAAGAGCCGGATGCGAAAACATTCGGCTCTTTTGAATTCATTTGCAGGGGGAATGATCGGCGAAATAGGTTCATTTAAATTCAGACAAAAATGTCTGAATTTAAAAATTGATTCTTGATAAACCTTGTGCAAAAAGGAATTTTGGATTATATCTTTTATTGTTTGTAGAATAATAATTTATACTTTGCCAAAGGAGATAAAAGCATGAGTAAAAAAACCACAAGTACGAATGAACGTTCGCCTTGGGTTGACACCGCCGCGGGCGCGGTAAGGACCATCTTCGGGCTGGTTTGGGCTGTTGATGCATATCTTAAATTCCGGCCTGAATTCCTCAGTGGGTATCTAGGGATTATTCAGGGTGCCGCCCAGGGCCAGCCTGCCTGGCTTACGCCATGGTTTACCTTCTGGGTCAATACCATATCACTCAGCCCCGACTTTTTTGCGTGGAGCACCCGTATCATTGAAACCGCCATCGCAATCAGCCTGCTCTTCGGTCTGGGGCGTAAGTGGATGTATCTTTTGAGCGCAATCTTTAGTTTCATCATCTGGGCAGTGCCCGAGGGGCTGGGCGGTCCCTATGCTCAGGGAGCAACCGATATCGGAACCGGAATAATTTATGTGTTGGTATTTGTGGCCCTGATTGTCTTGGACAGTGCCGTCGGACGCTCACCATACAGCGTGGATTATTATATCGAGCGCGCTTTTCCACAATGGCGGCTGTTGGCGGAATGGGCTTCTCCCGAAGTATTAGCTCAGGAACCGGCTATGCTGCCCTGGTCCACTCAGATTCCAATTATTATAGGACTGGTGATCTTTCTTCTGGTCATTCTCATCCTCATAACAGCGACTATTAATCTGGCGCCGCCGCCCAGCTCGAGCATGATTCCGCAACTCATGCAATTGGCGTCCCTGCATTGAATTTTGTTTCCAACGTCACTGTTTTGAGCTAAACCAAAAGAGAGCCGGATGCGAAAACATCCGGCTCTCTTGATTCATTTGGGAGCTTAGCTATTCACTATTCCCCATTCACCCACTTACCTTTTTCTTCGCGGCGCTAAACGATTATGCCCAAAATGTGTCGGCGTGGGCGCGGGGCGCGGGGGACGGGTTCCTTCGCGATGAGCGGAAGCCGATCTCGGTGGCGCGGGAACGGCGTAGTTAAATCCTTCGAGAGTCTCACGCTTGATGGGTTCGCCCATGATGCGATCCAACGCCCGAACCATATCGGTATCTTCCGGCGTGACGAGCGTGAAGGCATCGCCGGTGCGTTCGGCGCGTCCGGTGCGCCCGATGCGATGGATGTAAGCATCGGCGGTATCGGGCATGTCATAGTTGATGACGTGCGAGATGGTTTCCACATCGAGTCCGCGTGCCGCAATATCGGTGGCGACCATGATGTCATGCGCTCCAGACTTGAAACCTTTGAGTGCGGACTGACGCTGTCCCTGCGTTCGATCTCCATGCAGGCTGGTGACTTTGTATCCTGCGCGGCAGAATCTGTTGCGCCACTTTTTGGGCGCGATATTTTGTGCGCGTGAAGATTAGCACCGAATTCGTGTCGGTTCGTTTGAGCAGTTCAAGCAGCAACGCCGACTTCAAATGTGCGGCAACCGGATACAAGGCGTGCGTTACTGTATACGCCGGTCGGCTGATTCCCATCGCGATTTTTTGCGGTTGCTTGAGTGCGCTCGCTGCGAGAAGTTCCACTTCAGATGGGAACGTGGCAGAGAACATCATCGTTTGTCGTTGCGTTGGCACAGCCTTGACGATGCGACGCACGTCGGGCAAGAAGCCCATGTCGAACATGCGGTCGGCTTCATCGAGCACCAGGATTTCGATGTGTTCCATCTTTGCGACACGTTGATTGATGAGATCGAGCAGACGTCCCGGACACGCAACCAGAATTTCAGCGCCGTTTCTCAAAGCAGTGACCTGCGGTCCGGCTCCGACTCCGCCGTAAATGGTTGCGCTCTTGATCTTTGTCCCGGCTGATAGCACGCGAATCACATCGTTGATCTGTTCCGCCAGTTCGCGCGTCGGCGTGACGATCAGCGCGCGCGGCACATTGTGTTGACCCGTCAGTAATTTATTTAAGATTGGCAGAACGAACGCAGCGGTCTTGCCGGTTCCGGTTTGCGCGGTGCCGATTAGGTCGCGTCCGCGCAACGCGGCTGGGATCGCCGCTTCCTGAATTGGCGTGGCAGTTTCATAACCTGCTTTTTTGATTCCCTGCATGAGGCGGGAATCCAAATTGAATTGTTCGAAGTTCACGATTTCCTATTCTTCAGAAGTCGAGCGTAGTTAAGTAATCGGTTGACCCTCTACGAAAACAGCGGAGACTGCTGATCTAAGTAAGACAATAAATTATTATAGAGAGATTATAGCACTGAAATGAATATATCTTTTGGCGATAAAGGCGAAAAATCTTCTTGCGATAAGTTACGTCTTCACCAAAAAATCTATTTGATGCGCGATGTAAACCAACTCGCCGCGCTCAATCTGTGTGCGTCGTTTCGACAGCCAATCCGCAAAAGCGTTCGCATCCAGGTCTTTATGTCCCGTCAGCAACTCCTCAAAGAAATGCAAAATGAAATGCAGAAAATATTTTTCATCAGCAGGATACTTTTCATTGATTGCATGCACAACCCAATCCGATGCGCCCGCCGCGAGAATCTGTGCACCTTCAGAATGCAAATGAGAAAACAAATGTCTTCCAGTTCGGCTGTCGCTTCCGGTCGGGCGCGTATCCATCAACTCGTGATACAGCCGTTCGATCGTCGCATCCAGCGCGGCATCAATCGTCGGCTCGAATGTTGTCATGCCGTCAAAATTGATGGTCAGCCACGCCAAAGATTTTGTCAATGAAAATAATTTTGGCAAACCTTCGGGCAATGGGAATAAATCCAACACTGCATGCGCAATCAACAAATCCGATTTAGGCGGATTCGTTTGGATGAAATCGAAAACGTCGGCACGCTCGAACATGATGCGGACATCCCGCGCCTGATCTCGCAACCGAATCCTATTCTCTGCGATTCTCTCCGCCTTCAAGCCTGCTGACTCGGCCCATTTCGGAATCCATTCTGACGCGTACGCGATGTTCTCTTCCATTTCATCGAGCGCCAGATATTTGGCGTTCGTCAGCAATCCCCACTCGATAAGACGCGTAAGCATCGTCCCAACCCCCGCACCGATTTCGATCACGCTGAATGGAGCAGGCGGCAGATTGGCTTTGAGCGCGGCGAAGACATCTTTATTTAACGCGCGGTCATCCACAGTTTGTTTTGATTGAAGGTAATGAGGAAAAGAATATTCCATAGTTATTATTTGGCATTAATCATTTGGAAGAGAAAATCTCTAATGCAATCCACGGTCTCTTCCCAGGTCGGCCGTCTTTGATAACATTTCAGTGCGTTGATAGATATGCGTGCTAGTAATTCGCGATCATTTGCCAGCCTCGTCAATCGCTCGGCCAGCATTGACGCATTCCCTGGCGGAATCAAATATCCGTTCTCGCCATCAATGATGAATTCCGAAGCCGCGCCGGATGTCGTCGCAATGGCAGGCAGGCCGAATCCCATTCCTTCGACATATGCGATGCCAAAGCCTTCATAGGATGACGGCATGACCATCACTTGTGCATGTTCAAACCGCTCGACGAGCGCTTCACCATCTAAAATGCTGTGAAAGAAAACTTTTGAAGATAATCCATAGGTTTTAGCTTTCTCTTGCATTTTACGAGCATAGGTTCGATCGACGTTTAGCGAACCGACGATATCGAGTCTAAAATCAAAGCTCAGACTTCTTAATGCTTCAAGCAACACATACAATCCTTTGAGCGGAATCACGTTGCCGAGGAAAAGCAAACGCAAAGGATTTGCCTCATTGGCTCGTGCGTGAATCAGATTTTCATTGAGGCGTATTCCAAAACGATCCGTCGGCGGGTTGGCAACGATAAACAGCCTTTGTTCTCTAATCAAAGCTTGAACCGCACCACATGTCGTATTGGAATTGAAAATGAAGCCGTCCACGGAATTGAGATATCTTCGTTCAACGATTTGATACAAATCATTTTGCCATCCAGAACGCGGCTCGAGTGAATGCAAATTATGGATGAGGCTGACAACGGGATATGAATGTTCCTGCCCATTCGCTTTGAGCAAAGAGGGGTGATTTAGTTCATCTTCGATGATGAGATCAAATCCGCGCGGCAGGCGAAAATGAAAATTGTCCGTCAAATGTGCGGCATAATTTCGCCAGGGCAATGAGATGATTTCGATTTGGTCGCCGCGCTTTCTAAGCGACTCGACCAGCTTGCGGTCATAAAGATAGCCGCCGCTCATTGTATCGAGTGAACCGTAGATAATGAGACCAATCTTCATCTTTTGACAATGAAAGCCGCCCATGCGTTTTCATTTTCCCACAACTTGACTCGCAAGGCAGTGATGTTCTTTGCTTGGATACAATCGCTTAGAGAAGTGGCAAGGATGCGCACAAAGTTTTCAAGGGACGGATTTAAATCTTTAAATTCCAACTTATCGTTGAGCATCTGCTCTTTGTAATAACCAATAACTACATCAAGATTTTTCTCGACATCCACAATGTCTACGAGATAACCGTGCTGGTCGAGTTCGGTGCCTTCGAGTTGCAGTTCCAAAACATAATGATGCGAGTTAGGAAAATTTTCTAGTCCCCAATCTCCACCAATGAGAAAGTGGTGGGCAATGAAATCGCGGCGAACGGCGATAGTATACATTGTTGCTCTCCATCAGGCGAATTTCTGTGATTCGCGAAAGTAAAGAAGCATGTCGAGATCACCGGGAGATTGATTAAGCTGTGTCAATCCAACAGCTGCATCGCTCCGGAATTGTGTACCATGATTTACAACATGCACCAATAAATGCCAGAGAGTATCTTCGAAAGGGACGCCTTTGGTGTTTTTATATTTGAAAATTGCGGTTAGGTCAGCATCAGTTAGGTCGTGCAGATAAGTCCGCATGAGTGTTTCTTCCCGTTTCCAGTCTTCTGTCAACGTATTGATATCTGGAAATTCATCTTTAGCTGGCAGTGCCGAGAGCGAAATGCCCTCCTGAAAGCGCATACGCCAAATGATCTCTGCTCCCAAAGCATGGACAAGTGAGCCACGGATGCTTCCAAAGGTCAGGCCCATCGGAGCGATGAATTGCTCGGTGCTGATCCTTGCAGCGGCGTTTAAAACTTTGGAAGTTGCCCAATAATTATATTTATAGAACTGCAAAATATCGTCCTTGTTCATTTCAGCCTCGATACTTAAAAATTATCTGCATTGCTTGTTGTGGATTTTCGTCAAGCAGACGATAAGCTTCATTTGCATGTTCAACGGGGAAGCGCTGTGTGATTAATTTTTGCGGCTGGATGCGCTTCAACGCTTCCAATACAACCTGAAAGCGGCGCGACTTATCCCAGCGTGCCGATAATTCCGGTGCAATCGTGCTGACCTGTGATGATATTAATTTAATGCGTGAATGATGGAACACACTACCGAGATCAATCGGAGCACGCTTATCTCCATACCACGAGCCGATCACAACTCGTCCGCTGAAAGCAGTGACTGCAATCGCATCATTGAGCGCGGCAGGATTGCCGCTCAATTCAAATGTCAGGTCAAAGCCGCCGCGCCTTGGAAGTTCTGTGAGGTCGCGATCAGGGATGACGTGACGACAGTGGCTCAAAGCCTTCTCGCAAAAGTCAGCCATTGTCGGGTCGAGTGAAGCGGTAATCCCGAGGCCGAGTGATGCTTCTCTGCGAAGCGGATAATGATCCGCCGTGACCAGCGTCTCCAGCGGAAATTCTTTTAACAATGCCGCTGTTAGTAAACCGATGATGCCTTGTCCCAAAACCAAAACCCGTTCACCTAAAATCGGCGCGGCGTCTTGAACCAGATTGGCGGCGGTTTCCATATTTGGAAGAAAGCACGCCGCTTCAGGTGAGAGTGATTCGGGAATCGGAATCAGGGATTCGGGCTTTGTGATGAAATGCGATGTGTGCGGTTGAAACGAAAAGACGAGTCGATTCCCCCATTCGCCATTTACGGATTTGCCGATTTCCATTACGCGACCAACGCTTGCATACCCATACGATGTTGGATAATGAAGACCACGGCTGATCGAGTCGATTGCATCCACTTTACTTGGAAATTGTCCGCGATAGATTAGCATCTCGGTCCCGGCGCTGATAGCGGAGCAAATCGTCTCGACCAGGACTTCGTCCGCGCCAAATACCGGCAAAGGCTCCTCGCGGAGTTCGACCTGCCTCGGCGCTGTGAAGTAAATGGTCCTGCGATGCATGGTTATTTTACCCCCGCCTCAATTTATTAAGGTTTCTCTTGCCAAAGCAGGTAGAGCAAAACCAGTTCGATGATTTTGGCTGGAACACCATATATCGAATCGCGGCTGAAGAATGGCACGCCTTGTGCAATCACGTTCATGCCGACCCAAATCACGAGCCAGGCCACGATAGTCAGGATGATATATCCAAACAAAACCTGCCAGACCAGTTTGTGTCTTTGCTGAAAGAATGAAATGGGAAGATAGAATGCTCCAAGCAATCCCAGATAGCCGAGTCCATTCAATGTGAATAATGGATCGGGAGTGCCATCGGGGAAGAGCACGCGATCAAACGCGGCGGCGAAATGCAAAACGGCTGTGGCTAGCGTGAGAACAATGATGAAATAATCTAAAGTCCTAAGTTTCATATGATCTCCTTTTATATAGATACGATGAGAAAATAGATAACGGATTGATTTATTTTACTTGGCAATCATTCGTCCCGCCAGAAGCAATCCAAGACCGCCGATTAATAAGTCGCGTGCGCGCATGAACAAGGCAATGCTGATGGCGGAAGCGGCGGAGACTCCGAAGAAGCCCAATGCAAAAACCTGGCTTGCTTCCAACGCGCCCAACCCGCCGGGCAGCGGCACCAGAAACGAGAGCCAGCCTGCCGTCCACGCTGCGACCGTCTGCCAGAATGCCAAATGAATTTGGAGAAAAGATGTCATCAGAAAATATTCGCTTACCATGCCGAACGCGGCAATCAATGAGACCAATGACGCGGCAAGCAGGGTGCGCGTCTGTCGCTGGCAAAATCGTCCCGCCAGATGTTCTGCGGCGCGGATGAAGCGGACGACTTTTGTATTTTGAACAAATGAGATCTTTTGCAGAGATGCGGATAAAGGATAAATTTTTTTGTAAAGTAGGATGACATGAATCAGCGGCCACACGACCAACGCCGACAAAACGATCAGACTCATAAGAGGCGGACTACCGCTGCGCGAGAGAATCCCCGCTTGAACGATTCCCGTTAAACCAAAGACCAGCAAAATAAAGTTTGCCAGCAGTTCGAGCAGTTTATCCATCACAACGGTGGACGCGGCGCGCGTGTAGGTCAGGCCATATTTTCGCTGGAGATAAATCACTTGCAATGGTTCACCGCCAATCTGTGGTCCAATCGTGAAATAACTAATGCCAAAAACAGAAATCCGCACACCGATCATGGGAAGATAGGAGATATTTTTGTTTTCGGCTTGGACGATCAACCACCAGCGCGCGGTGATGAAAAGATAGATAATTACATCAATGGCAAGGATCAAAATAATTTGCCAGAGCTGTAATTGGTGAAGCGTATTCCAGATTTGAATTAGCGGCGCGTTGCGAAAGGCGAGATAGAGTAAAACTAAAAGAACAATAATTATTAAGCCGCGCGACAATCTCTTATTCATCCAGTGCGCTTTTTCCTTCGCCCTTAGGTGGATTCTCGATCAATCGTTTCATCTCTGCCAGCACGGCCTGATGAATGACTTGTGTCTCGGTCGTGCCGAGTTCTTTGACTGTAATTGGCTTACCAATTTGCACAATCACGCTTACGGGTTTGATATTGAACATTACCATTGCCAGTAATTGCAAAGCGACCACCAGCAGTTCACGTTCATCGCGTGTGGGCTTGAATCGAATAATGGGCGAGTGCGCCAAGCGCTTCCAAACCACATTGCGGACGAGGACCGGCACGATCAGCGTTTGTGGCGCCAGGCGGAGAAAAACACCGACGCTGTCTGTCCAAGATTGTAATGAGTCAACTGAGCCATTATAAACATCGGGATCAGGTTCGTTGTGTCCGGCGGGAAAAGTCAGGATCGAGCCGCCGTTTCGCAAATGTGCGCTGACGTGACGAACCAACGCAACACGATCATTTGGATTCTCTGTTACATAAAAAAGTTGTTTGCTGATGTTTGGCAACGATAAAAGAAACGGTCGATCCAACGCGATGATCTTCAAGTCGTTGCGTTTCAACGCGGCGAAGAGGGCCAGCGTATCGGTCATACCGGGATGATTGGACAAGGCGAGAAAGGAAGAATCCGGCAAACAGTCCGCGCCAAAGACGCGTACATCGCGGACGTAGAGTCTCTCCGTCAAGCGCGCGGCCTCGGCTAAGCCGTGAGCGCCAGCCATTAAGTCGAAATCAATCATCTGCTTGGCAAACTTGCGCGCCGCGCCTTGAAACACTAATTGTGTGATGCGTGTCAGCGTTGGATTGTTTTGAATCCCCAAGGCGTTGATGAGATCATCGAGATTGATTTGAGTCAGCGTTTCAATGGGAGACGTCATTCTGGTTCCATGGTGAATTGCAGTGGATAACCTTTGAAGCGCGCTGCAAAGTGCGCCTTGTTGATGCGCCTCTGTGCTTCAGGCTTGGGCAAGGTTTGGACATAGGCATTGCCGTTGAGATGCGCGGTGTACATAATGTAAGCGGCGTTGGTAATGGGGAGCATGAAGATCGCGATCAAAATGTCAATGACGAAATCCATCGGCGTGATATCGTCGTTGTGGATGATGACGCGATAAAGCGGACCTTCTTCGGTTTGCTCTTCTTCTTTTTCGATTTTCTCTGGAACGGCCCGCGATTGAGAATCCATTGATGGGATTATAGCCCCACTTACCTCTTCCGGCTCTTTGAGCCACCTCCCCCAAATCCTTTGGATTTAGGGGAGGATAGGTAGGGGCTAATTCAACTGCTTCATCTCTTCGTCGCTGAGAATGATGTCCGCCGCGCCCCAATTTTCTTTGATGTGGACTGGATTGAACGACGTCGGAATGGTGATGACGCGCGGTTGCTGGACTAACCATGCCAATGCAATCTGATGTGGTGTTGCGGAATGAGCTTGCGCAATAGATTCAAGGGCTTTGTTGATGCGAAAATGTCTCTGTTTGACGGGCGAGTATGCGGTAAGGATAATGTTGTTTTGCTGGCAATATTCCAGAACGCCATTTTCAACATAAGAACGATCTGCAGTGCTGAACGGAACCTGGTTTGTGATGATCGGCGTTGCAGATAAAGCTTGGGCTTGTTTCAATAACTTCACGTCGAAGTTGCTGACGCCCAAATGCTTGACTTTGTCATCTTTGACAAGTTGATTCAAAGCCCAGAAGGTATCTTCAAGTTTTAGGCCGACGGAAGGCCAATGGATAAGATAAAGATCAAGGTAATCCATTTGCAAACGGCGCAGGCTGGCTTCGCATGAACGAACCACTTGATCGTATGCAAGATGCTCCGGCGCGACCTTGGATGTAATGAAAAGCGATTCTCTCTGGATGCGCGTCTCGCGCACCGCCTGACCGATCAACTCTTCCGCATGACCGGCGGCATAAGTTTCGGCGGTGTCGATGTGGGTGTAGCCGAGCTCAAGCGCGGAACGCAATGCGCTCAAGGAAACGGAATCCATTTTTGGGTTCGGGGAAGATTCGCCGCCGATCTTCCAGGTGCCGAATCCGATTTTGGGTAGAGTCAAGTTGTGAACAGTTTCGTTTTTCATAGTTTTAAAAGGCCGATCATCCTAATTGATAAAGTTGATTCATTTCGGCGGGAGTCAATTCGATATCCGCCGCATCGAGATTTTCTTTTTGATGTTTGGGATTGAAAGATAAGGGAATGGTGATGACACACGGCTGGTTGACCAGCCATGCCAAAGCGATTTGGTATGGCGTGACGTGATGCGCATCGGCAATCGATTGCAAGGTTTGCTCGACAGCCAGATGTCCATGGCTAACCGGCGTATATCCTGTGACGAGAATATTATTTTGCTGGCAATATTCCAGGACGCCGTTTTTTGCATAGGCGCGATGCGTGAGACTATATGGAACTTGAATTGCGCAGATCGGCGTTTCGGAAAGCGACTGCGCCTCTTTGATCTGTTTCACGTTGAAGTTACTGGCGCCGATATGTTTGATCTTGCCTTCCTTGATAAGTTGGTTGAGGGCGCGGAATGTCTCTCTCATCGGAACCAGCGGATTAGGCCAATGGATGAGATACAAATCAACATACTCCATTTGCAATCGGCGCAGACTGTTTTCGCAGAATCGCAAAACATTTTTATAAGCAAGGTGGGTCGGCCAGATTTTGGTGGTGACGAAAATCTTTTCCCGCTTCGTAGCGGAACTCATGAACCGCGCGGCCGATTAATTCCTCGGCGTGACCTCCACCGTAAAGTTCAGCGGTGTCGAAATGCGTAAAGCCGAGATTCAGTGCGGAACGTAACGCGGCGAGAAAAAACTCATCGTGATTGCGATCAGCCAGAATCCCTCCCACGAATTTGCCGCCCAGCCGAGCCGAGCCGAAGCCGATTTTAGGAATTTGTTGGTGGTGGAAGGTTTCGTATTTCATAGGCACTGATTATAGCATTAGGAAAAAATTTCCGTATCAATAAAAAGTGGGAACAAAGGGGAGAGCTATCCGGTGCTGGGCGGGACGAGATGAAGCTGATTTGACGGAATTGGTTTGAGCGTAGTGTACTCCATTTCAGCAGGTGTATCATGCCCACCAATCCAGTGGTAGGGTCAAGGGATGGCGCCTGGGATTTTAGTCCTGGTTTCCATCCCCTGCCACCTCGAACCGGACATGAGGTTTTCCCTCATCCGGCTCTCCGACAACCTTCGTCTTGCGGCGTTCAAGGCTAGGTAACACATATTCCATGGTTTTCTCAAGAACCGATTTTCAGGCCAAAGAATCCATGTGATGCTCCTAGATTTTGCGGCTTCAAGCGTAATTTGTGTCATGGCAACATAAAGATGGAAACCCGTCAAGCTTTCTTGAGAAAACCATCACACATATTCCAGTTCGGTAGAAGAATTCTAACCCGAGTTGAGTTATCAAAGCGCGAAAGGCAATTTCGTTCCATTGCCCGCGCGACCCAAGTTTCGCCCGTATCCATTGCTCCAGACGATAACGTACATATCGGTCAAGTTGCTGAAAGTTCAGGGCGCAATTCCCAATGCGGAAATAATTTCGCCAACCCCGAATAACCATGTTGAGGAACTTTATCACTTCGTCAGGCGTGTTGCTCAATCGCTTGCGTTCAGTGATGACGTGAATTTTACGGCGAATGTTTATCATGGACTTTGGAGAAGCCCAAATGTAGGGTAAGAGTTTTCCACTCTTTCTTGATTTCTTCTTGTGAAAGTGGAAGCCAAGAAAATCAAAACCATCCTGACCCATATCCACAACACGGGTTTTGGTTGGGTGCAGCGTCAATTTCAAGAGTTCCATTACTTGCGTGACTTTCTGCATAGCATTCTCAGCGTCTTGTTTGGTGCGACAGATGATGATGAAATCATCCGCGTAACGGATTAGTTTACCGAGCGATGCATAACGCTCAACCCAAAACATATCCAGCACATGCAGGTAGATGTTTGCCAACAGGGAGGGCTAATAACTCCGCCTTGTGGAGAGCCGATCTCCGATGCTTTCGCAACGCCATTTTCCAGAACGCCTGCTTCCAGCCATTGCCGTATGAGTTTCAAAACTCTGCGGTCACTAATGCGCCGCTTGAGCAGGGACAAAAGCATAGAATGGTCAATGTGGTCGAAATAACCTTGGATGTCGGCGTCAACTACCCACCAACCGGTTATCAACGCCTTCTTGACTACCGTCACTGCTTGCTGTGCGCTCCGCTTTGGGCGAAAGCCGTAGGAATTATCTTGAAAGTTGGCTTCAAAGATAGGTTCAATTACCATCTTACATGCCTGCTGCACCACGCGGTCTCGTACCGTTGGGATACCCAATGGTCTTTGTCTACCATCCGCTTTGGGAATGTAGACACGTAAAACCGGTTTGGGACGATAAGTGCCTGCTCTCAAGCCTTGCTCGATTTCCCTCAGAAATTGCTCCACACCTTCCCTTTCCACGTCCTCGATGGTTACGCCGTCTTGCCCTGCGCTGCCACCGTTTCGGCGGACTTCTTCCCAAGCCTGTCTCAGAATGTCAGGCCGGAATATGCGGTCATAGAGCGCATGAAACCTGCGGTTTCTGTGCCTCTTTGCCGCGCAGTATAGTTTGCGCTGGAGTTCTCGTGATTTGTCTTGTGGTGGAATTGGCCTTTCGGCATGCACCGTCACTTACGTCCTCGCTGAACTTGGTTGAAGTAGAGACCCTTCCCTCCGAGTGAGTTATGTTGTCTCACTCCTCATTAGGCTTGCGCCTCATCGATACTATGGCCTCCTCCGACTTCTCATCCAACTCCCATCAGGATTTCACCTCTTCGGTTTATACCTTCCGTTAGAACAATTCTGTGCCGCCCATTGGATGAGACATCTCCTGTTCCATCATCTACTTTCACAACATCCCATACTCCTACACCGGAAAGTTCTTGATGGTTGCTTCAGGATCTTAGCCGCTTCTGTTGCCTTCGCCATGCGTGACAGGCTCGGCTCTCTCTTGCTCCCCTTGCGGGTTAACATGTCGGTGCTGCAAGTTTCACTTTATGTTACGGGCTGCTGCTTTGCTTCCCTTTCTCAGGGAGTTACAACGCTTCAACACAATCAGTCACCCGACTGCATTGGTTGCCTGCTATCCGGCGTCCTGACACTTACCAGAACTGGACTTCCACCAGTGAGCAGACGATGACTTTTCAGGACACACCACGCTGTGTTATCCTGCTCTTTATTTTATGTGGGTTTCTTGCCTGTCACAACTCGTACAGGAGGAAACATTTTATATTGCAATCCAGACCGTTTTGCTTCATGCCAACCAAATTCTTGTAAAGTCTGAACATACTCGTCAGTACACTGAAAATCCAGTAAGGCTACCTGACCATTTGGCTTTAACACGCGTACAATTTCACGTACGGCTTGGGCGCGTCCCTCTTTAGTTGGGATGTTGTGTATTGCTAAACTTGAAACTATGACATCAATCGTCCTGTCTTCAAAAGGTAATTCGCGCATGTCGCCAGTTTTGACTTCTACAAAATTAGCAACCCCTTCGGTTTGAGCATTAGCCAGTGTAGCTTCTGGGTTATTACTTGATTGGTCTGCATTTTGCCAAAGGTCTATTCCAATGACTTTACCTGTTGTAAGTCGCCGAGCGGCAGCATTAAGCAATAAACCACGCCCGCAACCAACATCAACAATAGTTTCTGTACCACGCAAAGCAAGGGAATCTATTAACTTTTCTCGTAATTGGAGCTTGCCAACTTTGCTACTCCATATCATGAGGAAGACGGTTACAACCATGCTTGCTCCAGTGAATAACCCCAAAATTAACAAAATAACGGCTATCAACGATTGAGTTGAGGAAAAGACAGATTTTAGAACGATACCTGCAATAATAGATACTGTCGCCCCGAGTAGCAAGTTGCGAATAACAGGTGGAGCGTCTATTCCATAATCACCTTTTTTAGAAATAGGTTTATTCATGCTATCAGTCATTTTTTGCCGGCTTATAATAAAGCGTTACTGAACCAGAGCTAAAGATTTTTGTTTTTATGAGTTTAAGATCAACTCTATCCTTGATGTTTTTAAATAATGGCAAGCCGCTTCCTAAAACAATTGGATGAACACAGAGTTGATATTCGTCAATTAAGTGAAGTTGCGTTAAGGCTACTATTAAACTTGGGCTGCCGGCTAAAATGTTTTTACCTGCTTGTTGCTTGAGTTCTAAAACTTCTTCTTTAATGACTTCCTTTTTCAGTTTTACATTTTTCCAATCAACATTTTTCAATGTGCGAGAATAAACAATTTTGGAAATATTGTCTATTAATACTGCAAATTCATCTTCTGGTTTATTACCGGTAGGATTTTTTACTACGGTTGGCCAAGAACTTTCCATCAGTTGATATGTTATCCTTCCGAATAAAATGGTGTCAGCATTACTTAATAGCTCATTGTAATGTTGATGTAATTCATCATCTGGAATCACTGCCGTGTGGTCGCAAAACCCGTCAAGTGTCATATTGATTGCTGCAATTACTTTTCTCATTTTATTTCTCCTTAAGCTCCAACAGTACCTGTCCCCACTTTTCCAGCTCGTTTGTAATTTGCAAAGATCACACCATTTGGCGTAACCAGGCTTTCTGTTACTGTAAAGGCCGCCGGGATCGTACCGTCGCCAAACAGCTTCTTCCCTCCGCCAAGCGTCACCGGGAATGTCTTGAGCCACAGTTCGTCCACTAGATCGTTCTTGAGCAGCAGTTGGATGAGCTGACCACTGCCGTGCACCTGAATGTCAGACCCGTTTGAATTTTTGAGCTTTTTGATATCTTCCAAACTTTCTATAAATACGGTTTTTTTCCAGTTGGATACTTTCATGGTTTTGGACAGCACGTATTTTGTGACATCATTGATGCCTGGCCAAAAATCTGCGTGTTCAGGCCAGTAGGAAGCAAAAATATCAAATGTTTTTCTGCCCAAAAGAAGGTCTGCAGGTTTCATCTGTTTTTGCATGATCTCACCGGCCGCTTGGTCGGCTTCGGTAAAATACGGGGCAGTCCAACCGCCATATTTGAATCCGCCCGATGTATCTTCCTCAGGTCCACCAGGTGCTTGCATTACTCCATCTAAGGTAATAAATGATAAAACGATTATTTTTCTCATGGTAATTCTCCTTCACGAGATTGTAGAATACACGTTCTATTTTGTCAAGATAGAAATAGACTAAATTCCGAACCTGCCAGAGCCAGCCAACGGAATATCTTAGCGGTAGCGGCGGGACTGGCAAGACTCGCCTGGATGATTGCGCTTTTGCCGGCCAAGCCGCGCCCGAAAACTGCTAGTCCAGGTTCAGTTTGAGAGTGTTATGTGTATAGCCTGATTATATGGGCCTGAGTCGCCGGAAGCGGTGCCTCAGTTTAGGAAAAAAACCGTCTGGAGACAAATAAGAACTTGTTCCAAAGGAAAAGGAACCTATTACTCGATAACAGGAACCTATTGCAAAGGAACAAGAACTTGTTGCTTTGCAAGTAGAACCTGTTACTAAGCAATAGGAACCTGTTGCAAAGGAAAAGGAACTTGTTGGAGACCAACGGGTACTGCTTACTCGATAACGTGAACCCATTAGCGGCTAACGGGTACTGCTTAGCAGCTAACGTGAACCCAATAGCGACTAACGGGTACTACTTAGCAGCTAACGTGAACCCATTAGCGACTAACGGGTACTGCTTAGCTGCTAACTGGAACTGGGAGCTAATGAGTCCTGTTTTGTCACTAACGAGAACCGATTGGAAAGGAACAGGGTGGTGGGATCGGCTATGTGGATGGGCTTTTGGGGATTTTGCGAAGGTTCTGACTGCTTTAGCTAAACTTTCTCCATCAGAACATCGTGACTCAAAGGTCGGTCGATTGACTTTGCGATTTTCCAACCGGCGCGCAGGGCCAGTACGGTGAAAGCTTCCAATCCTCGCAACTGGAGCGCGGCGCGGCTGCTCAAACCGCGTCCATTCAATTTAAGTCCCAACTCGTCCGCGCGCGTTACCGAACCAGCCACAATCGTATCAGCGGGAGTGATATCAAATAACGCTTGGAGATTGCCGGCGATGTCGTCATCAGAACCGTATTCAAACAACGCGCCTTCGGATGAAGCCGCGAAAATATTTTCGCCGTCGAAAGATTTTATATACCCGCGCATTACATCCGCGTTAGACCAGTTGTAATTGATATGAGTAAAGTCAATGTCCAAGCCATGCAGTGGACTACTCTCAGCTTGAAGCGAGGTCAATGTGCGCCCGCCAAAGTTCGGGCCAAAAGCGTCGAGGTCAAGACTATGAATAAATATCTTTCGTTCGGCAAGCAGATCGGGACGTTGCTTGCGAATCACGATCAGAACATTCAAGCTGTCGATGGTGGGGCCGCCGCCGATATTCAGCAGGCGAAGCGTTGCATTCGGTCGCGAATCCAAAATTGGAATCAGCGCCTCGGTCAGAAGGTGGACAATATCCTGAAGTCGCAAGCGCATGAATAAGCCCGCGGAGGAGCCGGCGATCATGCGGTCAATGTCACTGAAAAAACTTTTGTTGAGGTTGTCCGGACCGAGCTTCAGCATGTAGGTATTCATGCCACTCATGAACGTGCCGTTTGCGCCCATCAGTCCGCGGATAATAACGGAACATCTACGCATGAAGCTAAACAGCAGCCCGCGCAGAAATGGCGGGATTCTTTCCGGTCCCTTGGCATCTTGAATAAATTGTTGAAGCTGAGTATTGAGTTCGCTTTCTTTGAGTGAGACTTCAAAGACGGGATTCGTCACATCGATGACTGGAAGTTCGAGACCGTCATCGGTTATCGCATAACAAATGTTTTTCTTCTTGTCCTTTTCGGGAAATTTGGGCTGCATAACCGTCAGCTCACAATCTCAGGATACCTCTTGACGATCTCGCCATATTCCTTTGCCGCCGCATCCCAATCGCTGACGCCGGTTGTGAGTTCCAAATCGAGCTTGAGCAATTCGCCCACGCATTGAGTTCCTTGAGCGAGGCGATCATCGAATTGCTTTTTGAACATGCTGCTCACGGTTGCAATAAAGCCGAATATCGCAACAAGAGCGCAAGCGAGCTTCCAGCCACCATCTTCCATTTGCGCGGCGGCCTGTGGGAACATTTGATTTCCGCCAACCGCAGCGGCAAAGCCGGCCAGCAGGGTCGCGGCAGCGGGCGACACAATGTTCGCTACCAGCAGCTGCGTGTCTGTTTGTCGAAGGCCGCTCGTCCTGGCTTTGGCAATATTCAGGCTAGCCTTCACTGACTGCACGAACACGGCGTGATTCTGTGCCGTGCTTTTGTTTGTTTTCATCGCTTTATCTTCGGCCATAACTACCTCCGGATTTCTATAATAAAGATTTTCCAACTATACATCAAGTCTGATGACAAATCAACAGAAAAGCCCGTCTCTGATTGAGGCGGGCTTTGAGTTCACCGAAATTTGTTTTGATTATGCTGGAACTTTTTGAGCCGCTTCGTATCCGCGCTTGAGCGCTTCAAAATTTTTCGGCAATAGATTCTTATGCCGCTCTGGCATGTGGGCTTCCAATGCCTTCTCGACATCTTTCACGGTCAATTCAGGCAAAGCCGTCAGCAACGCGCCGACCGCGACCATGTTCAACAATTTTCGGTCGCCGATCTCTTCGGCGATCTCGTTACATGGCACAAAGATGACATGAATGTCATCACGCTTGGGTCCGTGATCCACCATGGATTTGTTGACCACGAGCGTCCCATCGGTTTGAAGCTCATCTTCGTACTTGTCGAACGACGGCAGATTGAGCGCAATTCCCAGTGGCGGATTCTTGACCAACGGTGAACCGATCTCGTCATCAGCGATAATGACGGTGCAGTTGGCTGTCCCGCCGCGCATTTCCGGACCGTAAGATGGAATCCACGTTACTTCTTTTCCAGCGTCCATGGCGGCATACGTTAAAACTTGTCCGCCGAAAAGCACGCCTTGTCCGCCAAACCCAGCGATGATAATTTCTTTTTGCATGTTTGCTCCTATTTCACCACTGAGATCGCGGAGTTCACGGAGATTTTTTGAACCACTAAGCTTACAAAGCCCGCAAAGAAAAAGCTTTTCAATCTTCGTGCTCTTGGCGCTCTTTGCAGCTATTTTTTCTCTGTGTTCTTCGCGCTCTCTGTGGTGAACTTATACTTTTACCTGTGCCACACTTGGACTGACCTTGTAATCGCCAAGCGGGAAATATGCGACCATTTTGTCTTCCACGAACTTGAGCGATTCCAACGGCGTCATGTTCCAATTGGTTGGGCATGTCGAAAGCAATTCGACCATCGAGAAGCCGAGTCCGCGCACCTGCGTTTCGAATGCGAGTCGGATGGCTTTCTTTGCAAGACGAATATTCTTCGGATCATGCATGCTGCGCCGCACCACATATCCCGCGCCATCCAACGTGGCCAGCAATTCAGAGGTGCGGATCGGATAGCCCTGTGTTTCCACATCGCGGCCATTGGGCGATGAAGTCGTCTTCATGCCGGGCAACGTGGTCGGAGCCATTTGCCCGCCCGTCATGCCGAAGTTGGCGTTGTTGATGAAGATGACCGTGATGTTTTCTCCGCGCGCCGCAGCATGGACAATCTCACCCATGCCAATCGAAGCGAGGTCACCGTCGCCTTGATACGTGAAAACGATTCGGTCGGGTAAAACGCGCTTGATACCGGTGGCCATGGCCGGGGCGCGTCCATGAGGCGCTTCGACGAAGTCAGTATCAAAATAGTTGTATGCGAATACCGCGCATCCCACCGGCGCCACACCGATCGTCTTTTCTAGCAAGCCCATTTCTTCCAAGACTTCGGCAACGAGTCGATGTGCCACACCGTGCGTGCAGCCCGGGCAATAGTGGGTGGGTGTATCGGTAAAACCTTCGGGCCGTTCGTAAACCAGATTATTTGCAGTCGCTACCATATAAGCCTCTTCTATTTTGCCGCAACCATTCGCTCGAACCACGCATCACGCGGACTCAGTTTGCTTGGAGCTTTGTCCGAAACCATGCGATGGATTTCGTTCAGGACTTCATCCGGGAACGGAACCACGCCGCCCATGCGGCCATAGAACTCCACCGGCATGCGGCCTCGAACGGCAAGCCGGACATCTTCCAACATCTGGCCTGAATTCATTTCGACGACGAGGACGCCGCTTACGTGCTTGACCAGTTCATCGATCACATCCAGCGGAAACGGACTCACCGTAACCGGCCGCAACAACCCGACCTTGATTCCCTCCTGACGCGCAGCGCGCACTGCGGAAAGCGATACGCGTCCCGCTGTTCCGAAACCGACTACAACGTATTCGGCATCATCCATGAAATATTCTTTATAACGTACTTCATTCGCTTGGACTTGTTTCCAGCGTCCCAGCAAACGCAGGTTGGCTTTCTCTTCCTGATATGGATCAAGATAGATGGATGTCAAAATGCGGCGTTCGCGTTTGCCCATGCGTCCATTGGTTGCCCAATCCCAATCCTTGCGCTGAACCGGTTTCATTTCAGGGAAATTAATCGGCTCCATCATTTGTCCGATGGAACCGTCGGCAATGACCATCGTGATCATGCGGTATTTTTCAGCGAGGTCAAAGGAAAGCATGGTCAGGTCAATCGCTTCTTGAACGGAAGCCGGAGCCAATACGATGCGCGGATAATCACCATGTCCGCCGCCATGCACGGCCTGGTTGTAATCTCCCTGCGAGGGAGCGATGTTGCCAAGTCCCGGGCCGCCGCGCATCACATTGACCAGCACCATGGGAACTTCCGTTCCCGCGATATACGATAAGCCTTCCATCATCAGGCTCACCCCCGGGCTGGATGATGAAGACATCACGCGCACACCGGCGCATGCCGCGCCGTACACCATGTTGATCGCGCCGAGTTCGCTTTCGGCTTGAACAAAAGCGCGTCCGAGTTCCGGCATGCGGCGTGATAAATATTCCAAGACTTCAGTTTGTGGAGTGATCGGATAACCGAAATAAGCCTCAAGCCCTGCACGAACGGCGGCTTCTGCAATGGCTTGATTGCCTTCCCATAATTCTCGTGTCATAGCGTCTCCAAAATTCACCACGGAGATCACGGAGTTCACAGAGCTTTATTTTTTTCTCTGTGTTCTCTGAGTGCTCTGTGGTGAGATTTATGCTGTTGCAGGCACAGCCTTTTTGATTTCGCGATAGACGGTAATCGCCGCGTCGGGGCAGACCAGCGCACAAATAGCACACCCCGTGCAACCGTCTTTGAACGTGTGCGCGGGGTGGTAGCCTGTGGGAGTCAGACGGGTCATGTCCAATTCCATCACCTCAGGCGGACAGACGCTGAGACATAATTCACATCCCTTACAGTATTTCTCGTTGACTTCGATCCAACCTTTTGCTCCGGGCATTCGGACTCCTTGGTTGAGAAGTTAGAGAGTATTTATTAAGTATCTTGCATATAAGATTATGTCTTTATCAGCAAAAGGCGGATAGTGCAATGCGTCATCCTTCATCGTATACAAAAGTCCTCTCCTTTTCAAGGTGGTAGAATCATTTCATTCGATTACTTGTTTGGAGGACTCATGTCCGAAGCTTATATCATTGACGCGATCCGCACGCCGATTGGATCATTGGGCGGCGCACTCGCTTCCATTCGTCCAGACGATTTGGCGGCTCTCGTTATCAAAGAGACGATCCAGCGCAACCACCTTGATCCGAATCTCGTCGAGGAAGTTTATTTTGGATGCGCCAATCAAGCCGGCGAAGATAATCGCAATGTGGCGCGCATGGCCGCGTTATTGGCCGGGCTGCCGGTCGAGGTGGCAGGCGTGACCGTGAATCGTTTATGCGCTTCGGGATTGAGCGCGGTCAATCAGGCCGCGCGCGCCATCAAGGCCGGTGAAGGCGATATCTTTATCGCGGGCGGAGTCGAGTTCGATGAGCCGCGCGCCATATTCAGTCCCGAAAGCCGAAGCGGGATTCTCGTTTGGCAATCTCACCGCGTGGGACACGGCTCTCGGCTGGCGTTATCCGAATCCGAAGATGAAAGAAAAATATGGAATCGATGCGATGGGCGAGACGGCGGAGAACATTGCACTGGAACGCCCTCACATTACGCGCGCAATGCAGGACGCCTTTGCATTGCGCTCCCATCAATGCGCACTTGCTGCGATTGACTCGGGAAAGTTTGCAGAAGAAACATTGCCCGTTCCTATTATGCAAAAGAAAGGCAATCCCATTCTTGTGACGACGGATGAACGTCCGCGCCGTGATACGACGATGGAATCACTTGCAAAACTTAGAGCTTCGTTTCGTGAAGGTGGAACAGTGACCGCAGGCAATTCGTCCGGTTTGAATGATGGCGCGGCCGCGTTGTTGCTGATGAGTGCAGAAAAAGCCAAAGCATTGAATCTGAAACCGCTTGCGCGCGTGGTTACATCGGCAGTGGCGGGTGTGCCGCCGCGCGTGATGGGCTATGGACCAATTCCCGCCACGAGGAAAGCATTGCAGCGCGCAGGATTGCAAATGAAAGATGTTGGTTTAGTGGAATTGAATGAAGCCTTTGCTATTCAATCTTTGGCTGTGATCGAAGAACTTGGCCTCGATCCTGAAATCGTTAATGTCAATGGCGGGGCGATTGCATTAGGACATCCATTGGGATGTTCAGGTGCGCGCATTCTCACAACGCTGTTATATGAAATGAAACACCGCGACAATGTAAAATTTGGTCTGGCTACTTTATGCGTTGGTGTGGGGCAGGGCGAAGCGTCAATCGTAGAGTGGATGAGCTGATAAAATTTTATAGGAGAAACATGAAACGCATCCTTTCTTTTTTATTTCTTTTTTCTTTGCTCACTGCGTGTGGCACTCTGCATCAAATCCCGATTCCCGTCACACAAGGACCAACCCTTGCGCCGCCTGCACTTAGCGCGCCCGTTTCTGCTGCGCCCGCTTTCACGGCTATCCATATGCTCGATACAATGAATGGATGGGCGATCACCGATACCGGCGTGGTTCGGACGAATGATGGCGGCGCAACCTGGCATGATGTCACGCCATCGGGCGTCACGAAACTTGGATTTGGCGTCCCGTTTTATTTTCTGGATTCGAATCACGGGTGGGTGGTAGCGGCCAATCCATCAAATCCATCCGGCGGGACTCTTTATCGCACCCAAGACGGCGGCTCCACATGGCAATCGAGCGCTGTTAATTTCTTGATGGGAACTATGGTTTTTATAAACGCATCCAATGGCTGGATGATGGCGGACCTAGGCGCGGGTGCCGGATCGGATGCAGTTGCGATCTTTCAAACGACCGATAGTGGTCAGACGTGGAAGCAAACTTATATCAACGATCCGACTCAGCCTAATGCTGGGACTACTTTGCCGTTCGGCGGACTCAAAGATGGCATTACACCCACGGACATGAAGAATGCCTGGGTTGGTGGAATTACCTACAACAACGGCGTAATCTATTTATATCAAACCCAAGATGGAGGCCAGACTTGGAAGCTGCAACCGGTTCAAGTTCCCGCGGGATACGAACAAGCCCAGTTTGAAACCGTCGGCCCGCAATTTGTCACAGCCGCGGACGCGTATCTGTCGGTTCATGTCACAAATCAATATGGTACGCTGATGGCTGTTTATTATTCCCATGACGGCGGATTGAATTGGGCGCTTACACCCACGCTGATCCCGAATGGCGGTACGATGAATTTTGTTTCCGCCACCGACGGCTTTGTCTGGAACGGGACGGATTTTTATGTCACACACGATGGTGCTAAAACCTGGGCGACTGTCTCGCCTGGAATTGCATTTGGCGATAATTTTTCCGGCATGGACTTTATAAGCACCACCACCGGTTTCGTGTTGACCAACAATGTCGCCAGCACGCGCGTACTTTATAAGACGGTGGATGGCGGCTCAACCTGGACGGTCATCAGTATCAGTAAATGAAGAAGCAAAAGTTTTACGTGGTTTGGAAGGGACGCAAGCGCGGCATCTTCACTTCGTGGCCGGAGTGCGAAGCGCAGGTCAAAGGATTCGTCGATGCGGAATATAAAGCGTTTGATTCGCGCGAAGAAGCGGAAAGCGCCTTTGCTGCGTCGTATAAAGATTACAAAGGCAAACCGGCTTCGACTTAACGCTGGCTCTTTGCTCCGAATCCGCCGATCATTCCCAGCCTGTGCGTGGACGCGGCTTGCAACGGCTCACCGGGCAAGGTCGAATATCGCGGCGTGGATTTGGAATCCAAAAAGCAAATTTTCCACGCCGGTCCGTTTGCGGATGGAACGAATAACGTCGGTGAATTCCTCGCCATTGTCCATGCGCTGACGTGGCTGGAGAAACAGGAAAGACAAATCCCGATTTATTCGGATTCGGAGAATGCCATAGCATGGGTGATGACCGGCCAATGCAAAACAAAATTGCAACGCATGGACTCGAACAGACCGCTGTTCATGTTGATCCACAGCGCCGAAAATTGGCTGGCTGAAAATGAATTGGAGGATGATTCTGTTTTGAAATGGGATACGCAAGCCTGGGGCGAGAACCCGGCAGATTTTGGGAGGAAGTAGTTGGCTTCTGAACGTAACGGTTGTGCAATCATAAGCGGAATCGTGAAAAGTGATAAAAAAAGATTCGCCATAGCGATCTGCTGGGTGCTGGGAAAAAGAGAGACTTGCCAGCAAAAGCGCTGGCGGGATTGAACATGAACAACATAGCTGCAGAATGATGGATGACGGTGGCTGAAGTATTGGCAGCCACTTGGACCTGTTTTTTGATGCCCATCTTGCCGAGCGGGAGCGATTGCTCACTGGGCAGGGCATGTGGCTTGATCCACATAGTAGCCCAGCGGATAAAGTTGGCAGCAAAAATGGTCATGGCTTCCTGTAAATAGATGGCGGGTTCAGAACGTACTTTCAGGCGATTGAGATAGAAAACCTGTTTGGCTTCCTTGATCCCCGCCTCAATAGTTTGGCGCTCATTGTAGTGCTTGAACCAAGCGGGTAAATCCGAGGTGATGCTGGGGTCGCCGAAGTGAGCCAAGGCGCTGTGCTTTTGGGTCTGGCCCGTGTAAAAACGTTCCAGTGCGACGTCCAGCGGGTAGGGACAATGTTGAAGTTCCAATCCTGACCATGCCATCATGGTTCTGCGGAACGGAACCACCTTCTCTGCATTCTCGCCCACGTGCGTCCAAAGGGTATCGGGGGAAATTTTTTGTCTCAGCATCTCGGTGATCTTGTGGTTATGGAATTTGACATACACTTCATACCCCATTTCCATGAGCAGAGCGATGTTGTCATAGGTTCCAAAGCCAGCATCCAGACGAAAACAGGCTTCGACGGGTTGAGGGTTTTCGGCATTATCGCGTTCCAATTGTTCGAGCCGCTGACGTAGGGTTTTCTCCTCTTCCAGAGCCATTTCAATCTGTGCGAGCGTCTTTTCCAGTTTTTTTCGAGCCCTTTCGATCGACTGCTCGCGGCGTAGGCCGCGACGTTCGAGGACTGCGATGCGTTTGGACTTGGTTTCTTCTCGCAGTTGAGCGGACACTTCTTCTTTCCTGCGTTGAGCCGTTTCCAAGTTCGCCTGTTGGGACACCCATCGTTTTTCGGCAGGCGCTCGGTTTTTGACCAGCGCTTCAATTCGCTTTTGCAAGAGTTCCGTGCGCCGCTTGGGATGCTGCCCGCTGCGTTGTTCAGCGGCCCGCACCAGCCCTTCGGCTTGTGTGCAAGAAACCGTATTCCCTGCATGGTGATCGACCGAAATCCATAGCCGTCCATAGCTCGGGCTGTGCAGACTCACCAAGCCTGCCTGATATCCCAGCCGAATTTCATCGGACATGTGTCTATAGGCTGCGTTCGGATAGGTGCGGCTGGTATTGGAAACGGGCAGTCCGGTGAGATCACCATCATATTCCAACCGGCAACCTTGGGCGCACAACAGCGCCAATTCGCTTTCTAGCATGGGTTGGCTGACTCGCTCCAACACTTCTATACTTCACACGGTCACAAATTGCGTTTTTTCAAAGAGCTGAAAACGCAAAGTTAGCAAAGAATCGAGATCGGATTTGTGAGTTGTCATGGTTTCGTGCAAGCATTTTGAAATGGCAGCTTTGAAGGCTGGGAATTTTTCGTAGTAGTGGGCATACAGGCATTTCTTCTTCACAAACTTCCAGATGCGCTCAATCAAGTTGAGGTTGGGCGAATAGGAGGGCAGGAAGCACAATTCGATGTTCAGGCTTTTGGCTTTTTCCATGACGAGAGCACATCTTTGATAGCGAGCATTATCCAAGAAGATGGTAATCGGGCTGCCGATATAAAAAGTTGCGATCTTCTCCAAAAGCGCACACACGCTCTGCGCCGTAATGTAGGTGTCATTCGTGACCGTCAGCATTTCATGCGTCACGGCATTGAGCACACCCAAGACGTTGAAGCGTTGCCGACCCGAAGGCGCTGGAATAAAAATACGAGTCACGGACCACAGACAGCCGAGAAAAGCAGATAATACGAAATGGGCCGCATCCATGAAAAGAACCACCCTCTTCCCCGCCTGCGCTTCATCTAAACGAGACTGCATTTCTTGTTCCAGAAATTCTTTCTGTTTTTCTGGATCGGCTTTGGCTGGCAGGCTGCCTACTTTCCTGTAACGGAGATTGAGTTTTTTTTGAAAAACTCACGCACTTGGCTTTGACTACGCTTCACACCCGTGATTTCTTCAATCTCCTTTTGCGCTTCCTTGATACTGGCTGGCGGATTTTCTCGAAAATACGCTTCCAACGATACAATATGCTTGACCAACTCGCCTTGAGGTTTATAGTAGTTGATTTCCTTTAACTTCTCTATGCCGCCTTGCTGATAAAGTTCATAGTATTCTCGAATGGTATTTCCGCTGACGCCCACGATTTCTTCAATCTGCTCAGGCGATAAGTTATACGCTTTGAGCAGGAGTGCTTCCAAAGTGGTTTCGTTCTCCGAACCATTCGGCGCTGGACTAACGGCACAAGATGGTTGTAGCGTTGATAGCGCATTTCTGCAATCTGTTCCGATGTGAATTCGAGGTGAATGGTCATAGCCCCATCTTACCAAAACTTTAGCCCCCCGTTTCTTAAAACCGCAATTTATGCCCGCTCTCAGTATACCAGCGCATGGACTTCTGACCAAGTCAATTTCTTCAGCGTGCGGCTCATGCCCGTATAGTCTGCCCACTCCGGCTGACCCCACGCTTGAGCCGCGGCTCCATCTTTGTCTAGCGGGTGGGCTGCCAAACTGATGTCTTGCAAATACTTCGCACCTGATAATATCGCCACAAAAAATTCAATCACTTTCGCCTGCGGCGTATGCTCATATATCTTTTGATTGAGTTGGACCGCTTGGATTCCGGAGATCAGACCGATTTCCTGGGCAAAATGACCCCAGGGAATCAATAGGGCCTGTTGTGTTTCTTGTTTTTGAGCCATATCCATTCCTGCTTGCTGTGATATGGCTCAAGGGTACGCTATCCTTATTCCGTTCTCCCCAAAGCAGGCCTACGGCGAATGTTCATTTTTTTATCACTTTTCACGATTCTGCTTATGATTGCACAACCGTTACGCTGAAGAGGAGATGAATGAAATTATCGATGTTTTTCTTGATACCTATACTTGTTCTTGCATCATGCGGCCCAGCTACTATAATTCCTCCGCTGACACCTACGGAAACTATACAACCGGTTGCTCAGTCCAATTTGCACAATGATTGGATTGTCTTTTCTCCTGTGCCAGTAATTCAAAGTCCTATAATCATAGGTAAAGTTGTTTATGATTCTCAAGGGTATCTTTGGGCGATAAGTTCAGAAGGTATTCTTCGTTGGAATACTAGCACTTACGAATTTACAAGTTTTCCATTTCCCTCTAAGTCTACTGCTGACACCACATCTGATTTGATTTTGTTTAATGGCATGATGTGGCTCGCCCTTCTCGATGGGCGGGTTGGGCATTTCTCAAATGGAGAATGGAACTATCAGCAGGTATCATCTAAGCCTCTTTTTGATTTTTCTGATACAGGTGACAGATTATGGCTTTCCGGCGTTGAGGGTTTGTTCTATCTCGATGGCATGAGTTGGAAGGTATTCAAATTGCCTACTCAGACTGAAATCGGATTAATGATTGAAGACGTTGCAAAGGCGAAAAACGGAACTCTCTGGTTCAGAGGTACCGTAGCTTTTAAAACAGATGAAGTGTATTCATTGACTGGTGACAAATGGCAAGGCTATCCTGGTTTGAACCCACCTACTGATTTTTGAAAAAAGAAAGTCTCATTTTTAGCCCAAAATACGAGAGAAAATGCCTTTATTTTGTGACTTACATTATTCAAAAATCAGTAATGTCAATATTATTGCTGAGCCCAGTGGCTTAACTTGGTTTATATCATATACTAAGGCTATTTCATTTGATGGAACTAATTGGTCCACCCTAAAATTGCCAAACAATGATTCTGATTATAATGTTCGGAATTCAGGAATATCGTCTGAAGGAAATCTTTGGCTGGAAACAGATAGAGGAGTTTTTATAATCAAAGATAAGGCCCCAATTAAGGTTTCGATTCCACCTTATCCAATGACGAACCAATGGGAAAACGTGTTGTATCTTAGTAGTGTAAGATCCGTTCTGTAATTTGTAATGAAAGGTAGGTCAAGTGTTATCCTTGCGGTGTTCAGACGAAAGGAAAAACAACATGACCTACCGCGAAGATTTTACCTTACCTGCCGAGTTATTGGAGCAGGTGCAAGAACAAGGACTGGATGTTCTGCCCGAATTGATCCGGACCATTATCAATCATGCGATGCTCGCAGAACGCGAGCAACATCTGCATGCAGAACCTTATCAACATACGCAAGAACGAGCCGGTCATGCCAATGGATATAAGCCGAAGACGATGCGCACGCGGGTAGGCGAGATCACGTTTGCGGTGCCGCAAGTCCGTGAGGGAGGCTTCTACCCGCAGGCCTTGGAGAAGGGACTGCGAAGTGAACGAGCTCTCACACTGGCCTTGGCCGAGATGTACGTGCAAGGCGTCTCCACGAGAAAGGTCAAAGCGATCACCGAGCAGTTATGTGGAGTGGATGTATCTTCAGCAATGGTGAGCCAAGCCGCAGCGCAGATGGATACAGAACTCGAACAGTGGCGCGAGCGGCCTTTGGGTGAATATCCTTATCTGTTCCTGGATGCCTACTACGAGCAGGTCCGGGAAGATGGACAGGTTCGCCATTTGGCCGTTTTGGTGGCGGTAGCTGTTACTCCACACGGCAAACGGGAGATTTTGGGCGTTTCCGTATCGCTCAGCGAGCATGAAGTTCATTGGCGCACCTTCCTCGAAAGCCTGAAGAAACGCGGCTTAGGTGGTGTGCAGTTGATCACCAGCGATGACCACGCTGGATTGCGAGCGGCACGCTTGGCAATCTTCGGTGGCATTCCCTGGCAGCGCTGCCAGTTTCACTTGCAACAAAATGCTCAAGCCTACGTGCCGCACAAAGATATGCAGACCGAAGTGGCCGAGGATATCCGCACAATTTTCAATGCTCCAGATCGTCCCACTGCTGACGCTTATCTGGCCAAGGCGGTTGCAAAATATCAACCGAGTGCTTCGCGATTATCGGAGTGGATGGCTATCAACATTCCGGAAGGCCTTATGGTTTTTTCCTTTCCGGGAGCTTTTCGAAAGTTGTTGCGCACCACCAACGGTGTGGAAAGACTCCATCGCGAAGTGAGACGCAGAGCGCGGGTCGTCTCGATCTTTCCAAACAAAGCTTCTTGTTTGCGTTTGGTCTCAGCTGTGCTCAATGAGATCAGTGAGGAGTGGTTGACCGGTAGAACATATATGACTTTTGAAGGTTCGACTTAATCGCAATATCAATTTGCGAGGAAACACTTGATCGAAATTACAGAAAAAACCTTGCGCTATCTGTATCTTTGGGACGGGGGCATCATTGTTCAAATTGACAATGCGATTTATATACATATAGATAAAAATTGAGCTCAGACTTGCAATTGTGACCGATTAAAATAGACTTACAGGAGATTTGTTGAAATATATGAAAACTGCATTGCTTCTCATTGACATTCAAAAAGATTAGCCCCCACCGACCTTCGGATCGTTTCTTTTACTTGATCACTCATTTACCAGCCCCTTTTCAATTCTAAATCTTTGGCGAATAGCATCCAAATTTACCATTCCACCGTTTTCTTTTAAGAACCAATGCTCCCACCCATTGCATGGTAAGCCATTCATATAATGGCTGCCAGCTTGATGAATACTGCCCTCAAAACCATCCTTTGTCCGAAGACGAGCATCGGGTTTAATAGTCGCTATTCGGGTTTTATCTTTTGAAAACAATAACTTTTGCCCGGCTTTCAAGTAACCATTTTCTACAAGCACGGAAAACTCAACCTTTGGGGCTGTTTTGCTTTTGCTCCTTACATCAAATGTTTCTTTATCAAACAACTCAGGTTGGACAGTGTCTATTCGCTTTTGCGCCACTTTGATATAGCTATCTTCGCGCTCGATGCCAATCCAATGACGATGCAATTTCTTCGCCACCGCGCCGGTCGTTCCGCTCCCGAAGAACGGATCAAGCACGATGTCGCCCGGCTTGCTAGAAGACAGAATCACTCTATAAAGCAAAGCTTCGGGCTTTTGAGTTGAATGCGCCTTCTCTCCATTTTCATCCTTAACTCGTTCCGAACCGGTAGCTAATGAGAGTAACCACCAATCAGAACGCATTTGCTTTTCTTCATTCAAGCCTTTCATAGCTTGATGATTAAAAGTGTACTTAGCGCCTTTGCCTGTACTCGACCAAATTAGGGTTTCATGAGCATTTGTGAATCTTACACCGCGGAAATTTGGCATGGGATTCGTTTTTACCCAGATTACATCATTTAAAAGCCAATAGCCCAAATCTTGCATAATTGTCCCAACTCGAAAAATATTATGGTACGAACCAATTACCCAAATCGTTCCAGTGGGCTTCAATATCCGCTTGCAGGCTGTTAGCCATTGGCGAGAAAACTCATCATACGACTCAAAAGAATCGAACTTGTCCCACTGGTCATCAACCGCATCAACCTTGCTCATATTCGGGCGATGCAATTCATTTTGAAGTTGTAAATTATAAGGAGGATCGGCAAAAATTAAATCAATGGATTTTTCTGGTAACTGATTTAATACTCCAATGCAATCCCCTTGGATAATTTGGTCTAAGGGTAATTCAACCTTCGCCATAAATTTTCTTTTGTAATAAATAATTTATACTTGCGGATTATCCAACCGCACACCGTGGCCGCGCACGGTGTCAATGAATTGATGCTTTGAATCCAACTCTGCAATCCGGTCACGCAATCGGCGGATGAGCGCATCAAGCGCCTGATCGGAAACGCCCGCGGCTTGCTCCTCACCCCACACGGTCTCCACCAGATCGGGACGCGAGATCACCTGTCCCTGATTTTCATAAAGCAACCACAATAATTTAAATTGCTGTGCGGAGAGCGGCGGGACAAGTTGTTTCTGGTTCACCCACACACTACGGGATTTATGTTCCATCATCAAGCGGCCGGGATGACCGGCGCTTTCGGTCAATGGTACGGTCGCGTCGGAGGTGAAAAATAAAAATTCCTGAACAAAACTTACCTGTAATTTATCCCCGTCTTTTAACATCATCGGTGAAGTCAATGCGGTTCCATTCAAGTGAGTGCCGTTTTTACTGCCCAGATCCTCGACAATGATGCCCTCATCCGTCGGTGTCAGCCGTGCATGGAACCGTGAAACTTGCCGGTCCGCGATGACCACGTCGCAAGTCGCTTCGCGTCCAAGCACGATCGCTTTGCCTAACGGCCAGCGCTGACCTTTGAGTGGTCCCTCCTCCGCCACCAGCATGGGAAATTCTTCTGTGCGTTTCATAGACGCCCTCAACTTATTTTAATCATATTTGGAAACAAAGACGTTTATAATATAGCATAAATTTTGTTTCTGTGCATCATCCACGCCGAGATCAATTGCACAGACACAACCCAGGAGGAGTGTGCCCCTTTCGTTAAACGATGGAGAGGTGTTGCGTGGCCGCTATAAAGTCCGGGAAAGAATCGGACAGGGTGGTGCTGGTTCCATTTATCTAGCCGACGATCTTAGGCTGGAAGGACGCCAGTGTGCGCTCAAGGAAGTCGAGTATGACCGCACCCTCTCAGAGAATCTTTTGGAAGAAGCCCGCCAACAATTTTTCCGCGAGGCTACTATTCTCGCGCGTCTCGATCATCCCAATCTGCCAAAAGTTTCGGATTTCTTTTCCAATGGACCGCGCGATTACCTCGTCATGGATTATGTCCCCGGCAAGGACCTGCGGACCATGGTTTTGGATGCGCGCCGTGAAAAGAAATTTCTGCCGGAACAGGAAGTGCTCGGCTGGGCGCATCAACTTGCCGACGCTCTCAATTATCTACATACACAAGAGCCGGCCATCATTCACCGCGATATCAAACCCAGCAATCTCAAGATCACGCCGTCCGGTTTACTGAAGCTCGTGGATTTTGGACTCGTTAAGATTATGGCTCCAGAGGAAATCACCATCACAGTCATTCAAGGGCAAGGCACAGCACTTTATACGCCCATTGAACAATACGGTGCTGACGAAGCGCACACCGATGCACGTGCCGACATTTATGCCTTTGGTGCGACTCTTTATCATCTGCTCACGAATGAACCTCCTGTGGACGCTCGCAAACGCTTCCTTCAGCCCTCGAGCTTGAAACCGCCTCGAGAGTTCAACCCATCACTGAATGAGCGAACCGAACAAGCTATTCTATGGGCCATGGCGCTGCATCCGGATGACCGGCCTATTTCCATTAGCGTGTTCAGTGAATTCTTATTCGGTTCGGGGAAAATCCCCTCACAAATTCATTCCCCCACAACCGCGTTTGACATTCCACAATTGAATATCTTCGGCAACTCTGCCGATATGATCCTTCTTTGGGTCACGGTTGGGCTGTTACTCTTAAGTCTGATCGCCTCCCTGACCCATTGATCCACTGCCGACTATTTAATCTGTGACCATATCCAGCCGATTATCCATCCAAATAACAATCCACACAATGTAATACCTAGAATGCCGCTCATACCATTGGAAACGGCAAAGTCCTGGCTTCCGGGCAATTCAAACGCAAAATAGTTATAAGCTAGCAAGCCACAAGCTAACGCACAGAGGCCCCAACGGACTCCCCATTTTCTTGACACCAACCGGTTGCCCACGAAAAATACCAATAATGCACCGACTAACAACAAGATCATCGTTAAAAGCCACGCGTTGAAAAGGGGCGCGCCCTGAGGCGTCGTAAATGGACTTTGTTCCGGCTGTGGCGTGGCAGTCATTACAACCGACGTTTGAGTCGTTTGCACTGGTACGATGACTGTTACAGCCGCCGCTTGGCCCGCGCTGACGTCGAGTTGCAATACTTCAGAAAGAGTCGCAGGGTCGCTTGTGGCGCGAATTTCAAGCAGACCAGGCTTATCCAGCCCAAACGAGACGCGCGCGATCCCATTAGTCGTGGTTGAGTCCGCTTGTTGAAGGGTACTGCCGCCTTCTCCGGTAAGGGTCATGGAAAAATGTACTGCTGTCCCATCGGGAACCGGATTTCCGTTATGGTCGTTGATTACCCCTGTTCGGATCGCGATCGTATCTCCAATCTTAAAAAGCGGCACGGGAGTCGGAATCGGTGTGGAAACCGAGGTGGAAGCACTATTCGAGACGGGAATCGCTGGCAGGTCCAGAGTGAGCGAAATAATCTGATTGGGATTGGGGGCAGTGATGGAGGTCAAATCGTAACCCAATGCAGAAATCGAAACCGGCGAAGCGCCCGCAGGAGTCAACTCCTGAAAAAGCAAGCGTGCAGCCACGTCAATAAAGGGCGGCTGTTTGCTATACAGCACATAATACGCAGTGAGGTGCGAAATATCGGTGGCATCGAAATAATAGGGCGCGCTGAATGAAAAAAGGATCACATGCTTATTGCTTAAGAGATCCTGACGTTCAGAGAGAAAGCGGCTGATTATTTGCGGCTGGCCATTACTTGCATCGGCCAAGGACAGGACGACCCATGCGGCATGACTTAGATCCGATTCGAGGTTGGGCGGCGGGGTGGTATTCGTCAAAAGCGCGGAAATGTCATCAAGCGAATACGTAGAGAGGCGCAAAAACGAGCCCTGGTTTACGCCTTGCGGACTGAATAGCTGGGAAACAGCTTTTTGAAGTGCATTAACATCCAGGTTGGGTTGAGGCGGACATGTACTACATTGTTTGACTTGATCGCTATCCGTGATGAACACGATGCGGTCAAGAGGCTGAGGCGGCGAGGGAATCAATGTGGTTAAGTCTTGCACTCCGGGGCTGACCAGCGTGGCTGAGCGGCGTGCAACATCAAGCGTAATGGATTGTGATTGACCAATGGAATCCAAACTCGATTTTGGAACAAGCACGTTGGCGACATTAAAGCCTCCATAAATGCGATATTTCTGACTCAGAATGCGAAGCACGGAAGAGTCGACGCGCTGGGCAAAGGTTGGATCCTGACGATATTTCTGCGCGAAGAAGGCAAGGATTTCCAAAACCGTGGAATATGAATTCGGCACATCACTCGAAACAATATTACCCAGATACAGCAAATCGTTCCCGGCCACAAACGCATCGCGCGCTACCGTCGGAGCAGGAAAATTTGCGCCCGAGGTATAGAACTGTCGCACGGCTTTTGTGCCAAGATCATCGCTGACCATCAACCCGCCATTATCATGCCAGGAACTAAATTCAGGCATGCTGAGGATGGCCGCAAGCGCCTGCGGATCAAAGCTCACCGGGCGCGTCGCGGCGCTGATGTTTCCTTGAAAACCCTGATAACGAATATGGGAAACCAGCAACCCATCAGCAGTTGCACCGGAGGAAGATGCGTTGCCCGTTACTGCAAAGAACGGACTCAGATCAATCTGTTTCAACTGATCAAGGGATTTGCGAACGGTGGCAACCTCTTCCGCATTGGGGCGATCTGAACTCCCCTCGCCGGGAAAATGCTTGGCAATCACCAGCATTTCATTCTGACTGCCAGCATGCAAGCCTGTGATATAGGCGCCTCCCATTTGGCTGACCCAATACGGGTCGCCGCCGAAAACGCTTGACCCCAAGTCACCGCTGGCGGATGGGTTGGGCGAATCAACTACATCGAGCGATGGGCCAAAATACATGTTTATGCCAAGCGCTGAAAGCTCTTGTCCCATCACGGAACCAACTTTATTAGCTAAATCAGTCTGCCAGGTCGCTCCGATTGCCATCTCTGATGGAAGAGGCGTCAAACCGTTTAAGATTTGATCTCCAGATGAACCATCGCCATCCTGCGTCATCGCAATAAACAGTGGCGCATAAGCATGTGGACTAGTCGGTGTGGCGGCTGGAGTGCCTGAAGAGCCTTGCGCACTATTCCATTCGATTTCCTGCAAGCTCTGGATCAATTGATATGCGGTGGTCGCTGTATTTGGAGCCGCGACGAAATTATCATTGTCAGCGGATAGAACCACGCCTCCAATATCATGGTTGGCAATCAAATCATATATTTGGGATTGCTGGCTGGTATCGGTGCCGGTAAACGTGACCAGAAACAATTGACCGACGCGTTCCTCGGGAGTCATTGTGTCGAACAATTGAAGGACATCGGGCGGCGGCACGGCGGTCTGCGCGTGGACCTGGAGCGGAAGGCCGACCGAAGTCAGAATCAACACCGAGAGCGTAACCGCCAAAAGGACGCGTTTCAATCTCATCGTTATGCAATCCCGTTCAATCGGACTCGCTTGATTACCGGAAATCATGACGATCTTCCCAAGACGCGCAAAGCTAACTGCGGATCATCTGTATAAATACCATCCACTCCCCAATTAATCAGCCGAACCATATCCTCGGCTTTATTCACAGCCCCAACGTGAACGCGCCGTTTGATTCGATGCACGCGGACGATCTGTTGCTTCGTCACGTCCGTGAGATATGGATGCAAGGCGGCATAATCTCCAAAGTTAAATCCGAATGAGCGGGCCCACGCGCCCTTCCATCCACGGACAGCCAACAAACCGCGCGGGACTTCAGGTGACAAACGTTTTGCTATTTTAAGATTGGATGCCAGGAATGATGAAAAAATGATTCTCTTTTCCATACTGTGTTTTTTTACCAACGCACAAACCTTCTCCACCAGGCGCCCGTGCGACGCGGCGTAGGTTTTTAGCTCAACATTGATGAATATCTTCTTCCCGATTGCTTCAAAGACTTCTTCCAGCCGCGGAATTTTTTCATCGCAATATTTCTCAGAGAAGAAACTGCCTGCATCCAGTGAATTCAAGTCTTTTAATGATAACTGTAGCACGCGGCCATGGCCATTCGTAGTGCGATCTATCGTTAAATCATGGATCACCACCACCTCGCCATCCGCACTGAGATTGGCATCCAGTTCAATCGCGTCAGCGCCTTGGGACAAAGCCAACTCAAAAGATGCGAGGGTATTTTCAGGTGCATGAGCCGAAGCGCCGCGGTGGGCAAAGATGATAGGATAAGATAAATCTTCGAACACAGGTTTGCTTGAACGATTTAGATTTCTACAAAATAAGCCTGCGCAGCGCGGTCAATCATCTCACGCGACATCACCGGTGGGACGGAAAGGTAAGCAGAGATATCGAGAATTTGATCGCACAAGTCACGCGGATGCGAAGCGCGTAGTTTGCGATTGCGCTTGATATACCACTCCTGCAAAAGATATGCCAATCCCTGGTCGCTATACTCAAGCTTTTTATCGGTCGCCACGCGGCGGAAGATTTCGCGATACTCTTCATAAGACGGATCGCCAATTTCGATCTTGTGTCGGAGACGCCGCAGGAACGCTTCATCCACCAGATCCTTTGGCGGGAGATTCGTCGAGAAGACGATCAATACATCGAACGGCACCTCCACTTTTCGACCGGTATGGAGGCGCAAAAAGTCCACGCGATTTTCGAGCGGAACGATCCAGCGGTTTAACAAATCCCGCGGGCGCACTTGTTGTCTTCCAAAGTCGTCAATCAACAAAATGCCGCCGTTCGCCTTCACCTGGAATGGTGCTTCATAATATCTAGTGGTATCGTTATAAACAAGATCCAAGCCTTCGAGAGTCAGTTCGCCGCCGACCACGATGAACGGTCGTCGAATCTTAACCCAACGCGGATCTCGCCGTGCGTTGGTGCGGAGATTTCCGGTTGCGGGGGTTCCGCCTCCCTCCGATTCGGATACGAGCCTGTGGCTGGTCGCGTCATATACTTTTATCACTTGCCCATCCAGATACAACGCAAACGGAATGTACATCGTCTGACTGAGAATGAGATTGCCGAAAGCTCGAGCAACGCTGGTTTTCCCATTGCCGGGCGGGCCATACAAGAAAATGGATGTGCCTGAATTGAGAGCCGGTCCCAGCCGCTGAAAAGTGGTTTCGGATATCACCAGCTGCGAGAGGATTTGGCGCATGGTGCGCGTGGTGACCGTCAGGCGTCCGCTTTTCTGGCGTCGAATTGATTCGTTATAAACTTCAAAAGGCACCGGCGCCTGTCCCGCATATTGACTGCGCTCCAAGGCTTCACGCGCGCGTTGAATTCCCGCACCTGTTATGCCGTAACTGTATGCGCCTTCGCCGAGTCCGCCCTGCGAAGATTTGACTTCAATAAGTTTTTCCTGTTTCAACGCAGTTAAGAGTTGATCTGTGACTCCCGCCATGGGAAGGGCAATTTCCTCGGCAATCTTGAAGCCGGTCATATAGCCACGAAAATACAAAACTTTAAGCACCAAGTCCTGAAGCCAGAGCGGAGAAAGCCCGGTATCATCCAGATTGTTGACCTGCGGCGGGACAAAAGCAGTATTGGGTGGAGCTGATTGTCTAAGATCGGTCATACCACCTCTTCAAAAATGTGGAAAACTCAAAAATGTTCATACGAATAATTGGATTATAGCACGCCAACCAGAACTTCCTCCTGACAAATACATTTCGTTTATAATGGTCACCGATGAAACTTTCAGTGATCATTCCCGTTTACAATGAAGTGAAAAATATCGAAGAAATCTTAAAACGCGTCGAAACTACAGGCCTCGCCTGGGAAATTGTCATTGTGGATGACGACTCTCAAGATGGGACACGTGACCTGCTTCAAAAGATAGACGGCAAAGACAGGCTGCGCGTCATCCTCCATGACCACAACCAAGGAAAAGGCGCAGCGGTCCGCACCGGACTTCAAGCGGCGCGCGGCGACATATTGTTGATCCAAGACGCCGATCTAGAATACAGCCCTCACGATTATCCGGTTCTACTCCAACCCATTGAAGAAGGCATTGCGGATGTAGTCTACGGCTCGCGCTTCCTCGGCGGCCCACGGCGCGCGACCATGTTCTGGCACATGATTGCAAATATACTACTCACGTTCATGACCAACATTCTTTATGACAATATTCTCAGCGATATGGAAACCGGCTATAAGGTTTTCCGCCGCGAAGTGGTAGATGGCATGGAGCTTCGCTCCAACCGCTTCAATTTTGAGCCTGAGTTTACCGCCAAAGTTTTAAAGCGCCACTATCGCATCTATGAAGTCCCGATTTCGTTCAATCCGCGCGATTATTCGGAAGGGAAAAAGATCAAGTTCCACGATGCCTTCGATGCGGTGTGGACATTATTGAAATACAGATTCGTGGATTAATCCTGCTATCCAAACAATTCAACTAGATATGCAAATGTAAGTTACGGCAGCAACTCGCCCAGCTGGTGCAAAACGTATGTTGGCTGGATGGAAGAAGCTGCCAAAGTAGATTCAGAGGTTGTGCCGGTCAGCATGAGCGCGGTGGACATACCGGCCGCATGGCCCATATACACGTCGGTCTCTAATCGGTCGCCAGTCATCATGCAATCAGCGGCCGGTATGTCCATCAGATTCAGGGCGGCTTCGATCATGTACTGGGATGGTTTGCCGACCACAGCTTCAACCTTTGTGTTCGTACAGGCCTCGATGGCGGCAATGATGGAAGCACAGTCAGGCTCGCCACCACCGGGGACCGGGCAGTAACGGTCGGGGTTGGTGGCGAAAAAGCGCGCCCCGGCCCGGATGGCATCGAAGGCAATCTGCAACTTGCGATAAACAAAGGTGCGGTCGAAGCTGGCGATTACCGCATCGATATGCTGCGCATCATCAGTTAGTTCAAAGCCGCCACGGCGCAACTCAGCACATAGCGGCTCCTCGCCGATGACGAATAAACGAGCGTCCGGCATGTGTCGCTTCAGAAAATCCACCATAACCAGCGGAGAGGTCAGGATATCCTCAACGGGGGTCGGCACGCCCAGGCGTGTCAGCTTCTCGGCATAGTCGCTGCGCTGGTGGGTCGGGTTGTTGGAAACGAAAATTGTGCGGGAGCCGCGCCTTCGCAAGGCCATCAGAGTTTCTCCCGCTGTGGGGAGCAGGGCATTTCCAAGATAGACCGTTCCGTCTAGATCAAATATGTAGCCAGGAAAAAAACGCTTAGGCGTTGATAAATTGTTCAACTTCCACCGATCGTTGCTCGGATAACCTTATATCCTTCTTTATCGAAAGCCGAGGCAATCTTATCCTGGAGTTCCTTGCCGGGAGTCAGGGAAATCATATAACCTCCGCGGCCTCCTCCAGTAACTTTCGCTCCCAAAGCTCCTCTTTCGAGAGCTGACTTGCACATCTTATCCAGAATCTCATGTGAAAATTCCATCTCTGCCAGCAACTTGTGATTGGTGGTCATAATCGTTCCCACAGTCTTCAAGTCTCCGGCTTCAAGCGCCTTTTTCATTTCCTGACCCTGTGACGTGATGGTCTTCATGCGCGCTGCGAAGAGATTTGGATTTTCTTTCTTTTGCCGCTCACTAAATTCATCCAATAGCGCGGTGTTCGCCGTGATGCCACTGTTGGCTAATACGATTTCAAAAGGTTTCGGAGTTTTGATCTTTTCAAAATGTTGTTCTTTGTTTTTTAGATAGAATAGAAGAAGTCCGCCGTAAGTGGATGCGGTATTATCCACTCCGCTCGCAACCCCGTGATAAGGGAATTCTCCTTGCCACGCGACGTGATTGATCTGCTCGATCGAATAACCCAACTTGAATTCAGCATTCAACGCCCGCGCCAGCGAAACGCAACTCGCCGCGCTCGCGCCGACTCCGCTTCCTGCCAATAAGTTGCCGTCGACTGTGATCTTGAACGGATTCTTCTTGACGTCAATCTTCATCACCTCGATGACTCTGTTAATCGAATTGGCTTGCTGTTCCTTTTTCTTTTCCTTATAGCCCGGAACCTCGATACGGTTATCTTCCAGAGTCCAGCCCGTACCGCTCTTGAGCCTTTCAACGGTTGTCTCTGTTTCGTAGGAAATTGCCGAGACAATTGCTGGAACTTCCTCCAGTACAAATTGATCCCCAATCAAGATCGTTTTTCCAAAACCTGTTCCTTTATTCATTCGATTCTCCGTTCAAAATTTTTTCCATTTCTTCGATCAACTTTTCCTCCTTACCGATGGCCACCGTGGTGGCAGCCGTCAGACTGTGGCAAGCATCAGAAAATCCTCCCAGCTTGTTCGTTGCTTCTGGAAGAAATGTATTGAGTCCCATTGCTTTTCCCGCCCTGATCTTTTCTTCCAGATCATGAGCAGCCCGCATCGAAATCTTCACCTCGTTAAACGCAATCGTGTCGAAACCCGGAATCTCATCAGGAATGACTTGAAATCCAGCAAGATATTTTTGTGGATCGATAAGGTTCGTATCCTTGATCGCATCACAGAATGCCCCAATCATTTTTACGCCCATCGGGAAGAATCGTTTTTCGACATGAAACCATTGAATGTGCGGCGCTTGGTTCAGTTCTCCTGATTTGAGTTTTGCGATCTCATCGTCAAATATTCCCGTCCTGATCGCTTTTAATTCTTCCACTCTGCGATCCGATTCAGGCGAGACGCCTACAAGGCAAACTTTGACTCCCATATCCGGCCCGCTTTGGTAATAACCTACTCCGCCCAAGACATCGAGATAATCGGCGAATTCAATAACGGGGATTTCGCCTTTTGAACTCTTTAACAGATACTGCTCCCCGGTTTTATTTTTTCTGATCTCCATTTTGCCTTGTTGGACGGCTTCCAACGCAGCTTCGCGAATTCTGACTCACCAACTGACCGTCTACAAAAAAACCATCTGCTACTGCGCCGACGGCTGCGGTCTGAGCCAAGTCACGATTGATGGGATCCATCGTTACTGCAAAAAGATAACATGTGGTCGAACCGGAAATATCTCGATCCCCTTTCAAGCCAAACAAATCAGGGTCAAGATTAATAACTCTCGGCTCGGTCGAGGCTTCGGCGACGTGATGATCAAGAATCAATGTCAGATTTCGTCCCCGGTTCAAGTCGGAAAGAAGCGGTGCAATCCGCCCCGCAAAATCAGCAAAAATAAGCAGCTTTCCTTCCTGCTCATAAACCTTTTTCAGCACTGCGGGATATGGCTTTTCCAAACAGAAGTGCTGGACTTTATATCCCTGCCTTTCAAATGTGCGAGTGAGTATGGCACCCGATGTAAGCCCGTCGGCATCATTATGATGAAAGACCTGAACATTCTTTTCAGGCCATTGCTTGACTTCCCGGATGGCATTCTCCATTGCATCAATTAAAGTATTCAGCATTATTCTCCTTTAAATTTATCACTAGGAAAACAAAATTCTTCTTGTTTCACTAGTCACCTGACAGTTTAACAAAAGAAGAGTTGATCGGCAAAGAAAATCGAGTAAAGTTGTTTTGCGACAAACATTTTGCCCGGAGGTTCGAATGCCGATCAACATGACCTATCGTACTTGGATTCAGCGAATTTGTGAACTGCGTCCAAAACAACGAATCACCCAAGTTCAGAATTTTGTATGGTTGCTGGTAGGAATTTATCATAGTCACTCTGTGCACCTGAGTAAAATTGCTGGAAACGTGATCAGCAATGCAAAGAACGAAAGTACGGTACGACGCTTGAGCCGATTTCTGGCGAACTCTGCGATCGATGTGCGTCGTTGGTATAAACCGATTGCCAAGGGCTGGTTGCAATCGCAGTTTGAACGGGTGGGCGAAATCCGTCTCATGGTCGATGGCACCAAAATTGGTTTCGGCCACCAGTTGCTCATGGTCTCTCTAGCCTTTCGTCACCGAGCGATTCCGATGGCCTGGACTTGGATCCCATACGTTCGCGGTCACAGCACCGGCCAACGGCAGGTGAAGTTGTTGAAATATGTGCGCAGCCTGCTTCCTCCAAAAGCACCCGTTTTTGTGGTGGGAGACAGCGAATTTGGCTCAATTTTCGTGCTCCGGCAGCTCGATGTATGGCATTGGTTCTATGTCTTGCGCCAAAAAGGTAACACGGGGTTGTGGCTCAACGAGCAGACGGGCTGGAAAGATTTGGCTAGCTTTGTTCAAAAAGCCGGACAATCCGCTTGGTGTCCAAAAGCATATTTGACCCAGCAAGAAATGTATCCGGTGTCCGTTTTGATTTACTGGCAGGTTGGCGAAAAGGAACCTTGGTGTCTCGCCACCAATCTGCCCGATGCAACTTTGACCGTGCGATATTATCGCAGAAGGATGTGGATCGAAGAGATGTTTGGAGACTTCGACTGGAAGGAGCAGTCACTTCGCAAAAAACACGGCTTTGATTTGGAAGGTACTATGCTTCATCATGCTGCTCGTCTGTCTCGTCTCACTTTAGCCGTGGCGTTCCTTTATGATTGGCTTCTTTCGGTAGGCAGCCAGACCATTTCGTGCAGGCTTGCGTCATCTCGTCGATCGCAAAGATCGTCGCGATCTCAGTCTTTTTCAAATCGGGCTGCGCTTCATAGATCGAAAACTGTTACATTCTCTTTCATTCTCGGTGCCACTTTATGCTCGTTCCTAAAACTGTCCGGTGGCTAGTTGTTTCATATCGAAAATAATTATACTCTCCACCATTGAGACTTGGATTTTCGCGTTGCCCTTCATTTATGATCGTCGTCTATAAAACTTTTACGATGCCTTTGACGCGGTATGGACATTATTGAAATACAGATTTGTGGATTAAGCCTGCTTACTGCAACTGGCGGAGGTCGTAAACCTCCGCCAGCTTTTGTTGTTTCACAATGAGTTACTACGGTTGAACGTTCACCGTGTAATCCAACACATAATCGCCAGGTGCGTAATCCGATGTGCCATCATTGATCTTGCTGGTAAACGTAGCTGTGGTAGTGATGTGGTGTTCTCCCACCGGCCAGTTGCTCAGAGCAACGTATAGTGTATGACACTGTTGACCGTTCTGTGGACTATCATCTGTCGCAAAATCACTCGCCGGAACATCTTGACCGTCCAAAGTGAATTTCAATTGGATACTCTTAAGATCCGTGTTGAGAATATCTGTTGTGTTAGCGCACCAACCATAGGTCCAAAGAACTTGATCCGTTGAGGACAGCCCAACGGTATAGGTCAACTTGCTCGGCTTTGCAAAATCGGATGGCTGATATTGTTCAACAGCTTTGTCCTCGAGTTGAGGCGCACCGGAAGAAGCAATCGTCTGCGATTGGCTGATTGTATCCATCGTAGGCGCACTGGCGGCAGGCTGCAAAGTAGCAGAGGGAGTTGGTGAAGTGGAGGCTAAATTCTGTGTTGAGGATTGTCCAAGAATCGAATTTTCAGCAGCAGTCAACACGACATCGTCCTTGGATAATACATTGGCTGCATTCACCGGAACCTTAAGCGTAGGTTGAACGCCAGTGCCCTCCAGGAATAACGAACCGTCTGGAAGAACTTCTCGCCCGGTCGGGAATTGCATGTTGAATTCCTTCCGGCATCTTGATCTGGCCACGCGAAACTTCCGCTTCGACGCCCGCCGTCGGATATTCTCCAACGATGACCGCCCCAGGCACTTTGCTAAATCCATAAGCTTCGAGTTCGCAGGCACTGGCGCAATTGAGTCCAACAAGCACCGCGATTTTATCAAAATGATACTGTTCTTGATTTGGCAGGATTTGATCGGGCTGATCCTGAGGCTCGAATTTTCCGGTTAGCTTGTTGTAATATTCCAATTGTCCCAGGTTAATCGTCTGATTTGTTAGAAAACCAGCCAAGCCTAGCGGGACACCGCCTCCGTTATCCCTTAGGTCAATGATGAGGCCTGTTACTTTGTTCTGCTGAAAATCTTTTAATCCGCGTTCAAAGAGTTTCAACTCCAGGTTCAAATCATCCATATTTGTATTGACTTGAATATACCCAATATCCGTTCCACTAACGGTCAGCGTTTTTAAATTTATTGGCAGCAAAGTCGGCGTTGGACTCTGCCCTAATTCTTTTATAAGGTCGTCTACTTCCGCTTGATTTGAGATAGCCGTCAATGTAATTGATTGCGATGTTCCTCCCGGATTGGCAAAAGTGACCGTTGCTTGACCATTGGCTTGGGTGCGCGTCAACATGATCGCTTTTTCATACAGGATAGCGAAATCCGAAGACTGCAATCCAAAGAATAGCGGCTCAGCATTGATCACATCCATGACCGGCTTGCCGTTAAATTGTGTGACGATCGCTCCTGGTTTCATACCACCTGCCTCTGCAGGTCCACCGGAAAGCACTAAGTCAACCATGACGCTTTTATCATCCAACACGCGCACTGTAAATCCCAGACTGCCAATATAGTTTGTCTGAAAATCCTTTTGGCCTAAAGTGCCCGCATCCATGCCGCTATGACCATCCTTGAAAGCATAGACAAAATCATTCAGGGCTTGATAATAGGCATAACTATCCTGGTTCTGTTCAGCCTGCTGGATGCGCGGGCGAATGCTAGCAACCACCTGATCCCAATTCGGTTGTTTTCCTTGAATGCCATCAAAGGCATAATAGGTCTTCAGGAAGCTAACCAGATCGTCAAAAGCTTGAGTGTAGGTCTCAGTGGAAAAATCGTGAGGCTTTACATCCTGGGCTTCAATTAACGGAACGTCCTGTTGAGGAGACTGGGAAAACGTGAATGGATTGGTGTCGAGATTCACGACCGAATATCCGGCAGGAATCGGAGCGACTGGATCATCGGCTGTAAATAATTTATTATCCGCCCCGAAACCGGTTGGAAAATATTGCTTATCGTCCGGCGCCCAGACAATGATCTTGCCGCCGGTGATTTCACCATCTCGACTCGAGTCTGTATTGATGGAGGCGTCACCGGTTGGCCAACCTTGCATGCGATCATCTCCCGACTCAAACGGACTCCCATAAATATTTGGCTCATAATCGATTGCATAAATTTGCACGCCAGTATCCGTCTGATTTTTATTTCCGATGTTATTGAACGTGCCTTGCGGAACTTCAGGAAGGGACAGTTCGTATGTGCCGCTGCCGCTCTTGGGATCGTATTGAACGTATCCAAGCACTTGGGAATCAACCGGCAATGCCCACTGTTTGTTACGAATCACAAAGCCATGCAAGTCGGTTAGAACAACTTGTCGTTCCGAAAAAAGAATATTATCGGTCAGTGTTCCACCGTCTTCTTGAGTCCACTTAAAAGAACCGGTGATCTCGAAAGGTTCATTGGTTGTCACTAATGGAGCTTGAATCGCAACACTGGTCGGCACAATGGCCGGTGTGGTGGTGGGATTCTGTGGGACTTGTGTTACTGCATTTGATGATGGGTTGGGCGTTGAAGACTGGGAAGAAATTAGGTTGCTATAGCTGACACAAGACATCTGCACCAAACTCAAGACGACCAATACTGCTAAAATTTGAAACAATCGAGTTCTCATATCTGCCTCCAAAATTCCAGCCATTATACCGCCGAAGGTATAATGGAAGATGTGAATTCACAAGCGCTCATTAATGCTGAATTTAAGCGCGCAGAACAGGCTCGTGCACACGGCAATGAGGGACAGGCACGTGTGTGTGCGCGGCGCGCGGCCGGCATCGTAGCACGCGAATATTTTGCGCGGCATGGCCAGGCGATTCACACGCCCAGCGCATATGATTTACTTAATCTGCTGATTGAAGATCAGTCGCTCTCAGACGATCTGCGTCAAACCGCCGCGCACTTGACGTTACGCGTGGATGAGGAATTCAAATTGCCTGTGGATTTGATTGCTGAAGCAAAAAAATTGTGCAAGGAATTGTTGGGATGAATAAAAAACATCCGAGGTTTTCAGGACCTCGGATGTTTCAAACTATCCCATATTTCTTCTTCCAAACAAATGAAACAAAGCGCGGGCAATGGTGATAATCAACAACATCCCCGAGATCACGCTGCCAAAGACGATGAACAGCCTCCTCCAATCATTCAGGCGCGATGCAATCTCCTCAGGCGGCGGAAAATGAATACGTCCGCGCAGGCGCCGGACAAAGTCGCGTCGAGGCGGGATCCGCTTCAGGGTCCCGGCCAGATGCGTTTCCAGTTTATCCAATTGTGGTTCAGAAGAAGTTATCTTGCTCATTCGACCTCGAAAATTTATTCAGCAGGATAAAGAACGAGCGCCAACGAGCCAGGCCCAAATTGAACAACGAGAGAAATGGAGAAATCGGTCAGTTCTGCATCCTTGACGGTGAAATTTTTCTTTGCCTCTTCCAATAAGTTCCTGCCCGCTTCAACATCGCGTGCATGGGCAACGTTGACATGAACGGGAGTATCGCCCATGGCTTGCTTACCTAATTCGATCACGCGCGCCATAGCGACTTTTCGTGTTCGGACCTTGTCCACCATATCAAGGACCCCATTCTCTATACGAGCGATGGGTTTGACGTTCAACACAGAAGCGAGTGCAGAGGAAAGAGTCCCGACACGGCCACTGCGGCGTGCATATTCCAACGTATCCATTGTGATGATTAATTGGGTATGGGGGCGTACCGATTCAAGATAGCGCACAATTTCGTCAATGCTTTTTCCGGCACATTCCATTCGGCGGGCGGTGCGGCACATGAACGCCAAACTGGCTGAGCCGTTCAGGGAATCGAATGGGACGATTTTGAACATATCCTTTAGTTCCTCTGCCGCGGCAACCGCGGAGGCATACGTTCCGGAAAGTTTGCTGGTTACATGGATGGAAAGGATCGTATCTCCCGGCTGAAAATTCTTTTTATAAAATTCGACGAATTGATGCGGAGAGGGTTGGGATGTTTTTGGAAAGGTCTTGTTCGCCGCTACTTCCTTATAAAAATCTTCGAAGCCCATTTCCGCAAATTGGATGAAGGTTTTATCGCCAAATTGAATGTTGATGGGAATCACTTGAATATCGAATTCCTTTTCCCATCCGGACGGCATATCTGCGGCGCCATCGGTCACGATTCTCAACATAGCTCACTCTCCTTCAAAATTGATATTTTGATCGCCGATCTGGTCACGTAAAGCCAGAAGCGTCCGATGATACAGAACTCTTGACGGCTCCTTCACTGCGTCCCATGATCTGACCGATCTCCGCGTTCGACAGGTCTTCAACAAACTTCAAGATCAGCAAAGTCTGTCGCTCCGCTGGCAATTGCCGGATGAGTCGCAGAAGCGCATCCTGTTCCTGCGAACGCACGAGAGTCAATTCCGGACGATCCACTTTGGCGGATGCGATCGGCAGATCATCCAGCGGAATTTCCTGTTTGCGACTGCGATCTCTGTGCCAGTTGGCTACGAGGTTATGAGCGATGCGATATAACCAGGCCGAGAATGGAACGCCGCGATCCGTATAACCGCGGATATGATTCATCGCCCGTTGAAAAACGCGTGCCGTGAGGTCTTCCGCGTCATGAAGATTCCCTGTCCGGTAATAAACGTAGTTGAAGATACGATCAATATAATGTTCGTAAAGTAAACCAAAAGCGTCGCGGTCGCCCTGCGAAGCGCGTAATAATATTTCTTCTTCGTTGAACTCTGTTTCCGGCACGAATAAACCTTACCGGTGGGATCTGATAAAAATAACCCCGCCGGATTTGAGAAGTTGCACGGAGTATATCATGTCGGGTTTAACTCAAACTGATGAATCCTCTGCGATACAAAAGATATAATAAAAGTTTGCCATCGCACCGAGGAAGTAATTGCAGATAAATAAAAATAAAACAAATGTGCTATAATTGAATTGTATCTACTCACACTCCTGCGGGTAGAGGAAGAGCAGGAGTGCCGAATAAGTTTTGGATTGCAATGAAAGGAGAGGTTCCTTTCAAAGCAGCTGTATCGATCACGGAGGCAAGAGCTGCATAGGTTCGAGCTCCCCAACCAGAGCGGAAACAGCCGATGACCTTACGATGAATCACCGAGGGACGCAAGTTTCGCTCACTGAAATTGTTGGTCGGTTCGACATCGGTGCGATGCAGGAAGACGAACAGACTGTCCCGGTACTTTCGATACCGGCGCAGGAGGGTTGCTGCCTCGGGTCGTCGCAGGGAGCGTTTGAGCAATTGGTTGCAACGCCGCTCGGTCTTTCGGACTTGAGCAAGGAACTGCGGTGGCGAGAGTTGGCCTCTTTGATGATGAAGATGGATGGCCGAGCGGAACAGCGCTTGCATTTCCCGAGGCCAGGAGTATTTTGGATAATGATCAATGAGAGCTTGGAGGTTGCGGATTTGGTGAGCCATACAAAGTTGGCGCTCTCTGGCGGGCGCTTTCAGTTGGGCTGGCAAGCAGTCACTAACCCAAACTTCAGCGTGATGTCCGGCCATCACATCCCGGATCACGTCTTGGCTGCGGTTGAAACGAATGACATGCAGAACGGCACGCGACGAGCCGAAAACCCATTGCCACCAGTTTCCGCCATCGACCCGGCTGCCCGTCTCGTCAGAGTACACCACGGCACTCTGCTGGATTTCGGTCTGGATCGCTCCGACCTGCTTCAGGGCCGCTCGTCCGGCGCGTTGCATAATCTGGTCGATCCCACCCTGACTAAGCTCCACGCCATTCAGACATTGGAGAGCCGCTTGGGTCCGTACGTAACTCATATGTTGTTCCTGACGATAATACACGACCAGGCTCTCCAAGCGCACACCGAATGTGCGGTTCATATCCAATCCGGCCGGAGGCTGACCAACCTGCTCGAGCCCGCAGCTCGGGCACAGGGCTTTGTACTGTCGCACTTCAATCACTTCCGCATGAGCTTGCGGCACTTCCGTGATCTGGTTCACGTCCACCAGTTCGTGCTCCGCCTGGCTGAGGTCGCTTTGGCAATGCTCACACCCTTGCGGCTTCACTTCCACGATATGATCCGGCTCGGCCACAAACTCGCGTTCATGTTTCTCATGACCCAGCGGCGGTCCATGTCTGTGTCGCTTGCGCTTCGCAGGCAAATTGCTCTTTTGATCTCGCGATGGCGGTTGCGACGAGTTGCTCGAATTCGTCGGCGGCTTCTGGTTCTTCTGCAGTTTCAAGCGCAGCGCTTCATTCTCCTTCTTCAGCGCCTCGATCTGTTGCGCCTGTGCCAGAACCAACTTCACCAGTTCTTCGTGGTTCAGTTGGGTCGCCTCGTTCTCCGTCATATCGGCCCATCTTACCAAACTTCACTCCCATCGCGAAGGGTGTGAGTAGATACATTGAATTTCCAAAGGTTCCTATGTCTCCTAATGTCATTCGTGTCGTGGGCGCGCGCGTCCACAATCTTAAAGATATCACCGTTGAAATTCCGCGCGATAAGCTAGTGATCATCACCGGCTTATCCGGTTCGGGCAAATCCTCGCTGGCATTCGACACCATCTTTGCCGAAGGTCAGCGGCGCTACGTTGAATCGCTTTCGGCATATGCGCGTCAATTCCTCGGCCAGATGAATAAGCCCGATGTGGATTACATCGATGGCTTATCGCCGGCCGTTTCGATTGACCAGAAGGGCACGTCTCACAATCCGCGCTCGACAGTGGGAACCGTTACCGAAATTTATGATTACCTCCGCTTGCTTTACGCGCGCGCTGGGATTCCGCACTGCCCGATTTGCGGACGAGAAGTGGTCAAGCAATCCGCGCAGGAAATCGTGGACGCGATTAAATCGCTTCCGAGCGGAAGTCGAATTTTAATTCTCGCGCCGGTCGTGCGTGGACGTAAAGGAACTTATCAAGCGGTCTTCGAAGAAATCCGTAAGTCCGGCTTTGTGCGCGCCCGCGTGGATGGAACGGTCTATTCGCTGGACGATGAAATCAATCTCGACCGTTATAAGCAGCATAACATCGACGCGGTTGTGGATCGTCTTGTCATTTCACACGATGGCACGGATGAAGATAAAAAAGCTGCACGCACACGATTAACCGATTCAGTGGAAACGGCATTGAAATTCGGCGAGGGATTCCTGATTGTTTCCAAAGTTGATAGCAAAGATAACGATTTGCATTTCTCTGAAAATCTTTCATGTCCGGTTCATGGCATCAGCATACCGGAGATCGAACCGCGTACCTTTTCATTTAACACGCCGCATGGCGCTTGCCCGGATTGTCAGGGTTTGGGAAACAAGTTAGAGATCGATCCCGATTTGTTGATTCCTGATAAAGACGTTTCGTTTAACGAAGGCGCAATCGTCGCCATGGAATGGGGCGGACCAAAAGAAGAAGGCGGTTATTACTGGCAGTCGCTGGAAGCTGCGGCGCGCTTTTTTGATATTGACCTCGATAAGCCTGTTAAAGAATTATCCAAAGAACAATTGGAAATCGTTCTCTATGGGACGCGCGGCAAAGAGATTCCCATCAAATACAAAAGCGCGAAGGGACATGAATTCACCTTTGCGCGCGACTTTGAAGGTGTGGTCGGTAATCTCGAGCGGCGCTACCGCGAAACCAACTCTGAATATATCCGCGAGCGCATCTCGGAATATATGTCCGATAAGCCCTGTCCAACCTGCAAGGGCCAACGACTGCGACCTGAAGCCATTGCCGTGACCGTGAGTGGAGTCAACATCATTGAAGTGACATCCTGGCCAGTCATTAAAACATTGGATTGGATTAGCGAGATCAACGGCAAGAAATCGCCGCTGACCAATCGTCAAAAAGCGATTGCCGAACGCGTGATCAAGGAAATCAAATCGCGTCTTGGCTTTCTTGTGGACGTTGGGCTGGATTATTTGACATTGAATCGTTCGGCGGGTTCGCTCTCCGGCGGCGAAGCGCAACGCATTCGACTTGCAACTCAAGTCGGTTCACGCTTGGTTGGCGTTTTGTATGTATTGGATGAACCATCCATCGGATTACATCCTCGCGATAACACGCGCTTATTGAACACGCTCAAAGGTCTGCGCGATCTTGGAAACACCGTGCTGGTCGTTGAACACGATGATGAAACGATTCGCGAAGCAGACTGGGTCATTGATCTCGGGCCGGCAGCCGGTGAACACGGAGGCCGCATCATTGCCGAAGGCACGCCGGAGGAGATCATGGCGCATCCACACTCGTTGACGGGTGCATATTTATCGGGGCGCAAACAAATCGAAATCCCGAAGAAGAGGCGTGAAGGAAACGGCAAGCATCTCAAAATTATCGGAGCGCGCGCCAACAATCTTAAGAATATCAATGTTCAAATCCCGCTTGGAAAATTGGTTTGCATCACGGGCGTCTCGGGAAGCGGCAAGTCGACATTGATGACGGATGTACTTTACAACGCACTGGCATCCAAGCTGATGGGCGCTCGCACCCAATCCGGTGAACATCAACGCATCGAAGGCATCGAATATCTCGATAAAGTGATTGACATTGATCAATCACCGATTGGACGAACGCCGCGCTCCAATCCTGGAACGTATACCGGCATGTTCGATGAAATCCGAAAGTTGTTTGCCGAACTTCCAGAAAGCAAAGTGCGCGGTTACAAGCCCGGACGTTTTTCGTTTAACGTGCATGGCGGACGATGCGAGGCTTGTCAGGGGCAGGGCGAATTGCGAATCGAAATGCAGTTCCTGCCGGATGTGTACGTGCCGTGCGATGTGTGCCACGGCAAGCGCTTCAATCGCGAAACACTGCAAGTTCGTTTTCGCGATTACAACATCGCCGATGTATTAGACATGACGGTCGAACAAGGGTTTAAAGAATTCTCTGCGTTTCCGTCGATGCTGTCCAAATTAACTTTGTTGAACGAAGTTGGATTGGGTTATGTGAGGATCGGACAACCTGGCACGACCTTGAGCGGAGGCGAAGCCCAGCGCGTCAAACTGGCGAAAGAACTTTCGCGTCGCGCCACGGGTCGGACCTTGTACGTGCTCGATGAACCCTCGGTCGGACTCCACGCTGCGGATGTGCACAAGCTTATTGAAGTTTTGCAACGATTGGTCGATGCTGGTAATTCGGTGCTGATCATTGAACATAACCTCGACATCATCAAAATCGCCGACTGGATTATTGATCTCGGTCCCGAAGGAGGCGACCGCGGCGGCGAATTGGTTGCAGAAGGCACTCCGGAACAGGTCATGAAGATCAAAGGCTCATATACCGGTCAATTCCTGAAAGAGCATCTACAGCATTTCAAATAAATGAAGCAGGGATGAAACAATGTTTCATCCGTATACACGTTCCCCCAATTCCCAAAAGTTCAGGTAGAATTATTTGACGCACTGCCGAAAAACAGTGCGTAGCAGAGGATGATGCATGCATATGGAAAATAAACCACCTACCAACAGTGTAATCACGGCCTATCGCAAGCGCCGTCAGCAATCCAACGTTGTATTTGTGTACGGCGCGGCAGGGTTGCTTGTTTTGGCGGGGTTAATTCTTTTGATCGTCTGGCTCGTAAGCCCAAGCCAGCCTCTCAGCTCATTATTCGCGACCAAGACCCCAACGCCGACCTTGACGTTTACACCCTCATCCACGCCGATTCCCACAAATACGCCGACCATCACACCAACTGGCACTATGACCGAGACACTCACGCCCTCAGCTCCATTCTCCTATACCGTTCAAGATGGAGATACGCTGGATAGCATCTCGAAGAAATATAATTTGGGCGATAACGGCATTCTGCTCATCTTACAAATCAACTCAAGCATTGATCCGAGTACTCAAATCATCCATGTCGGAGATCAAATTAAAATTCCAAATCCGGACATGAAGCTATTTACTTCCACGCCCATCCCTGCCGACTTGAGGTCCGGATCCAATGTTCCCTACGCTGTGCAACCTGGGGATACGCTGGCAGGCATCGCATCCAAATTCAACAGCACAGCGGATGCCATTGCCACGGCCAATAATATAACGGATCCCAATGCAATTCAGGTTGGACAACAATTGCAGATTCCGGTAAATCTCGTAACGCCGACGCCTACGCGCGTAACCAGTACGCCGCGTACGCCTTCTGCCACAACGCCGCCATCCGTTACGCCGACGCAATAAGTTATGTTCCGGATTTCGATGAGAAATCCGGAATTTTTTTCTAGACAAAACCAACTCTATCATGTACAATACCGCTTCACTCGGTAAGTTCATTTTGTTGGAGGAAACACTTTGGCTAATATCAAGTCTCAAATCAAACGCAATCGCCAGAACGAGAAGCGACGTTTGCGCAACCGCGATTATCGCGGCGCGGCCCGCACTGCCGTAAAAGATGCGCGTACTTCGCTTGAAAGCGGACAAGATACCGCGGCTTCCGTCATGGCCGCCGTCAGTGCACTGGACCAAGCCGCGCAGAAGGGCTCCGTTCATCCGCGTAATGCGGCGCGGCGCAAAGGACGTTTGATGAAACATCTTGCGGCGCTTGGCTTGCAGGCAAAGGGTGCAGTAGTCGAACCGGCCGCACCCGCTGTTGAAAAGAAAGAAGTCGAGAAGAAACCCGCGAAGGCCGAAAAGGAATCAAAGCCGGCTAAGGAAGAAAAACCAAAGGCTGAACCAAAGAAACCGGCCGCTAAGCCCGCGGAAAAGAAAACGGCCGCTAAATCTGCAGCGAAAAAGACGACAGAAAAAAAGTAATTCGGTAAATTGAAAAAGCGGGAGCGCAACGCTCCCGCTTTTGTTTAGCTTTACCACCCTCCCCCAATTCGGAGATTTTGAGGAGGGGCTTTGATATAATCCCATTATGTTTGAAGACGAACAACAAATCATCGAAGACAAGATCCGCGAGCTCTGCAAACAAAACGAAATTCCAATTGCAGAGCTTAAGTGGTCGCCGATTCCATTCAGCGGCGAATGGGGAATCTCTACTTCCTTTTTTGCCACCGCCGCGCTCGAAGCGCACGCCGGAAAAAAGATTCAGGTGCCAGCCCGCGCTCAAGAAATCGCCGAGCAAATCAAAGTCGCAATTGGAAGCGTGCAAGGTATCAGCCGCGTCGATGCGATCAAAGGTTATCTCAATCTTTATTTTTCGACCTCCGAATACGCGCGCCGAGTTGTGGATGAAGCGCTCGCCTCCGGCGTGGACTTTGGGCGGGGCGCACCAAAGAATGAACGCATCATGGTTGAGTATGCACAACCCAACACGCATCATTCATTCCATATTGGTCATCACCGAAACACGATCCTCGGCGAAGCGCTGGCGCGCATCGTTGAGTTTGCGGGCTTCGATACGATCCGCGCTTCGTATCCCGGTGATATTGGATTAGGTGTCATCACGATCTTATGGGCTTACGATAAATTTTATAAAGGACAGGAGCCGCAGGGCATTCACGAGCGCGGACAGTGGTTATTAAAGATTTATGCCGAAGCAACAGCGATGCTCGAGCCCAAAGAGAATGAGACGCCCGAAGAGAAAGTCAAGCGTGAAGCCTACGATGTTGAGCGCCACGAGATGTATCGCAAGTGGGATACAAATGATCCATACGTGCGCGAGTTGTGGTTGAAGACGCGCGAGTGGAGTTTGGAGGAATTGCGCGATATCCTTCGCATTCTCGACGTGAAGATGGATGTTTGGTTTTTTGAATCCGAAGTGGATGTGCCAGCCAAAGAAATTGTCGAGGAATTGATTGCGAAAGGAATCGCTGACGATGAACGCCCGCAAGGCGGCGCGGTGATCGTCAAGATTGATGAGAAGCTTGGTCTCACCAAGGAAAAATATCGCACCAATATTATTATGCGCTCGGATGGAACGACGCTTTATCTCACGAAAGATTTGGCGCTGGCGAAAGTGAAGTTCGAGCAATATCATGTGGACCGCTCCATCTATGTTGTGGATGTGCGCCAATCCATGCACTTGCAACAAGCTTTTGCAATTCTAAAACTTTGGGGCTTCAAGCAAGCGGAGAAGTGTTATCACTTGGGCTATGGATTCGTGAGCCTGCCCGAAGGAGCGATGTCAGCGCGGCGTGGACGTGTGGTGTTATTCAAAGATGTGATGGACGAAGCGATCAAGCGTGTGCTGGCTGTTGAATCAGAGAAGACTCCGGATATGTCTGATGATGAACGAATGAAGATCGCAGAACAAATCGGGCTGGGTGCATTAGCATATTCTATGCTATCGGTGGATAATAATAAAGATATTGTCTTCGACATCAATGAAGCCTTGAACTTCGACGGACATACCGGACCTTATATTCAAAACGCTTATGTCCGTGCCAACAGCATCTTGAAGAAATCAGATGGCTTGCCATCAGAGAGTCGATTCGATTATGAGCTTGACCCGCACGAAATCGAATTGATCGAATTGATCTCGCGCTTTCCCGATAAGGTCCAACAAGCGGCAGACGAATATCGTCCGTTGATCATGGCGAATTACACGTATGATCTGGCGAACGCGTTCCATTCGTTTTATCACGCCGTGCCTGTGATACAAACGGAGGACAAGAAAATTCGTGAGGCGCGCTTGAGATTGGTCGCAGCCGCGAAGCAAACCATCGCCAATGCACTACGCTTATTGGATATCCAAGCGCCGGAAGTAATGTAAAGAACAGACTCAAGCTACCCTTTACGTTTAGCCTGTTTTATTTTAGATTTGTAATACCTTTTATGCCGCGCTGGGTAAAACGGAGCGACTCAAAACCAAAGCCGGGCCGCATCGGACAGTGTCCTCAGAACGGCAAAATGGAGGAAGTATGCCAATCAAAACCATCATCATGGGCGCGGCAGGACGCGACTTTCACAACTTCAATACGTTCTTCCGCGGCAACAAGGATTATGAAGTCGTGGCGTTCACCGCGACTCAAATTCCGGACATTGAAGGACGCCTCTATCCTAAAGAGTTGGCGGGCGACCTTTACCCCAAGGGAATCCCGATCCGAGCCGAAGAGGAACTATCTGAGCTGATCAAGAAGCACGGCGTGGAACAAGTTGTCTTCGCTTATTCGGATGTGACCGATGAATACGTGATGCACAAAGCCGCGCTGGTTAATTCGCTCGGCCCGGACTTCCGCTTGATGGGTACGAAATACACGCAGGTTAAGTCCACCAAGCCGGTTGTGTCGGTCTGTGCGGTTCGGACAGGATCCGGCAAAAGTCAGACCACGAGGCGGGTATCTTTGATCCTGCGCGAGATGGGATACAAAGTCGCAGCGATTTGCCATCCGATGCCATACGGAAATTTGGTGCGTCAGGAAGTGCAACGCTTTGCAAATTACGATGACCTCGATGAGCATGAATGCACCATCGAGGAGCGCGAGGAATACGAGCCGCACATTGACAACGGCGTGATCGTTTATGCGGGCGTGGATTACGAAAAGATTTTGCGCGCCGCTGAAAAAGAGGTGGACATTGTTTTATGGGACGGCGGCAACAACGACTTCCCATTTTATGTTTCCGATTTTCAAATCGTCGTGGCCGACCCGCATCGCGCCGGACACGAATCGAAATATTATCCAGGCGAGACCAACGTCCGCATGGCGGATGTCTTCGTGATCAACAAAGTGGATACTGCCGATCCTGAGAATGTAATCAAGGTGCGTGAGGCTTTGCGGCAGTTGAATCCGAAAGCAGTTCAGATCGAAGCTGCCTCTCCTCTGTTTGTGGATGACCCCGAAGCGATCCGTGGCAAGCGCGTGTTGGTCATCGAAGACGGACCGACGTTGACTCACGGCGAGATGGCATATGGCGCGGGTTTTGTGGCAGCGCGGCGTTTCGGAGCGAAAGAGATCGTTGACCCGCGTCCGTTCGCGGTCAAGTCCATCGCCGCGACTTATGCCAAGTATCCGAAGACCGGACCGATCCTGCCTGCGATGGGATACGGTGAAGCGCAGACCAGGGATTTGGAAGCCACCATCAACAAGTCGGATGTGGACATGGTCATCATCGGCACGCCGATTGATTTGTCACGCGTGATGAAGATCAAGAAACCTTATCAACGCGTACGATATGAATTGCAGGAGATCGGTCAGCCGACCTTGCAAGATTTGCTGATGAAGAAGTTTGGAAAGAAGAAATAAGGGAATAGGGAATAGTTATTCATTACTGCTTCGGAGCCACGCGGCTCCGAAGCAGCCGACCCTGAAAGAACGCAGGGCGTTGGCGGCATGAGGCCGCCTCGGCTAGGGAGTCGGGTGATAGAATTCATCCGACTCTTTTTTTGGTTGTCACCAGCGAATTGGAAGGAAAATATGAACAAAGAATCTAAATTCGCAAAAACCATAAGATATGTAAGCAACATTTGCATTGTTGTGATCCCAATTTTTACTGTTCTTTATTTTTCATGGCTGCAAAAACCTCGACTTTTCATCTCTCTCGAAAACTATCAAGCCATTTTATCTGGCTGTGATCTTATCCTATGGATCGTATTCCTTCTAACTTTGGTTGTTCTAGCGGCAAGGAAACGTATTGCATTGGGAATAATATTGTTTCTACTGACAGCGCCTTGCCTAACAATTAGCAGTCTTTGTTTGATTGGGGATTCGCCAGACCCTTCATGGCTTTTTAGTAATGTACCACCAATAGTAGACCACATCCAATTTGAAAACAATACTTATTACCTTACATCAGAGATTGGCGAATGGGGCATATCACATCTGGAATTATATAAATGTGGAGGTCAAGTTACACATTGTGAACAATTAGGGGAGGTCGGGATACATAGTGATGGTCATTTTATATCTGATGTATCAAAAAACGAGCTGAACGTAGTTAACGGAGAGAATGATTTGATCTATACTTATGGAGAACATTCGCGATCGTATGAGGATTATTCTAAAACAAAGCTTGGAAATCATCTCTATTATGTATCAGACGAATGTAATGGCAATAATAATTCTTGCGTAACGCTAATTTTTTCACTTTATGAATGTAACCTAAACAATATATCTTGCAATCAACTCCCGTTTCAATACATAGGAGAGGACGGATATTCTAATTTACAAGTTGATGATTCAGCGAAAGAAATCAATTTTTATCTTGAGCCCTATCCCTATAATGATCCAGGCATATTAATTTACACCTACGGTCCTCATCCGCGCTGTTATATAAATGGATGTACAATAACTAGTGAGCAAAAATAACTTACTGTAATAAAGGAGGCTCTTATGCGTCTAACCGGTAAACGAATTGCAATTCTCGTTGCGGAAGGTGTGGAAGATTTGGAGTTCTACGTTCCGTTCATGCGGCTTCAGGAAGAAGGCGCGGAAGTCATTGGGGCTGGGCTGGATCTCAAGTCCGTGCATGGCAAGAACGGATTGGAAATCACTCCGACCGCGAAAATTGATTCGCTAAAAAGCAGTGATTTATTCGCGCTGGTCATCCCCGGTGGCTGGGCGCCCGATAAATTGCGGCGTCATTCTGCCGTGACAAATCTGGTCAAAGAGATGAATGATGCAAAGAAACCCATCGGCATCATTTGTCATGGCGGATTGGTTGCCATCTCAGCAGGCATCGTACGCGGTCGGTGTGCGACAGGCTCGCTCGGCGTCAAGGATGACCTGGTCAATGCCGGGGCGACATGGATGGACGAACCTGCATTTCATGACGGCAACCAGATTTGGGGTCGGATCGTTGCGGACATTCCGGATTTCTGCCGCGAATTGGTCGCGGAGTTGGTCAAAGCTGCCAGCGATTAGCAAGACATCATCTGTCAAAGCAATAAAATAAAACGAACCTTCAAAAGAAGGTTCGTTAAGGTTGTCGCTTATACGCTTTCGGTGGCGGTTAATCTCGTCAACATCAGAACCGTGATCACCCCAGCCACCACATGCATGATCATCAAGGTAATGGAATAGGGCCAGCCTGCGCCGGGCATGCGCATGGATGCGGCCGCAATATCCGGTAGAAAGCTGATGATGAGAAATACGAATGAAATGATGAAATAGGTACGCACCGGATTCTTCGCAAAACGTCCGACCAGTGCGAACACCAGAACGGCCGCCGTACAAAGAACAAGAGTCAAAACGATTGGAATCATAATCATTGCGAGTCCCGGAGCATACGGCGGCTGCAAAATCATACGTGCGATTGCACGCACGATCAACACGCCCACAATTGCGGCGAGGACGGTTAGTGGGCCGGCCCACCATAACTTACGAAGTTCAACTGAGTTTGCAGATTTCAACATCATGTCTCCTGAATGTATTCATGGTTTAGGTTAATCAGCTACTTGTAGGATGATCCGCCCGCGGCCGTGACCGGTTTGACTTAGTTCATGTGCCTGACGAGCCTCTGCCAGCGGGAAGACCTTACTCGTCACCGGCTTGAGCTTCTTCGTATTGATCAGCTCCGAAATCTGCTTCAAGTTTTCCGGGGAAGCGCGACCTCCACTCACTGCTGTGATTTTCTGTGCTTTTCCAGCATCCTCTGCCAGCCGCCCGGCAACTGTCACATAGATACCACCTGGGCGAAGTACCTGAAACGAACGTTCAGCTAAGTCCCCTCCCACAGTATCAATGACCACATCCATATCATGGACAACCGTTTCAAACCGCGTAGCAGAATAATCAATCACATTTTCTGCGCCCAAGGAGCGAACAAATTCAACGTTGCGAGTTGAGGCGGTGCCAGTTACGTGTGCTCCCTTCCAACGCGCCAACTGCACGACGTACGCACCAACTCCGCCCGCTGCACCATGGACCAACACGCGCTGTCCATTTTTAACTTTCGCGGTTTCGATAGCTCCCCACGCAGTAAGAGCGCCCACGGGAAGAGAAGCCGCCTCTTCAAAAGTTAGGCTTGCAGGTTTGCGTTGTATTTCATTCGCTTTAGCTAATGCATATTCGGCATAGCTGCCAGCGATGATGCCATAGACCTCATCGCCCTTTTTGAAAGCAGTGACATTTGCTCCAACGGATTCAATCGTGCCCGAGCCATCCAAGCCCGGAGTCCAAGGAAATTGGAGCGGCATGAATTGTTTGTAGGCGCCAGAGCGATATTTCCAATCGGCTGGGTTTACGCCTGCGGCTCTGACTCGGATCAACACCTCGTCGGCTTTTGGTTCGGGACGAGGCGCCTGCTCCAGCACGAGCACCTCTGGGCCACCATAATCGTGCGCACGAATTGCTTGCATGGTCTTATCAGACATTGTTAAATCTCCTTAACTCACTGTGGTCCATATGTTGACTAATAGCCTAATTCTTCTTTTACCAGGACAATCGTGATGCGGCCGGGCGCGACTTCCCGATTGACAATCAATGTTTTTCCAATTGCCGTATGGATTCCCATAGCCGTCAGCAGGCGCTGATCTTCCAATGGATAGCTATATTCTTCGATACGCCGAAAGCCTTCGTTCAAATCCCTGACAATTTTTTGTGTACCCACGACCCAAATCACTTTCGCGGCACCGGATGCATACGGCGCAAGCTGGCTGCCACCGAAAGAAGAAATCAATACCTTGCCATCTTCGGTGATGGCATGAACGCTTCCCACAATATAATCGGGGATAGAGCGTAGCTTGCGAATCTGATCGAACTGAGTTTTGCGGTCAAGCGACATCACTTTCGGACGCACTGCATTGTAACGACCCGACTTGTCGAACTCATCGAATAGACCCAGTTTCTCAAGCGTTTTTGATTGATTGGTATAAACTTCGGCGTTCTCTGGCACTAAACCAAGAACAATCTTCTTGGCTTCTGCGCCATTCTCGGCGATCAAGGCGTGCATTCCATTTGCTTCCAATGCTTTGGCAACGCGCTCAATCTGTTCATCGCTAGCTAATTTTGTAAATTCCTTGTTGGGAATTAGAGTGCCATCTGCATGTACTGCTACCATATTATCTCCTTTATTTTTTAACTTAAGATTTTCACGGTGCTGCCCCAATTCGTGCCGAGCGTTCCCTGCAAAATAATGTGCAGGAATTGCATCCCTTCGATCTGGCGGGCGCGGCTCAATGGACCGGTGTCAATCGCACGCATACCGCCATCCTTCACCAACTGCGCGACTTTGTTCTTCGCATCCGCGTCGTCACCGGCGATAAAGACATCGAGCGGCTGCCCCGCCACTTGTCCCGTAAGAAGCGTGCCTGCAAACGTCGTGTTGAACGCCTTCACTACCTTTGCACCGGAAGCAACTGCCTTGGCAACATCTTCCGCAGAGGAAGAATCGGCAGCGGTGGCGAGACCATCATAAGTTTTGTTGAGCGGATTGGCAATGTCAATGACTACCTTGCCCGCCAGCTTCGCACCCAATTGCTTTACGAGTTGAATGTTCGTACCATATTCTACCGCAAGCACAACCACATCGCCAAGCTTTGCACCATCGAGGCTGGCTGTGGAAACTTTCGCACCCTTCTTTGCGGAAGCTTTTACATCTGCAGCAGTCTTTTCAGCCGCTTCGGGATTGACATCCACAAAAGCGACCGAATGCCCGCCCGACACGAGACGGGTTCCGATCCCGCGTCCCATATTCCCCGCACCAATGATTGTTACGTCCATCTTGACTCTCCTTGAAAACTTTGATATTATACAGTTGTATTCTAAACAACAGATGTTGCACAATTTACTATTCTTACCGAATCAGGTCAACCATCAAAAACATGGATCTGTTGGATAAGCAACACTGGAGACAAAATGTTGTCTAACTTAAAAGAAGAAGAAAAACTTGATCCCCGCGTCAAACGGACCCGAGGGCTGATCCTGGGAGCCTTTGAAAATCTCATCGCCGAAAAGGGCTTTGAATCCATCTCCGTGCAGGATGTGACCGACAAGGCGCAGATCAACCGCGCCACGTTTTACGCGCACTTCGCGGATAAATATGCTTTGCTTGATTATTCTATCAGCCAGAAGTTCATGCAGGAAATCGAAAAGCGGACCTTAAACGCCTGCCATTACACCAATGACAATTTACGAAATATGATTCTTGCGGTTTGTGAGTTCCTATCTCAAATACATACTGATTGCGGACAACCGCATGAACATTTCGAGTCGCTCATTGAAGGAACGATCAAAAAACAGATCTTTGATTTGTTATCCCATTGGTTAAAACAGACCAAAACAAAAATTCCCACAGAAATTCCTGCCACGGTTGCCACTTGGGCGATCTATGGGCTAGCATCGCTTTACAGTCACAGCAAGAAGCGCCCAGCCCTCGATAAATTTGTGGACGATGCGCTTCCGCTGGTCGCGGTGAATCTCGAACAGTTTACATAATTCCTTCCGTTATAATGGGGGACATGTTTATTGATGAACCAGAAATATTTTCGATTTCAGAAAGGGAAATATTAGAATGACCACTTTAGCTCCCACCCTCTCCACTCGTTATATTCCCCGCACATCGTCATGGCTGAGAGACCTTGGCCTGATCGTTGTCGGTAGTTTGCTGATGGCCGCATTGGCGCAAGTCATCATTCCATTGCCGTTCACACCGGTTCCGATCACGGGTCAGACCTTCGGCGTGTTGCTGATCGGCGCAGCCTCCGGATCGAAACGCGGAGCGGCGTCCATGTTCTTGTATATCATCGCAGGCGCGCTGGGTTTGCCCTTCTTTGCAGGCGGCGCAAGCGGATGGCATGTGCTCATCGGTGCGACGGCTGGATATTTGGTCGGCTTTATAGTTGCGGCTTACGTTATCGGTCTGCTGGCCGAACGCGGCCTGGAAAGAAGCGTCCGCACTTCGTTCGTTCCGTTTTTCGTTGGCACGCTAATCATTTATTTCTTTGGCATCGTATGGCTGGCAGTTGTGCTTAGCAGTTTCAGTAAAGCAGTCGCCGCAGGCTTGTTGCCCTTCTTGATTGGCGACGCGATGAAACTGGTCGCTGCTGCGCTAGCTTTGCCTGCCGCGTGGAAATTGGTCAAATAATTCCACCTCTCGTGCAAATAAAGTGGGGAATGCCGGAGAAGGTCGTTTATAATGGGGGGCATGTTTATTGATGAAGCAGAAATCCTAGTACGTTCCGGCAAAGGCGGCGATGGCATGATGCACTTCCATCGCGAGAAGTTTGTGCCGCGCGGCGGCCCCGACGGCGGCGACGGCGGCAAAGGCGGCGACATTGTCCTCGAAGTCAGGCGGAGCCTCAACACCCTGCAAGCCTTTCGCCGCGTCTCGCGTTATCTCGCCAGTAATGGCAAGAATGGCGGCCCGAATAATATGTCGGGCAAGTCCGCCGATGACCTCATCATTGCCATTCCGCCGGGGACCGTCGTCTACGATGCGATCACCGGTGAATTGATCGGTGACTTGACCCAAGCGAATGAACGTCTGACCATTTGCAAAGGCGGGCGCGGCGGACGCGGCAGTCAGCATTTCGCGACCTCACGCAATCAGGCTCCGCGCACCGCGGAAAAAGGCGAACCCAGCGAAGAAAGAAGCCTCAAACTGGAATTGAAGCTGATCGCCGATATCGGCTTGATCGGTGTGCCGAACGCGGGTAAATCCACGTTGCTATCGGTGTTGACCAATGCCAAACCAAAGATCGCACCCTATCCATTCACAACGCTCGAACCAAATCTCGGTGTGGCCGATGTGGACGAAAACACTAGCGTGGTCCTCGCCGATATCCCAGGCTTGATCGAAGGCGCTGCGAGTGGTGCGGGACTCGGCCACGACTTTTTGCGTCACGTTCAAAGAACGCGCGTATTGATCCATCTGCTTGATGGCTTATCCAACGATCCAGTTGCAGATTACAGCCAGATCAATAGCGAGTTATCTTTATTCGATCCGAACCTTGCGAAGAAGCCGCAGATTGTCGCTTTGAATAAGATCGATCAGCCCGAAGTTCAGGAACGGTTGAAAGACATCAAGGCAAAATTTAAGAAACAAAAAGTCGAATTGATGACGATCTCCGCGCTTGCGCACACCAACATTCATGAGTTATTGCTCAAGGCCGCGGAGGAACTGGCCGAGGCTCCAGCGTTGGAAGATGTCGAAGCTCCGGTACCCGTTTATCGTCCAAAGGAAGATGCGAAGGATTTTCACGTCACACGTGAAGGCACGAACGAATGGAGATTATCCGGCGCAGGCATCGAGCGAGCGGCTTCCATGACGTATTGGGAGCACGATGGCTCGGTGCGCCGCTTCCAAAAAATCATGGAGGCGCTCGGCGTGGACGATGCACTTCGCAAAGCCGGCGTGAAAGAAGGCGACACGGTTGCGATTAGCGATTATGAACTGGAATGGCATGATTGATTTTTTGCAAGTTATAATTTAATCTGCAAGGATGCAAATGTCTATTTCTGAAACCGTTTTAAAAGAATTGGAAAAAGTCACCGGTACCGACCAGGTGCGCAAGGATTTAAATCTTGATTTATTCGACGAAAAAATTCTCAATTCTTTCGGGACCGTGGAGTTGATCGTCGCACTCTCGGATTCGCTTGGTATCGTAATTTCTCCGGGCGAAATTGACCGCGAGCTGTGGGCTACGCCCCAAAAGATCATCGCTTACTTTGAAGAAAGAACCAAATGAGTCTCAAGCCCACATCGCATCTGTTCGCTGCGATGATCTCGCTTTTCACACTGATTGCTTCGCTGGTTGGATACAACTATTACGCCCAAGCGCTTGAACTCCGCTATGTCAATGCACTAGCTCCACTGAACTTAACTCAAATGGAAAATGGAGATGCGTTGCAGCGTGCCGCGCTTCAAAAGCCAGACCTCCTGATGATGTATGGCAGTTCCGAGCTGACCTTGCTCCCTACGCCATATCAGGCCGATCAATTTTTCGACAAATATCCCACTGGCTTTACCGTGGTGGATGTTGCCAGCCTGGGAGTTCTATCCGTAACGCTTGCACAGGAATTCGCGGCGTTGGGTCCGGAGCTTCGAGGGAAGAAGATCGTTCTTTCGATCATGCCTGGTTCATTCTTCATCAACAAAAAATATTTCATCGAAAATAATCCAGATCATGATTTTGCGATGAATTTTTCGCCTCTGCGCACCTACGAAACAATTTTCAGTCCTTATCTGAGCTTTGGCATTAAGAATGAAATCTCAAACAGCCTTTGGATGTATCGTGATACGATTCGAAATGATCCTTTCCTAACCTATGCCATCACAATCACATCCAGCACTTCGATAAAAGACCGTATCTTGTATTACCTGATCTGGCCGCTCGGCGAACTTCAAACGGAAATCCTGCGATTGCAGGATCACTTAGAGGTGGTGCTCTATATCTGGACGCATCACCTTGATCCCAATGTGCAAAAAGTTCCACAAGCCATTGATTGGAATACAGTTCATCAGAATGCGCTTGCGGAACAGATAAAAAATACCACAACCAATTCCTACGGCGTTGAGAATTTTATGTGGTGGTATTTCGACAGAATTTCCCTGCCCGAACCGGCAGGATCGAACAATGATTTATATAGAAAAAATTTAACCAATTCGCAGGAGTGGACGGATTTTAAAATCCTTTTGATCGTCCTGCAGCAACTGGGTGCAAAGCCGTTGATCCTCAGCCGACCGCTGAACGTCCCTTTATGGGAAGTGATGGGCGTTACCGAAGATACACAGGATATTTTCTATAATAGGTTGCATTCTGTTGCTGATCCGTTCAAAATGCCTTTGATAGATTTCCGACAATATGATCACGATATGTATTTCAGCATTGATCAGGGCTCGCATACCAGCCGCGAAGGATGGGCGTACGTGGATCAGATTCTGGATGCCTACTATCATGGACAACTCCAGCCATGAGAGCAGCGTCTCATCTCCATGCCGGGCTCGTTTCGATTCTTATTCTAATCATGGGATTGATTGGATTGGACATTTACGCCCGTTCGCTGGAGCAACGTTATGTGAACGCGCTGGCTCCATTGGATTTAACTCAAACCATCAATGGGATCGCGTTGCAGCGCGCAGCACTTAATCAACCCGACCTTTTACCCGTATATGGAAGTTCGGAACTATCGATGATAAGCACATCCAATGATGCTGATAAATTCTTTGCAACTTATCCAACGGGCTTCACCGTTCTTCAAGTCGCCAACCTCGGAATATCTTCACTGAACATGGCTCAGGATTTGGCGGCACTCGGTCCGGAGCTGCGCGGGAAAAAAATTGTCATCTCTTTCTCGCCCGCGAGTTTCATGATCGGAGATTTTTACGCTGAAAATTTTTCGCCGCTTCATGCCTACGAAATGATCTTCAGCCCCTACCTCAGCATCCCATTGAAAATCGATGCTGCTAAGCGCATGGTGGATTTTCCAAATACGCTTCAAAACAACTCGTTTCTTCATTTTGCCATCATTCAATTGACGAGTACATCCAGAGCCAATCGCATCCTTTATGACTTGAGTTGGCCGTTCGGTGAACTCCAAATTATGACCATGCGCTTGCAGGATCATGCGGAAGTCGTATTGTATCTTTGGTCGCATCCAATCAACCCGAACGTTCAAAAGATTCCCCAAACCATTGACTGGTCAGCCGCCCTCTCGGCCGCATTGGCAGAACAAAAACAACATACACTGAATAATCCCTTTGGCATCGAGGAGGATCATTGGGAAAAATATCAGTATCTTCTAACGGAATCAATCCCTGCTGGATCCCAAGACGCCTATTTCACCCGCCTTATTAAATCATATCCTGAGTGGGGCGATTTGGATATACTTTTACGCGTCATACAGGAGATGGGCGCACAGCCGTTGATTCTTAGCCGCCCGATGAATGTCCATCTTTGGGAAGCGCTTGGAGTATCCGAACAAGTTCAAAGCATCTACTATGTCAAATTGCACAAGATCGTAGATCATTACAAAGCGCCATTGGTTGATTTTCAACAATACGGAACAGATACTTATTTCAGCACGGATCAATATTCGCACACCAGCGGCTATGGATGGGTTTATGTAGATCAAGCACTGGATAATTTCTTTCATGGAAGAATTGAGCCGTGAAACAACGAATTCATCTCGACGCTGCGATCATTGCGTTTATTATTGTCATCTTGGCATTGATTGGATTTGATATGTATGCCCGTTCGCTGGAGCAACGTTACGTGAACGCGCTAGCGCCTTTGGATTTAACTCAAACCATCAATGGAATCGCTGTGCAACGCGCGGCGTTATATCAATCCGATCTTTTGCCCGTTTACGGTAGTTCGGAAATCACGATGATTGACACGCAGTATGAGGCTGAAAAATTCTTCGCAACCTATCCAACAAGTTTTACGGTTTTTCAAGTTGCCAATTTGGGTGCGGCATCGCTGACAATGGCACAGGATTTAGCTGCGCTTGGTCCGGACTTGCGCGGAAAGAAAATCGTCATCTCGTTTTCGCCCGCGACCTTCACGATGAGCGAGCTCCCGCAGGATTATTACGCCGGTAATTTCTCACCGCTTCATGCTTACGAAATGATTTTCAGTCCTTATCTCAGCTCGGCATTGAAATCAGACGCAGCCAAACGCATGTTGGATTTCCCGGCTACTCTTCAGAATGATTCGTTTCTTGATTTTGCCATCATTCAATTGACGAGCACATCCAGGGCAAATCGTACCCTTTATGACTTGAGTTGGCCTCTTGGTGAACTCCAAATTATGACCATGCGCTTGCAGGATCATGCGAACGTCATCTCTTATCTGTATTCGCATCCAGTCAATCCTGATGTTCAAAAGATTCCACAAAAGATTGATTGGTCAGCTGACTTTTCAGCCGCGTTGGCAGAACAAAAACAGCATACACTTAACAACCCGCTGGGTATTGAGGATGATCGTTGGTGGTTTTATCAGCATGTCTTGACCAATCCGGTCCCCGCTGGTTCGGAAGATACAAGGTTCATCAACCGAGTCGAACACCACCTCGAATGGACCGATCTTGATATACTTCTGCATGTCCTACAGGAGTTAGGCGCCCAGCCATTGATCTTGAGCCGCCCCATGAATGTTCCCATTTGGGAAGCTCAAGGAGTATCTGAGCAGGCGCAAAACATTTATTATGTCAAATTGAATGAGATGGTGAATCAATATCATATGCCATTGGTTGATTACCAACAATATGGCACGGATATTTATTTTAGCATTGACCAAGGAGCACACACCAGTCGCTATGGATGGATTTATGTGGATCAAACACTTGACGAATTTTTTCACGGCAATTTACACTAATCCGACAGGGCGCGTCGTTCTGTTGACGTTGTATTATCTCGCCATCATTGGGGGATTGATCATCATGTATGGCCGAGGCAATTTCACCACGCCCAAGTTTGTCTATCAGGGATTCTGATGGATTTGATCGAACGGATTGACCAATGGAGTTGCAAGACCCCTGAACGTATCGCGCATCATAGCGGCAAACAAACTCTGACCTACGCCGAATTGACGCATCAATCCAATACACTGGCAGAATCATTATCGAAGCAATTGTCCGACGACCATTCCCCAATTGCAATCCAGGGGCATAAAGAGCCGGAGATGCTCATCGCCTTTCTCGGCGCGGTGAAATCCGGTCACCCGTATATTCCATTGGACAGCTCACTTCCATCGCAACGCGTGGAGAAAATTTTGGAAACAGCAAAAGCTTCCATGTTCGTCACGACGGATAAAGTGAAGGAATTGGTCAGTCAATCAAAAGCAGGCGAATCCAAGTTTCAAATTCATCACCCCGCGCTCGATGATGCTTGGTATATCATCTTCACTTCGGGAAGCACGGGTGAACCCAAAGGTGTTGTCATCACATGCGGATGCCTTGAAAGTTTTGTGAATTGGATATTATCCGAACAGCATTTTGCCGAAGGCGAAGAAGTATTTCTCAATCAGGCGCCGTTCTCATTTGATCTATCGGTGATGGATTTATATTCAAGCCTCGTCACCGGCGGGACGCTCTTCAGCTTGACCAAAGATGTGATTGCCGAACCGAAAAAACTTTTTCAGAGTCTGCCTAATTCAAAAATCAGCGTTTGGGTTTCAACCCCATCGTTTGCCCAATTCTGTTTGACAGAACCAACTTTCAACGCACAGATGATTCCACAAGTGAACAAATTTTGGTTCTGCGGCGAAACCCTCGCGCCGGAAGTGGCTGGCAGTCTGCTGACGCGTTTTCCACGCGCCGAAGTTTGGAATACTTACGGACCAACCGAGGCAACGGTTGCAACCAGTTCCATCCGTATCGATCAGGAAATCATCGCACAATATAGTCCGTTGCCAGTTGGCAAGCCCAAGCCTGATTGCGAAATCCACATTCTCGATAGCGGCGCGGAAGCGGAAGCTCCAGCCGGAGAACGAGGTGAGATTGTCATCGCAGGACCGAATGTCAGCGCGGGATATATCCATCGTCCTGATTTAACGGAACGCGCATTTTATCAAATCAACAATATGCGCGCCTATCGCACCGGCGACTTGGGCCATTATCAGAATGGATATTTGTTTTTTGATGGACGGATTGATTTTCAAATCAAGCTGCATGGCTATCGCATCGAGATCGGTGATATTGAAAATAACTTGCACGCGCTTCCAAATGTGCGGGATGCGGTGGTCATCCCGGTGATGAAGAATGATAAAGCGGATTATTTGGCGGCATTCGTCGTTCTGAAGCAGCAGATGAACAAATCAGATTATGAAATCACGCGCATGTTGAAGACGCGAACTGAACGGACGGCTGCCTGATTATATGATCCCGCGTAAATTTATTTTCGTGGAGCAGTTCCCGATGACGAACAATGGCAAAGCGGACCGTCGAAAACTATCGGAGGGACTTAAATGATTCCTTATACCAGCTTTCTTTACTTCGGCATTTTGCTGATCTATATCGTGATACCAGCCATTATCGTTGGCTTCTTCAAACGGATTTCAAAAATCTGGCTTGTGCTGGCGACTCTCCTGATGTTGGTGATTCAATACTATGTTCCACAGCAAATCACAAAATCCATATCGATCAATGAACTAGAACTCGTCGCGATTTATGCAGTTCTGCAATGGCTGATCGCGATTCTCTTTTTGCTGATACACAAGCGCGGAAAAAATCAGTTTGCGTTTTATCTGGCAGTGTTATTAAGTTTATTGCCTTTGCTCGCGGCAAAATTCGTTCCACTGTTCCAAGCCGATTATCAGATTTTCTTTTTGGGATTATCGTATATCACCTTCCGAAGTCTGGATGTAATTATCGGTATCCACGATGGCATGATTAAATCGCTTCCGCCAATTCAATATCTGACTTTCTTATTGTTCTTCCCCACTATTTCATCCGGACCGATTGACCGGTATAACCGCTTCAATGAAGACTGGAAGCGCGAACGGACACGCTCCGAATTTTTATCCGACCTTGATGGATTCGTTCATCGCGTTTTCACTGGTTTCCTTTACAAATTCATTCTCGCCTCGCTGATCCAACAATACTGGCTCAATCCGATGTCGAAGGGCGGCAATCTTTTGCACATTGGCTCGTACATGTACGCATATACCTTTTATCTGTTCTTCGACTTTGCCGGATACAGCGCCTTTGCAGCGGGACTCAGTTATTTATTTGGCATTCACACGCCGGAAAACTTCAATCGTCCGTTCCTTTCGCGCGACATCCGCGACTTTTGGAATCGCTGGCATATGAGCCTGTCGTTTTGGTTCCGAGATCACGTCTACAACCGCTTCGTCTTCACTGCGCTGAAAAATAAATGGTTCAAGGATCGCTATACCGCTTCGTATGTGGGATATATCCTCACGATGGGATTGATGGGGCTGTGGCATGGCACCGAGTTACACTACATCGTTTATGGATTCTATATGGGAGTTTTGTTGGCGATAACAGCCTGGCTGGATCGCCGCTTCAAAGGGAATCGTCTGCTCAATAGCAAGGCTTTCAGTTGGCAAGCCTTATCCATTTTGATTACCTTCCATCTCGTTGCGATCGGATTATTGATTTTCTCCGGACGATTATTTTAGTTGATGCAAGCCCAATCTGTAGATATCTCGCATCGAAGCCGATTGATCGAAGTCGCCGCGCTTTTTCTACGGCTGGGCGTGACCGCTTTCGGTGGTCCCGCCGCGCATATTGCCATCATGCGCGATGAAGTCGTGAAGAAACGCAAGTGGATCACCGAGCAGGAATTCCTCGATCTGTTCGGCGCGGCAAATATGATTCCCGGCCCCACATCAACCGAAATGGCTATCTATCTGGGTTATCGCCGCGTCGGCTGGGTGGGACTCGTGTTGGCTGGTGTTTGTTTCATCCTGCCAGCCATGGTGATCGTGATGATATTAAGCTGGGCATATATCCGTTACGGTACGACGCCCTGGGCAACAGGCATTCTTTACGGCATCATGCCAGTGGTGATGGCGATCATCGCCCAGGCATTATGGGGCTTGGGCTCGAAGGCAATTAAGAATTGGCTGACGGGCGTCATCGGGCTGTGCGCGGTTGTTCTTTATATGCTTGGTGTAAATATCCTGATCATTCTTCTGTTCGCTGGCCTCATCGTCATGATCGGCGAGAATCTTTCGAGAACAAAAAATATTTCCATTGCTGGAATTTTATTGCCCTTTGCTGGATTAAGTTTTCTCGCCGCTTCCACCCCTTTCAACTTGACTCTCTTGTTCCTTAACTTTCTCAAAGTTGGCGCGACGTTATATGGCAGCGGCTATGTTCTGCTGGCTTTCCTGCGCTCCGATTTCGTTCTTCACCTCGGCTGGTTGACCGATAAACAATTGATCGATGCGATTGCCATCGGTCAGATCACGCCGGGGCCGGTCTTTACCACCGCCACGTTCATCGGCTATTTGCTGGGCGGCATCCCTGGTGCACTCCTTGCCACGCTAGGAATATTCCTGCCATCTTTTATTTACGTCGGCATCAGCGGATTTTTTATCAAACGGATTCGAAATTCCGCGTGGGCTTCCAATTTTTTGGACGGAGTCAACGCCGCATCACTCGGACTCATGCTGGCGGTTTCCGTTCAATTAGCTTCGACTGCTCTGATTGATCCCATCACCATCGGCATCGCGGTAATTTGTCTTATCATATTGATTCGATTTCAAACTAATTCAACCTGGCTGATCGCCGGCGGCGCGTTGATCGGATTGGCGCATATAATACTGTAAGGGCATCGGTCACAAGTTAAGCAGATAAATAACCTGTCAAGCAGGGAATTTGGAGTGTTTCGGGTAAACTTTGCTCCATGAGCGAAGAAAAACAAGGCCGAAAAGCCAGTAGCATTCGGCACACACGAGCGATCCAACACGATCATACCAAGCATTCGATCAGTGCGCCAAGCGCTGAATAAATTCAAGAACGTCTGACGGAGGTGGTTCATCCAGCAACATTAGCCCAGATGGATTACTTCCGCAGCCTGGGGTTGCGGGAACGGACATTGAATTTAATGGTCATGGTCGCCTTCGTTTTAGAAATGATCTGGAGGCAAATCGGCGGGGTGAATGAAATGGTGCGGCTGATTCAAACGGAAAGTATGTTATGGGCTTCGCCGCGCAAGGTCAGTCAACAGGCGCTCTCACAACGTTTGACCAGTTTACCCTCCGATCTATTTCTGAAAATCTTGTTGTCCATTTTGCCGCTGATGCAAAAACGATGGGCAGAACGAAAGCGACCCTTACCGCCAGAAATTGCCTGGGCGCAGGAACATTATCGTGAAGCGGAACTCGTGGACGGCTCGACCTTGGATGTGCTCATTCGCAAACTTGGGTTACTCAAAGACTTACCGCAAAATCCGCTGGCAGGTCGGATGACCTGCTTATTGAATCTATGTTCCCGACTTCCATCCCAAATTTGGTACGAATCTGACCCACAAGCCCACGATCAACGCTTCTGGCCGCAAATTCTGGAAGTTTTGAAAGCGAATTCGCTACTGATTTTTGATATGGGCTACATAAACTTCGAGATTTTCGCCCAATTGACGTTGGCGCAGGTCAAGTTCATCACGCGGGCGAAAAACAATCTCGTTTACAGTTTTGAACGCGCACTCATTCAAACCGCCACGGCACGTGATTCTTTGGTTTGGATCGGACCAGAAGATAGTCGTCAGTTAGTGCGGCTGGTCGAAGTCTTCTATGGCAAAACATGGTATCGTTATTTGAGCAACGAGTTGGATGCCGAGCGTTTGCCTGCGGCTTATCTAGTGGCCTTGTATTGGCAACGTTGGCGCATTGAAGATGCGTATGCGATTGTCAAGCGCTTATTGGGTCTCGCGTATTTTTGGTGCGGTGCGCAGAATGCAGTCGAGATTCAAGTCTGGGCAACCTGGCTACTTTATGCAGTTTTGGTAGATCTCACGGATAGCGTCGCCGAAGCGCTCAATCAACCGTTTGCCACCATCTCCATTGAAATGGTTTATCGCAGTCTTTACTTTTTCACGCAGGCTCATCACCACGGTCAGGCAGATGATATCGTCGCTTACTTGGCCGCCAATTCCAAATTACTCGGTATCGTCAAGCGGAAACGAAAAGCCGCCCACTCCTCACCTCTCATAACTATCTTGACACAGCCCGAACTACCTTAACTTGTGACCAATGCTGTAAGGGACGGAATACTCCGCCCCTTACAGTATTAAATCAAAAATAAATTCTATTTTTCTGCCAACACAAACTCACCAAATGCAATCACGATGAACGTAGCGATCAACGCCAAAATCCACGTCACGCCTGCAAACATCTCGGTTTGAGATTCCCTCTGCTCGACCTCGCGTATGTTGCGTCCCGCCATGACAAAGCCATTATTGTATGGCACAACCACTGACGCAATTCGAACATCCGCATTCGGCTGCCAGGTGACGCGGTTATCTCCCTTTTGTTTGGCAGTATCCAATGCACCTGTGGGAAAATCAGGCAATTGACCGTTCAGCAAACCGGAGCCTGCTATCGGAGCGCCATTTAAATCATAAATATCAATAAATGGCGCAAGGCTGCGCGACATTTCAACTTTTGTGCCAGTAATAACTAAATCAACCGTTGCGCCATTACTCAAGCTATAAGCAGTATCTTCCGCCATTTGAATTTGGGGATCGTTCAATTCCTGCCGAAGAGCTTGCTGCACCGTCGCATAAGCCAACAGACAAAACGCCGATATGACCACCGCAAAAGGAAGCCAAATTCTAATGATGTTCTTTAATTTACTCATAGATGATTCTCCTTTTCACCTTGAAGTATAAATAATCCCATCTATCATTTACTTGCAGAGACTCTCGCAATAAAAAAAGACTTCGGAAGTCTCGCAGACTTCCGAAGTCTAAACTTCTAATATTTTACTTCTTACTTCTTACTTTCTTCCCAACTGATTCTTCGCGATTCATCACATCCATCACCGCTACCGCTGCGATCTGAACAATATTGTTGACTTCATCGCCGGTTTGCAGCACATGGATGGGTGCGCCTGTGCCAAGCAAAATTGGGCCAATGGCTTTAGCATTGCCGAGCCGCGCCAACAACTTGTAGGCGATGTTTGCAAACTCAAGCGAGGGGAAGACCAACACATTTGCATCTTTCACCGCGCTGAACGGATAGCGTTCATCAATGATCTCGGCCACCACCGCGGTATCAGCCTGCATCTCGCCATCCACAGCAAGATCCGGGCGGCGCGCTTTGACGAGTTCAACGGCCCTCCGCATCTTATCTGAAAGCGGGTGCGGCGTGGAACCAAAATTGGAAAACGAAAGGAATGCTACGCGCGGCTCCAGTTCAAGTCGAACCGCGAAATCCGCCGCGAGTGTCGCGATCTCAGCCAGGTCCTCGGCAGTCGGCTCGATGTTGACAGTCGCGTCCGTAAACAGATAAACGCGATCTTCGACGATCATAATGTACACCCCCGCGGCGTGCGTCACGCCGGAGGCGGTGTGATGGATTCGCAAAGCCGGTCGGATCACTTCAGGATAATCGTAGGTCAGGCCGCTGACAAAGGCATCCGCGTCGCCCATCTTGACCATCAACGCGCCGAACACATTTGGGTCACGCACCTTCTTGGCTGCTTCGGAAATCTTCAGGCCTTTGCGACTTCGTAGTTCATAATAAGCTGTGGCATATTGACCCAAGCCCTTAAAGTCAGCAGGATCAACAATCTCAGGCTTGTAATCAATTCCTAGAATACTCAACTGGTGCTGAATAACGGATGGGCGGCCAATCAGAATCGGTGTTCCGATATGCTCCTCCGCGATTTGATACGCGGCGCGAATGATCTTTGGCTCTTCCCCCTCCGGAAATGCGATGCGCTTCGTTCCACCGGATGAGCGGGCTTTGTTCTGGAAGAAGTAACGCACCTGTTCGCCCTTGCCCTGACGATATGCAAGCTGTTCGCGATATTCGTCAATGTCAATCGTCTTGCGCGCAACGCCAGTCTTCATCGCCGTCTCAGCAACTGCGGGGGATTCCCATAATAATACGCGCGGATCGAGCGGCTTGGGAATGATATATTCGCGTCCAAACTTGATGCTATCCACGCCATATGCGCGCAAAACAGAATCGGGCACATCTTCTTTGGCAAGTGCGGCAAGCGCTTTAGAAGCTGCGAACTTCATATCATCATTGATCGCTCTGGCGCGCACATCCAATGCACCGCGGAAGATAAATGGAAAGCCCAGCACGTTGTTGATTTGATTCGGATAATCCGAGCGGCCCGAAGCAATAATCACATCCTTACGTGCTTCCTTCGCCAATTCAGGTTTGATCTCCGGATCGGGATTCGCCATCGCAAACACAATCGGGTCCTTCGCCATGGATTTGACCATCTCCGGAGTCAACACATTGGCAACGGAGAGACCATAGAACACGTCCGCGCCGCGGACCGCGTCCGCGAGCGTACGGGCATCGGTCTCGACCAGGAAGCGTTCCTTATATTTATTCATGCCTTCGGTACGGCCTTTATAAACAACACCCTTGCTATCGCACAACATGATATTCTCGCGCTTCACGCCCCAGCGAATGGCCAGTTCCGCGCACGAGATGGCAGACGCGCCTGCACCCGAGATCACCAAGCGAATCTCGCTATGTTTCTTGCCGACAACTTCAAGCGCGTTCGCTAGCCCTGCCGAAGAAATGATCGCGGTGCCATGCTGGTCATCGTGGAAGACCGGGATATCAAGCATCTTCTTCAATTCTTCTTCGATGTAAAAACATTCGGGGGCCTTGATATCCTCGAGGTTGATGCCGCCAAACGTCGGCGAGATGGCCGCTGCGACTCTGATAATTTCGTCCGGATCGTGGGAATTGACTTCGATATCGAAGACATCCACATCGGCAAACTTCTTGAATAAAACTCCCTTTCCTTCCATCACCGGTTTGGACGCCAGCGCCCCGCGGTCACCCAGGCCGAGGATCGCTGTCCCATTCGTGATTACGGCGACGAGATTTCCCTTTGAGGTATATTCATAAGCCAGCTCCGCATCCTTCTCAATCTCCAAAACTGGTTCGGCCACACCCGGCGTATAGGCCAAGCTCAGGTCGCGCTGCGTATCCATCGGTTTGGTGGGAACAACAGCGATCTTGCCTGGCTTTCCTTTGAGGTGGTGATATTCAAGAGCGTCTTCACGTGTGATTTTAGCCATGGGGCCTCCTTTTGAGGTGAATCGTTATTTTGGATGATGGCACCTTGCAGAAAATCCAGCCAATCATGTATGTTATCTTTAGTGTAACACCAGTCAAACTATCTTAACCTATCGGATTAAAAATTTCTACACCCGCGAAGTGATTCCAAAATCCTTAACACATTGTTAAAAAATCATGTATAATACAAAAAATCCGAAAGGATTTATGGTTTACTTTGCCGCCTCGGCGGCCTGACTTGCAAACGGACTATTGGAACCCGCACGAAATTGGCAGATTGATTTCCGCCATATCCTGGCTCAGGTGATTTAGAAAGTTGCCGTCATTCAGACGGATATATTTGAGAGAATGCTATTTCGGATTGATTTTTCAGCCTGTGTAACCTGATTCTCGGGCCTACACCCTTGTCAACCCGCTTCTTTCGGAGCCGGGGCCGGTTTCTCCATTCCATATTTCGTTTACAGTCGAGGCCATCTGGGCAGGCCATCGGCTGTATTTTGTTTAATGGCTAAGATCACTGCTATTGAGCCTCAGAAGCGCGATCCCAATCGGGTGAACATTCACCTCGATGGGAATTACGCTTTCGGACTTTCACGAATTACAGCCGCATGGCTTAAGCTCGGACAGGAACTCAGCGAAGATAAGATCGCTTCGCTTCAAGCGGAAGACAGCCGCGAGCGGGCCTATCAACAGGCGATGCTTTTTCTGAGCTACCGCGCCCGCTCTGAATCCGAGATACGGCAAAACCTGAGCAAGCACGAGATTCCGCAGGATGTGATCGAGCATACGCTCGAACGTTTGCGTGAAAATCGACTTGCGGACGATAACCAATTTGCTCGCGCATGGGTCGAGAACCGCAACACGTTCCGGCCGCGCAGTCGGCGTGCACTGCAAATGGAGCTTCGACAAAAAGGACTTTCCGATGAAACGTCGCAATCGGCGTTGGAAGGGTTGGACGAAGAAGCTCTGGCCTATGAAGCAGGTTTGAAAAAGGCGCGCCGCCTCCAATCCGAAGAATGGAGCGAGTTTCGAAAAAAACTTTCGGAGCATCTCGCCCGCCGCGGGTTTCCATATTCCGTGATCGCGTCCGTCGTATCCCGCATTTGGAATGAGGCGCACACGGAACAACAACTTGATAATGAGGAAAATACATGAATGCAATCAGTATCATCATTGCTCTTCTTGTTGGATTAGCGATAGGAGGCGTTGCTGGATATTTCTATCATCGCTATCAGAGTGACCGGGCTCTCAAAAATCAGCAGGATAAAGCTGACAATATTCTGAAGGTTGCCAACACGCAGGCACGCCTGATTGAGACGCAAGCGCGCGAAAGCGCGACCAAGATCGTTCAAGCCTCGGAGAGCGAGATCAAAGAACGGCGCATCGAATTGGGCAAGGAAGCGGATCGCCTCGATAAGCGCCGCTCCGAACTTGACGGCCGCGCCGACAAACTTGAACAGCGCGACCAGAACCTTAACAAACGGCAAAGCACCATTGATCGGCGCACGAATGAAATGGAAAAGCTATACGAGCAGGAAGTCATCAAGCTCGAACAAATTGCCCAACTTTCACAGGATGATGCCAAGAAACAATTATTTGCCGCCGTCGAAAAAGAAGCGCGCGCCGATATGGCCCGCATCTACCGCCAGATCGAAGCGGAAGCACGCGAAGAAGGCGAAAAGCGCGCCCGCAAGTTGATCGCCGACGCGATCCAGCGCGTGGCATCTGACCATGTCGCGGAAGTGACTTCATCGGTTGTGCCGATCCCCAGCGAAGAAATGAAGGGCCGCATTGTGGGACGCAATGGTCGCAACATCAAGGCCTTTGAGCAAGCTGCAGGCGTGGACGTGATCGTGGACGATACGCCTGAAGCCGTAACGATTTCATGTTTTGATTCGGTGCGACGTGAGATTGCACGCCGCGCGCTCACGCGGCTTACGGTTGATGGGCGCATCCATCCCGCACACATCGAAAAGATTCTGGAAGAAGAAACGAAGGCCATTGATAAGATCATCAATGAAGCGGGGGAGCAAGCAGCATTCGAGGCGGGTATCGCGGGCTTGCATCCAGAAGTATTGCGCATGATGGGCCGCTTGAAATTCCGCACTTCGTACGGACAAAATCAACTCGCGCACGCGGTCGAGGTTTCAAAACTTGCTGGTATTCTCTCGGCTGAAATCGGAGCCAACGTTGAATTATCCAAACAAGGCGGATTCCTTCATGACATTGGCAAAGCCATGGATCACAACCAGGAAGGCACACATGCCAAACTCGGCGCAGAATACTGCCGACGATATGGCGTCAACTCGATAGTGGTCAACGCGATTGAATCGCATCATCATGAAGTGGATCAGTTAACCATCGAAGCTGTAATCGCGGAAGCCGCCGATGCGATCTCCGGCGCACGTCCGGGCGCGCGACGTGAAGATTTGGAAGCCTACATCAAACGCATCCGTACGCTGGAAGAGCTTTCGCAATCGTTCGAGGGCGTACAACAAGCCTTCGCGATCCAGGCCGGACGCGAGGTGCGCGTCATTGTCAAACCAGAAAACATTGATGATCTTGCCTCGGCGCGGCTGGCGCGTGATATTGCCAAGAAGATCGAAGAAACCATGCAATATCCGGGGCAGATCAAAGTCACAGTAATTCGGGAGACTCGCGCAACGGAATTCGCGAAATAGTAAAATCCTAGAGAATCAATAAGCAGGATACAACGTTATTCGTTGTATCCTGCTTATATTTTCCAGCGTTCAATCTCTTTTTATATTTCTTCCCCAGAAAACGGGCGTGACCAGCACTAAAATGATTCCAAGCAAGATCGCGGCAATCAACACCGCATGCGGCGCGCCATTGATTCCACCCAGCGATTGCGCCACCGCTCCGCTTCCCAGCGCGCCGAGCGATGGCAAGCCAATCAGCGTCACAGTATAGTAACTCATCACGCGGCCGCGCATTTCGTTCGGTATCATCACTTGGATGAAGGTCGCAATAATGGTAGCAAAAACGGTGGATGTAACTCCAACAATGAATAATAGAATTAGACCAAGCCAGAACGATGGACTCAGTGAGAAGCCAATTAGCGAAAAACTAAACAGCAGTCCATTGACCAGCATCACAACACCATGACGTGATATGTGCCTTATGGATGCCAACCCAAAAGCACCGACCAGCGCGCCTGCGCCTGCGGCTGCAAGCAGTAACCCATAACCCTGCGGTCCCGCCTTCCACACATCGCTGAACGCCGGTAGAAGAGTTTGATAAGAACGTCCGAATAAAGAACCAATCGCTGAAAGCACAAGCAATGCCATGATCAAGCGGTTGTTCCACGCATAGGTCAATCCATTCCAGAAGGAATGATGCAAGGAATGTTGAAATCCTCCGCTGTGCGTCCGAACATCACGCATGGCGGTCAGCGCAAAGATCACAGCTAGGAAGCTGACGCCATTGATGAAGAAAAGTGTCCCGGCGCCAAATGGAGCCAGCATTACTCCAGCCAAAGCCGGGCCGACTAACGCCGCGCCGTTATAGGTCGCGGAGTTGAGCGAGAGCGCATTCAATAAATCAGGCGGAGCAACGAGATCGGGAACTAACGCCTGTCGAGCGGGATTATCAAACGCGAGCATCGCCGCGCTGATAAACGATACCGCCAAAATATGCCAGACTTGAATTGTTCCAAACCAAGTGAGAGCGGCCAGTACAAACGCACCAAGCATTTGCATACTCTGCGTAAAATACAAAAGTTTGATTCAATTCACGCGATCCACTACCGCGCCCGCCAATGGCGGCAAAATGATCATCGGCAAGGCAAAGCTCAAGCCAAGCAAGCCGAGCCACAGCGGTGAATTCGTCAATTGCAAAACCAGCCAGCCGTTGGCTACGTTTTGCATCCACGTGCCCATATTGGAAACGATCAATCCCGACCAAATCAATTTAAAATTTCGATATCCTAGCGCTGCAAAGCGCGATGATGCTGGTGCAACTTTTTCCATTACTTATCCTACAGATGAATTTCCAACAAATGGATTAAATTTCTTTTCCTCGCCGACGGTCGTCTCGGGGCCGTGACCCGAAAGGAGTTGGGTTTCATCGGGCAAGGTGAACACTTGCGCTTTGATGCTGTTGACCAGTGCATCCCAATCGCCACCGGGCAGATCGGCGCGACCAACGCTATTATGAAAGATCAAATCGCCGCAAAAGCAAACTTTCGACGAAGCAACATAAAAGATGCAATGACCCATCGTGTGTCCCGGCGTGAAGCGGACTTCAAATTCGACCCTGCCCAATCTTAAGAATCTGACCTTGATATAAATCAATCGTCGGTTCGGGGCCAGGATCAATTTTAAATCCAAAAAGCGGCGCGCCGCCTTCTGCGCGCCACAAAACGTGATCATCCGGATGAAGCGCAACCAGTGGCAACGGATTCAGCGCGTTGGCAATTTCACCCGCGCCGCCGATATGATCAAAGTGTGCGTGTGTGTACCAAAGATGCGCGATACGCCAGCCGCGCTTCTGCGCTTCAGCGAGAATGATGTGACCATCCCACGCCGGATCAATCACCGCCGCGTCGCGGGTTTCGGAATCAGCAACGAGATAAGCATTAGTTTGAACGGGACCGAGCGTGAAAGTTACAATTTCCAACATAATAGATTCCTCTATAAGTCCGGAGCGAGCTCGATATGATCCAGGGAAAGTTTTTTCGAGTGCGGAATAAATATCAGGCTGAGAATAATTCCGATCCCGATCAAAACGAGTCCGACCGGATACATCAACAGCGGATCGAGTTGATAAAGATATCCAGCGAGCGGCGGCGCAAGCAAAACCGTCGAAGAACCGATCATTTCCGTGATGCCATACGCGAGTCCCATTTGCAATTCATGCACGAAGGGACGAACCTGCGCTACGCCCAATGCCCGCAAAGCGCGAAAGCCGCCGAGAAGAAAATATCCGAGTGCGAACCAGCCAAAGCCCGAGCCGCGCCAAAGCAACACCGCAAATAACGATACGCTGATCTGACCCAACACGAAGCCGGTGCGCGCTTCAAATTGACCGAACAACAAGTTGAGCGCGGCCATGCCAAGGCCGCCAATCGAAAATAATTCGCCAATTGTTTCGAGCGACAGATTGCGTTGGTTTAAAAGAAAATTTGGAGTCAACGGTTGCGGCAAATAGGTCGCAAAGGCTACTACGAAAAGAATGGATAGGAAACTTAAATAACGTACATTGGTCAGTAAACTGGGAGGTGGGTCTTGAGGATCACGATGATCACGCGGCTGTGAAGCAATCAGTAAAAGCACAATCGTGGATAAAATAAAAATGCCAGCAGAGATAAAGTAAACTCGTCGCAATCCGAAATGATCGCCGACCCAACCGCCGGTGATGGGGCCAAGCACGGAACCTGCATTGTACATCATCGAGATAAATGTGATGGCGCGTCCCACCGACCATCCGCCGCGCGCGGCAGTCACATAACTATCCAGCGGCGAAGCAACGAATGCCGTGAAGCCATAAATTAAAACACCAACCACAAAAACGGGAAGCGTTCTGGCAATTGCCATCAATAAAGTGGCGGCGATGCCGGTGATCCACGCGGCCATCAACAACGGACGACGACCAATTAAGTCTGAAAGGTGACCGGCTGGAATGTGCGTGAGCGTCATCACCGCGCCGAACGCGCCGAGGATCACGCCGATTTGAATCGGGTCCGCGCCCAGTTGTTGAAGATAGATCGGCTGGAAAAGCAAAAACATGCTCTCGCCCAGCCCCCACAAGAACATCGACATGCCCAGCCAAAGCAAGGAACGATTTATGGGTATTGACTCCAAATGCCAAAATTTTTGGATGACACTCTAAACACCCGATTTTCTACCGCGTCACTACCAGTCTCAATGAGCAAATGCTAAAAACCTGAAAACAGTCTCAAGTTCATTTTCAGATATAATGTTAAAAATGAAAAGAGTCTTAATATCATTTATTACATTTGCCGTTGGAGGCATCGTCCTCGGCGTAATGGTTTTCGCCAATCAAATTGACATTGACCACAATATTCAATGGGGTGTACACAGAATTTTTGGGGCGTCAATAGGCGCTCTCATTATTATCTTTGCAGTGATTATAACCTTATATTTTGAGCATATTCCCGCTTTAATACAGACAGCCTTGGCTGTAGTCAGAAATTACCAACTTCGAGACTATCTCGAGAGTTGTAGAAAAACACTGATTTACTTATCAGCTAGTTTTATTGGAATTGTCGTCTTAATCATTTATATCTGGTTCATCAGTGTTGGCACTTGGACCAACTGGCCAAGGACGCACGATTATAAAGGCTATTTTGACCAACTCGGGATCGCTTTTGATCATGGAAAACTTTATATTCAAATGAAGCCGGCGCCAGAGCTTCTTTCACTTTCAGATCCTTATGATCCCTCAGTGCGCAAACAAATTCCCCGATCGGATACATTAGATATATTCGATTTATCACTATATAACAGAAGGCTCTATTTATATTGGGGACCAGTCCCAGCGTTAATCATCGCAATGATCAAACCTTTTTTTTCTATTGAGATCAGCGACCAATATCTTGTATTTTCCTTCACACTATGTTTGTTCTTATTTCAATCCCTGCTGATCATCCAGATATGGTCTGACTTCTTCCACCAATTACCTAGTATTACAGCGCAAGGTTGCGAGTGAAAAGCTGAAATTGAGCGAGTTTTTTCTTGCGGTGTGAACGATAGGCGACGAAGTTACGTTGTTGATAATAACAGACACGATCTAAAGCAGCTTGAATGTCAGAAATAAATGAAGGCAAAACGCTGCAAAGCAAAATGCGAACTTGATAAATGGTAAGTGCAGGAGCCTGATTCTGAAAACGAATTCTCAAACGTACTAGGAAATGACCCTGGAAGGGCGCAGGGCGTTGCGCCAGAGAAACCAGCAACATATGATGGTTCCAACCAATCCAGCTCCGCATCTCATAATGATCAAAACCGACTTCACCTTTGGCTTCTTCAAAGATCGTTTCGATGGGCCATCTCATCCCGCTGATCCGCACGAATTCGTTCAGCGGCGTATTGAGAGGTGCATTGCTGAAAAAGTATTTGATCTCAGTCGGGTCATCCAGATTGCGACGGATAATCAACCAGAGTTCACCGGCAGGCAGACCCCCGCGCAATTCGGTCACGCGCAGAAATGCAAAATCACAAACGATGGGACCTTTGCTGCCTTCTTTGATCACAGCTTGAACCCAATCTTGCTTTTGAATCTTCTTTACCAATTGTTTGACTTGCAACGGATGTTTCCTCGGATCGCTCAGACGCAAGCGGCTAGGATGACGCCCGTGACCGCTCCATGCTGGAACATGAACTTTAGGCGGAGTGGGCCAGATCAAGGTGTTGTCCTTGATAGCCGTGAAATACGATTTCCCCAAGGCGGCTACGCCATCCCGAAAAGCGGGAGAGTCTCCATACAGAGCATCTGCCGCCACCCAGGAAAACGCCAAATTTCCGCGTTCGATCGCATTTTTCAGCATTTCCAGCCCGATTTCCGGCTTCGTTTTGAAAACCAGATCTTCCGGCACACCAGATGCTTGCCTGCGCTCGGCATGTTCTTCATTGAACCATTCATCCGGCATGAACAATTGTCCCTCGATCAAACTGTAGCCTTTGCGACTGGCATATCCCAAATACACTCCCACCTGCCCGTTCGCAATCTTGCCTACCGATCCGCAGTATTGTGCAGCTACTCCCACCAACTCAGAACCTTGCTTGACCACGCTTAATTCATCGATCAGCATCACCCCGTCTTCTTCGCCCAAGGTCTCGCCCATCAATCCTTGATGGATCGCAATCACAGGTTCGGTTTCCCACAGGCTCTGTCCCACAAAATATTGGAGGCTTCGTACTTTCTCTTTCTGTCCCAATGCAATCTGTTCCACGTTCTTGCGCGGGGCATTACCCAGCAAGCCCTGCACATAGGCTTGGCTGCGCGTCATTTGCTCCACTCGCACAAACGCACTTTTGAACAGCTTCATATATTTTTTCGTTTCATTCAAAAACAGTCTCACATCTTTCGTGGACAGGTTACATTCGGGTGCTGGGCAAGTTCCAAATTGAATTCGATTAGCTTGCGCCTGGGCTTTATCACCAAACTTTTCGGATCGACCCGACAACTTATCTCGTCTGGTTTCGGTTACAATTTCTCTCGGCATGGTGTTCTTCCTCTCCTTTTCACTCGGCAGTGATTGGAGAAAGATACCATGCTTTTTTTCAAATTATCCTGTTTTTTCGCTCTCAACCTTGCGCTGTAATACTAGCTGGACGCTCTTAATAATGTTATTTCTAGGCGGCTTGATTAACCCAATTCCCTGGATACTAAGTCAACCTAGAACTTATGAAACGGCAATTGTCTGCGGCCAGCTCTTCTTTATTGCCGGAATTTATTTTGCATATATAGCATTGTCTAAGCTTTCTCCTTCCAAACCGCTATTGGCTATGAGTGGTTCTTCTTGGGCATGTGCCGTCGGATCACGTGCAATCCTATTGATCCCTATTTCATTCTTGATCTTCATGATTATTCTTTGGCTCCTCGATAAAAAGTATCACCTAAAGAAAATAAACCTGGAAGCGCTTCTTAGTGTTACTGCGCTTGGTTTACCCCTCATAATCGGCGGGATTTTATTGGGATGGTACAACTGGGCACGTTTCGGTTCTGTTTTCGAATTAGGCTTTAGATATCAAATTACCATGCTGAACCTTAATAAATACAATAATGAGATATTTTCCTTGGCCTATTTACCAGCCAATCTCTATGTCTATTTTTTCACCCCACCCAACTTCATGGCTGTCTTCCCTTTTATTAAACCTGCCATGGCTGGAGAAAGCTCCGTCCTTTACAATCATTTGCCGCAAAATTACGTAACAGAACACATTACCGGCCCTATCTTTGCTCTTCCTTTCATAGTCTTTGGAGTTGTTGCCATAGTCACAATGGGCTCAAAAAGACTTTCAGAAAAACTATTGAATGAGAGCACAGGAACACGACCCCAATTGTATAAATGGTTCTTGCTCAGTCTCATTGGATCGTCTGCGATTGTAGTATCGTCCATGCTACTCTACTTCTATGCCGCACAACGCTTTTTAGAAGACTTTACACCTTTAACTTTTTTAATCGCCGCCCTTGGATTCTGGCAGGGCTATTCCTTGCTAAATAAGAACCTGTTCCACCGCATTGCTTATTCATTACTTGCCGTCACCCTTGTTTGTATATCGATAATCTCAAGCTTCCTGCTTTCTTTCTCAGCTGATATCACCAGGATAAAATCTACAAACCCAGCCTTACTGACCAATCTCATCTTGTTTTGTTTGAAGATAAAAAGAATGCTTTGAATCAAATCAATCTTTTCGCATCCACGCGGGATGCAAGGCGGCCACCTTTTTATAAATCGGACACTGCTCTTCATGCGCTCCCGCCAAATATCCCGTGCTGACGAGGAACTCGCGTACGATTTCACCGCCGGTGAAGACAAACGTCTGCTTGAATAATTTCGTCCATTCTTCCAATGTTAAAGAATCGTGAGCATCCAGCCAGCCTTTGAACGAACCATATTGGTTTCGCAAGGCCTGAATGCGTTTGGCATTTTCAATCGCGGCGTTGATCTTTAATCGGTTGCGGATAATGCCCGCGTCGGAGAGAAGACGCGTCACGTCGCGTTTGCCATAAGATGCAATTTTATCAATATCGAATCCATTGTATACGCGGCGAAAGTTATCCGCCTTTTTTAGAATCGTGATCCATGAAAGACCAGCCTGGTTGATCTCCAACATAAACCGCTCAAAGAGCAGATAATCTTCCGATAACGGAAACCCGTATTGCGTGTCGTGATAGATGCGGTTGTACTCATCTTCAGGATGGGCGCGCACATAATCACAATAACTCGTCACAACTTCAACTCCATGATCGGTAAAATGCGCGATGTACCTTCCATATCGTAATGGCGCTGGTCGATCTTATATGCACCCATCTTGATATAAAATCCCACCGTGTTCGGATCAGACTCTAATCGCAAAATTTGATAGCCGCGTTGTTTCGATAAATGAAGCGCATGTTTGAAGAGTGCGCTTCCAACGCCATGCCCAATTTGAATGGGCATCACCCAAAGATTTTCCAACCAGGCATTACCATCTTTCTCTACCAATGTATAGAACCCGATGAGTTGACTTTCAGCGCTCGCCGTCCAACTTTGATTCTTTTCAAAATATGCCAGGTCAAAAGTTAGTTCTGGTTTCCAGATTTGGATCCAGCGCTCCGGGTAGCCCCAATGACTCTTGGCTGCAATCGCAATTTGAGTCAGAGCTTCAGCCTCTTCGGGCAAAGCGCGGCGAATTTCAATTTCCATAATGACGTCGATTGTATCCCAGAGTGCTTCGAATTAAAGAAGTTATTATTGACCTCTTGTATTCTGCAAACATTGTTATATACTAGGCGGTTGACATTTCCACAATAAGGAGCAATCACAGATGCACAGAATCAAGGAGCCTGGCGCGGACCAACCTCCCAGTCGCCGACTCAAACGTTACTGGCGGGTGGCCGTGCTGGCCAATATCAAGGACGAAAAAGTCTCCCTGCCTCCCGGTGTCCCGCCGGATGCTTATGCCGATTTTGACCATATTGAAACGATACAACATATTCGTAATGCCATTGAAACCGACGGCCATGCAACTACTTTTATCATGGCCGATCAAAACCTCCCTTTCGCCCTACGCGACTTCAAACCTGATATCTGCTTCAACATTGCCGAAGGATTAGGCGGCGACGCGCGCGAAGCGCAAATTCCCGCTTTATTGGAATTGATGCGTATTCCCTACACCGGCTCGCGCGTGCTGACCAATGGCATTTCCCTCGACAAGACTCTCACCAAACGCATCTGGCGTGACCGACGTTTGCCGGTCGCGCCCTTCCAGGAATTCATTCTCGGCGACGAGCCTCTTCGCACGGATTTGAACTTTCCGCTTTTCGTCAAGCCGGCTCGCGAGGGAACAGGTATGGGTGTGGACTTGAAAGCAATCGTCAAGAATGAAAAGGAATTACGTGAACGCGTCAAATGGGTCATTGATAATTACAGTCAACCTGCGCTGGTGGAAACATTTCTCCCGGGCCGCGAGTTTACTGTGGGCATCATGGGTCGCCCCGATGTAAAGCTATACAGCCGCCATCCGGAATGGTACGAGAAAGATGGTTTTCATCGTTTCCCTATCCTTGAATTGGATAGCAGTCGCTCCGTTACACCGCAAGTTTATAGTCAAGCCGCCAAATCCAAATCGATCGGCGAGGAAGGCGCACCGGGGTATTTTTGTCCCGCGAATATCGAACCGGAATTGACAAAGAAATTACAATACCTCGCTTGGCGCGCACATATCCTGCTGAATGCATTAGATATTTCACGCACAGATATTCGTCTCGATGCGGAGGGCAATCCACGCCTGCTGGAGATCAACACCCTGCCTGGCTTGACGCCCGGTTATAGCGACCTGTGTCTGCAGACCAGCGCGGAGGGAATTGCATATAACGATTTGATTCTGGAAATCCTCTATATGGGTGCGAGCCGCTGGGGAATGTTGGAGCCGCGCGAGCTTCCGATGGAAGCGGGCAAGCGTAAAAGGCAAGCGAATCATATCGAATTCTAAATCACTCAGTTACGCCACGTTTCGCAAGGCGTGGCGTAACTATTTATATACATATTTCAGGGCTTTCCTTCACAATATCCACACATCCCTATCAAAAGCTCTTCATACTCTTATACTATATTTGTGGCTTCCAAATAAGATTTTCAACTGGAGTCGCATTTCATGTCAAGTACAACAAATTCTTCCACACCCACACTGATCCATAGCAGGAATTTTTGGTACATTGCCGGCTCAATCCTCCTCATATTGATCATAGTCGGTGGATATCTATATTATCAATCAGCTCAACAAAAAAGTAAGGCATCTACCAGCGGTACATCTCTGCAAACCGCAACGGTGCGTCAGGGAAGCATCGTGATCAGCGCCAGCGGCACAGGACAAGTGGTTGCGGCGGCTACTGCTAATCTCGGTTTCCCAAACACCGGCGGTTCAAGCAATACCGGAAACGGTACGCTTACCCAACTCAATGTCATCGTAGGAAACCAAGTCAAGAAAGGGGAACTGTTAGCAGCGGAAGATAATACCAATCAGGCCCAAGCTTTGGCACAGGCAAAATTCAATCTGGCCCAGTTGACTTCTCCCTCTGCCATCGCAACGGCTCAGGGAGCCGCTGCCACCGATCAGGTCAATGTGACCAACGCTTATCAAGATTTGGAATATGATATCAGCCCCGAACGGGTTTCTTGGGAGCTGCAAGTGGCTACGGCTCAACAGAACCTGACCGACGCCCAATTGGCGGCCCAAGCTTCGCCCTCCGCGGACGCCACACAAAAAGTGCAAGATGCGCAGAAGGCCCTCGACTACGCCAATCAACAATTGTTGGGCGCAGAGGATTGGTATAACACGGTGTATGTTCCCCAACACTTTACATACCTTGTTAAGAGTACTAGTAGTACTAGTGGAACAACAAGTGGAAAGTCTAGAGGTAAAACTCCACCACCCACCAAAGTCATTAGCCCTCCCAGCGCTACAACGGTTGCCAGTGACCGCGCCGCGCTTGCGCTTGCGCAGGCAACATTAGTGCAGGATCAGGATCTGGTGACGGCCTTGACCACCGGCGTCATCCCGGATACCGCCACAGGACCGAGCCTGACTTCGCTCAAGCAGGATCAAACTGCCTTGCAAACCGCACAAACCAATTTCGATGACACCCAGATCATCGCTCCCTTTGATGGCACAGTGACGGCTGTCAACAATCAAATCGGTGATACGGTTGGGTCAGCTGCGGTCATTACGGTTTCAGATTTATCTCATCTCCTACTAACCGTTTATATTGATGAGAGCGACTTGAGCAAACTCGCCATTGGGGAAGAAGCGGATGCCGTTTTTGATTCATTACCCGATCAGACGTTCAAAGGAAAAGTCACCGAGATCGTTCCTAAGCTGACCACGGTGGACAATGTGCCAGCCGTTCAAGCGCAGGTGCAATTGGACAATACCACCGGCACTGCTCTTTATGTAGGCCTCAATGCCACGGTGAATGTGATCAATGCCCAGGCAAATAATGTATTGCTGGTGCCAATTCAAGCATTGAAACTGTTGGAACCCGGAAAATATGCAGTCTTTGTCATGAGAGACGGAAACCTGACCTTCCAGCCGGTTGTGGTTGGCTTGATGGATCAAAGTTTCGCCGAAATCAAATCCGGACTGCAGTCAGGTGATGTGGTCAGCACGGGGCTGACGGCGACCAATCAAAGTGCCAGTGCGTCTGGCACAGGGCAGTGAAATGAAACCTGACAAAATAATCATTGAACTCTAAGGACCTCTCCAAAGTCCATCAGATGGGCGAGGAGAACATTGTCAAAGCTCTCGACCATATCAATTGTCACAATTTGTATTCACGCTATTCGCACATCCTTATCAAAAGTCCTTCACGCTCTTATACTATATTTAGCCGTCGCTAAATAAGCTTTTTAACAAGGAGTAACATTTCATGTCTAGCACAACAGATTCTTCCACACCCGCTCCCACATCCATATCCACATTGATCCATAACAAGAATTTTTGGTACATTGCCGGCTCAATCATCCTCATATTGATCATAGTCGGTGGATATCTATATTATCAATCGACTAAGCAAAAAAGCAAAAGCGCGGCCGCAGCTAAGTCGGCGCTTCAAACCGCAACGGTGCGTCAGGGAAGCATTGTGATTAGCGCCAGCGGCACGGGACAAGTGGTTGCAGCGGCTACCGCCAACCTGGGATTTCCAAACACCGGTTCGTCAAGCAATAGTGGGAACGGTACGCTTACACAACTCAATGTCACTGTAGGTGACCAAGTCAAGAAAGGGGAACTGTTAGCTCAGGAAGATAATACCAATCAGGCACAAGCTTTAGCGCAGGCAAAATTCAACCTGGCCCAGTTGACTTCTCCCGCCGCCATCGCTACCGCTCAGGAAGCCGTGGCCACCGATGAAGTCAACGTCACCAATGCGTTACAAACCTTGGAATTCGATATTAGCCCAGGGGTTTATCAGTGGGAACAAGAAATAGTTGCGGACCAACAGAACCTGACCGATGCCCAATTAGCTGCCCAAGCTTCCCCTTCCACGGATGCCACACAAAAAGTGCAAGATGCGCAGAACGCCCTAAATTACGCCAATCAAGAATTGGCGGGAGAACAGGCCTACTATATCAAGTACTATGCCCCTGAATACTTTACGACTACCAATAAAGGGACAGGTTACAGATCTGTGAATGCGCCAACGGATACAGATATTGCCAGCGCACGCGCCGCGCTGGCATTGGCCCAGGCAAATGAGGTGCAGGATGAGGATCTGGTGACAGCCTTGACCACCGGCGTCATCCCGGATACCGCCACAGGAACAAGTCTTACTTCACTCAAGCAGGATCAAACCGCCCTGCAAACTGCACAAACCAATTTCAACGACACCCAGATCATTGCTCCCTTTGATGGCACAGTGACGGCTGTCAATAATCAAATCGGTGATACGGTTGGGTCAGCTGCGGTCATTACGGTTTCAGATTTATCTCGCCTGCTGCTCACCATTTATATTGATGAGGCCGACTTGAGCAAACTCGCCATTGGGGAAGAAGCGGATGCCGTTTTTGATTCATTACCCGATCAGACGTTCAAAGGAAAAGTCACCGAGATTGTTCCGGCACTGACCACGGTGGATAATGTGCCAGCCGTTCAAGCGCAGGTGCAATTGGACAATACCACCGGCACTGCTCTTTATGTAGGCCTCAATGCCACTGTGAATGTGATCAATGCCCAGGCAAATAATGTATTGCTGGTGCCGATTCAGGCACTGAAACTGTTGGAACCCGGAAAATATGCGGTCTTCGTAGTGCAAAATGGAAATCTGGCGCTTCGGCCGGTGGTGGTTGGCTTGATGGATCAAAGTTTCGCCGAAATCAAATCCGGACTGCAGTCGGGCGATGTGGTCAGCACTGGCTTGTCAGCAACTACTCAAAATGCAGCTGCGGCAACTCCTTAAGGACAATGAAATGGATTCTGAAAAGATAATTATTGAACTCAAGGACCTCTCCAAAGTCTATCAGATGGGCGAAGAGAACATCGTAAAAGCGCTGGATCGTATCAACCTGGAAATCCATGAAGGTGAATTCGTCTCCATCATGGGACCCTCTGGTTCAGGCAAAACCACTTTGATGAGCATCCTGGGCTGCTTGGACCATCCCACCAGCGGCCAATATTTTTTGGATGGCGAGGACGTCAGCCACTTGAACAAAGTCCAAACCGCGCTGATTCGCAACAATAAGATCGGTTTTGTTTTCCAAGCATACAACTTATTGGCACGCATGACCGCGCTCCATAATGTCATCCTCCCGATGATATATAGCCGCTTCAAGAAAACCAGTTGGGCAGAAAGGGAGAAGCGCGGGCGTGAAACGTTGGAAATGGTTGGGTTGGGAAAGCGCATCAATCATTTACCGAAGGAACTATCCGGCGGCCAGCAGCAACGTGTGGCAATCGCCCGCGCCCTCATCAACGATCCGGTGCTGATCCTGGCCGATGAGCCAACGGGCAACCTCGACACCCACTCTGGGGAAGAGATTATGGATTTGCTCCATTCTTTACATAAAAGAGGTCGTACCATCGTGATGGTGACGCATAACCCGGAGACCGCCGTACACGCCGATCAAGTCATTCATGTCCGCGATGGAGTCATCGCAAAAGACGAAATCGATCATAACGGCGTCCTTAGTGTTATCCCTTAAAAAGATTTGGAAAGGAGTTTGATATGGATATATCAGAAATCATCAGCATCGCTTGGAACGGTGTAACCAGCAACAAACTACGATCTGTCCTGACGATGTTGGGCGTCATCATCGGTGTGGCGGCCGTGATCATGGTGATCGCGGTCAGTGCCGGCACCGAAGCAAACATCGCCTCTCAGATTGAAAACCTGGGAACGAACTTACTGTTTGTGACCCAAAACTTTACGCGCGGCGGACCACGAACTCAAACCAATAATACGCAAGGTTCTCTGTATTTTCCCGATGCCGCTGCCATCGCCACCATACCCGGCGTCACCGGCGTTGAGACCGAGCGAAATTCAAGCCAAAATGTACAGTATGGCGATAACACGGTTGATTCAGTGGCTGTGGTAGGCACTGAAGCTGACTTCACAACCGTGCGCGATTCTCCGATTGGCGAAGGCCGCTTTATTACTCAAAATGATGTGACACAGAAAGCCACCGTATGTGTTTTAGGCACCACCTTGGCACAAAGTCTCTTTGGCTCCGCTGATCCGCTTGACCAGAAAGTGCTCGTGGGAAACTGGCAGCTCACTGTAGTTGGCGTCCTGGCTCCCAGAGGCACGGTTGGTGGAACCGATTACGACGGCCGTATCTATCTTCCCATCACGACCGTCTTCGAGCGTTACACGCCTTCTCAATTTGCAAGAGTGATAGGTGACCGCATCAACACCATTGTGGTTCAGGTGGCGGATCAAAGCCAGATGGATAATACTGTCTTGCAGATCGAGCTCTTGCTAGCTCAGCGGCATGGTTATACCGTGGATACACTTCCATTTACTGTTCAAACCCAAAGCGATGTGATCACCACCCAAACGGCGACTACTTCGGCCTTCGGTACCTTATTGGCGGCTGTAGCGGCAGTCTCGCTGGTTGTGGGAGGCATCGGCATTATGAACATCATGCTGGTCAGCGTGACCGAACGCACGCGTGAGATCGGCGTACGCCAGGCCATCGGAGCCACGCCGAACGACATTCGCTTTCAATTCCTGGCAGAGGCATTGATGCTTAGTCTAACGGGCGGATTAATTGGAGTACTTTTCGGCGTGGGTGGTTCTTTGATATTCAACGCGACGGGTATCTCGGAGACTGTGATCGTACCGAGTTCCATCCTGTTAGCGTTTGCCTCGGCGGCGGCAGTGGGTATCTTCTTCGGATATTACCCTGCCAACACTGCAGCTCAACTCGATCCTATTGATGCACTTCACTACGAATAAATCAAACCAATAAAAGGAGTTTATTTATGAAAGCAAAAATCGTTGCATTATCCAGTTTAATATTTGTGTTGGCATTTAGCGCGGGTTGCGGCTTGCTCCCAGGAAGTAGTAATTCTTCTACGCCACCCAGCACACCCGTTGGGCCGATCAACTCAAATTATTCCAATGCCATTTCACCTGCCCAACAGTTAATCCTTGGCACGATGAATCTACAGGGCAATTTGGAAGTCAGCTCGGATGAAGCTACGCAACTCCTCCCATATTGGGAAGCGTATCAAACTCTGATTACAAGTAATACGGCTTCTCCGCTGGAATTACAAGCCAGTTTGGTAGGTGTTGAGCAAGCCATGACGCCCGATCAGGTTCAAGCCATTGTGAACATGAAACTCACACGCCAGGATATGGGAACCATTTTACAGCAACAAGGAATCAGCTTTGGCGGTGGTAGAGGGGGATCGGGTACACCGGGCGCGGGCGGAGGAGGCGGTGGATTCGGTGGTGGTGGAATTCCGGGCGTTACTGGTGGAGGTCGTGGCGGAGGTGGTGGATTCGGCGGCGGAGGCGGTTTTGGCGGAGGTGGCGGAGCAACTCCTAATCCTCAAGCAATCGCTACTTATCGAGCAAGAGCCTCTACCGGCGCTGCCAACGCAGGCTTGGTAAGACTCGTGATCCAATTCCTTAAACAAAAAATCCTGCTCTCGCGGCATCCGCGACGCCTGCAGCCGCGACGCCGGTGGCCGCTACGTCAGTGCCATCTGTATCACCCACGCCATAAATTTTTGAAGAAGATCGTTGTCGGAAGAAAACAAATTTCCAGATAGAGATTGGATTATGACAAAAACAATTTTGGTCGTCGATGATGAAGAGCGGCTCGTGTCTCTTTTGAAGGCGTATCTTACCAATGAAGGATTCAGAGTCGTCAGCGCTAAAAACGGACGGGATGCGCTATTCCAAGCCCGAAACGAGAAGCCTGACCTCATCCTTCTGGATATTATGATGCCAGAGATGGACGGCTACGAATTTATCCGCCAGTATCGCAAAGAGCGCGAAACGCCGATCATTCTATTGACGGCCAAAATTGAAGAAAGCGATAAAGTAGCCGGTTTGGAATTGGGCGCCGATGATTACGTCACCAAACCTTTCAGCCCGCGTGAATTGACCGCGCGCGTCCGAGCCGTACTGCGCCGCGCTGGTCAGGAAATGCCCAAGGCCGATGTACTGCGTTCCGGAGGCATCGTTCTCGACCGTGCAAATCACGTTGTGACGGTCAACGATAACACCGTGGACTTAACTCGTTCAGAATTCGATCTGTTAGCGGCATTGATGTCAACGCCAGGCCGCACCTACACCCGGCTCGATCTGCTGGATTATTTGCAAGGTTCAGCGTACGAAGGCTACGAACGTACTATTGATGCGCATGTCAAAAACCTGCGGGCCAAGATCGAAGACGATCCGCGCGACCCGAGCTACATCGAAACCGTGTACGGCATCGGCTATCGTTTCAAACCGGAAAACTCAAATCACAGGAAATGAGCCTGCATGTCCATTTTCGAAAAAGCCAAATCAGGGATTCAAAGCATATTCCCCAACCGTTCGCTGGCGATTAAGTTAGTGCTGGCTTTTTTGGCGGTTAGTTTGGCTGGAATTGCTTTGATCGGTCTGCTGGCTTCCAATGCATCGGCTCATGAATTTGGCAGGTTTGTCAACACGCAGCGTCCAACCACACTGGCGGCCAGTCTCACAAGCTATTATGCGGCTCACAATGGATGGAACGGTGTCGCAACAATCATCCAGAGCAACAATTCAACATCTACGACTGACCCAATCCGACCGCTTGTACTCGTAGACAATCACGATAACGTTGTATTTTCAACAGATGTTCAATTCCAAAATCAAAAACCTTCCGCAGATCAGATTGCTTTCGGCGTGCCGATTTGGGCGAACGGACAAATAGTCGGTTTGCTCATCCCCACCTTTCCACCGCGTGGTGCAGCTCCGCGCCCTCCGGCCAATGATTATATTGCCCGCATTAACCAGGATTTGCTGGTAGGTGCTTTAGGGGCAGTGGCCCTTTCCCTTCTGCTGGGTCTATTCTTCTCCTCAACTTTGACCCGGCCATTGAAAGAATTAATCAATGCCACGCGTGACGTCGCCCAGGGCAATCTCGAAAGAGAAGTGCCGGTCCGTTCCAAGGATGAATTGGGAGAACTTACCAAATCATTCAACAAAATGAGCGCGCAATTGAAACAAAGCCGCGACCTGCGCCGTAATATGACCGCTGATATCGCTCATGAACTCCGAACGCCTCTAAGCATTATTTTGGGACACACTGAGGCACTGAGCGAAAACAAACTCGATCCATCGCCTGAAACGTTCGATATTATTTACGATGAAGCCAAACGTCTCTCGCTTCTCATTGAAGACCTGCGAACGCTTTCGCTTTCCGAGGCTGGCGAGTTAACCCTGACGCTGCAGCCGGTATCGCCGTCTGATCTGATCGATCGCGTGAGTGGAGCTTATTTGCCAAAAGCACGCGCCCTCAATATTTCTTTGGAAACTGAAACGGACGCGAATCTCCCCGATATCAACGCGGATTTCTATCGCATCACCCAAGTACTTGCAAACCTGCTGGATAACGCTTTGCGATATACGCCCTCGGGCGGACAACTCAAATTATCGGCTCAACCTGTGTTGGAAGGAATGATGTTTCGCGTACAAGACAGTGGGCCGGGCATTTCTCAAGTTGATTTGCCGCACATCTTTGATCGTTTCTACCGAGGAGATAAATCGCGCAATCGGCAGGATGGAGGCTCAGGGTTGGGCCTCGCAATTTCAAAGTCAATTATTGAAGCGCATGGCGGTCAAATTTGGGCCGAAAGCGCAACGGGCGAAGGAACAACCATTGTCTTCGTATTACCCACGTTCAAAAAAACCAATGAAGATCTGTAGACCAAAAAGGCACTTCAAGATTGCACTATTCAAACAAGGAGTTATAGAATGAAAAAAATTTTCCTAATTCTCATCGTTTCCGTTTTACTGACAGCCTGTTCCTCAGCCGCATCCAATAACACGAGGAGCAGCCGACGAACGCCTGTTGCGCAGATTCAAGGTCAGCCCACCAGCCAGCCGCTCGCGACCGCACAGCCATCCGTTACTGATACTTCGACGCCTACCTTGACCTCTACCTCAATCTCTGCAACTGGTACGCCCACATCCGATTTATTAGTTACACCCACCGCTACGGTAGATCCTTCCCAGCCTGCTGGCTTGGATGTCTTAAGCCATCAAGGCTATAGCATGAATGACGGGTTTTATATTTTCGGTCAAATGCTCAATAACACTGCCACACCGATGGAAAATATAAATATCACTGCCACATATTATTATCAGAGTGCAGGAAGGCCTGTGGTTGTTGGTACCAAGGTTGGAACCACTCTGTTAGATGTGATCCCTGCTTATGGCACGGCACCTTTTGTAATCGGCCCCTTTGTTGCGCTAACGAACACCCACAGTGGTCCGGTCACTTGGTATGATTTACACGAGGAAGGCCAGACTGCCAGCACGCTCCCCAGGCAGGATCTCGTTGTGCAAACAGGCGCCAACTCCTATTCTGCTGGCAGTTGGTTATACGTCCGAGGCGAAATACTAAATCCTGGAAAGACGGATGCAAAGTTTGTAAAAGCAGTCATCACGTTATACGACTCTAATGGAAATATCATCGGTGCACTTTCTACGTATACAAATCCGAGCACTATTTCTGCCGGAGGCTTCGCGCCCTTCTCAGTCTCTACAGAATATTGGCCCAATTTTGATCATTTCACTGTGCAAATTCAAGGACAATAAGGGTGACCCGCCGAAAAAAGTACGGTATAATTCCGCCCGCTCTGGCACTCGAAAGGTGCATGGCAATGGAGAGGTCGCGTAGCTTGGTTTAGCGCGCACGCCTGGAGAGCGTGTTTCCCGCAAGGGAACGCGGGTTCAAATCCCGCCCTCTCCGCTGAATACGAAAAACGCTCCTTATTCAGGAGCGTTTTTTTGTGCGTCGAGAGATTATTTGTCGTCAACAGGTTATGGATTCAAACTAATCACGTAAGCGATCACATCCGCAATTTGTTGTTGTGTCATTTTTCCAGAATCACCCCAAGGTGGCATTGTATTAATTGGACCAGGCCCTGCCGGTGTGGAGCCATGTTGAATGAATAAATCAAAATTCGTAACAAAGGTCATATGATCCGAACTCTTGAGCGCTGGATTGATCGGATTGAGCGCGGGACACGATCCGGCATCGGAACCTGGATTTGGAATACCACCTTTTCCTTGGGCGTTATGACACGTGACACAATTTGTGGCAAAGATTTGCGCGCCCGAATTTGGATCGCCAGTGAGATTAATCGCATCGCCCGGTCCACCGGGATTCGATGGACGCGGCACGCCGGAACTCGATCCGGATGCCACAGCAGATGCCGTAACTTGGTTCGTTGGTGTTGATACAGATGCGGCAACTGGGGAAGTACTCATAGGCGTTAAGACAGACGCGGTTGTTGGAGAGGCAATCATTGCCCCTATTGTAGTAGCTGATTCAGTCGGTGCGGTCGTTGCAGTTGCCGCAGATGTAGCGGAAGCAGTAGCAGTTGATACGAGAAAACGAACGGGCGCAGGTAGGGTTGCTGGAACCAAAGACGGAATTGAAGTCCGCTCGATCTTTGGCACGGACGCATTGCAGTTGTCCAAAGAAAAACCGCAACCTGAATAGGTCAAAAACGAAACCCAGCCCACGATAATTGCGATGAATCCGATGATTACACCGTATAGTATTTTGCGAAAATCATCCATGCTTCCTCCCTACTTTAAAGTGCGAACAAAATTGACCACATCCCAACGCTCACGGACGGTCAGATTCTCGTTGAGCGCAGGCATGTAGCCAGGGATGCCATTCGTGATCGTCAAAAAAACGGCTCCATCGCTCAGGAATTGAACTGCCGGGCTGGTCAGATCAGCAGGTTTGTTTTGAAGGAATGTTGCGACAGTCCCATCCCCTTTTCCTCCCAACCCATGACACACAGAACAGTTGATTTGGAAAAGTTCCGCTCCGCGCGCGAGCGACGTCGGATCGGCGGGAATCGGATTCTTCGGCGCTCCCAAGTTTGCGATGTACGCCGGTCCTTCAATCGGAATGGATTGTGTCGGAACAGGAAGCGGACTCTCCATCGGCTCATAAGAAGGCTGAAGCCCCATGAAACTCACCCATTGGACTTTAATCACATCGTAGGAAAACAACAGAGATATTCCAAAAAGGACAGCAACAACTGCAAAGATCACTGCGAACTTTTTTAGGATAACGCTCAAACTCAGGCTCATAGTTGACGCGCCTCCGCCGGATCCACTGATTCGGCCCCGAGCTTCTTGAGAGCGTCAACCAGCTTTTTTTGTTGACCATCCGGGCAACGAAAGAGAATCGCAATCTTGCCATCGCTGATTTCCGGAACATACTCTTTGGGAGTATAGGATGGGAAGCCGCTATCCACCAACATCCCCAGAAAGGCAAAGCCCATAAGACCCAGCATGGTCATTTCAAAGGTAATGATGAGACCTTGCGGCACAGGATAGATCGGCTGACCTCCGACGTGCAATGGGAAAAGAAATGGGGTTCCGTAAATCAGAAATAATCCAAATAACATTCCAAGCAGGGCTCCAACCATTGCAATGCGCGATACATAACTCAATGCTGATGGGCGGCCCAAAATGGCTTCCTTGATTGGAATGCCTGAAATGACATTCATCTGCTCGTCGCTCACACCCAACTCTTGCAGTTTTTCAATCCCCTTCACGGCAGGTTCGATCTCTTCAAAGACAGCCAGAAGCATCGTGGAATCAGACATATCTCAACTCCTTCCACTCAATCAATCTCACTTACAGTTGAAATCTTAGCTTTACCGATCTTGCGCAGAATGTGACTCTCCTGGCCTTCCTGCACCTCCCAGACCGGAATCAAAGGGATCATCCTCGACGCCAGCAGATAAAGCAGGAAGAAAAACGCAAAACAGCCGATGGTCAGGAAGATCTCAACATTCGGTACATAAATACGCCAGGTGAATGGCATCCGATTAATCGTCAGGGTTTCCGGAATGATCACATACCTTTCGAGCCACATTCCGATGTTTATGATGCCGCCAAAACTCGCCAACAGCCATGGGATTCGCCGCCATTTCTTGTTCCACAGAATCACTAATGGTGCAAGATTGCAGAACAACATGGTATACCAAAGATACCACTGCGGTCCCGTCTGAAGGAAAGTGTTCAAGATCTTATCCCACATATCTCCTCCATACCACGGAACCAGGTAATCGTTGAAATAGAAATAAGCCCATGCCAACGAGACCAATAACATCAACATGCCAAGTGTTTCAAAATGCTCCGGGCGCAGGAAATACTTCATATTCTTCATCGTGGAGCGGATCATGAAGAGCACGATCGCCACGGCCGCCATACCTGATTGCAACGCCCCGATGACGAAGTAAGGTCCGAAGACCGTCGAAGACCAACCAGGGCGAGTCGCCATAGCAAAGTCCCAAGACACAATGGTATGCACAGAGAACATAACCGGGATGATCGCGAAGGCAAAGATATTCATAGCGGTTTTAAGGTTCTTCCATTCACCTTCTGTGCCGCGAAAGCCGATGGCAAGAATCTTATAGAAGGTTTTACGCCAACCTGTGGAACGGTCACGCGCCATTGCCAGGTCCGGGATGAGCGGCAGAAAGAGATACATGGTGCTGCAAAGCAAATAGGTGTTGATTGCCATGAAGTCCCACATCAATGGGGAGTGGAAGTCGGGCCACAATCCACGCTCATTGGGATAGGGCACCAGCCAATAGGCCAACCAGACGCGTCCCATATGCAGAAATACACTGATGCCAGCTTGCACTAACCCGAAGGTGGTCATCAATTCCGCGGCGCGCGTAAACGGGCGTCGTGATTCAACTTTTAGGACGCGCAGAATTGCCGAGATGAAAGTGCCTGCATGGCTAATGCCAATCCAAAACACAACCTCGACTAGAAAAATTCCCCAGTAAACCGGACGGTTTACACCAGCCACGCCTAAACCTTGCATGATCAAGACATACCAGGCATAAAACAAGCAAGTCACCACGATGAAAGCCAGAACCCCAGTCAAGGTCCAGTATTTCCATGTGGTAGTATGCATGGAATCCAACACCATGGAATTCATTTCCCCGCGCGGCATGGGATCATGCATCAGATGTTCTTTGGGATCTTCAACCTCTTCCTCCCGCGCAGGCGTGAATAACGGTTTGGCAATTGCACTCATTTAAGCTCCTCCCGCCAGATAGGTCACACGCGGCACAGTTCCAAGTTCCTCTAACAAATGACTGCCACGACTCGTTGCAGATGCCTGGCTGACCTTTGAAGTCGGATCATCAAGCTTGCCAAAGATGATAGCATCCGCTGGACAAGCCTGCGCACACGCCGGGACCACATCCCCATCTTGGATTGAACGGTTTTCTGAATCGGCTGTATCTTCCGCATGACGAATACGTTGGATGCAGAACGTGCACTTTTCCATTACGCCGCGGCGACGCACGGTCACATCCGGATTGAGTTGATTCTGAAGCGTCACCAGTTCCGGGCGGATACGAGCATCTGTATAATCGCGCCAGTTGAATACGCGCGCCTGATATGGACAGTTATTTGCGCAATAACGCGTGCCCACACAGCGGTTGTAAACCTGAAGATTTAAATCTTCTGATGCGCTATGCACCGAAGCAAACACCGGGCAAACCGGTTCACAGGGAGCATTGTGACATTGCTGGCACATCACTGGTTGATACGGAGTCATCTTGATATTAGGATAGCTTCCCTGCCAAAAACGTTCGACGCGGATCCATTGGATGGAACGGCCATAACCGGCGTCCACTTCGCCGACAAATGGAATATTATTTTCCATCGCGCAGGCGGCTACACAAGCCTGACATCCGGTACACACATCCTGATCGATCACCATTCCCCAAACATTCGACGTGACAATTTCGTTGTTTTTAGATGCAGGAGCTTGCAGTTTATCAGTCATAAATCTCTCTCCTATTTCGCGTTAAACCCATAAACACCAAGAATACTTTCCATTCGGGACAATTGCCGCTTCTTCCCCGTTTTCTGAATGCGGACTTTCATCGAAGCGAAAGCCAGATCACCCGCTTCATTGGTTGCATTGCTCAATAGGTCAGCCGGATTGACCCCGCGTCCCTGAGCGAATTGACCATAAGCGGTGTGTCCCTGTCCAAAAGGTATGGCGATCGTATCGGGACGAATGGCCGGATACATATACACCGAGGCTTCCAATGTCCCTGCATTGGATGTTATGGATACAACATCGTCATCCTGAATACCCAACTTCTGTGCGGTTTCCGGGTTGATCTCGATCCATGTATTCCACATCACGGTCGTCGTTGGATCTGGAACCTCCTGCAGCCACGGCTTGTTCGCTCCAGCCTCGCCCAATATCGGCGAGACAAACGGCAGGAAATAAAAATCACCATCGCCGCTAAACTGTGCGGATGTGGGAGTGAAAGCATGACTCAAAACATTGGCGTTCGAGGGAACAACACGATTATCACCGGTTTTCCACCAGCCGCCATTTTGCTGGAAGTAAGCGGTGAATGTATTAATTTCAGCTGCAGAGAAAAAGCCATCAGTGGCATTGACCAAGCCGTTGAGTTGGCTCTGGATGTATTCCAATTCATCCTTGAACTTCAAAGCGGAAGCCAGTGTGCCTCCCGCTTTTTGCGCAGCGGCTAATAGAACGTCAGCCGTGGCACGCGCATCATAGACCAAGTTCAACAGTTTGCCATTTTCAATGTAAACACCGGAGACAACAGGTTGTGCGCCAGAAAGTGTTGAGGAGCCAGTGCCCGTCGCGATTTTTTGATAACCCCATGATTCCAATGGATGTCGGTCCGGGAATATATAATCGGCTTGTACCGCGGTTTCATCCGGGAAGGTTGCGAATGAAATAATCTGCGGAACGTTCTTTAATGCATTGATCAACTCCAAAGAATTTGGAAGTTCAAACAGCGGATTGACACCATGAATGAGTAACACCTTGAACTTGCCGGATTGAAGTTGAGCGACGAAATCAACTATTTCCTTGATGCTGACCGGGCGATGATATTGATCTGCAAGCGGAGCAAGCGGCGAAAGGAATATGCCGCCGTCTTTGCCGATATTATTCACAAGTGCATTCAGCGTCAGCACCGCCTCGGCGGTTTGCAAACCGTTGCTCTGACCCAATGCAGCACCGCCGGGGATGGCCAACGGATGTTTAGCTTTAGCAAATAAACCTGCCAAACGCATCAAAGTACTACTGTCAATACCGGCAGCAGAGGCCGCGGCATTAACATCCACATTTGCAAAGGCTGGGGGCAATGTTGAGCCGCTTGCTTCAGAGATGAGGCGGCCGAGCGCTAATGCGACCAATCCTTCCGTCCCCGGCGCAATTGGAATCCATTCATCGGCTTTTCCACTGGTCTGCGACATGCGCGCTTCGAATTGAACTAGGTAGCCGCGTTGGGATGTTCCCCTCCGAAACTTGGAATACTCGCGCGTCTGTGCCACCGGCGAAAGCCAAGTCTCCAGAAAATTCGCACCGAAAGAAAACACCAAATCCGCGTTACCAATATCAAAGAAAGGCAAACCCGATTTTCCTAAGAGATCGTTTGCGGCCTGCATCAAGGTGGTACGCGCTTCAAACATGCCAAGCGCGCCGAATCGAATCGGAGCTGAGGCGCCAATGGCTTTGGTCAGATCCGTAACAAGGTCAAAGAGATGGTCGGGAGCCAGGCCCATCAGGAATGCAATTTCACTGGGTTGGTTCTTGCTCAATGCATCAGCCACGACTTGTGTCGCATCGTCCCAACTCATATTTGATTCCACGTTCTGATTGTCTGACCCGTATAAACTTTGTCCGCGCGAATGCTTAATGGGACCGCTTATTCGATTGGGATTGTAAAGGCCTTCCAAAGTTGCCTGGCCGCGTGCGCAGGTCTTTCCAAGATTGACCGGGTTGTTTGGATTGCCCTCCACTTTGAGAGCGCGTCCTTGTTCGGTACGGACGATGAGGCCGCATCCTGCAGAACATTCTCGGCATGTAGTCGCATAATATGTGTTCAGACCGTTGTAGCTATATTCCGGCATTTTGGTATACGGCTCGCGTTGAACTAAACGCGCGGCCGGACCACAACCGGTCAATACGGCAGTAGTTGCTGCGCCTACGCCCGCCAGTTTAAGAAAATTCCGCCGGGAAATCTTATTGCTCATAATGTCATATTCCTTTCGCCCGGTTAATAATGACACGTACTACAATCGGTGAGCTTGACACGCTCTTCAGCGAGAGTAGCCGCAACTGCAGGATCATTGGTCGGATTGTTTTGAGCATTATCTTCAGTCTTCGCTCGATGGCAATTCAAACACCAGCCCATATTCAAAACCTGCGGGTTTTGGTAGATGGTCATCTTGCTTACATCGCCATGACAATCCTCACAGTTCAACCCCGCCGCGATGTGTGGACGGTGGACAAAGTGCACGAAATCCGGCACCCACGCCACAGGCACCCATTGCAGAGGCGTATTATTCTGCACAGCCTGAACTAGCGGAACTAACTTGGGACTCGTTTTAGTAATGTCCAATTGTTGATGACATCCCCAGCACTTGGTCTCCGTTGGCAAACCCGGCGAAGGTCCGCGCAACGCGCCCGGATGACAATAAAGGCATGGGATTTTCAAAACCCCTACATGAATGTTATGGGGAAAATCAATCGGTTGTTCGGGAGTCTTTTGCGTCTGAGCAATGCCCCATACCGCGCCGCTTAAAAGAGCGAGCAATACAATCAATACTCCCACTCGCCCGAGCGGCTGGTTTAGCGCATTGAAGAACCTCTTGATCATGGATGCTCCTAAGACGTAAATTACTTACAAACAAACCTTGCGAAGGCGATCCCGGCTTCGCAAGGTTTGTTTGTATTAAACACAAGATGACTTTAAAGCCACATACTGATTATTAATTTGAGCAAAGGGAAACGCCTTCGCCTGCAAAATTGAAAAAGATATTGTGTTAGGGTAAGGGGATCTCACCCTACTCTCCAAGATTGATCCTAGCCCGAACAACATGCGGGCGATTATACTGCAAAAATAAATGCAAGTACATACGATATGTGTAATTTGAAAAATTACCTCTATGATATACTTTGCATTCGTTGTTTATGATCAAGAAACATTTACAGATATTGCTTCCTGCTATCCTCATCGGGGTTGGATTATTGTTGGTCTTGACCGCTGCTTCGTTCACGCCCTTTCCCGCTCATGGATTAAGCAGCACAGTGACCGCCAGTCTAACCCCCACAACAATCGCTTCTACTAAGTCCACTTCACAGGCTGGATCGACAGACGGGATCACGCTGATGGGAGTCATCATTGTGTTGATCGTGGTCTTGCCTGTATTATTCCGGCGCTCAACCTGGACGAAATAAATCGCCATCGCTTTTCCTCTTCCAATAGAAGAGGAAGTTCATTTCCAATTCTTTGCCATTTCAATTCGTTCAGACAGCGGGGGATGCGAATAAAACAGGAACACCACCCAATGCTCTGGATCGACTTCACCCAAATTTTGATTCGCCAGCCGCACCATGGCCGAAGCAAATGAATCATTCTTGCCCGTTGCTTGCAATGCATACTCGTCTGCCATGCGTTCGCGCCAGCGCGAGATCGCATTTTCCAGCGGCATCATCATCAGACCGTATAAACCCAGCATTATTCCGAGCGCCGGAAAAGCCGCTACATCACTGATGCTGGCAAATCCAAAATATCCGATTGCCCAGCTCAACACCAGCGAAGCAAGATAAAGACCCAGCAAAGTAGTAAGCGTTCCCATTGCGATCAAGATCGGAATATCTTTGTGGACTTGATGTCCCAGTTCGTGGGCCAGCACCGTTTCGATTTCATCCGATGTAAACTCGTTGATGAGCGTATCGCCCAGCACGATGCGACGCGTATTGCCGATGCCAGTCAACGCGGCATTCGCGGACTTGGTGCGGCGCGACATATCGAACTTAAACACGCCTTTGACTTTGGTGTTCGCGCGTTCTGCCAGCTTCATCAAACGATCTGCGAGTTCTTGATGTTCGTCGCCGAGTGGGACGAATTTATTAAAGATCGGCATGATGAGAATCGGCGCAAGGTTCGAGAGCAAAACATTGAAAACCAGCAATCCACCAGCGGCCCACAGCCACCAGAGATTTCCTGTTGCGCGCAGAGCGAAATAAAGCAATTCGAGCACAATCAATCCAAGTGGTCCGCCAACAGCCATCCCTTTGAGCTGATCCACGATCCAATCTTTGAGTGATTGAGTTGATTGTCCAAAGCGATGAGGCAGGACAAAGCCTTCGTAATAACTCAGCGGTAAATTCAAAACAAAATAGATTCCGCCAAAGATGAGTACGAATACCGGGACAAGTATCCAGTCGTTGAGTGACCAGCGAACCGTGAGCCAGCTGCGCATGGAAATGCTCCAGCCGAAGAAGAGCCAGGCCAAAGCGTAGACGGCGCTGAAGGTTGTATCCACCAGCCAAAGCCGGCGCGAGATGCGTGCGTATTCTTTTGCTTGCTTTTGCCGTTCGGGATCAATTGTCGTCATAAGTCTCCATAATGATTTCAGAAAACAAATTAAACACGAGGGTCACCAAGGACTCAAGGGGTTTCCTTCACCGACTTCGTATACTTGGTCTTTAGATTCGCTTTATCTTTTCTTGTTCTCCGGCCAGATGCACAATGACCTGTTCCGCCGTCATCACCTGACCATAAGATTTCAGCGCGGCGAGAAATGCCTTGTGAACGTGATCGGCGGGAATGACCGTATCACCATATTTTAAATCGCGCGTGGCACAGGCATCTTCGGCAACGATGACTCGAAAACCGAAATCCGCCGCGGCGCGGGCAGTCGCATCGACACACATGTGAGTCATCATGCCGGTAATGATGACGCGTTCAACATCCCAGCTCTTCAAAAGCTCCAACAGATTCGTTTCGCGAAACGAGTTGGGATGATGTTTGATGACCAGCGGCTCGCCTTCGAAGTGCGCCACGGAATCATGAATGTCGGTGCCATCGGTGCCGGGCAAAAAGAAAGTAGCAGTGGGACTCAAAGCTACATGCTGAACATGAACATGATGCTGATGATGCTCGCGGAAGCATTGAAGCAGTTCATAAGCTTTCTTAGCGGCCTCCAGCGGCTGGACCAATTCCATCCTGCCGCCGGGAAAATAATCTTTTTGAATGTCAATGAGAAGCAAAGCGTTTTTCATTTCTATTTCCTTAACAATTGTATTATAACGTAGCCCACATCATAAGTAATCTTGAAGCTGTACATAAAGGATGAAGTAGAGGATTATTGAGGTCGAGCACCTCGATACCTCAAGAAATGATACCTGTTTACCTTGTGAATAATCCTCATTATGACTATAAATCTTTCACTGCTTTTTCTAGCAATCTTGCCAATTGTTTTTTTGCATTATACTTTATCGCGGTGTTATCATAAAATGCTCTTGAAGTGAAAAGTTACTTGCTGACAAGAAAAAGTGGAGAACCATGAGCAAAATATATCGCACTCTAGTCGTTTTCATATCATGCCTTCTAATAGGTGGCTGTTCTTCGTTTCCCGCTATATTTCAGAACGGATCATCATTGCAAGGGATTCATAAGATTCAGCATATTGTCATTATCATGCAAGAGAATCGTTCATTCGATACATATTTTGGAACCTATCCCGGAGCGGACGGACTGCCGCGTGCCAATGGACAATTCACCGTTTGTTTGAACGATCCGAAGACCGGAAAGTGCGTTTATCCGTTTCATGATCCTGCTGATAAGAATTTTGGCGGGCCTCATGATGCGAATAATTTCACTGCGGACGTGGATGGCGGCAAGATGGATGGTTTTGTGGCACAAGCAGAGAGTAGTCCGACGGGTTGCAAGAGTGCAGACGACCCATCTTGTGGCGGCAGTGTGGAGGTGATGGGCTGGCACGATGCGCGTGAGATTCCCAATTATTGGAAGTATGCGCAAAATTTCGTTTTGCAGGATCACTTGTTTGAACCGAATGCCTCCTGGAGTTTGCCGGCACATCTCTTCATGGTTTCGGAATGGTCGGCGAAATGCAGCAAGGCAGGTGACCCGATGAGTTGTGTCAATGCTTTGCAAGACCCTGATTTTCCACCTGACTTCAGTTTGGGAGGAAAACCTCCAAGCGGCAAATCGCCTGACTATGCTTGGACTGATTTGACGTATTTGCTTTTCAAGCAGCACGTCACCTGGAAATACTATATCGCAACCGGTAACCAGCCGGATTGCGCAAATGATGCGGCGGATTGTCCTCCCGTGCACCAAGATGCAAATACTCCTGGTATTTGGAATCCGTTGCCCTTTTTTGATACTGTCAAGGAAGATAATCAACTTACGAATATCACAAGCACACAGAATTTTTTCCAAAATGCCAAAGCGGGAACTTTACCGAACGTCAGCTGGGTCACCCCGAACGATGCTGAAAGCGAGCATCCACCGGCGTTGATCAGTGTTGGGCAGAACTACGTCACGCGTCTGGTTGATGCGGTGATGCAAAGCCCTGATTGGAACAGCACAGCCATCTTCCTCTCATGGGATGATTGGGGTGGATTCTATGACCACGTTGCTCCGCCGACAGTCGATGAGAATGGTTACGGCCTGCGCGTGCCGGGCATCGTCATCAGCCCGTATGCGAAACAAGGTTACATCGACCATCAAATCCTGAGCCATGATGCGTATGTCAAGTTTATCGAGGATGATTTTTTGGATAGTCAGCGCATCGACCCTAAGACCGATAGCCGTCCTGACCCGCGACCGGATGTGCGCGAGAACTCATCAATTCTTGGCAACTTGAGTCTCGACTTTGATTTCAGTCAATCTCCGCGTCCGCCTTTGATTTTGGATAATCATCCTCAGCCGGGGCCGGCATCCATTCCGGGATCATAGATTATTTCTTTTATCTAATCCGCAACCGCTCCGCGCCCCTCTCCGAGGCGGAGCAGTATTACGCTGGCAACCACTAACACGCTTCCGACAAGTTGAATTATAGTCAATTGCTCGTGAAAAAGGAAATATGCCCAAATTGCGGTAAGAGCTGGCTCAAGCGTTGCGATTAAATTCGTCACGGTGGCAGGCAGATAGTTAAGAGTGACCAAATAAAGCCCGAAGCCGCCGATGGTTGGACCGATGCCAAGGAAGAATAGAATCCCCCATCCGCTAAAAGACGTTCCAAGCCAAAGGAAATTTGAGAAAAGGCTTTGTCCACCTAAACCATTCACAACGAGATTGAATAGGAAGAGAAAAAAGATGGCATTGCTAAAGCTGTATAGCATAGTTGTCCATGGATCAATCGATTTGTTTGCTGCCGTCTTGCCTACCAAGCTGTAGCAGGCGTAAAAGAGTCCGGTTAGCAAGCCAAATAAAATCCCCAGCGGATTAATTTTCCATACGGAAGGATCCGTTGCCCCCGAAACCAATGCTATGCCGGATAGACTCAAAACAATGGAAATCAATTTAACCCGATCGATTTCTTCTTTGAAAAACCAATGTGACAGGATAGCTGTTATAGCAGGCGAGCTATAGGCTAACACCGTTGCTACCGCCGCACCGTTGAACTGAACCGAGAAGGTCCACATGGAATTAAACAGCGCGAGCGTAAGTCCGTATAAAACAAAAAACTTCCAATGCGAGCTACCTAAGCGAAATCGTGCGCGGCTGAACAATGAAAATACGATGATCAAACCGAACACGACGAAACAATCCCGCCAAAACGCCAGAACCAGTGACGGCAGGTGATAAGTTGTGCTTAGATAGCTGATGAGAATACCAGTGGTCGATAATAATATTGTCGCGCTGATGCCGATCAAATATCCCCGCGATGAATTCTTCGATGATTCCTGCATTGCTCCTCCAAAAAGAGATTCGCTTGCTGAAGTGAAAAACTGTCGTTTCCCTACCGTTGATTTATACTACCGTTTGTTTAATACGAGGGGATTGCCTCCTCGCTATCTTGGGACCCGCAATGATATTTCTCCAAACCATTGCAGTACTTGTTTAGCGTTCAAAAGCGGCATTTTGTAAAGTGTCAAAGGTTTGTAAAAAAACAGGCCGAAAAACTCTTGCGGAAGTAGAGCTAGGAATATTAAACTGATGGGCATGAGTAGCCGACGGAATAAAAATAAGCTTCCGAATACAAAGGAGCAACGGATCGCGGAACTGGAAGCGGAGTTGCTGCGGGAGCACCTGCTCAACCAAAGGTTGCAGAAGGAATTGGAGCGGCTGCGAGCAAAAGTGGAAGAATTGGAGCGGGCGGGGAAACGGCAAGCCGCGCCGTTCGCACGGCGGAAATTGGTGGAGCATCCCAAACGGCCCGGGCGCAAAGCGGGCCAAGGCCAATTTACGCGTCGCGCCCAGCCGAAACCGGAGCAAGTCAATGAAACGAAGGTAGCAAAGCTGCATGGTTGCCCGGAATGTGGCGGCAAGCTGCGAGAGATCCGGGAGCATGAGCAGTTCGAGGCGGATATTCCAGAAGTGAAGCCCATTATCACCCGCTTCGTGACTTACAGTGGCTACTGTGTGAGCTGTCATCGACGCGTACATTCGCGACATCCGGATCAGACTTCGGACGCCATCGGGGCGGCCGGAGTCTTGGTGGGGCCGCGGGCGAAAGCCTTGGCTACCGACCTCAAGCATCGCTTGGGAGTCTCGTACGGCAAGGTCAGCGAAGTACTGAACGACGCCTTCGGATTGCCAGTCAGCCGCAGCGGGTGGTGTAAAGCAGATCAAAAGCTGTCCGAGACCGCCCGACCGGTGTACGAAAAGTTGATCGAGTTCGTCAGGCTGTGCTGTGTGGTACACGCGGATGAGACTGGTTGGAGAATTGGCACCCTGTCGGCTTGGCTCTGGGTCTTCACCAATCGGGAAGTCAGCGTCTACGCCATTCGGGACAACCGCAGCAGTGACGTGGTAGTCGACATCTTGGGCAAGGGCTTCAAAGGCATCTTGTCTTCGGATTGCTATCTGGCGTATGACGAACAAAGATTTAGGACCTGGCTGAAACAGAAATGTGTCAGCCACTTGCTGAACGATCTGAAAGAGATGCAGGAAAGCAAAACCGGCCGGGCGCTGTGCTTTGCTCGGGAAGCGACCCAGATCTTGCAGGAAGCCCTGGCCCTGAAGGCGGAAAAAAGCCGTTGGGATCCATTCTGTTACTTCTCTCAAGCTCAGGCCCTCGAGTCTCGCTTGGATGCTTTGGTGAGTACACAGCGCAGGCTGTCCGACGCCGATAACTCCCGTTTCGCCAAGCGCTTGCGAAAACATAGGCCGCATTTGTTGCGTTTCCTGTATGTGGACTCGCTCGACGCTACCAACAACCAGGCCGAGCGCATGTTGCGCCCCGCGGTGATTACCAGAAAAACCAACGGCTGCAACCGCACCCGCGAAGGCGCTGCGGCCCATGCTATCTTGTCGAGTGTTTTGGTTACTTGTCGCCAGCATTCTGTTCCAATCCTCGATTACCTCGTTCAATTGCAGCGCTTCCATGAACCTCAACCTAACTTCTTTATGCCGGGCTCACCGACTGTGGCGTCTCCCTTACCTCTACTCGCTTCGACTTGACGAACTCTGAACGCTAAACAAGTACCCATTGCAACTAGAACATATATTCTGTTATAATGCATCAAGGATTGGCTTGGTCAATCCACAACTCTTTCGCCAAAGGAGGCTGAAATGGATTTTAATTCTATCAATTGGTTGGCTGTGGTTGTTTGTGTGGTTGTGGCCATGGTCGTTGGATTTTTCTGGTTTGGTCCCAAGACGTTCTTCCCGATGTGGTGGAAAGCAATTGGAAAACCGGAGAACTCCGATCCGGGTGCTGGAATGAGCATGGCGTTGATGTGGCCCTTGGTTATCATCGCTGCATTTGTTGAAGCCGTCTTTATGTCGCTGATGGTTCATGCGATGGGGAGCATGATGCCGGGCGGCGCGAACTCTTGGTTCTGGCGCGGCGGCCGGATTCTTTCTCTGGCTTGGGTTTGTCGCGACGACAAGTCTCACCAATAAATTGTTTGCGAATCAATTAAAAGCTTGGGTGCTTGAGATGGGCAATCATCTTATAGTCATGGTGCTTATGGGAGCGATCCTGGGCGCATGGCATTAGAAATATTTCCAAGACTGCCCCGCGAATTTTCGCGGGGCTTTTTTGATTCTATTCGCCGATGACATTTGAACGTAAAATTGGCTTATGACTGATTTGCCATCTCGTCCCACTTATCTTGAAGTCAATCTTCCTCAGCTAAAACAAAACCTAGAAAATATCCGCGCTCACGTTGCACCTGCCAAAGTTCTGGCTGTGTTGAAAGCCAATGCGTATGGTCACGGCGTGGACGGCGTCGCACCGTATATTGCGCCTTTTGCAGATTATATTGGCGTGGCGATTGTTGAGGAAGGGATTCATTTGCGTGAAATCGGAATTGATAAACCTATCCTTGTGATGGGCGGGACTCTTCTGGAACAAGTCCCGGCTTTTGCTCAATATGATTTGACTCTCGCGGCTTCTTCGTTTGAATTGCTGGATGCTGCGGAGCAGATTGCACACGCCGCAAAGAAAAAACTCAAAACTCATTTAAAAATTGATACAGGCATGGAACGAACCGGCGTTCATGAGTATGAAGCCGAAGCCTTCGTTGAAAAATCTTTAACGTGTAGCCATTTGAATATAGAAGGAATCTTCACTCACTTTGCCAACTCAGAATCCAATGATTTAACTCATGCTAAATTGCAATTGGAACGCTTTCAAGAAGTTTTAAATGTTTATGAAAAGCTCAGCCTGCCTCAGCCGCGGATTCGACATACAGCAAACTCCGGCGCGATTCTGCAATTACCCGAAAGTCATTTTGATATGGTTCGTCCCGGTGTGATGTTTTATGGAGTTTATCCAGAGCGCGATGTTAAAAAAACTATTGAAGTCAAACCCGCGTTGACATGGCATTCGCGTGTCGTCTATAGCAAGATCACACAGCCGGGGAGGCCGGTCAGCTATGGGTCGTTGTGGCAGTCTGAAGTCCCGACAAGAATCGTGACCATCCCTTGCGGTTATGCGGATGGATATTTTCGCCGCATGACGAATCGCGCACAGGTCATCATCAACGGAAAAAAATATCCGCAAGTGGGGCGCATCTGCATGGATCAGTTGATGGTCAATGTGAGCGATGATGATTTAAAAGTCGGAGATGAAGTGGTCCTGCTTGGCGATGGAATCACCGCTGAAGATTTTGCTGATTGGACCGGCACGAATGAATATGAAGTGATGACGAACATTAGCGCGCGTGTGCCGAGAGTGTTTATCAAGTAAACGGGGTAAAATAGGACGCGCACAAAAAGCGTGCGTAATTTCTTTTGAGGTGAAAAGTTAAATCGTACTTTGCGTGATTATTTGATTCTGGTTTTGCCAGCCGCAGTGATTGTTGGACTCGATCAATGGACGAAGTGGCTGGTGCGAACGTATCTGCCGTTTGATGGCATGTGGCTTCCATCTTGGTTATCGTGGCTCAGTCCATATGCGCGCATTGTCTATTGGTATAACAGCGGTGCGGCGTTTGGCTCGTTTCAAAACGGCAATCCTGTTTTCACGGTGCTGGCGATCATTGTGATCGCACTGATCTTTTATTATTTTCCGCGTATTGACTCAAGCGATTGGACGTTGCGCGTCGCACTTGTCCTGCAGTTGGCGGGCGCATCTGGAAATTTGGTGGATCGCCTGCTGATGGGCAAAGTCACCGACTTTATTTCAGTTGGAACATTTCCTGTTTTCAATGTTGCCGACTCGTCCATAACAATCGGCGTTGTCGTTCTGTTGCTTGGGGTTTGGTGGAAGGAACGTGCGGACAAAAAAGCCGCGCTCCAGAAAACCGACTCAAATTCGTGACGGATTCGATTTTTACTTTTCGCTTCCAAAAACCGGACGAGGAGCGGCTCGACCATTTCTTGGTTAAGTCCCTGCCTGATTATTCACGCGCGCGCTTGCAGACATTGATCAAAGACGGTTTGGTTTTGATCAATGGCGCGCCCGCTAAAAAGTCCGGGCAGATGCTTGAGAACGATTCTGTCATCGAAGTTCGTATCCCGCCATCTGTGCCGACAGATTTGATCGGCGAAAATATTCCGCTGGATATTGTCTTTGAAAACGATGATGTGATTGTGATCAATAAACCGGCGGGCATGGTGGTTCATCCTGCCGCGGGACATGATTCTGGAACGCTGGTTCACGCCGTGCTTGGATATGATCCCGACATCGAAGGCATCGGCGGCGAAGAACGTCCCGGCGTGGTGCATCGGCTGGATAAAGAAACTTCGGGGTTGATTGTGCTGGCCAAGAATGATAAAGCGCATCGTTGGTTGCAGGATCAATTTCGATTGCGTAAAGTGGATAAAACATACATCGCTTTGGTGGACGGTAAACCGCCGACACCATATGGCAGAGTCGAGGCCGCGATTGGACGCGATGCAAGTCATCGCAAGAAGATGGCAATTGTTTCGGAGAACAAAGGCCGCGCCGCCATTAGCGAATACAAAACTCTTGAATCGTTTCCGCAACATACCCTGCTTGAATTTCATCCATTAACCGGGCGCACACATCAAATCCGATTGCATTGCGCGATGCTGGGTTGTCCAATTGTCGGTGATGAAATCTATGGCAGAAAAAAATCAAGCCTTGATTTAAACCGGCATTTTCTTCACGCACAAAAGCTCAAAATCATTTTGCCCAATGAAAAAGAACCTAGGGTCTTCGAAGCGAAATTACCTGAAGAGTTAACTCGGGTTCTTGATGAGTTGCAAAAGGAAAAATAGAATGGAATATGTTGACCTTCGTTCTGATACCGTGACCAAGCCCACGCCTGAAATGCGTGAAGCAATGGCCAAGGCCGAAGTCGGCGATGATGTGTATGGCGATGATCCAACCGTCAATCGTTTGCAGGAGATGGCCGCAGACATCATGGGCAAAGAAGCCGCATTGTTTGTCCCATCAGGGACGATGGGAAATCTTGCGGGAATTCTTGCTCACTGTCAGCGCGGCGATGAAGTGATTCTCGGCAAAGAGAATCACACATACCTGCACGAGGCGGGTGGGATCTCGGTATTGGGCGGAGTTCATTCATGTCAGTTGGCGAATCAGCCGGATGGTTCGCTTCTTCTTTCGGACATCGAAGCGGCGATTCGTGCCGATGATCAACACGAACCGATCACGCGGCTCGTATGTCTCGAGAACATGCACAATCATTGTGGCGGTACGGTGCAGACTCCGGAAACCACGCGTCGCATCGCAGACTTTGCTCATGCCCGCGGATTGAAAGTTCATCTCGATGGTGCGCGCATCTTCAACGCCGCCGCGGCGCTGAATGTGAATGTTAAAGAATTAACCATACCGGTTGACTCGGTTACATTTTGTTTGAGCAAGGGATTATGTGCGCCGGTTGGTTCAGTGTTGTGCGGCGATAAGGAATTTATCAAGCGTGCCCATCGTCTGCGCAAGATGCTGGGCGGTGGGATGCGTCAGGCGGGGATATTGGCGGCGGCTGGAATTATCGCTTTGGAAAAGATGACCAAACGCTTGGGCGAGGATCACGCGCGGGCGCGCAACCTCGCTGAAGGTTTGAGTGAGAACCGAGGGATTGTTCTCGATGGAATGCCTGAAACAAACATGGTGTTCTTCGATCTCGCGTCGCAGGTTAAGATATCCACTGATGAAATAACTAACAAATTAAAAGGTCGCGGAATATTGGTGAGCGCATCTGGTGTGAGACGCTTTCGTTTGGTGACTCATTATTGGATTGATGACATGGCGATTAACAAAACGATCACGGCCTTTCGTGATGTTTTGCAATAAAAACCAGATTAGCTTTTACTTAGCGCTATATTCCAATCCCATTGCTCGCCATAAGAACCCGGTGGAACTTCATTGTTGCTAAAAGATGGGTTCAAATTGCAAATGTTTCTTATCCATTGCTTTATTCTATGGAAATGTTGACGCGGCCATCTATAAAAATTTTTTCGAACGCAGATACCGCTTCCGGATCAAACAAAGTACCGGCCCGTTCGCGCAGAAAACATAGCGCTTCTTCGCACGATATCTTTTTCCGATAGGGACGGTCAGTCGTCAAGGCGTCGAATGCGTCGACCACAGCAAACATACGCGCCAATAACGGTATGTCTTTGCCGCGCAAGCCGATGGGATAACCGCTGCCATCCCAGCGTTCCTGATGGTAACGAATAATGGGCAGTGTATCCTGCAAGAAGGGAATATCCTCCACGATTCGCGCGCCGATATCAGGATGCATGTGCATGATCTTCCATTCCGCGTCATTAAGTTTGCCGGGTTTGTGAAGGACCGCATCGCTGATGCCTATCTTGCCAATATCGTGCAGAAGCGCCCCTCGTTCCAGTGCTTTGAGTTGGCGGATATCCAGGGCCATTTCTTTGCCAAGACTTTCGGCTAGCTTGCTGACACGGGCACTGTGACCCTCCGTCTCGCTGTCGCGCGCATCCAGAGCGGACATCAGCGCTGCTAATGTGTGGTCATAGGTTGTTTCCAATTCTTGATAGGCTGATTTTATTTCCTTCGCCTGACGCCGCGACTCGATCAACAGGATGGCGCGTTCCATTTGGTTGACGAGTGTTTGCAGAGCCGCCGTATGGCGTGAATCATAATTGAGACTTCTCCGGCAATCTAAGCCAAAGCCCGCCATATTTGCGAAGGTGAGTTTGGATGGGAAAACATACTTCCGTAACCGCTTGATCCGATGAAAAAATGCTCGATCCGCTGGCCATGGCCTGTTGAATTAAATTGAATGGATGGGAAGCGCCGTTATATACACCGTTTGCATCAATCCCCAGTTCGACTTCGATCTTTTTATCCGGGCCGAATAAAACCAAGCCACCTGAATCGGCATTTGCAACTTTGCGCGCTGTTTCGAGAATGACCTTGACCGCCTGGCTTAATTCTTCGGTTCGGAGAATCTCGAAACTGACTTGATGCAGTTGGGTCGTTGTGATCAATGTGCTTTGCAATTCCTGATATAGCCAGGTGCTTTCGACTGCCGCCGCAGATTGCGACGATAAAAGGGAGGCGAGCGATTTGTCGTTTTCTGTAAAGAAGATTTCGTCTTGTTTACCGAATGCCAAAATGGATCCAATGCTTAAGCGGTGCAAACGGACTGGAATGGCCAACAGGCTGTGTAAATTGCTTTGATCAATTTCTATCTCCGACGAGCCAAAGGGATATTTGCGAACATCGCGAATGCGAATGGTCTGCGATGCGTTCAGGGCAGTTTCAATCAAGCTGTTATGCAAAGGCATTGTTTCAAGGCAATGTTGTAATTTTGGCGCGAAACCGGAGGAAGCGCGTTGGGTAAAGTTTCCGGCTTGATCGTGCAATGTGACATAAACGAACCGCGCTCTCAATGTCTGCCGCGTCACGGTAGCGATTTCCTGCGCGATGGACTGTTGCTCGATTATGGTGGAAAGAGAGATCCCGGCTTGGATAAGTTCGGTTAGACGTTGCTGATAACTGGATCGTTCCCAAGCGCGTTCTAATTCGACGGCCACTGCTTCTATCAATGTCACATCGGCGCTTTGGAAGGCATCTATGACCTCTGAATTTATGATGATGACTCCTTCAATGGTGCCATTATGAATAATCGGAACAACAACTGAGGATAAATTTTTTTCATTAGCCAGGTCGAAATAATCTGGGTCCCGCCGCGTGTCGTTGGAAATTTGTGTTTTTCGTAGGCGGATGGCCCGTCCGATCATTCCGCGCGTTACGTGTTGCCGGTATCCGGGCGGAATTTTTTTTGCCATTCTCCCCGCTGAAACGAGTGCGACAAATTCTCTTCGTTCCGGTTCATGGATTAGGAGGCATACATAGGAACAATCAATGGCGCGTTCGAGAGTGTTCACTGCCAATTGGGCCGCCACCGGTTGATCGAGGATTGTTTCCACCTGCTGGCTTAGTTCGTTGAGCAGAATGAGCTGTGTGTTCCGGTGCTTTTCAGCTTTCAATTGGCGGCTCAGAGCCATCATCTGATCCGATTGGATTTCAACAGGCGAAGGATAAGAGTCTTCTTTTTGCGGAGTTTTATCGCGATGGATAAAGCCTCCAAGCCAGCATGCGACGAGAGATAAACGACTTGTCATATTTTGCTGTAGCTTAGCATAACATAACAGGCCATTTTTTTCTACCTTTGACTTAGAGAAATTTGTGTTTGTGATTTCTGATATAATCAGAAGGCGTGCAGGACTTTTGGAGGGGAGCTGGTTCTGCTCCGGAGATACAAATTTTAGAACAGGTTCAATGAATGATTCCCAATTTTTCTCTTGAGCAAATTGATGAAGTTGTTAAAGCGATTTGGGCGCGGACCTCGTATCGGCCGCGTGTTGCGATTATTCTCGGTTCCGGCCTGAACGGCCTAGCTGAGTCCGTCGAAAAGCCTGATGTGATTCCTTTCGGCGATCTGCCGCATTTTCCGATTTCAACGGTTTTGGGACACGCCGGCCATTTAGTCATCGGGACACTGGAAGGGCAAACCGTTTTTGTCATGCAGGGGCGGATTCATTTTTATGAAGGATACAGCATGGCACAGGTGACTCTGCCGATACGTGTAATGCAACGACTTGGAATTGAAATTCTTATCGTGACCAATGCCGCAGGCGGCGTAAATCCTGCCTTTGCGCCAGGCGATGTGATGTTAATTACCGATAACCTAAACCTGATTGGCATGGCAGGACAAAATCCGCTCATCGGCCCGAATATAGATGAGTTGGGACCGAGATTCCCAGATATGAGTTAAGCTTATGATCGCGCGCTTTGTGATCTGACTCGAAGCGTAGCGACAAAGGAAAATATCAAATTACACGAGGGTGTCTACGCCGGGTTGAGTGGCCCGTCTTTTGAGTCGCCTGCCGATTTACGTTTCCTGCGTATGGCGGGAACGGACTCAGTGGGCATGTCAACCGTTCCTGAAGTGATTGTTGCCCGTCACGGGGGGATGCGTGTCCTTGGTCTTTCCGGAATCAGCAACAAGGCTAATCTGGATGGCTCGACGATCACTACCCATGAAGAGGTGATGGAAGCTGGCAAGCTCATCACGCCGAAGATGGAGAAGTTGATTCGCGGGGTTCTCCGCCAGTTGTAAGAAGTATTGATATGGCCGCGATTTATCAATTCCTCAGCCAATACGAAACGCTGATCTATATTGTACTGGCGATTGGAGGATTATTTGCGTTCCGATGGTTGGCGAAGACTTGGAATGAATGGCGCGAAGCGGTTTTCAATCTAGAACGCGAGTTTGCCCTGCATCGCATGAGTTCAGGCGGCTGCTTCTGTGATCCTGATCTTGCTTTTATTCTTTGGAGAGCTGGCAACCGTCTCTTTCGTTGTGCCCAGCCTTCCCGCTTCTTTTTTTATTTCCACGCCGACCATTAATGTGCTTGCCACGCCGACAGGAACAATTTCCGCTGAACTTGCAACTCAAATTGCATTGACGCCTCTTCCCGTTCCGACCCTCGGGAATACCAGCGGTTGTGTTGCAAATAAGCTAATCATCACTTCGCCAAAAGCCGGTAGTGAAGTCAGCGGCTCAGTAGATTTAACGGGCACGGTTGACATCCCTGATTTTGGATTCTACAAGTATGAGGTCGCGCCGCTTAACACGGATACGTGGGCTACCATTGCCGCAAGCCGCAAGCCAGTTGACAATGGCCCGCTCGGACAAGGACAATGGGATACGACTACTCTTACGCCGGGTGATTATCAATTGCGACTGGTGGTTACTAATACGCAAGGACAGTCTTTGCCTCCCTGCATCATTCCATTGCGGATAACGGCTCCATAAATTGTTTTTGAACCATTGAATTATGTTTCTGGAAATAAAAGGAGATTATGTCTGAAATTCAAATCCGACCGACGATAGCCAACGATCTTCCCCGCATCATGGGAATGGATCATTCTGTGACATCTGAATATGTCTGGCAATTGGAATTGCGCCGGGACGGCACACAAATCCTCGCGACGTTCCGTGAAGTTCGCTTGCCGCGCTCCATTCCACTGACCTATCCGAATAATCCGTTCGCGCTTGCAGATGAATGGACGCGTAAATCCATGATGTTGACTGCGTTTGCAGGCAATGAGTTTATTGGCTACCTCTCATTGACGGATCGCCCAAGTTCTGTGGCATGGGTATCCGATATCGTCGTCTCCCCTGACTGGAGGCGTCGAGGTGTAGCCAGCGCGTTGTTGAACGCCGCTCAGGATTGGGGTCTGACCCAGGGGCATCGCAGATTATTCCTTGAAGTACAGTCCAAGAATCAGCCCGCGATTCGATTGGCGCAAAAACATGGTTATGAATTCTGCGGGTATAATGACCATTATTATCTGACGCAGGATGTTGCTCTTTTCTTTGCGAGGGCATTGAAGTAGAGCGCCTTGGGAAGGCCTTATGTTTAACGGTTGGACGGAAAATTTACTGGCGGGAACCCAGATCATCAACCAAATTTTAACGGCCGGAATTGCCATCACGGCCTTTTCGTTGTTCCTGTATTCATTATCTTTCAATTTACGAGACCGCGTCGCCCGTTCTTTTGCAATCATTCTTTTATGCGTGGTGGTGATCTTTACCACCAATGCTTTGCAAAGCAAGGATGTGCCTCTATGGGGAATTGATTTACTTCTTCGCCTGCACTGGTTTGGGATCGTTTACCTGCCGGCTGCCTATTTGCATCTTTCGGATGCAGTGCTGGTGACCGCGGGTCGTCCATCGCGCGGGCGCCGGAGATTTGCAATTCGATTGACCTATGCAATCTCAACCATTTTTCTTCTCTCCCTCGCGGCGGGATATTTGGTGGGTCCGCTCGTACCGAACGGTCAACCGGCTCCTCATCTTCAACTAACCTTTTGGTCCGGGGTTTTTACTCTTTACTATATCGCCGCGATGATTTGGGCCGGTTGGAACTTTGTCCGCGCATATCGCCGTATGCTGACGCGTTCCGGCCGCCGCCGCATGTTGTATCTCATGGCAGGTGCGACTGCGCCCGCGCTGGGTTCGTATCCATATTTATTGTATGGTTCTTTGTTCGCGGCGCGGTTCCCGCTATTGTTTTGGCTTGGATCTGCATCCATCAATATTTTGGTCGGTGGGTTGGTCATTGTAATGGCTTACGCGGTGGCCTTCTTTGGTGTCTCCTGGCCGGATCGTGTAATCAAGAGCCGTTTGTTCAAATGGATCATCCGCGGGCCAATAACCGCTTCATTAGCCCTGGGCTTGATGACCATTGTTCGCCGCGCCGGCGTTTTGATGGGAACGCAATATTCCGTTTTTGTTCCTTTGACCATGGTCGCAACGGTTTTGCTTTTTGAACATGCCATCACATTGTTCTATCCTTTGTGGGAACGGTATCTCTTCTTCGGCCATGATCGGTCCGAGTTGCAGATATTACAAAACATGGAAGAGCGCTTGTTGACGCAAAGCGACTTACAACAATTCCTTGAAGCGGTTCTGGCCGCAGTGCGCGATCATATGCAATCTCCCTCGGCCTTCGTAGCCGCATTGGATGAAAGCGCTCTCTCCCTCATTGTTATGGCGGGCAATCGTACTCTCATTGAGCATGACGGTCTTTCCGATGCGCTGGAAAGAATAAGCAATGGAAATGGAAATGAACGTCAGGAATTTGAATCGGGAAAGTTTTGGATGCTGCCTTTGCATCAACGCAAGCGCGATAACATGGACTTGGATGAGGTTCCGCCTTTGCTTGGATTAATGGGAGTAGCCCGCCGCGATGATCATTCATCCATGGAAAAGGATCAGCATGACGCGCTCTGGCTTTTGGCTGACCGCGCCGCGACGGCCTTGGAGGATCGTTTGTTGCAACAGCGTGTCTTTCGTTCCCTTCAAGACTTGCAGCCGCGCGTGGATATGCTCCAGCGTTTACGCGCCTTTGGACGATATGATAGTCCTGGTTAATATGCTTGACCAATCTTTGCCTCCCGAAGCGGATTTGGCCAATTGGGTCAAGGACGCGTTAACCCATTATTGGGGTGGGCCAAAGTTGACGAGCAGCCCGCTCATGCGATTGCAGGTTGTTCAGGAATTGGCGCGTGAGCACGACGACAATCCCGCAAATGCTTTACGCGCGCTTCTTCGTAAAGCGGTGGATCAAGTTCGCCCGGAAGGCGAGCGGAGATTTACTACAGAATGGATTTTATATAATATTCTTGAAATGAAATTCATTGAGGGACGAAAAGTTCGTGAGGTGGCAGAACGTCTGGCAATGTCGGAGGCGGATTTGTATCGCAAGCAACGCATTGCAGTAGAGGCGGTTGCCAAAGCCATATTGACCATGGAATCTCAGATCAAATAAGGAAGGGTAGGCAGGTATGACGAACTATAAAAATAATTATGAAAGTCCGATGCCGGTTACTGACGATGGCTGGTGGGAATCAGTGTTGGCAGAAGATGAGCGCCACGCGCCATCTTCTCCGTCTCGACCGCCGATGCATTCTCCGGTCCGTACGGAGACGAAAGCAGAGGAGTTGAATAAAGTTCAACCCGATTGGGCGCAAGTCCAGGAGCTTTATCATCACGATCAAATCGTGACAATGAAAGTGACCGGCAGTAATCGCGGCGGCCTGCTGGTTGAAGGCGAAGGCTTGTTTGGTTTCGTACCATTCTCGCATTTGGTTGAAATGGCTGGACGAAACGATTTGCCGGATCGCGAAAAGATCCTTGGAACATATGTAGGTCAATCGCTCAGGCTTAAGGTCATTGAATGTGTTCCCGAGGACGGACGCATTGTTCTCTCTGAGCGCGCCGCATTGGCGGAACCCGGCAAGCGTTCTGAATTATTTCACTCGCTGCATTCGGGAGGACGCGTTCGAGGAACGGTGACCAACATTACGGATTTTGGTGTCTTCATTGATCTTGGTGGAGTCGAGGGTTTGATTCATATTTCCGAACTTTCATGGGGACGCGTCGTGCATCCAAACCAAATTGTGCAAATGGGACAATCCCTTGAGGTGCAGGTCCTTGATCTTTCATCGGAGCGCTGTCGTGTGGCTCTCAGCCTCAAGCGCTTGTTGCCCAATCCATGGGAAAAAGTGGCCACCGATTTTTCGGTCGGACAGGTTTTACCTGCCGTGATCACCAGCGTTCTCTCTTACGGCGCGTTTGCTCGGCTTGACCTCGGCGTTGAGGGACTGATCCACGCTTCTGAAATGCTGCTGGAGGAAGGACTAAACGTCAAGGATGTTTTGTCTGTAGGCCAGCAGGTGCAGGTTCGCATTTTGCATGTGGATGCCGTTCATCAACGCATGGGATTAAGTCTGCGCCTGAGCGCGTAGTCTCTTTACTCAATGTCAACCGATTCCGAACAGAAGGATCAGCAGCGCCCCGATCCCAGCGATTGGCTGGATCGCTTCGAGCATTTCAACTTACACTTTGGACGTTATCTGCGCGACGTGGCAGGCGTTTTGTTGATTGCCATTGCGCTGATGTCTTTGCTTGCGCTGTGGGGCGTAACTAGCGGAATTCTGTTGAATCCCTGGTCGGAATTTCTTTCGAAATGGTTCGGCTGGGGAAGTTACATCATCATCCTTGCGATTGGATATGGCGGATTAGTTCTTCTTCGCCGAAACGGTAAGCCCCTTGGCTTGATCCAACTCATTTCTTTAGAACTCGCCGCTCTTCTGACTTTGGGCGTGCTCGCCGTTATTGGAAGCGATTCGCTCGCCCGCGCCGAAGCCGGGCAGGATGGCGGACGCCTCGGTTGGGGAATTGATTATTTGCTTGGTAAGTATGCTGGATCAATTTGGGCCGCGTTGATTTTATTTATATTATGGTTGTTGACGGTCATCACTGGATTCGGCTTGTGGGCTGTATTCGAAGCGTGGCTCTTGAGGTTGGCAGGCGAGCCGGTAACGCCTCCGCCTCTTCCGGTTCAGAAAGAAGCGGTTGCTGATTCTTCGAAGAAGGAACAGTCTGCCAAGTCTGCACCCAAAAAGAAAAAGCCCGCTCCACTCCCGCCCGAGTTTCAACCATCGTTGAAAGCGGTTGAGAAGAAAAATGAAAAACCGGCCAGGCCTATTCCGCGCGAAGAAGGGTTGCCGCCGCTTAACATGTTGATGACCGAACAAGCCGCGCGCGACGACGAGCGGACGATCAACCAGACCGCGGGCATGATCATGAAAACGCTTTCGGAATTTGGCATTCCCGCCACGGTAATCGGTTATCGCATCGGCCCATCGGTGACGCAGTTCGCGGTGCAACCCGGTTACATAAAAAGGCAGGGCGTGAGCGATGATGATGAAGCCCAGCAAATGAAGGTGCGCGTGGCGCAGATTGCCGCGCTCGAAAAAGATTTAACATTGGCGTTGTCCGCTGAACGATTGCGCATTGAAGCGCCAGTGCCGGGTAAACCTTATGTGGGCATTGAAGTTCCTAATTCTATTTCGACCGTTGTGCGTTTGCGACCAATCCTGGAAAGCAGTGCATTTCATAAGGATAGCGCACCCCTGGCTATGGCGCTCGGACGCGATGTATCGGGAAGTCCACTTGTGGCGGACCTTGCACGCATGCCACATCTGTTAATTGCGGGTTCGACCGGATCCGGTAAATCCGTGTGCATCACATCGCTGGCGGCATGCTTTGCAATGAATAACGCTCCTGAAGATTTGCGGATGGTGATGATCAACTCGAAGATGGTCGAATTGTTGCGCTTCAACGGCCTCCCACATCTTTATGGAAAAGTCGAAACCAACATTGATCAAATCATGGGCGTTTTGCGCTGGGTGGTGCTCGAGATGGAACATCGTTATCGCCTTCTCGAAGCCTCGCATGCGCGTGATCTCGAAGGCTACAATCGCAAACAAGCCCGTAAGGAAGATGGCGTGACGTTGCCGCGCATCGTCGTGTTGATCGATGAGCTGGCTGATTTGATGATGTCCGCGCCGGATCAGACCGAACATAATCTGGTTCGTCTTGCGCAGATGGCGCGCGCGACCGGAATCCATTTGATCGTTGCAACACAGCGTCCCTCCACGGACGTAGTAACGGGTCTCATTAAAGCGAACTTCCCGGCGCGCCTGGCATTTTCCGTTGCTTCCAGTATAGATTCGCGCGTCATTCTCGATACCACTGGGGCTGAGACTTTGCTTGGCCGCGGCGATTTGCTGTTCCTGAATCCTGAAATGGGTAATCCCATCCGTGCACAGGGCGTGATGGTCACAGATATGGAAATCGAGCGCATCATTGATTATTGGCAAAAGAATAGTGAATTGGAAAGTGAAAGCACGCCGCCGTGGGAAAAAATATTGTCGGAACCCGATGAAGATGAAGACGAAGGTTTGATCGAACAAGCCATTTCGATTGTGCGCGGCACACAACGCGCGTCCGCTTCACTTTTACAGCGCCGTTTGCGGATCGGGTATCCTCGCGCCGCGCGCCTGCTGGATCAGCTCGAAGAGATGGGTATTGTGGGTCCGGGGCAGGGCGGCGGGCGGGAGCGGGATGTGATGCCGTTTGAAGAGGGAGAAGAGGAATAATCATTTTGTCAGAGCATTGGATGAATTTCGAGTATCATTGGGAAAGTTTGCCTGCGAGGTTTAATTGAAAAAGACTTTCACTGATTTTTTGCGTTTGGGTTTCAAGTGGTTTCTGGATCCGGTCGCCGGATTCTTGAATCGAATTGGATTGACGCCGAATTCCGTAACCCTGATCGGTGTTGCTGGGAACATAGTGGCGGCATTCTTTATCGCTCGCGGACAAATCACCATTGGCGGCTTGATCGTTCTGATCGTCTGGCCGATTGACGCATTGGATGGCAGCATGGCGCGTCTGCGCGGCGAAGCCAGTGACTGGGGCGCATTTGTGGATTCGGTCAGTGATCGTTATTCGGAATTGATCATTCTGGGCGCGGTGCTTTATTATTTTGCGATGAACGGTCAACATCTCTCGGCGGTTGTCACTTTTGTTGCGGCGGCAGGTTCGATTTTGGTTTCATATGTCAAGGCGCGCGCCGAGGCGCAAAGTTTCAGTGCCAGAGAAGGTTTGCTTACGCGCGCGGAACGGTATTTCGTACTTGGCCCATCGTTGTTATTCAATATTCCGGTCATCGGTGTATGGATCATCGCCATCCTGGCCAACTTCACGGCGCTTCAACGGATTTGGGTTGTCCGTGCCCAGGCTCATGATAGAATGCGGACTCAACTTCATAAAGGAGAATAGAGATGTTAGTTCATTGTGGTACTCTTGCTTTCAACTTCTTCCAATTTGACGGCCTCCATTTTTGTTTCTTTGGCGGCGAATTCATCTTACATTATTATGGGATTATCCTGATGCTCGGCGCAATCGCGGGAGCATGGCTGGCTTCGCTCGAGCTAGAGCGCCGCGGTCATGACCCGGAGATGGTTTGGGACTTGTTGATCTATCTCATTATCGGCGGTGTGATCGGTGCGCGGCTTTGGCATGTGCTTACTCCCACAGCCGCCTCGGGACTGACTACCTATTATTATTTGACCCATCCGCTGGATGTGATTGAGATTTGGAAGGGTGGCTTGGGAATACCAGGCACGATTATCGGCGGCTTGATTGCGTTATATTTGTACGTTCGCAAATATAAAGTTGTCAGCTTCCTGGAATGGACAGATATTGTCGCGCCCGGTCTTGCTTTGGGTCAGGCGATTGGACGCTGGGGTAACTACTTCAATCAGGAATTATATGGCTCACCGACCACTTTGCCGTGGGGTATCAAAATCACGGATGCGGCGGCGCGAGTTGCGCCTTATAACGATCTGACAAAATATCCTTTGGATGTAACGCGCTTTCATCCCCTGTTCCTTTATGAGTCGCTCTTGAATTTGGTGAATGTGTTTTTGCTGGTATGGCTTACGCGCCGTTATTCCAACAAACTCAAACAAGGAGATATTTTCCTGGTGTATTTGATTTTCTATCCAACCGTTCGCTTCTTCCTTGAATTTCTGCGGGTCGATTATCCGCTCGTTGGCGGGATGGACCCGAACCAGATTCTGGTGGGGGTGGTGGCGGTTCTTGCCGCGGTTGCTCTAATCTGGCGGCATCGCCCGACGGCGTCAGAGTCGGTTGAAGTTCAAAGCAAGACGAAGTTGTCGTTTGTAGCTGTTGAGGCGGAAGAAGAGGTCGAAGCCAAAAGGCCCGCTAGAAAATCCTCTTCGTCGGCAGCTGCTAAAAAGCCCAAGCCAGCCGCGAAAAGAACAACGTCGCGGTCTTCTTCCACGCCTCGCAAGAGACCATCCACTGCATCTTCCAAGGCAAAGAAATAGGAACACTTGACCTTTGCTAACAGAATTGTTTGGAGGACTGTTGTCTCATTGACACAGTCCTCCATTTCTTTTATGCTGAGTAAATAATGATTGAAACAAATGATTTAAGCAAGCAGTTCAATGACTTTTGGGCAGTGGACAGTGTGACGCTTTCCGTCCATCCGGGACAAATCCTGGCCTTGCTCGGACAAAATGGCGCAGGCAAGACCACCACAGTTCGCATGTTGAATTCCCTGTTGATGCCGACACGGGGCTGGGCGCGTGTCGCCGGGTATGACGTCGTAAAAGACGGAGCCAAGGTACGCGCCTCGGTCGGCGTCCTGACCGAGCAACACGGTTTGTACATGCGCATGACCGGTGATGAATATCTTGAATTCTTTGGACAGGTTTATCGTCTGAATTCAAAGACGCGCAAATCGCGGCGCAACTATCTGCTCGATTATTTCGGATTGGCAATCGCATCTTCGCGCCGCATCGGCGAGTATTCCAAGGGCATGAGGCAAAAGCTGGCATTGGCGCGCGCCTTGATGCATGAACCGCCGGTCCTTTTGCTCGATGAGCCGACCTCCGCAATGGATCCTGAATCCGCACGGCTGGTGCGCGACGAGATCGCGCGTTTGAAATCATCGCAGCGTACCATCGTCATCTGCACGCATAACTTGTACGAAGCCGAAACATTGGCGGATATGATCGCCATAATTTACAAGGGACGGATTTTGATGACAGGCACGCTGGATGAGTTGAAACAAAAAGTACTGGGCACTCCCGAATATGAAGCGCGATTTTCTTCAAAGTGGAATGGAGAAGAATTGAACCTGCCATCCGGGGTAACGCTGATCGAACAAAGCGCATCGTCACTGCGATTTCGGGTGGAGCGCCCGCTGGAAGCGAATCCACTCCTCATGAATGAACTCATGTCAAAGCACGCGCCGCTGATGGCGTTTCAGGAAGTGCTGCGCAGTTTGGAGCAGGTTTATCTCAAAGTGATGACCGATGCGCAGGCCTCGCACGCGGAGGCTGTCCATGCGTGACGACCTAAATATGGTTTGGCTGGTGGCGCGCCGCGAACTGCGCGATCAATTTCGAGATTGGCGCATTCTGACGCCTCTGATTATTCTAACGCTGGCATTTCCCTTGCTGATGAACGCGGTAGCGAAAGAGGCCGTCGCTTTTATCAATCAATATGGCGCAAACCTGATTGTGGATCGGCTGGTCCCGTTTTCTATATTGATCATCGGATTCTTTCCGATCACGATCTCGCTGGTGGTCGCGTTGGAATCTTTTGTGGGTGAAAAGGAACGCGGTACCATCGAACCTTTGTTAAGCTCTCCCTTGGAAAACTGGCATTTATATTTTGGCAAACTATTAGTGGGGATCTTTACGCCCCTGGTCGCGGGCTATACCTCCATTATTTTTTATGTGATCATCGTTTCCCGCCAGCATCTTCATATGCCTGATGCATATGTCTTTACGCAGTTATTCATGCTGACTACTGCACACGCGATCCTGATGGTCAGCGCGGCCATTGTGATTTCAGTACAATCCACATCGGTGCGGGCAGCCAATCTGCTGGCTTCGTTTATCGTGGTGCCCGTTGCGATTTTGATGCAGGGCGAGACCGCATTATTGTTTTGGGGCAATGATCAGGTTTTATGGCTGGCGGTGGTCGCTGTGCTCGTGATGGCGTCCCTGCTTATCCGCGTGGGCATTGCGCATTTTCAGCGTGAGTATTTATTAGGGCGCGAATTCGATACTCTAAATATGCGCTGGATAGGAAAAACTTTTTGGAACGCGTTCAAGGGCGAAGCAAAGACCTTGAGAAGCTGGTACCGCTTGGAGATCGGCAAAGCGATGCGGCAACTGGCTGTGCCTTTGGTATTCATCGCTGTCTTTGCAGTGGTCGGCTATCTGGCAAGTTATCAATGGGCAACCGTTAACGTTCCGAGATTGCTGCCGCATGCAACCACCAAAGATATATCGGACATCGTGAAAAGCGCTGGCGAATCTGCGGGCATTGCACAAGCGGGACAGCATTTATCGGCGCTGTTTATTTTTGCGAACAACGTACGCGCCACTCTCTTTGTCTTTTTGGGCGGGATTATCTCTTTCAGTGTGCTGGGTGTGCTGGCTTTTCTGTTGAATATCGGTTTGGTGGGCGGAGTGCTGGGCATCGTCAAGTTGATGGGGTATTCTCCCACCTTGATCTTTGCAGCCGGTTTGCTCCCGCACGGAATCTTCGAAATCCCGGCTCTGATGATTTCCACCGCGATTGTTTTGCGGATTGGCGCGGTGCTGGTTACACCGCAATTGGGAAAATCTATGGGGCAGATGGCGCTTGAGTTATTGGCGGATTGGGCCAAAGTTTTTATCGGTTTAGTGATTCCATTGCTGGCAATCGCGGCGGTGATTGAGGCTTATATCACGCCGATGATTCTAGCTTCTGTGCTTAAATAATCATAGGTGCCTTATGCCAAAAGTGATCATCCTCGGTTCGTCCAACGCTGTTCCAACCACCGACCATGAGAATACACACATGGTGGTCGTTGGCGAGGCACGCACAGTGATGGTGGATTGCGTCAGCAATCCGATTTTAAGATTGGAAAAAGCCGGTCTGGACTTTAACGATTTAACCGATTTGATCGTGACGCATTTTCATCCTGACCACGTCTCTGGCTTGCCGCTTCTGCTCATGGACATGTGGCTGATGGGCCGCCGCAAGCCGATCAACATCTATGGCCTGCACCACACGCTCGACCGCGTGGAAGACCTGATGGGATTTTATGGCTGGGCCGAATGGCCTGATTTTTTCCCGGTTGCGTTTTATCGTCTGCCGATGCAGGAGATGACTCCGATTATTGATTCTTCCGATTTCCGAATCTTTTCTTCGCCTGTTCATCATCTATTGCCGACGATTGGACTGCGCTTTGAATTTAATCACACCAATAAAACCATGGCCTATTCCTGTGATACCGAACCATGCGCACAGGTTATTCGCCTTGCCGCGGGCGCGGATGTTTTGATTCATGAATCGGCCGGCGCCTCGCGCGGACATTCATCTGCTGCTCAGGCCGGAGAAGTCGCCAATCAGGCCGAGGTGGGAAAATTATATTTGATCCATTATCCGACAGGCAAATACGCGGGCGGAGACTTGGTCGCTGAAGCCCATCAACGCTATCAAGGTGAAGTTGTGTTGGCGAAAGATTTCATGGAATTGAACTTTGATTGATTTGCTTATGAAATTACTGAATGACAAACGGCGCGGTTGTCCGCGCCGTTGCGTTTTGGATTTAAATTACCAGCCTTTGATATACTGTGCCCACTCTTCATTTTCAGCCAAATGCCGCCCGAAGATATATGCGGCGTTTGCAGGCGGCTCTTTTGGGGCGTGGAAAAGATTCATATGCGCCTCTTCGAGTCGGCGCCCGCCTTTGTGATGATTGCAGGAAGGGCAGGCCGCCACCACATTTGTCCATGTGTGCGGGCCGCCCAAATGTCTGGGGATTACGTGATCCACCGTCAAGCCTCCATCACGCCGGCCGCAATACTGGCAGGTATAATTGTCACGGCGAAAAACTTCTCGGCGTGTCAACTTGATGCGCGGGCGCGGCCGATGAATTTGCACATCCAGTCGAATGACGGAAGGTCGTGGAATCAATTCTTTCACTGTTCGGATATAGCCGCGGCCGTTCGCCACCATCGCCGCTTTGCCCCCCAGCATTAATCCGATGGCTCGTCGCGTTGTACAAACATTGATCGGCTCAAAGTTTGCGTTGAGCACCAAGACAGGCTCTTGCATAGGACATCCGTAATTGATATGGATTATACTGCTTCTTATGTTAATTGGTAGACTGGCATGAAGTGGCCAGGTTTTCGTTTTCAAGAGGCGCTTGCAGATTTGTTTCATGAGGAGATTTCAAATGAAAAAATTAATTCCAATATTGGTTTTTCTTGCGATGGTCATTTCCGCTTGCGGGACGAAACAAGTGCCAGTGGTCGCGCTCCCAACGATTAACGCCGCTTCTTATCCAACGGTGCAAGCCTCTCAACCTGCTTTCAATCAAAGCGTTGGCGGATTTGATGTCGGTCTTCAACGCGCCTGGCGCGACGGGAAAATGGTTTATGCGAATGTTTGTTTTGCTTTGCCGGACCAGGCCAATTGGACGATTTGGAGTGCTCACTTCGATTACAGTGGTCAGTCCATCACCGATTTCAGCGCATCGTTGTTGAGTACGCAGAACGCCTCGAATGGACAGCCGGGCAAGCGCTGCGACCGGATCAGCTTCTATGTACCGCCCGATGCCGATTTATCTTCGGCCTCGCTGGTCATCGAATCGATCGGCGCGTATCCGACGCAGGATGAATATTGTTCGTTGTATATGCCGAAGATCCAGCAGACGCTTAATCAACGCGGCGTTGCCATCACGTTGGATTGCAAAGCGAATGCAAAGGGAGCGATGACCATGCAGATCGTCAGCAAACCCGCTTCCATGTCGCAGGAAGACGCGGAGAAATTCGTCTACAGCGATGAATTCTATACCGTCAAAGGTCCGTGGACGTTTGCGGTCAATCTCAGTCAATAAGTTTGGTATAATGGCGGCAATGAATTCAATTTTGGTTTTCAGATATTATTATTCCCGCGCATAGAATTTTGCGAGGGAATAACTGCGCGCCCTCGCGGGCGCGTTTTTGTTTTATCTTGAGGAGGCTTGGATGAATATAGATGAGCAGGTTGAACTTCTAATGCAGGGCACAGATTATGGGGATGAAGATTTGAAAAAAGCCATGACCGCTGAATTGCGAGCGCGCTTGGTGGAAGCGCAGAAAGAGGAACGGCCTTTGCGCGTCTATTGCGGTTATGACCCGCGCACATCTGATTTGCATTTGGGACATACGATCACCATGCGCAAACTTCGCCAGTTTCAGGATTTAGGTCATGAGGTAACGTTTTTGATTGGAACGGGCACAAGTATGGTCGGCGATCCATCGGATAAGGATAAGTTACGCGCGGTGTTGTCAAAGGAAGAGACCGAGCATAATGCGCAAACATATGCGGAACAGGCCTTTACGATTCTTGAGCGCGAGAAAACCAAGATACGCTTCAACCATGAATGGTTGTTGGATTTGAAACTGGCCGACATGATTAAACTCGGTTCAGCATTTACCATTCAACAATTCATCTCGCGTGAGAATTTCAAATTGCGCTGGGAAAAGGGTGATCCGGTGTATTTGCATGAAACATTCTATGCCTTGATGCAAGGCTATGACGCGGTTGCCATGAACACTGATGTGCAAGTGGGCGGCAGTGACCAGTTATTCAATATCATCACAGCCGGACGCAAATTACAGGAACTGTATGGTCAGCGACCGCAGATTGGAATCCTGGTAAGCATCCTGCCCGGCACAGATGGTGTGGTTCGCATGTCCAAGTCATTGGGCAATCACATTCCGATTCACGCAACGCCCGAAGATATGTATGGCAAAGTGATGAGCTTGCCTGATAATGTCATGCCGATTTACTTCAAGCTTGCCACGCGCTATACACCGGGTCAGATTCGGGAAGTTGAAGCCGCGCTGAAAAACAATTCGCGTCATCCGCGTGATGTCAAGATGGAATTGGCGCGCGAAATCGTCGAAATTTTTTATGGCAAGCCTGCGGCGGAAGAAGCGGAAGGACAATTTAAGCGCGTCTTTCAGGAACGGGAAGCACCTGAGGAAATGCCGGAGTTTAAATTACCAAGTGAGGCAACAATAGTGGACGTTTTGCTGGGCGCCAAGTTGGCATCCAGTAAGAGCGAAGCGAGAAGACTGATCGAGCAAAAAGGTGTCCGTCTCGATGGCGAGACATTGGAACGCGGCGATGTTCCGTTTCCACACGCAGGAGTTTTACAAGCTGGCAAGCGTAAGTTTGTGCGCGTTAAGTGAGAAACAGGTAAATCTTTTTTAAACATAAAGCACATTACACTTGCACCTGCATGCAAGTGCAGGTGATGCCATGAAGAAAAAATAGTTTCCTTGTGTACTTTGTGTCATCCGTGTTTGATTATGAAAACAAAAAGCGCCGCGAGGCGCAATCTGCGATCGAAAATCCACAATCATAAATCATAGAGAGGCGTCGAGGGGATTCGGACCCCTGATGAGGGTTTTGCAGACCCTTGCCTTACCACTTGGCCACGACGCCATCTTCTCTATATTATAAAATGAGGATTGCTGGTTTGCAATCCTCATCCTGAGCGGGCGATGGGATTCGAACCCACGACCTTCTCCTTGGCAAGGAGACGTACTACCGCTGTACTACGCCCGCAGTTCGGTCTTCTTCCTGACCGAGAGTGCCGAGACACAGAATTGAACTGTGGACACCGCGATTTTCAGTCGCGTGCTCTACCAACTGAGCTATCTCGGCCAGATATTTTGTTGTTAAGGCGTCCGTGATTTTACTAGACGAAGAGGGTATTGTCAAGCAAAGATGTTTCATTGTGTTGAGCGGAAGTCGAAGCGCCGCCACATCACTTGACCTTAGCCTGCTTCCGCACTACAATGCCGACCTACCTAATATGTTTGAAACACTTACGAATCAACTCAACCAAGTCTTTGACCAACTTCGCCGCCGCGGAAAATTATCCGAAGCGGATGTGGATGCGGCGATGCGCGAAGTGCGTCTTGCATTATTGGAAGCGGATGTTCATTTCAGCGTCGTCAAAACATTCATTGCGCGCGTGCGCGAACGCGCCGTCGGTGCGGAAGTATCGAAGGCCTTAAATCCCGGACAGCAAATCATTAAGATCGTCAACGAAGAATTGATTGCGACTCTCGGCGAACCTGCGCCGTTGAATCTTTCAGGGCCAAAGCCGCGTATGATCATGTTGGTGGGCTTGCAAGGCTCGGGTAAGACAACAGCCGCGGGCAAGCTGGCGCGCTTGCTGCGATCAAAAGGCGAGCGCGTGATGTTGGTCGCTGGCGATCCATATCGTCCAGCCGCGGTGCAACAGTTGCAGCAACTCGGCGAGAAGATTGATGTTCCGGTTGAAGCGGATTTGAATCTCAAGCCGCCTGAACTCGCCAAGCGCGCCTTCGACAAAGGCGAAAAGGGCGGATTCGGCGTCGTGATTTTGGATACCGCTGGTCGGTCGCAGTTGGATGCGGAATTGATGAACGAGTTGAAATCCATCGCCTCGAAAGTCACGCTTGTTGAAACGTTGCTTGTGGTTGATTCAATGATCGGTCAGGAAGCGTTGAACATTGCACAAGGTTTTCGAGATAACGTGTCCATCACCGGCTTGATTCTTACCAAGATGGACGGCAACTCGCGCGGCGGCGCGGCGATTTCAATTCGATCTGTGACCGGCGTGCCGATCAAGTTTATCGGTACAGGGGAAAAACTCGACGCGCTCGAAACATATGATCCAGCGCGCTTATCGTCGCGCATTTTGGGAATGGGCGACATGATCGGCTTGATCGAAAAAGCCGAAGCCGCGTTCGATCAGCAGACTGCCCAGAAGAGCGCCGAGCGCATGATGAAGGGACAGTTCACGCTCGAAGATTTTTTGGAACAGATGAAGCAGATGAAAAAGATGGGACCGCTTTCGCAGATGATGGACATGCTGCCCGGGCAGTTTGGGCAAGCCGCCCGTCAGGCGGACCCGAAAGACATCGAGAGAAACATGAAGCAATCCGAAGCCATCATCAGCTCGATGACGATCAAGGAACGCCGCAACCCGGATGTGTTGAACGCCTCGCGCAGACGGCGCATCGCGGCTGGCTCCGGTACGGACGTGCAGGGTGTGAATAAACTCGTCAAGCAATTCCGCGAAGCGCAAAAATTGATGAAGACGTTACAGAAAACCGGTGGAAGAGGATTGGGGAATTTGTTTGGGGGATAATCTGGATATACAATGCATTCTTGATGCTAAACTTATAGACTAGATAGCTCTATACAGTGCAGTGCACCCGTAAATCCCATAAAATTCAAAATCAGTGGCTTTTAATCCATCCATGACAGCTTGATATACTTTATATTCGCTATTCTTTGGATCCTTATTCGCCGGATCATTAAAATCGTGGAAAAGGCAAAATCCTCCCTTCTTAACTATCGACCGAAGTTCGCAACACACAGCATAAACTGGCGAATATCCATGAGCGTGATCAATAAATACAAATTCAAATTCGCTATGATTCTGGGCAAATTGCTGGATCTTGTTTGCAGCCTCTGCCCATATTATTTTCACATCTCGTTTCAGACCCATTGTGTAAAGGTTGCAGGTGGTATATAGGACACTTTTAGGGCTTAAATCGACGCTGACAAGTCGTTTCCGATAAGGAGAATCTTGATTTGCTTGGGAAAGTACGCAAGTGCTCAACCCATGGTAGCTTCCTATTTCCAAAATATTTCCTTGAACAAAATATGCCAGCTCGTAAAGCTTGAGGGCGTCTTCTCTTAGTAAATAACCTCTTACGACTGACTTGCTCCAGAGTCGATGACTCATTTGTATTAGGTTATTGTCGTTTACAGGGCAGTTTAAAAAATAGCGGTGAGATGAATTAATAAATTCCCCTTCAAAATCGAAAGTAGGCTGATAAGCACCGATTTGATTGCCGAGATCAGCTAGTTTTCTGAAAGTGTCCTTATGGATGTTCATTTTAATCCTACATTTTTCCGCAAATTACCAGTTGTATCATAATGGTTAGTGGATTTGCTTCAAATTTCTTGTGTTCATTATACCATCCTAGACTTCCGTTTATTTATCTCCAATTCACGGCTAATCCCCAACTGAATCCAACAATGGATCACTGCCAGCCGGGAATACGCTCGGGGATTCTCTGGTCCCCTAACTTGCGACAAATCCTTTTCAATTTGTTGTAGGCCCGTCCACCTCCGCGAGCAGGGTCTTGTAGGTATTGAGAGGCCTCACGGGTGACAGTGATTCATCGCCAACGTGAACCTATTAGCGACCAATGAGTACTACTTATTTGCTAACGTGAACACAATAGCAACTAACGTGTACTGCTTAGCAACTAATGTGAACTCATTAGCGACTAACGGGTACTGCTTCGTCGCGAATAAAAGCCGATGGAAAAGGAACGGTGCGGTGCGCTTCGGCTATCTAAATTGTTTGATGATCTACGCGATTTTGCTCCAGTGAGCGTACTTTGGGTTGAGAAAAATAAAGCAGGTATTGTCTTTTCTATCCATGAACCTCTTCTCAATAGAGAGGCCGAAAGGCCTCTCTATGAAAAGGAGCGCCTAAACTTACGCCTGCTCGAGGTGGAGCAGATTGCCGTCAGGGTCCTTAAAGTTTAAACCATTTTGTGCCTGACCCCAGGCCGTGCAGGTCGTCTCCGATTTCGCTAACTTTGACTCCCTTGTCGCCCAGTGCTTTGTGGGCTGCGCTAAGATCTGAAGTCGCGAACCACAACGTCATCGTACCGGGCTTCGCATTTTCATTAAAGGTTGTTAGAGTAATAGTGATTCCACCTTCAGGAAGGGTAAGCGAAACCCACCAGTGGTCATCGTCCTGGCGGTAGTCCGATGTGACCTTCAAACCAAGTTTGTCCGCATAAAAAGCTTTTGCCTTCGGCATGTCGCTGACGCCAATGGCGAGCATCATAAGTTTGTTGACGGTTTGCATATAGAGTTCTCCTTTACTGTCTTAGTTGTAAAATTCATTTTATGGCTTGCGCTATTTTGAAATATTCAACCTTACGGCTTCGCGAATGAGCGCCTTCAGCGCCGTCTCATCTACTTTCTCACCCTCGAAGAAGTCGATGGCACGAACCGTGTTGCTATCTAGGCGCGTATTGAAGAGCTTCTTCGGATCCTTCACCTGAGCACCTTTGGGGAATGTTAGCCGCACAGCATTCTTGAGGGTATCCGCTACACATATTATCCCATCATGAGACCAAACGGGGACTCCCGATGGCTTGGACGGTTTTTTCCACTTCACTTCTTCGACCACGGCCGGGTCGGCTTTCTTGATCAAAACGCGCAGCTGTGATAATTTCTTGCCCCGCCAGTCGCCTGGCTCCTTGATGATAGCGTCTATCTGTTGAGACGGGGACTTCTCTTTGCGAAGCACTTCGGTCGGCGGGTGTTCTTCCCGCCCCGAAGCGAGGGAAGGCTTCGTATTTGTTTTCATTCTCAATTCACCGCTTTCTTCTCTCCATTAAATATTTACTGAACGTCTTTGCTTATTTTCGTTGGTTCGATGAGCATTCCATTTTTCGAGACCTCGGGTTCGGTGCACAAGTTACGATTAAAGCAACATGGCCTTCGTTCTCCGTCCTTGAGTTTCGACAATGCTACCTCGATGCGTCGGTTGCGCGTTTCATGGTTATTAGTGGCGCGTATCCAGCGGAGCCAGTCCCAGCGTGCCATCGGCGTGATTTTCATCCAGAGGGCGTTTGCCTGCGGGTCGGATGCTAGCGCCTTATGCAAATCCACTGGCACCTCGGGCTCCGGCCACTCTTTAGACGGCTCAACCGCCATCTTTACCGTATCGCCTGCTTCTATACCGGCGAGTTCACGCAGGCCAGCGTCAACTCTAAACCAGTGACTGCCCTTGCCGTCCGGTTCGAGCACGATCTTAGAACGGAAATCATTAATAGTCCCCTCGACCAATGTCATACCACGAGATGGAAGCTTTGCACTCGCGCTCTTGGGAAACATAAGGATGGTCCAGTCGCGGATTTTAAGCGGTGTAGTTTCAAAACGGATTGTTGGCATTTCTCTGCTCTTTAGCTCACCGCTTTCTTCACGAGTGTGATGATCTTTGCCTCTTCTTTGGCGGTCAACTCCTTCAGCGCGTAAGCGACTGGCCACATGGCGCCTTCGTCGAGGTTCGCCGTGTCGCTGAAGCCTAACTCTGCATACCGCGTGTTGAACTTCTGCGCGTATTGGAAGAAACAGACGACCTTGCCATCCTTATTGGCATACGCGGGAAACCCGTACCAGGTTTTCGGCGAAAGGGTTGGCGCGCTGGCTTTGATGATCGCATGGAGCCGCTTGGCTATGGCGCGATCCGGTTCCTGCATGGCGGCGATCGCCGCAAGCACGGCATTTTCCCCGTTTGCCTTTTGTGCTTCCGCCTTTAGCTCCTGGACGCGGGCCTTCGCCGCGGCTTTTTCCTCGGCACTGAATCCTGTGGACTTTTGCGTTTCCTTCTTTGGGCTCATAGAACTCTCCTTTTAGCGAATGTTTCTGGCGTCAAGGGCAATTTCTCGTCACCCTTGCATTATCTTGATTAATACTTTATAATCAAGATACTTGAATAATAAGATATTACAACGAAAATGTCAAGAGATAAAATATGTCAACACTTGGTAAGAAAGAACTAGTAAGACAAGCCCTGTTAGCAGTCAGGGACTACAACTTTAGCAACGTATTGCTTCGAAACACCGTTGTCGAAAAGCTGGGAGTAAACATTACTGATTGGGAATGTCTCGGACTCCTCCTTCAGAAAGGAGTATCAACTCCTACTGAGCTTGCCGAGCATACCGGACTTACATCCGGCGCCACGACGGCGATGCTTGATCGACTTGAACGGAGTGGTATTATCGAGCGCCGTCGCAACCCCGAGGATCGTCGCGGCACATTGATTGTTGTTGTCAAGGAAAAAGCAGCCAAACTCGCTGCCCTATTTGCATCGGCACGAAGAGCACAAGATCAGCTTCTTTCAAGTTATACAGAGAAAGAATTAGAATTTCTATCGGACTTCATCAGTAAATTGGCTAAGGTGTTAAATCAAGAACGTCAAAAGATGCAAGAAACCATCCAGAAAGACTAACCCGTATATTGATGCTTTTTGCAAAAGGCTATCCTGTAATCTTTCACTTATAAGTCTTAGGGCTATATCAACGCCAGCGCGGAATGCGCTCGGAGATCCTCTCGTCGCCTAACTGGTGACAAATCTTTTTTAATTCGCCATATGCGCCCTGCCATTTCAGGTCACTGAGTTTTTCGTTCATCGGAACATCCTCGCGCAGTGTGGCTAACTTCCGATAGAGCAGGGCTTCGTCACGATGTCCATTTAGACTTTCTGCTATACTTGCGGCGCGTCCCGGAGTTATCGTTTTCAATTTCCATTTGCTTGCATCGTTCGGGATTGATTCCAAATGCTCAAAACGCGTCAGCACGGCTGAACTCGATTTTGCTCCCCAACCCGGAATGCCCGGATATCCGTCCGCAGAATCGCCGACCAGCGCCAGCCAATCCGGGATGGATGGCGGTCGCACGCCGAATTTTTCCACCACACCTTTTTCATCGTAAACAATCTCGCGCCGACGATCCCAACACACGATTCGTTTGCTGGATACCAATTGCGCCAAATCTTTATCCGGTGAACAGATCACAATCTGTTCCACCGACTTATTCTTTTTAAAGCGCGCCGTAGCAGTTGCCAACGCATCGTCGGCCTCGAACTCCACCATCGGCCAGACAACAACTCCAAGCGCCGCAACCGCCTCTTCCGCCAACGGAAACTGAGCCAAAAGTTTTGGGTCAACGCCTTCGCCTGTTTTGTATCCGGAATATAAATCATTGCGAAAAGATTTGATGACATGATCGAACGCGCACGCAACATGCGTGACCTCCGGACTTGTCAACAGCATCAGCAAGCTTCTCAATAGTCCGAGCGTTGCACCAACTTCGCGTTCATCGGGAGCCTGCTTCGGTGGCGCGCCGAAATAGTTTCGGAACAACTCATAGGTGCCATCGACTAGGTGAATCTTCATTTATGTTAATTCCAAGTTTGCATTGGTCTATCCGCCAGCCATGGCTCCCACGATCCGAAACGGTTCTCGTCCCGTTAAGACCGCGTCGGGAAGTGGAAAGTCTAGGGATTCGAGCGACCAGTCTTCTCCGCAGGCGAAGAACCGAATAAAGGGTCGGCGCTGTTTTGTGATGTGATCTCGGATTGTTCCGCTCAACATAGGATACTGAATCTCAAGCGCATCTAGCACCGAGCCAAGCGTCATTGACCCTTCAACTTGGAGTTCAACTTCTTTGCTGACTTGTGCTAGCGTCCGCAGGTGATATGGCAATATGACGCGTATCATGACAAGGTCTGAACTTCAACGGATAACACAGCAGGCAGATCGCGGACGATGGGCTTCCAGCTATCGCCCAAATCGGCTGATGCATACACTTGTCCACCGGTGGTGCCAAAATAAATCCCGCACGAATCGAGTGAATCAACAGCCAGCGCACTGCGCAAGATATTTACATAACAATCGCTTTGTGGCAAACCCTTCGTGAGCGCTTCCCACTCGTTCCCGCCTGCGCGGCTGCGATACACGCGCAACTTTCCTTCCGGGGGGTAATGCTCCAAATCGCTTTTGATCGGTACAACATAAATAGTGTTTGGCTCATGCGGATGCACCGCGATTGGAAACCCGAAATCGCTGGGCAGGTTGCCGCTGACCTCGTGCCACGAATCGCCAGTGTCATCACTTCGCATCACATCCCAATGTTTCTGCATGAACAACACATTGGGTCGCGATGGATGCATCGCAATATTATGAACGCAATGCCCAACTTCGGCGCTCGCATCGGGAAGTTCGGATCCGGAGTTGAGTCCTTGGTTGATGGGCCGCCATGTCTTGCCGCCGTCATCGGTGCGGAACGCACCTGCGGCGGAGATAGCAACGAAGATCCGTTGGGAATCACTCGGGTCAAGAATGATCGTGTGCAGGCACATTCCACCAGCGCCGGGTTGCCAGAGATTTCCTTTTGCTTCGCGCAACCCTGGAAGTTCGTTCCAAGTTTTTCCGCCATCCGTGGAACGGAATAGCGCAGCATCTTCCACTCCGGCGTAGACTGTATCCGGATCGGTCAGCGATGGTTGGAGTTGCCACACACGTTTGAATTCCCAGGGATGTTGCATACCGTCGTACCATAAGTGCGTGCCAGGCACGCCATCGTAAGCGAACTTATTGCCAACCGGCTGCCATGTTTTGCCACCATCATCCGAACGCTGGATTACTTGCCCGAACCAGCCGGTGGATTGCGATGCATATAATCGATTTGGGTCGGCTGGCGATCCATTTATGTGGTATATCTCCCAGCCTGCAAAATGCGGTCCGCTGATATCCCACTTCTCGCGCTTTTCGTCAGTTGTCAAAATGAATGCACCCTTATGAGTGCCAACCAATACTCGTACTCCATTCATATTCAATTCCTTTCTAAAGTTAAAAACTCAGTCAATGATTTATATTCTATCGGTCCGATATAAGTTGCTCAGCATAGTAAAAGTTTATCATATTCGTG
>CAVYTW010000011.1:0-277396 GCA_963771375.1 uncultured Chloroflexia bacterium
ACCCAGATCCAACGTTGCATCATCCACCAAATTCGCAACAGCCTGAAGTATGTTACCTGGAACGATCAGAAAGCATTCATGGTCGATCTGAAGCAAGTCTATCAAGCTGCTACCCGCGAAAGTGCCGAAGCCAACTTACGTCAGCTCACCGAAAAGTGGGGCGACAAATATGCGGTGGCGATTGCCCCTGGCAAAACAATTGGGAAGATCTGGCTACGTATTTTGCGTATCCCGCCGAGATCCGTCGCTTGATCTACACCACCAATTCCGTAGAAGGCTATCACCGCCAATTGATGAAAGTCACCAAATCGAAAAGCATTTTCCCGACTGCGGAATCCGCTCGCAAATTATTATTCCTTGCGAATCGTGATATCCTTAAAAAATGGACCATGCCGATTTAAAATTGGCCGTTGATTCTCAATCAACTGGTGATCCGTTTCGAAGGTCGCTTGGCGATCTAAATCAATTTCCGTTTACACAAAACCCTTGACACTCTCGTTCTTTCAGTTCCTCATTAGCATCATCAGCAGTCACTTCTTTCCATTCTTTCGTCCCGCGCAGGAAGAATTTCTCTTTTGCAAGTCTTGGTTTTTCCATTAGTTTCCTTCTTTTGTTATAGCCTGGATAATGAATGGCCTGCAGTGAAAGCGAGATTGGAAGAGAGGATGAACAGAGTTGATTTGCGATAGAAGATTTTCCGGTGCACGCGGTGTTGGGCGGCTATTTTCCCAGTTATTCTGGCACAACCGCAATCGCGTCCATTTCCACTAAAAAGTCTGGATTTGCTAGGCCAGCCACGAACGCCATCGTAATAGCAGGTGGGTTCGGTCGGCGACCCCAAACTCGTTGGAAGACTTCAAAGCCGGCCTGAAGAGGCTGCCCCTGCACAACGTAAAGGTTCCACTTGATGACGTGCTCAAGCTGGGCACCACCAGCAGACAAAGCTGCTTGGATATTTTTTAGAACCTGTTCAGTCTGCGCTTTGAGATCTCCCTTGCCAATGATGGTCCCTGATGCATCTACCGCATTTTGCCCACCCACATACACTGTCCTTACTGATCCGGTCACGACGATAACATTCGAAAACGCGGGATTCTTGTTGAGCGTATCAGGATTCATATACTGTACTTGACCTGCTGGAGACATCCTTTTATTCCTTTCCGAGATTCCACGTCGAAATAAATTTGCCATCATTTTCGCCCAAACAGGGTGAAACTTTTGACGAAACTTTTTTAAGTTTAGCACTTTTTTGCCATTCTGCATATATTTCCGAAAACAATTTCTCAAAACCGTACATTCTGAAACGTTTTCATCATCCCGATTAAATAGAAAAACAGTTGGGTATATTTCAGGACGATACTTATGCCAGGCATTTTTCAAACACTTCTGGATAGGGGTATTTTGCCGGGAGCTTCATGACCACATATCTTGCCGATCGGATAATCTTCCCGGCTAGAAAAACATACTTCAGGCGGAATGTCTTGATTTGCTGTCTGAACTCTGAAATGGACAGAAAATCAAATTTGAACAGCAAAAACAGATTGTAGGAAAGCATCATCATTTGAAACACTGCCTCATTAGCCCAAAACGATTTCAGTAATAGATGCCCAACAGCCATATCGTATTTGGCTTCCTTGATGTAATTCTCAGCATTGCCGCGCTTTTCATAAGAAATGACCACTTTTTCTGAAGGGAGTTCAGCATTGGTTACAAAGAAAAAGTAATCATATGCGTCGCCGTCTATGAGAGATAATTGCTCTCTATCTTTTTCCGGCTTTAATATCCGAGAGACGACAAATCTTCGGTTTCGGTCCCATGTATTTTGTTTCGTAAAGAGCTCAGCCGTTTCTCTGCCCTCCTCCCCAGTCACGAACAAAACAGAAGGATCCATTACTTGAGAAACAAGGGTTGGGTATTCTTTGGCTTTGATCAAATAGCTGCATCCCAGGGATTCGATCGTTTCAATAATTTCTTCATCAAAATATCCGCTGTCCATTCGGAACATGATCTCAAGATCGTCGGTTTTGAGATACGCAACGATCTCTTGGATCATTTCAGCGGCGCCATTGGCTGTATAGGTGTTGCCGCTTCTCACAAAACCGGTGATGTATGCTTTTAGTTCATCGCAGAAGGCAAACTGGATGTTGTAACAAAGGTTGCCGGGCTTTTTGGGGTTATATCCTTTCGCGACTCCTTCCTGATGACCTTCCACGTTGATAACACTGCTGTCAATATCGATCGTGATGGATGTCAATCTACTCTTAAGAAGCAACTTTTTGAAGACTTTGAAATTGATCTCTCTCAACATTTGAGTGGTCTTGTAGCTGAAGTTCCCCAGAAATCGTGATACCGTTTCCGGTTCCTTCACTGAAATATCAAACTCGGTAATCAGTGGATCCCCTTGCAGCAGTTTGAGCCGTTCCAATTTATCGATTCCAATAAAATGACCGCACAGCATCGTTTTGATGTGATTCATCTTGATTTGGTTGGTGGATTCATTTTCAAACACAAGCTCGGTGTCAATGAGTTCAAAAATACCGTTGGTCTTTGCATTTTCGAGCATAAGAAAAAGACCCGCATTCGAAGTCAAATTCTTAGCCGCAAAATCAATTTTATTGATCATCCCAATTAGTCCCTTTTCGTGGTTGTTTTTTCTCCTTCAAATTTTAACACGCAAGTTTCGTATTCACCCATTGGGTGAATACGAAACTTGATAAGCAACTCTTGTGATCTCAGGCCGAAGAGGAGCGGGGCGGAATATTTTGGGGGAAAAGCGGGGACGATGGGCTTGTTTTCGCCATCTGAGTGGGAGAAAATATTTGACACATTGGATCGAGCAAAACAAGATTGTTTCCTCTGATCATGTGACGTGGAATGCGGGTCATAATTTGATATTCAACATTCAACATTCGATGTATCGTCCTGCGATCATCGAATGTCGAATGCTACTTTGGTGAGTTACCCGCTCCCCATGGACAAACGCTTGAATCATGTATAGACGATGGGGTATAATGCTACCTAATTTAACGTCAGTTCGTGCTCTGTTGCAAACGGGGATGATGTCCTTGCCGTCTCGTACTCTCGCTGCTCGTGGCGCGTAGTCCCCTAGGCGGCGCAAGCGGTGAGCGGACACCGAGCAAGCGCAATGGGATGAAGTGGATGTCGGGGGAGAGTATTGAAATTGAAATCTACGCTTCGACTGCGGCCTTTACTTACACTTGGACCTCCGCTCACATGGTCCCGATACTTGCAATGATCTGACGTTTTATTAAAAATCTCATTGAAAGAATACCTGTGCCATGCAAAACAGAAAAGAAAAAGTCTTGTTGCTTGAAAATATCCATGCCGATGCTCATCGCACATTTGAGGCCAAAGGGTATCAGGTTGAGAGCCTTCCCAAGAGCCTGCCTGAGGCAGCTCTGCGGGAGGCATTAGTGGGTATCACAGCATTGGGAATCCGCTCCAAAACTGAGATTTCTCCAGCGTTGATCAGCGTTGCTCAGGATCTGGTCGTCATAGGGGCATTCTGCATCGGAACGGACAAGATCAGCTTGTCTGCCTGCTCGGAAGCGGGCGTGCCGGTATTTAACGCTCCCTATTCCAACACGCGGAGCGTGGCAGAGCTGGCGCTGGGACACATGCTGGCCCTGTTGCGCTTTATCCCTGACCGGAATCATGAAATGCACCAAGGAATTTGGAAAAAAACGGTGTCGGGGGCAATGGAGCTGCGTGGAAAAACCCTAGGCATCATTGGGTACGGGAATATTGGATCACAGTTAAGCGTTCTTGCAGAAAGCTTGGGAATGAATGTGGTCTTTTTTGATACCTCCGAAAAACTCAGCCTCGGCAACGCGGTGCGCATGGACAGCATGGCTGATGCGCTGCGTATCGCAGATGTGATCAGTGTGCATGTGAGCGGTTCGCATCAAAATATTAACTTAATCGGCGCGGCACAGCTAGAGATGATGAAGAAAGATGCCATTTTCATCAATTTGAGCCGTGGATATGTAGTGGATATTGATGCGTTGGCGGCGCACCTGCGCAGCGGTAAATTAAAAGGCGCCGCCATTGATGTATTTCCGGCGGAACCTGACAATGGTGAGACATTCCACTCACCGTTGCAAGGCATGGCGAACACCATCCTCACTCCACACATTGCTGGCAGCACCCAGGAAGCGCAAAAGGCAATCGCGGGGTTTGTATCCATCAAGATGCTCAATTACATGGCATGGGGCGATACGCGCCTGAGCGTCAACTTCCCACATGCCGAGCTTCTTCAGCAGCCGGACCAACACCGCATCCTGCACATCCACAAGAATATCACCGGCGTCATTGCCGGGGTCAGCCGTGTGTTGGCCGCGGATGGCTTCAATATTACCGGTGAGACATTACGCACCACCCACGAAGTGGGCTATGCCTTATTTGATGTTTGTGGAACGATCACAGAAGGTATTGCCGATGCGCTTCGCCAAATCCCTGGAACGATCAGGGTGCGAATTTTGTATTAAGGCGCTTCCGTTCCGGCCCGGATGTTATTCCTGTCGCGGCCTTCGCTTTCCAAATCTTTCCTATGATCATGATGCAAGCTTATGCCAAAATCATTGCTCATATCCTTTGAAAGGACATAAAAGTCTTTTATGAATTTACCTCCAGATTTCATTGCGGAATTGCAAAAACATTTCACCGGAGATATTCGGCTTGATGAAGGCTCGCGCATCCTATACAGTACAGACGCGTCCATTTATCAGATTGAGCCATTGGGCGTTGTACTTCCCCGCACACAAGATGATTTACAGTCTATAGTTGAACTCGCGGCAAAGTATCGTGTGCCGATTTTGCCGCGCGGTTCTGGATCATCTTTGGCGGGGCAGGCGGTTGGTGAAGCCCTGATATTGGATTGCTCGCGCTGGCTGGATGCTATCATCAACATTGATCTTGATTCCAAAACTGCAACCGTTGAACCCGGTGTCGTTCTTGCAGACCTAAATCGGGCCACCGCTAAATATGGCTTGATGTTTGGCCCCGATCCGGCTTCCGCTGAACGTGCCACGATGGGCGGCGTGATTGGCAACAACGCAACTGGTGCGCATTCCATTTTGTACGGTATGGCTGCGGATCATCTATTATCCGCGGACGTCATACTCGGCGATGGTTCCATAGAAACTTGGGATGAAGATAATCACTCGATGGTTCTTGAGACCGTGCTGGAAATTCGCAAAAAATATTCGAAAGCAATTAAACAAAATTATCCAAAGTCGTGGAGAAACTCGGCGGGGTATCGGTTGAATTATTTATTACCGTGGTCCGCCGCACAACCTCCACAGTGGATTGGTGATTTGTATCCTGCCAATCTTGATGATGAAAAATTCAACTTGGCGCATCTTCTCGCCGGAAGCGAAGGCACGCTGGCTGTGATTTGCCGTGCGACGATCAATCTTGTCTCCAAGCCTCGGTATACGATTTTGGGAATTCTTTCTTACGGCAGTATTGCCGAGGCTTGCGACGCGGTGCCGGGTTTGCTCAAGTGTAACCCAAGCGCGATTGAGCTTGTTCCTCAGTTGATTTTTCGATTGGCGCGGTCAATTCCCGCGTATGCTGCTCAGATGGGATGGATGACGGGCGATCCTGCAGCGTTGCTCGTAGTTGAGTTTAGCGGCGACCAGCCGAAAGTCCTGAAAGAAGCGGCGAAGAATTTAGGCGGTGATGTCATTATTGCGGAGTTTGCGGAAGATCAAGCGCGCATTTGGAATATCCGCAAAGTGGGATTGGGGATTTTGGATTCGCGTCCGCAATCCGCGCGGCCGGTTGCATTTATCGAAGATTGTGCTATCCCGGTTGAACAGTTGGGTGAATTTGTGCGTGAGGTCGAGCGAATCATGGCGGCGCATCAAACTGAAGGTGGAATTTATGCGCACGCTTCTGCGGGATGCCTGCATATTCGCCCGATATTGAATTTGAAGACAGGCGAAGGTGTGCGTTCTTTGCGTTCGATTGCCGAGCGAACGTTGGCGTTGACTTTGCGGCTGGGCGGTTCAATGTCATCGGAGCATGGAGATGGGATCGTCCGCGTGGAATGGCTCAAGCAAATTTATGGCGAAGAAATTATCGATGCAATGCACATGCTCAAACGCTCTGCTGATCCATTTGATTTGTTGAATCCGAAAAAGATGTTTGACGCGCCTCCGATGGATTCGCATTTGCGTTATGGAGTGAATTATCAATCCCATGCTTGGACTCCCGTGTTGGATTTTGCGCATAAGGATGGTTTATCTAGTGCAATTGAGCAATGCAACGGCCAAGGTGTGTGCCGAAAAACAACCGGCGTGATGTGTCCTTCTTTTCAAGCCACGCGTGAGGAAAAGTATTCGACGCGAGGGCGGTCCAATCTTTTGCGCGCATTGATTACAAATCCTGTTCTCGAATCGCGAATTTCGAGAGGCGATATTCGATCTTCAGAACTTGAAAAATCTGTGTACGATGCACTTGATTTATGCCTGGCTTGTAAGGGTTGTAAAGCGGAATGTCCGAGCGGCGTGGACATGGCGAAACTTAAGTTCGAGTTTCAATATCAGTATTACAAATCCCATCGCAGACCACTGCGTGATTATGTCTTTGGATACTTCCATGTTGCGGCAAAATGGTTTTCGGCATTTTCACCGTTGACTAATTTTGCGACAAGCAATCCATTGACGAAATCTATTACGGCGCGGATTGTGCGAGTTGCGCCGGAACGACCCTTTCCAAAGTTCACTTGGAAGCGCGCGGTAACGTCTCAAAATGGAAAGCGTCCGAAAGTAATCTTTCTCTCCGATCCATATTCGCGGTATGTGGAACCACAAGTTGAACAATGTGCGTTCGATATCTTGAATTTATTGGGATTTGATGTTTGTGTATTGCCGGTGGTCAGTGCAGGGGCAGCATTGATCTCGAAAGGCTTTTTAGATGCTGCTCGCCGTCACGCCATGAAAGTTCTGGACGCACTGAATAAACTTGATCCTGAATGCTCATTACCAATTATTGGAACTGAGCCGCCGGAAATTTATTCATTCAAGCATGATTATCTGGACTTGCTTCCGAAGCGCGCGGACGAAATCTCCCGCCGTGTGGAAAAAGTCTGGTTGATGGAAGAGTTTGTCGTCCGGTCTGAAGCGTTTAAGTCTCTTTGTTCGCGTGCGGAAACTGATAATCTGCCGAAAGTAGAATTCCATCCTCATTGCCATCAGCGCGCGGAAGGCCCATCCGCCGATGGATTTCCTAGCGGCGTGGATGCGACTGTCGAAGCCTTGCGAAGTTGTGGATATGGCGTGGAATTGCTCGAGGTCGGATGCTGCGGCATGGCCGGCACATTCGGTTATGAGGCCGAGCATTATGATCTTTCTATGAAAGTAGGGGAATTGAAATTATTGCCGAGTCTCCGCGCTTTGGATTCAAAAAACAAATCGTGGGTTATTGCCTCGACCGGGGCGGCGTGTCGCATGCAAATCACCCAAGGGACAGGCTTAGAGACACAACATCCGCTTGCGCTTTTAAGGGAACAATTATTAAAGGCCACATAAGAAATCTTAAATGCTTCATTCTTTTGGGGGTTATAATCTTTCAGAGATTAAATGCGTAAGTGTGTCGCGTTGCTGTTTGTGAGCCTGTTCTGGTCTGTTGTTTTTGGCTTCCCTGCCAATCAGGTTGCTTCTGCGCGCGACTTCGGCTTGCCAGTCACTGCTAGTGGCTACGATCTCGTCAGCGCAGTTAATGCTTTGCGTGCCTCGAGCGGGATACCGGCGTATACTATAAATTCCATATTGATGACGATTGCGCAGAACCAGGCAGCTTATCTGGCCTCGACCGGCGGCGCTCACGGGCATGTGGGGCCTGGCGGTACGCTTCCGTATCAGCGCGCCTTGAACGCTGGGTATGCAGTTGCTAATGCCGTTGCAGATCCACCCGGGTTATTCTCAGAAAATTGGGATGAAAACTCCAGCATCCAAGGCGCGATCACGGCTTGGGAAGGAGATTCTGCGCACCAAATTGCGTTGTACTCCACTAATCTGGTTGATATTGGCGGCGGCGTGGCAAGCGGCGGCGGCATGACTTTCTACGTGATTGATACAGGGACATCCACTGGATCAAAAGCGCCCTCAAGTTCGGCAGGAAGCAACGCAACGGTGGCTGCTGTCAATGGAACTCCTGCTTTGCAAGGGCAAATGATCCCAATGGCAATTGTTAGCACGCCGAATCAGGCGGGGGAGGTTTATCACATCGTTCAGGAGGGACAGGCTTTGTGGCAGATCGCCATTGCTTACAAAGTAAAGATCAATGATATCAAGACTTTGAATAATTTGTCATCTGATGTGATTTATCCCGGTCAAAAATTATTGATCATGCATGCGTCTACACTGACGCCGGTTCCGCCGACCTCCGTGCCGACACTTGATCTCTCCACGTTTACGCCAGCGCCAACGCTTGAAGTCGTTACGGATACTGCAACAAACACGGCAACGGCAACTCCGACACCGCCCGCTCAGAGCCGGAGTGGGGCGCCGGTGGTGGGTGGTATTGTTTTGGTTGCTTTGGTTGCGTCGGGGTTGATTGCATGGATTGGCCGTCAGCGTCCCATTTGATTTTAGTAGAAGAGCAAAAATGAAAGCTCATGTGTCGATCAAATCAAGCGGTTAGGTTCTCTTAGCTTTGAATTGTGAGACTAGCGCGTCTGCAACTCCGGGGAAAAGAAAAGCGACCAGGACCAGAACACTCCAACTGCGCGGCAGGATAACCATCCGCCGAGGGTGGCGGACCAAGTGGGCGATCTGGTCTGCCACATAGCTGGTCGGCATCAAGCCGGGATGGTGAGGCGCATCGGGTCTGCCTTCAACAATGGCCTTAAGGCGAGCGGTGATCTCGGAGGGGGTATAGCCGGGGCAGACGGCAGACACGTGGATGCCGGAACCTCGCAGCTGGCGGCGCAGCGAATCGGAAAAGCCGAACACACCGAATTTGGTAGCACAATAGACACTGCTGCCGGGCGTGGCGATCAATCCTTCAATGGAGGCTACGTTGATGATATGCCCTGACTTCTGTTTCAGCATCACAGGCAGGACTGCCTGCGTGCATTCGATGAGCGCGATCAAGTTGACCTGCACTTCGTTCCGTATCTTGTCAGGCTCAAGATCCACCAACGGCTCATCGTAGGATATTCCCGCATCGTTCAGTAGAACATCGACCCGTCCCCAGCAATCCAGTGTGGACTGTACCATGTGGTGGATGTCGGCGCGATTGGTTACATCGGTTGGCACGATGAGTGCCTCGCTCCCTAATTTCTCGACATCACTGGCTACGCCTTTTAGTCGGTCTGCGCGCCGGGCGGCTAGTGTGAGACAAACGTTTTCGTGAGCGAGGCACCGCGCCGTTGCCGCACCGATGCCGCTGGATGCGCCGGTGATAATTATTACGGGTTTGTTCATGGAACTCCTTAGCGATGTAAATTCTTTGCGGCGATGAAGCTCAACCCTTGCTGGGTGAGCGCAAAAGCTGAATCGTTGGCGGCATCCACTTTATCCATGAAGTTCTGCTGCATGGCATCCCAATCGCCAGCCGCAATCACTTCTTTTTTCTCGCGGAAGTAATCGAGGATATCGGATGGATGGCTGCGACCTTGTTCTGTTTCAGGGTTGCCGCCTTCGTGCTTGGCTGCAATGTTTGCGATGTGGTCGGCGATCTGCATCAATTCATGGCGGCGATTATAAGGTTGGATGATGATGCTCTTCCATGTCTCGGTGATGTGATGCTCGAAGCGCACCACTTTCTCGAAGCCGAGGGCTTTGCGGAATTCGGCCGTCAGTTCCATCGTCTGGTTGTTGATCGAATTCGACCAGTTGAAGCCGATCAATGGGCTAGTGCCGTCTTCGCGGCTGAATAGTTTTGCCATCGTCATGATCCAAAGCGCGTGGTAGGGATTATCGGAGCCGAAGAACACCGATATCTTGAATTGGATGTTCACGCCCAGACGATAGAGCAAGAAGCCAAGCAGGATCGTCCCTGCGTTGAAATTGAGCACGTGTTGAACGCCATAGTTGGTGTAGTAATAAAGAAATTCATCAAGCCACATTAAGGCATGATCGTTTGGCTCGCCAATGCCGCCGAAATAACCTGTGATGGTGGCTGGCCCGCCCAAATGCTGATTCGAGCCGTCTGTGCCTTTGGTATCGAGAGTCTCGACAAAGGATGCGCCGATGATGTCCAAGGCGGCGACGATGGCGGGTAGGTCGCCATCCGCCTCGGACTCTTTCATGTTTCTAACCGCGATGAATCGTCCCGGGACAAGTGTCTTATCAGCAATGGCTTTTTCCGCCATCGGGCGGAGCCATGGGAAATATTGCAGGGCCGAGACTTCTAGTGTGACCGCGTATTTATCCTTGAACTTCATTTGGTTCGCAGCCTCGCCCAAGACCTTGCGTCGATAATCTGCGACGGAAGTGAAGGCGCCGCGGTCACGCTGCTCGATTAGCCAATTCAAACCCTGGATGGCATCGGGGTTTCGCTCCTGCATAATCTTGAAGAGATTCTCTATTTTGCGTGCAACGCTGTGTTTGCGGTTGATCTCCTGCGGCGTGCCATATTTAGCGACGACGTCGAAGAAGTTCTTCATGACTTGTGAGTCAGGATCAAGGAAGACGGAGTTTACAGCTTTAACTTTATCGGGTGATATTTTGAGAAGCTTTTGAATGTCGGTCATGTCATCTCCTTGATCATTTTGATGTGTGAACTTTGATTAATGCCGAATTACGTAGCCGTCGGCCTTTTCCAGCATCAATTCCAATTCGCCGTACTCTTCATCTTTCATCGTGAACCAATTCTCAGGCTGCGGGAATTGCTTGCCGATCACCTCATCGTGGTATGCCTTCAGCCCGTTGAGAATGACTTCGCCCGCATTGCCGTAAACCTTTGCCATTTTCGGTTTGAACTTCGGATACAGCCCAAACATGTCGTGATAGATGAGCAATTGTCCGTGTGCGTGCGGGCCGGAGCCGAGACTCATGATGATGCAATTCTCGGCGCGCTGAGTAATGAGTTTGCATAAGCGGTCGGGGATCATTTCAAACAGGATGGCGAATGCTCCGGCTTTTTCGAGCGACTTAGCATCATCCACGATTTTCTTGGCAAGCTCGGCGCTCTTTCCCTGGACGCGGAACCCGCCCAAAGCGGAGACGGATTGAGGCGTCAGCCCGAGATGGCCGATGGCCGGGATGCCGGCGTCGGCGATGCCTTTGATGCGGTCCGCCATCGCCGCGCCGCCTTCGAGTTTGATGGCGTCGCATCCGGCCTCGGACATGAAGCGGCCCGCGTTTCGGATGGCGGTTTCGACGCTCGGCTGGTAGGTCATGTAGGGCATATCGCCGACCAGGAACGCGGTGGGCGCGCCGCGGCGGACGGCTTGCGTGTGGCGGATCATGTCGTCCATCGTGACCGGCAGGGTCGAATCGTAGCCGAGCATGGTCATGCCGAGGCTGTCGCCGACCAGGATCATTTCGATGCCCGCTTGTTCCTGTAGATAGGCGGTTGGATAATCGTAGCAGGTGAGCCAGGTGATCGGCTCGCCTTTGGAAACTTTATCGAACAGATAGGGCAGTGTGATTTTCTTGCGCGGTTCGGTCATGGGTTCCTCCGTTGATGATTATAGATGATGCGAGTATAGAGCAAATGCAATCAATGGGCAATAGATGAATATCACGGATTTATCTACCCCCTCCGTCCACTCCCTTCGGTCGGGACACCTCCCCCAAATGCAAAGCATTTGGGGGAGGATAAAGGTGGGGGTGGGCCTACGCCGCGGCTTTGACCTTGTGCTTGGGCGCTTTATATTCGGATTTCTTTTTCAGTCCCAGCGCTTGGACTTGATCGGAGTCACTGCCGTATTGGGCAATGACCTGATCTTTGAAGCCCAGCATGAGGTTGTGAAATTCCCACTCTGCGGTGTTCGCCGCGTCGCGGGCGGAATCGAGGGCGTTCTGCGCGGCGAGTTCCGCTGCCTGCGCGGCTTTCATGTCGCTTTGTTTGGCGGCGCCTGCGTCTTTGGCGTAAGCAGCATTGGATGGGTTGTAGTCGTTGAAGGTTTGCAGGGCAGTGAGGGCATCGGCATCCGCTTGCAGTTGAGCGGGGGTCAAACGTCGGTTCTGATTTTTAGCCATTTTCGTATCCTTTTTTGGCTTTTCAATATTTTCTGTACTGGTCAGGTAAAGGTTGAACGTTGTTGTTTTTGGATTGTGAAGCCAGATCGCACTGGATATAGAGGCAATTTGGGGACAAATCTATGCTCACCATAACGGCGATTCTGTTCAAGCATTCTCTGACCAATACACTTTTCAATATTTTCAGGCGTTTTTCCGCCTGTTAACGGCGTTTTTGTCGATTGCATCGCCTGCTTCCTTGATTGCATTGTGAACTTGCTTTATTGAATGACAATTCTCCTTTGTTGCATCGTTGCGTTTCTTTATTGTATGAATGTGCAACGACGATGCATTACTATCTTCCTTCGTTGTATGTGGATGCAATGACATTGCGACGCGATGCTCCTTCGTTGCGGCACGATGTTGCGACTTGCAATTGTCATTGCGACCCCCTCCGGCTTTCAGCCACCTCCCCCAAATCTGACGATCTAACTTGAAAATAAAATATCAAACAGCCATTGGTAAGGCAGCTGGGTATTGAATGTGTGAGATATCGTAACCCAACTTTTGCAATCGTTTCAATAGACGCTGTGCCGTTGCTTCCGGGCGCTGTTGATCAAAATAATTGTCACCCAGATCTCGATAAGGTTCTTGGCGCTGGATGAGATGATAAGCAATCACCAGGATGGAATGCGCTACAGCCATAATCGCTCGCTTCTTGCCTCGGCGTCCAGCCAAACGATGATACTGAGCGGAGAGATAAGTGTTATGGCCATGTGCCGCGGCGTGAGCCGCTTGAACCAGAGCAACGGTCAAGGCCCGGTCTCCCTTGCAAGTCGTACCTGAGTAGCGCTTCCCAGCGCTTTCGTTGTTTCCCGGAGCCACCCCGGCCCAAGCGGCCAGATGATCGGCCGTTGGAAAACGGCTCATGTCACTTCCGATCTCGGAAACGATGACTTCTGCGTTTCGCCGAGCAATTCCAGGAATGGTATCGAGCAGTTTCACGGCTTGTTCAAAAGGGTGGCAGTACTTCTCGATTTCTGCATCGAAACGAGCAATGGCTTCATCCAGATTGTCAATCTGGCACAATAATTCCGACAAGACAAAGCGATGGTGGGGTTTGACGCGTCCTTCCAAAGCCTTATCCAGTGGTTCCCGTTTCTCTTTGAGCCTGCCTTTCGCTAGATCAGCCATCTCACTCGCATTGGCAACGCCCGCGATGATCGCATCCAGCATCGCACGTCCGGAAACTCCCATCACATTGCTGGCCACGCTCGCCAGTTTAATGTTGGCGCTTTCCAACGTCTTCTGAACCCGATTGACCAAGGTCGCACGTTCCCGCACAAAGTTGGTGCGGGCGCGCGTCAATTCTCGCAATTCACGTTGTCCTGTGGGTGGAAGAAAGCTGCCTCGCAACAATCCATGCCGCAGCAGATCGGCAATCCATTCCGCATCCATCACGTCTGTCTTTCGCCCCGGCACTTTCTTGATATGTTGCGCGTTCGCCAACAACACTTCAAAACTCTCTTCCAGAATGTTGTAGATCGGCTTCCAATATTCACCGGTGCTTTCCATGGCGATGTGCGTGACTCCCAGACTCACCAGCCCATCCGAGAGACCCAGAAGATCCGCAGTCATCGTCGCAAACGTACGAACTTCTTTGCGCACTCCACCTTGCCCATCCGGAACCATGATCGCAGCCACTACCGTCTTCTTATGCACATCCAATCCAGCACATTGCAAGTGTACGACTTCCATGCCAACCTTTCCTTTCTTTCATATCGCCTGGCGTGGATACCCGATCAGTTAGAATCTAACTTACGTGCTTCCTTTACGGAGCGACAATTGGCGGTGCCTCCAGGTATCCGGGTCCGACTAAAGTACGAGCTCGGTGCACCATTGAGTTAACGACCTCTCTTGCCAGACATTCAAGGTATAGCATATTTTCATGCGTGATGGTGAATGTAGTTCATGATGACTAAAGTCTGAATGCGGATTCAAAATGTTCATTGTCGTATTTGGGGGAGCCTGGGATGGGTAGGGCAGGCCAGCTTATTTCTCCAGTGCTTTCAAATTGCCTTCCACAAGTTTTATCTTCGGGTGTTCCTCCGGTAGGAACTTTCTTAAAATTTTCTGGGCGCGCTCGTAGTTCCCCTTAGCGCCGTTCAGATCGCCCAACTCTTGCAAAACCAAGCCCAGGTTATAAACGTCTCTGGCAACATCCGGATGATCGGGGCCGAAGGCGGTCTCGTCAATTTTCAGGGCGCGTTCGATGTTCGCCTTAGCGCCGTTCAGGTCGCCTAAAGCTTGCAGAACCATGCCCATGTTGTTAACAAGCGTGGCAACGTTAGGGTGTTTCTTGCCGAGTTGCTTTTCAAAGATTTTCAAGGCGCGCTCGTAGTTCGCTTTTGCTCCTTGCAGATCGCCCAGCTCTTGCAGAAGGAATCCCAGGTTGTTGACACTAGTAGCAACCTTCGGATGATCGGGGCCAAAGGCGGTCTCGTCAATTTTCAAGGCGCGCTCGAAGTTTGCCTTTGCGCCGTTCAAATCGCCCAAAGCTTGCAAAACACCACCCAGGTTGTTAACGTCAATGGCAACTTGCGGATGATCGAGACCGAGGGCGGCTTCGTCAATTTTCAGGGCGCGCTCGAAGCTTACCCTTGCACCGTTCAAATCGCCCAAAGCTTGCAGAACACCGCCCAAGTTGTTGACGTCTATGGCAACCTTCGGATGATCGGGACCGAAGGCGGCTTCGTCTATTTTCAAGGCGCGCTCGAAGTTTGCCTTTGCACCGTTCAGGTCGCCCAAAGCTTGCAAAACACCACCCAGGTTGTTTAAGCAAAGAGCAATTCTTGGATGGTTAGGGCCAAAGGCAATTTCATCAATCTTTAAGACCCGCTCAAAAGCAGATTTTGCTCCTGTATATTCTGCTACTGTTTCCAAGTAATTACCAAGATTTCCAAATAAATCTGCGGCAACTTGCAGGTTTGCTTTTTCAGCATGTTCGCCAACTGAGAATACATGGTACCGAAATGGGGCAAACCTTCCCAGGCTTCCGGTTTGTTTAACTTGGCCGTAGGCTTGGCTTGCTAGAACTGCAAGTGCATGAGCCAGTTTCTCTAGCAGTTCATGCTTATCGTTAAGCACTCTCGCATAGGCCGCCAGCAACGGGGGAACCGTTGGCGCATCGTCGGCAAGCTGCAATAATCCCAGTGCGTTCAAACGGTATAGCGCTTTATGGATTTGTTTATCGTCCAGTTCCAAAGCCTTTGCAAATATCTCGAGCGGGATGGGTGTATTGGGTGCGCAATAGCCTGCAGCGCGGAAAACATTTTGTTCGGTTTCATCCTTGGCTTGCTCCCAAGATAACCGGAAGGTTCCCAATAAACTCAATTCATGTTTCGTTGGCGTCGTGATGTCGAGGCTTTTGAACCATTCTGCGTCCATCGATTCGTGCGAAAGGACTTCATTCAAGTCCTTGATATAAGCCGCAATTGAAATGCCATTAACGTTGATATATTTCGCCGCCCGTTCCAATGCCAACGGCAGATAGCCCAATTTGTTCGCCAGCGCTTTCTTATCTTCTTCGTCCTCACTCCTCTCCAACGCGCTTCCAAGGAAGTCAAGGCTTTCTTTTTCTGAAAACAAATCGAGCGGCAGTTGTTGAAGTCCCAACGCCTTCGACCAATCCCTGCGGTGCGAGGTGATGAGCAATCGCATCTTCGCGCCCTGCAAACGGGCGAGGACCTCGTTCGCTTCGTTGATTTCTTCAAAGTTATCCAAGATCAATAACCGCAGTCCGCCGCTTTGCCAGAGCTTCATGGTGTTGGCAACTTGCTCGCGCTGATCGTCATAGGTCAAACCCATGAGGCGTCCGCACGCGGCGATTTCAGAATCAAGCGATTCAGGATTTGCCAAGTTGAGCCAGTGCACGCCGTCGAATTTGTAGCCGTAACGATAAGCGAATTCAACGGCAAGTTGTGTCTTGCCAATTCCGCCCATGCCGGTGATGGCTTGCGAGATCAATGTGGCGGAGGGCTTATCGCCAAGCAAGGATTCGGCGAGCAAGTCCAAATCTTTTTCGCGTCCAGTGAAGAGGGTATTGCGCGGGAAGGGGATATTTGAACCAGGAGGTAGGGGAACGAAGCCTGTGATATTGATTACGTCTGTGCTCCCGATTTGGACTGATTGAATCCCTAACTTAATCAAGCCAATATTATTGCTGTGGGCCAAATCTTCTAACATTGTTGTCGCCGTTTCTGGCAAAACAATCTTCAGGATAACGCTCCCTTGAATAACTTCCAATATCCGAATATCATCCTTCTCTATATTCAGAAGTTGAGCCAGTATGACAATTACATCTTGTCTGCGATTTTGATCAAAATCTTTTACATTTCCATTAATTATTAACTGTACGTTTGCAAGTTTTGCTTTTGGGAGATACATTGGCTTGAATTCCTAAACCGGGAGCAATACCTTTGATTCCGCAATTGATAAGATACAAAGCATTTTCATCATTCAGCCCTGCGCGAAAATCTACCCACGTTAGGCGCGCAAGAAAGCGCGGTAATTTAAGAGACTTGCTGTCTGGAGCGCCGGGTAGGAGAACGGGGATTACGCGTCTGCCTTTATCTCGAACGCGGGTATCTAATGCGACGCGCATCTCTTCGTTCTCCCACGGGCCAACTCCACTTGGACCAAGAAATACAGCAAACGTTTGACACTGATCCAAAGCTTCTTCGATCTCTTCTTGCCACGGATTGCCGGGAATCAGAATTCCATTTATCAAGCCAGCATCGCAAGCTGTATTTCTGCTGTAGCTTTTTGGCGATCTCTTCTACGGTAGGTTTGTCTTTTCCGTTGTGGCTGAGAAATACATCGAAGTCCATGGGAGGCTCCCCGAAGTCGAAGTTATAGTTAATATAGCACAAAACCTACGGATGTAAAATACTGTGGGCTGTTCAATCAAGTATAATTTTCTGATGGCAACTCCTAGCATTATTTACCGTGTCCATGCCGTGCAACGCATGTTTGAGCGGAAAATCTCCGAGAAGAAAGTCCGCGCGGCGTTGGAAACGGGGGAAGTCATTGAAGATTATTCGGTCGAGATGCCGGAGCCGGGCAAATTGATATTGGGATTTCAGGGCAAGCGTCCATTTCATATCGTGGCGTCTGAGAATGCGGGAAGAGACGAAATCACCGTAATTACAGTCTATGTCCCCGAGGCGGACAAATGGACAAAAGATTTTCGGAGTCGCAAATCATGATCTGCCTGATTTGCAGACGAGCTGAACTTGTTCATGGATTCATGTCCGTGACTTTGGAACGCGCTGAAATAAGGTTGACCGCTAAAAATGTGCCTGCATTTATCTGTCCGAACTGCGGCGATGCCTGCGTGGGTGAAGATGTCGCTGTGTGGTTGTTAAGCAGGGCAGAGCGATTGGTCCAAACGGGACTACGCGAGAGTGTTTATGAATACGGAGCACCAGGCGATTGAGTAATGAAAAAAGTGTTATTGTTCTTGATGCTGTTGTTGCTCTCGGCTTGCCAACCAGCCAATAAAGCCTTGCCCTCGCCGGTTGTGATTCTATCGGTCACGACCACGCCTTCGCCCACGCCGACGTTAACTCCGTCTCCGACGCCTACGCCTACGACTGCACAGTTGATGGCTCCATACACGATTGACGGTCTTCAGCATCATCACTTTCAAAGCGGCAAGATCACAATCACCTCGACGGTTGAAACGACGGATGCTTTTACCCGCTATCTCATCAGCTATCCAAGCGATGGCTTGACCATTACGGGCGCGATGCAAATCCCGACCAAGGGACATGCGCCGTTTCCGGTCATCATCATGAATCACGGATACTTCGACCGCGAGGGATATGTTCCCGGCGATGGAACCTATCGCGCCGCGGAATATCTCAGCCAGCATGGTTACATCACGCTCGCCTCCGATTATCGCAGTTGGGGCAAATCGGATGTCGGTCCCAGTTTCTTTTATACTGGGTTGGCAATTGATGTCATCAACCTGATGAATGCGGTTCCATCCATTCCGCAAGCCGATCCGAGTCGCATCGGCATCTGGGGACACAGCATGGGCGGCGGCGTCACGGCCAAGGTGATCACCGTCGATCCGCGAGTCAAGGCTGCGGTCTTTTACTCCACGGTCAGCGCGGACGATGCGGATTTGATCGCTAGTTGGGGAACCGGTTGCATTGGCGATATCCATGCCGGGGAAGTAAGTCCAGATTGCAATTCATCGGATATTGTTCCGTTGTCTTTGCCATCTGATTTGATTGACGCCTATCGCACCGTCTCTTCCGATCCTGATCTGCTTCATCAAATCTCGCCGTTCTATCATCTTGACTTGGTCACGGCTCCAGTTGAAATTTCCTATGGCACAAACGATGGTCTAGCCGTGGGCGGCGCGGCGCCAGATTGGTCGAAAAAGCTTTATCAGGCATTCAAGGACGCAGGCAAGAATGCCCAGCTCTTTGCGTATGACGGTCAATATCATTCCTTCAACGGCGATGCCTGGCTGGCGTTCATGGATCGCACAACTCAATTCTTCGATCAATACGTCAAGAATTCAACTCAATAGCGAGTTATACTTTGAGCGGAGGCTGGAACTGTAATGTTGAGTCATTCGTTTCTCGTTACCATAAATTTGAAGACGACCGTCTATATTGAGCACCGATCCAATCGGTTGTGTCGCGAAGGAAAGAGCTATCGTAATCCTTGTTTGGTATTGCCTCGAATAACCAATTGGCTCGACTTATTATGACGCATAGCCACTATAATATAAACATATACAAAGTAAATTACAATATCAACAAATGAATATCACCAGCTTGCAAAACTCCAATATCAAATATATTGTAAAACTACGAGACGATAAAAGACAGCGCCAGCGCGATGGGTTGATGTTGGTCGAAGGATGGGATGAGATCAATCTTGCGCTCGGCAGCGGACATCAACCGCAGACGCTACTGACCGCACCTGAGCTGGCTTCACATCAAATCGAAAATGTCCACGCTGAAACCATTACCGTTAACCGCGCGGTGTTTGAGAAGATATCTTATCGCGAGAATCCGGATGGGTGGATGGGGATATTCCCAATTCCAAAATATTTGCTGGACGATTTGAAGTTAAGCGATTCGCCTTTATTGATCATTGCCGAGTTGATTGAGAAGCCGGGCAATTTAGGAGCGATCCTTCGCACTGCCGACGCAGCTGGAGTGGATGCTTTGCTGGTGTGTGATCCGCGCGTGGATCTTTATAATCCGAATGTGGTGCGCGCATCGCGCGGTGCGTTGTTTGCCGTGCCCAGCGTCGAAACCACGAATGAATCAGCGCTGGAATTTTTGCGGAAACAGGGAATAAAAATTGTCGCGGCCACGCCTCAGGCCGAGGCAGTATACACTCGTCAGGATTTGCGTGGCCCGCTGGCAGTCGCGGTAGGAACCGAGGATGAAGGTTTAACGGATTTCTGGCTGAGGCAAGCTGATGTCAAGGTCAAAATCCCGATGGTCGGTAATGTCAATTCACTGAATGTTTCCATTGCCACTGCGTTGATTGTTTATGAAGCTATTAGACAAAGGTGGTAATATTGTTTTGAGATAGGAACGGATGGAAGGCGAAGAGCTATTTAACAAAGAAAGACGAATCTTTGCCCAGCTTGGACAACATCTCAGCGCCATCTCTGGCGCTGAAACTGCCGCAGAAATTATTATGGATGCTGCCGACAAACTACTGGGCTGGGACGCCTGTTATATAATTCTTTACGATCCGCAGCAGGGAGGAAAACCGCGTCCATTGCTGGCGGTCGATGTAGTGGAGGGGAAGCGAACCAAGATAAAAAATATCGCACCCAGCCGGTTATCTCCAAATATGCTGCGCGCCATCGCCGAGGAAGGATTCATCAAGACCGCGTATGAGTCGGTTGGCAGCGATCCGGCCTTCATGTTCGGAGACGCAAAGCGCAGAGCCGAGTCGGGAATGTTCGTCCCAATACACACCGGCGAACGAGTGATTGGGATTCTCTCTATTCAACGCTACGTCACAGGAGTTTATACACTGAGATTCGCTGATTACTCTCAAGACGCTTGCTGGTGAATGCGCGGGTGCGTTGGAACGCATCTGGGCCCAGGAAAAATTCGGCGAGTGGGCAGAACGGCGTGCAGTCCTTTACAAGGCTACCCAGGCGATCGCCGCAAGCCTTGACCTCGAACAGTTGTACAAATCCATCTATATCGCCGTGCAGCAAGTGATGCCCTGTGACGATTTTATTATTGATGAATACAACTCAGCAACAAATGAGATTGTCAACTTGTATGATATGGAGCGTGTTGGAGGAAGGATTTTTCCGCCTCCATATTATGCCGACCGCGGTCTCGCAGGCCTGATCGTTCATACGGGCCAATCGTACATATTCAACAGTGTGGAAGAAATGGATGCCAGCTGCATCCAATTTGTTTTGACGGGAGAAAATGGCCATACCCAATCCATTGTGGCAGTCCCTTTGCTCATTTCAGGAAAAGTTCATGGAATGGTATCAGCCCAATCGCATCAACCTAATTCCTATAAAGACGAAGACTGTCGGTTGCTTGAAATGCTTGCGGCACACGCTGCGATTGCATTCGAGAATGCACGGATGTTTTCAAAAATCCAGGAGATTGCTGATAAGGACCCGCTGACCAACCTGATGTTGAATCGTCGTAAATTTTACGAGTTGGCGGAGCGCGAATTTGCACGCGCCAAACGCTACCCCCAATCACTTTCGGTTATGATGATGGATGTGGATCACTTCAAGAATTTTAACGATCAGTTCGGACATAAAGTTGGCGACTTGATCTTGAAGATGATTGCGCAAGTCTGTATACAGAACGTGCGCAACGTGGACATTGTGGGGCGGCATGGCGGTGAAGAATTCATTATCCTTTTTCCTTCCACCAGTTCCAGGAGCGCGGCAGAGATTGCGGAAAGAATCAGGCAGCAGGTCGCGGAAGCTAACCTAAAAGAAGATGACCTAAAAAAGGTCAGCCAATTCTTCGAGACGGTGAATGGCGCTGTTTTTTCCCCTGAAACGTTACATGTGACGGTAAGTATCGGTGTGGCCGAGTTGGACGATTCCTGTACATCCATTGATGCATTGGTGAACCGCGCCGACCGCGCCATGTATCTTGCCAAGAATATGGGACGGAATCTGGTCAAAATATGGAGCCGGGGAAAAGTCACTGCAGAGCTTAAATCCAGCTAGAAATGAGGCGAGGCAATCTATGCAGGCATTATGGCTTGAAAATTAAAAGATCACGCTACACGACGTTCCTAAACCCAGTAAGCCAAACGAAGCATTGATCCGCATCCGTAGGGTGGGCATTTGCAGCACTGACTTGGAATTGGTCAAAGGCTATTATCCTTTCACCGGCGTACTCGGACATGAATTTGTCGGCGATGTGATCAAGTCTCCAGATCAATCATGGATTGGTCAGCGCGTGGTGGGAGTGATTAACGTGTCCTGCGGTGCATGCGAACAATGTCTCGATGGACGAAGAAGCCATTGCGAGAATCGCACGGTGCTCGGGATTACAAGTCGAGACGGTGTCTTCGCTGAATACACAACACTGCCAATTGAAAATTTACATCGCGTGCCTGCTTCCGTTCCCGACGAAGTAGCGGTCTTCACGGAACCGTTAGCGGCCGCGCTTGAGATTCAACAGCAAACACAAGTCAAGCCTACTGACCGCGTCCTGTTGATCGGCGCGGGACGATTGGGGCAATTGATCGCGGAAACTTTGTCGCTGACGGGTTGCGATCTGCGCGTGGTGGCGCGTCATTCGCACCAACAAGAATTATTGGCTGACCGCGGCATTCAATTGATCGCGGAAGATGAAATCCAACCCCGGCGATGGGATATTGTGGTTGAAGCAACAGGCTCATCCGACGGATTCATTTTGGCCCGCAAAGCTATTCGTCCACGCGGAACACTGGTGGTGAAGTCAACGTATAAAGGTGATATGACGGTTAAATTTTCATCTATTGTCGTTGACGAACTCACCATCATCGGCTCGCGTTGTGGACCTTTTGCTCCAGCGTTGCGATTGCTTGAAAAAGGTGAAGTAGACACGACGGTGTTGATCGCAAAGCGATTTAAATTAGGTGATGCAGTCAAAGCTTTTGAAGAAGCCGCAAAACCCGGAATGCTGAAAGTGTTACTGGAACCTTAGTTATGAGGCATTATGAAAAGCGACTTTCCTGAGGTAACACCAAGAGAAAAGGTTATAAGGTCAATTCTAAGTTTTTATTCTAAAAATACCTCTATTAGTAAATAAGGATCTGGATCATGAGAGTGGACTCCTCATGTTTGGTCAAAAAACAGAGCCTCCTTTGTTGGATGCTCTGTTTTTAAAGTTAGCCCTTCTTCAGGCCACGCCGAATTGCGTCCTGGTTATTTTCCCATGCTCGTTTATAGTAACCGTCGTCGGCCAGCAGCGAATGCGATATAGCCGTGCGATTTGCCGGTACTCGTCCGGGACAAAGTGCATGGTAAATCCGTTTTTGCGGAAGAATTCCGCCGCTTGATCCGGCTTCTCGCCGTCATTGACTGCCACGATGACAACATCATCCTCGGTGGATTGATCCTGCAGGCGTTGCAGGCGGCGCAGTTGTTCGAGGCTGGGGCTGGACCAGGTTGTCCAGAAATTCACCATGATGCGCCGTCCTTGCAATCGGCGTAAGGCGATGTTCTCGCCCGCTGCCAGGTCGAAAAGGAAATCCGGCGCAAGCGCACCGACTGCCGGGAATGAGCGCAGCGGCATCCAGGTCAGTCGGCTGCCGCGCACCAGTTGCGCTTCTATAGCGGCCGTCAACTTGGCGGCATTCAAAGTCCCGTCCTGCTGCCAGACCACTTGGCCGCTGGGACTGAGCAGGTGGGTGGAGGGCATCTTTTCGGCGTGTAGTGATTGCGCCCAGGTTCCCTCGTAATCCTCGGTGAAAGCGAGGGCGACCCGGGACTCCGCCGCAACGAAGCGCAGTTCTGCCAGCTCTTGAATCTGCAGCCGTTCCAAACTCCCGCTCGGCAGGATGAGGATCATAGAAAGGGCGCTCTCTTTTTCACGGATTGCAGTGATCGTTCTCGAGAGCGTGTTCAGGCTTTCGGCTACCTGTGCGTCTGAAAAATAGACGAGGGTCGGAACAGCTGCATTGGCCTGTAGATCGGCTGCGGCCTGTGCGTCGAGATGCGCGACCAGTCCGACCGCCGCGCCCGGGTCCTGCGAAGCAGGATCGGGCAATCCCAACACGCCGACGGCTAATTTGTCCCACCACTTGGGAATGAGAACCGGAATGGAAGGACCGAATGAACCGAAGTTGCAACCCGAGGTGTAGACGTCGACTACATAGGTCCCATTGCCTGAAGAGGCAACCTGCGTTCCCAATATCTCGAGGCACACCTGACTGGGATCGTGGGGCATGTCGCTTGGGAACGGCATCACGAACCGTTGATTATCCACGAGTGTCTTTGTGGTTCCGAATGGATAGACCTTTGTTGGCACGTACCATGACCAGGTATATTGTTGGATCGTCCCGGCGGGGATCCAACTGTTCAAGGCGTCGAAGCTGTTGCCATCTAAAGACAATTCGAACTCGACGTCCGCGTCCGGGCGGTCGGGCATACTCATAGAGCCTTGCAGGATGAGGCCATCGGCAGTGACCTGAAGCGATTGGTATTTCGTCGTAGCGGAAATCTTCAAAGCGGATTTCAGGATGCCAGAGAGGTCGAGGCTTTTCTGGATGGAGTTGTTGATCTGAACCTGCGCCTGGTTTATTGCGGCATTTCGTTGTGCGATGAATTGCGCTTTCAAGTCATTTTCAGCGGTCACCGTATAGAAGGGGAGGCCTTGAATAGTCACCGTTGGATCGCTAGGAGCAGAAAGCACAAAAGTTTGTGTAGCTTCAATGAGGCTCAACTGTAGATGTTGAAGTATGGTAATAGATAGAGCATCGGTACCGAAAAGCCAATGGAATGTTCCAGTTGCGGTAATTGTGATCGCGATCAGGCCAGTATTCTCTAATTGGGCACTGAATTTGGGTGATGAAATTGCTGCCGAACCCCCACATGAAGATATGTTTTGGGGCGGCGTGCTCTCGATTTGCTGTTTCATTGGCTCGAGCAGTCCCAAGACGAATTCCGAACTGATGGCGATCGCAAAATCATGGTTGCCTTGCAGAAACGTGTTGGTCACGCCATCCGCCGCGTTTGCGTTAAGAACGGCGCTGGTCAGGCTGAGCAGCAGAGCCGCGACGGGTGTTCCGCCGGGCATGGTCTTGAAACGCAGGAAGTCGATCCCCTTCGGCAGGCTGGCATTGACGGGCTCAAAGCTGGTTTTAAGGAACGTCTTGAGTTCTGCCGTGATGATCGCAAGATCCTGCGCACTGAGTGGCAGCCCGGAGTCTGAGATGAAATTCACTTCAAGGTTGGCGGCTTGAATGTCCATGGTCAAAAGGCTGTTATTACCGCCCGCCGCTTGCTGGAGAATCGAAAAAGTCACCTGGAGCTCTCCATGCACAAATTCCGGCAGGGTCGAAGGTGAATCATCCGCGATGTAATGTGCCATGATTTCAAAGTGGGCAGTTACCCGGGTTGAGGAATTTGCCACCAATGTGATGGTAGGCGTTGAGACTTGTACTTCGATGATCCCCTGAACCGCGGACGGATTGGGGATCGGGATGCCGCCCTTGCCCACCGGAAAGCCGGGGCCAGGATTTTGGGGGATGTGGGTTCGAAAGGAATGCAAAAATGTTATCCCGTCATTGGAAACATCGCCTTTCTGGTGAATGCTCCCCAGGATGCGATTCACGGTTGGAAGGCTGAACTGAGCAACAAGATCGAAATCACCGGTCAATGGATTGGACATGGTTTCACCTCTTGGTCCTTGGTTAGGCGACTGCTAGCGTAAATGAATTCGACGGAATGTCGAACTTAAGCTCGAAGGTCACATTGATGTTGTTGCCAGTTATATTGGATTTCTTCGCGTTATTGTTGGCAACGATTATGTTGACCATGTTAGTATCGATCATTGTGACATTGCAGCTTATATCAAAGGAAGCCGAGGCCATCACGCTTCCACTGGGCCAGTTCACTGTGATCTGGTCCTGTGCCTGTGCTGGCCAAGGGGGCATGGCCGTTCCCGGTTGAGGAGGGAGTGAATTTGGAAAATCGGGCGGATTATTCTCAATCAGCGTGAAGGCCACGTTTAAGTAAGTGATATTTTGATTGGCGAGGTCACTGGGAAAGAACAAGAGAGTGGCCTGCGCCTGCGGCCCTGGTATTTGTAGACCGCCGGTCTGAAATGCACAGCCGACAAAAGCAAAGAGCAACAAAATGGGCAGGATGATCAACGGTGTGAGCAATACGAACTTGTCAATCATATTTTTCTCCTTGAATAAAGTAGTTGGCCCTCAGTCCAATTTGACCAAAAGGATGAGAGGGATCAATACCAGAATAAACGAGATAACTTGGTGAACCGTTAACCTCCCCATACGGTCCTGCTGCTGGCGTGTCCATTCAAAAACAAACCGTCCGAGCGAGTAGCCAACGAGCACGCATAAAAATATCGCGCCAGGGAAGGGGGAAAGGTTCCAGAGGAAAATCAAAGCAACCAGGAGCAGCATGCCCCAACCGGCCTCCAGAAGTTGCGTGGGGATTCGGCGCTGCCAGACGCCTTTGTGATCAGGCAGGTACATCGCAAACAAGGAATTCGATATCCGTCCCGAGCAGCAACCGTTCAGCAGACAGCCGATGCGCGTAAAGATCATTCCGACTAGAATGGGCAAGGTTGCCACATCCCAGAAGGCGCCAAACGGAATTCGGAACGCACTCAGCAGCAGCACAGAGGCGATGAGCATGAACGGCACGGCCCCATACATCGCCGCGCCTCCTTCTGTCTGCCGCCATATCCGCTCGGGCGCGCGACGATATACCGACCAGTGCGTAATGACGTGCAGCAGACGCGCTCCTACGAGAGCAGGGATGAGTAGCAACAGCGTGGCGATAAAGACGCTTAATGTGTTGAGATGGGCGGCTTTTGCGGCGAAGTTCTCTGCCACCATCCCCAGGTTCAAGCCGAGGTACAACATGGCCGGGTAACTGTAGATTTTGATACCGTTTAATTCAAACAGAACACGACGCATCGATTCTCCTTGACTGATAAGGTCAATGTGCACTGACAAGAGCGACAAACGCACCGACGCAAATCGCAACATCCGCCAAATTGAAGACGGGCCAAAAGCCAAGATCAATAAAATCAACAACTGCCCCGCGCCAAAAACGATCCAGCAAATTGCTGGCTGCGCCTCCTAAAGCGCCACCGAGAGCAATCTGCCGCGTAAGGATTCTGATAGGCCACGCCGAATTGGATAAGCAGAACAAAACTAAGGGTAATGATTGCGAATAACAAAAGGAGCACAATGGAGTGAAAAAAATGACTCTGTTTTTCCCCAGCTTGGCAATCAATCGGATTTGCCGAACGGCTCGACGCGAAAGCAGATTGGGGCCAGCACGTGAGGCGGTGACCGCCCACTTGCTTAGCTGATCGATAAAGATGATTAGAATGCCAGACGCCAATACCAACAAAATCGCTTTCCTTGTCATAGCTGGGGTAAGTCAAAGGGCCTCATCTACTCGCAACTATGGTTGAACAAATAAAAAATCCTATCGATAAACGAAACTGTATTTCCTGCGAGGGCTCTCCTTAAGTTGGAGATGTCCCAATTGCCGCAATGTGAGACTTGATGTTGCTGGACTTACACACTCATATTACAGCGAACTGTTGCTAGTCGCAATAGGAGATTGTTCCTAATCGTGAAAATAACATCAAGCTATTAACAAATATTTAGGAACTGCTAATAGGGGATGTGGTGTATCTATGTTTTTGGAGGTGACAATCACTGACAATTACAATCATGGCAACGCCGTTATATTTATAAAGCAGCGCGCACCAGAGCTGATAAATCAGAGAATTCCAGTTTTTGAATTTGGAGTCCGTCAAGAGTTGGAAGTTTACAATGGTGGTGTAGTATGAATCAGAATGTTAGAGTTTATAAAATCACTGCTCACCTAAATCTGAATATAACCCATCCCCAACTTTCTAGCATTTCACCCATCTGCCGTCCGCCTGGCTGGATTCGATCACGCGGTGCACAAAGCGCACACCGAGCAAACCATCCAGGGAATTGGGGAAGTATGATGCTAGCGGATCGACTTGCGTCTTGGCGCGTCGGGCGGCGATGGCTTCGGCTGCGTCAGAATACAAGTTGGCAAAACCTTCGTGGAAACCCTCCGGGTGACCCGCAACAATCCGGGAAGCGCGCGCGGCTAGGGGCAGGGTGCCCGGCCCATTGGGTGTGTGGTTTTGGGCGGGACCATGCAAGGGTTTGAAGGTCAGCACTTGAGGAATTTCCTGCATCCATTCCAGTGTACCTTGGGTGCCGCTGACCCGGATACGCAGACAATTTTCCACCCCTGCGGCGGCCTGCGTCACCCAGAAACTGCCGCGTGCTCCATTGTCCAGGCGCAGCAGCGCCCCAGCATAGTCGTGGACCAATCTTCTGGGTGTGATGGTGCCCAGCTCCGCAGCCACTTCAGCCACTTCAAGCCCGCTGATGAAGCGCAGCAGGTTGTGGGCATGTGTGCCGATATCACCCATCACCAGCGAAGGTCCGCCTCTAACCGGATCATAACGCCACGGCAAATTCCCTGCAGAGGGATCTGGATCATTTTCAGCGGCCTTGCCACCCTGAACATATTCCACCTGCACCAGGCGGATCGTGCCTAGCTGGCCATCGATGACCATAGCTTTGGCCTGGCGCACCATCGGGTAGCCGGTGTAATTATGCGTCAAACAAAAGATCAGGCCGGTCTCCTGTACTTTTTGATGCAGTTCCTCTGCCTCGACCAGGGTATTGGTCATGGGCTTGTCGCAAATGACATCAAATCCACGTTCCAGCGCCGCGGCAGCGTATTCATAATGGCTGTCATTGGGTGTCATGATGGAAACCACATCCGCACCATCCGGCCGAGCAGCTTCGGAATTCAGCATTTCTAGTACATTGGTATAGGCGCGCTCGGGAGCCAGCCCGATTTCCAGGCCGGCTGTCTTTGCCCTCTCGTGGTTGGATGAAAGCACCCCGGCAACCAATTCGTAGCGGTCATCCAGGCGGGCGGCCTGTCGGTGCATGGCGCCGATAAAGGAACCGGGGCCTCCGCCGATCACGGCCAGACGCAGCCGCCGCCCCCAAGTTGAGATTACAGGATTGAGTGTCATCTACTTGTCCTCCAGATAATAGCTGATCGCCGCCACGACCACCTTATGATCGTCTGCCTGTGCAAGCCCGGAAACCGTGATTGCGCCAATCATTCCGGTGCCTTTGATCATGATTGGGAAACAGCCGCCGTGCGGAGCATATTCGCTTTCGGGCAGCAGGAACTTCTCCTCGATGCTCTTGCCCTCGCTCTTCAACAACTGGCCCAAATAAAAAGAGCTGTGTCCAAACCGGTTAACCAGTTTCACCTTGCGTTTGACCCATTCATCATTGTCTGCGCTGGTGCCTGGGCGACTGGCATGGAAAAGCTGCTGTTCGCCGCGCCGGATGTCGATGGTGATAGGGAGCTGATTTTGGATGGCATTTTCCACCAGCCAGCTGCCGATCTGCCAGGCAGTCTCTTCGTTGAAGGAGTTGAATTGCAGCCGTTGCTCTTCCAGAAGCAATCGTTCAAGAATTTCATCCATAGGTTTCCTTTTCCTACCGCAAGATATCATCCAAGGAATTCAAAATACTCAATGAAGGGTTAGTATATCCTATCCTTTAGGTTCAATCTTTGCTTCATTTTTCTAGAGACCCTCCCTACCATTTCCTATTCGATAATAGAGGATTCCTCACCGTTTACCCTCCGGCAGCACTGCTGCATTGGTGGCACCCCCGGCCAGCTCGACTGACCTACCAGCCTTATGAAGATCGTTCCCTGTCAGCAAGATCGCCTGGCTTTCTGCACCCTCCAACCTGATGAATGTCCTGACCGGTTGGAGCGGCCGGCAGCCATGGATAAACGCCTGCCGTGTGTTGCGCAGGACCATCATCGCCAAACCATCCTCGTCCATAGAGGCGCGAAAATCTCCCAGTTCCAAGTCAACCACATCATCGCTTACTAGGGCCGGGCGTTTTTCAATGCCAGCATAATCAAATGTGATATTGTTCAATACCAATCCGCGCGCATGACGAACATATAAGCCATAGGCTGGCAGGGTGCCGAACATATGATATTCAGGATAATGATCGCGCAACTCAGGTACAGCGGTGGTTGCATCTTCCACGGTTCCACCGCCCGGAAAAGTGATATGGATGTTACTCATGCTCACATTCTCAACATAATGTCCGACCACACCGGTAATATTGATGCACGACTTTTGCTCTCCGGGGAAAGGGGGAACCTCATGTGCCAAGGGATACGCATTATCAGCAACTCTGGCCCGAATGTTACTGAACTGGACATTACGGAAAGTTCCAATTAGGAAAGATTCCTTCCGGTCATGCTTCCACCCGAGGTAGCCTCCCAAGCGGATCGAGATTGGACCCGTCACATTCTCCATGACAATATTATCAAATAGAATATTTTCCATCATGCCGCCTTCCACCTCCTGCAGCTTAATGGCTGAGCCGTAGGTATCATAGACCACACAGTTGGAAACACAAATATCCCGGTAAATTCCGCGCGCGTCCGGGCCCATCCGAAAGGCAGCCCAGCGGGTGCTAATGAGGCAGTTGGTGATGACGATATTACGCCCGCCCCCTTGGAGAGCAAAGGCATCATCTCCACAGTTTATTTTGCAGTTGGAAGCGAAAACATCTTCACAATCAGTCATGTCGAAGCCATCGTTATTCTGGTTGCCCCGATTGAAGACATGAACCCCGTTGAGCCTGACGCCTTTACAATTCTTAATGTGGCAGCACCAGGATGCGCTGTGCTGGAGAGTTAAATCCCGGATGTCCACCTCCTGACAATTTACGAAACGCACCAACAACGGCCTGATAAAGGTCTGGGGAGAAGGAGCGCAGGTTTCATCTTCGAAATTGAATGCCTCGGCGCCGCAAGGAAAGGCCGAACCCTGACCATCAATGGTTCCCTGGCCTTGCAATGCAACATGGTGGGCCTGGAAACCATAAACCAGGCAACGACTTTCATAAGGCGTCTGCTCCTGGGCCGGGTAGTCTGCCAGATCCGTGCTACCCAGCAAGCAAGCTTCCGCAGCCAGTTCCAGAGCAACGTTATTTTTTAATTCAATTGTCCCACTAAGGTACCTCCCGGGCGGGAAGAAAACAATTCCGCCTGATTGGCTAGCGCATGTATCAATGGCAGACTGGATAGCCTGGCTATTTAGCGTTTTGCCGTCTCCAACCGCTCCAAAATCTAGAACAGAAAATGCTCTTTTGGTTTCTTTGGATGTATCCATAATTAATCCTTTCATTTGATTATTATTCTACCGGAATTCCACATAGATTAGCAGGGCCCGTGTTTTAATGCCGCCATATTGTTCTTTGAGACCAGTTAATTTAAAATGTGAAATCTTGCCAACGCACTCGCTGGCCCTTCGCCGATTATCTATCTTGTTTCTGGCAAGAAAGAAGCTACACAAGGTGAAATTGTTCAAACGCCAATTCAATCAAATTTGTGTCCCGAACTATGTAGGGCAACTCAAATTTTGTCCTAACAGGCGTACCCATGGAAATTAAAGTCGTAAGAAATGAAGGCGTGTACAAAGGCAGGAGCTTTTACATTTGTCCCAATTACAAACAGTGCCAACAGGTTTTCCCTGTCCAATAATTAGTATATAACCAAATTGATCGAGGCGCAGCTTTCTTTTGGTATAATCCCGCCCCATGTCAAGAGTTATTAATCCCAATTCCACAGGAAAGCAACGTACGCAATTAAGCAAAGCCATTGTTCTCGCGGTGCGGGAATTGGCGCGACAAAGCGATGTAACGGATCAAACCCGCGACCTTGCGGCGTTTATCGCGATTGCTTTGCAAATCATCGCTGATGGCATAGACGTCAGCGTAACTGCATGGGAGAAGCGCGATTACTGGATCAAGGCTGATAAATTCCGCATGGAGTGGGCCTGGGCTGGACAAATTGCAGAGAAGATGCGTACTTCTGTTTTATCGGACGATTGGGCGACAGTGGCAGTGCTATCCGCTCAGATTGCACAGAAGTTGGCGAAAGTGCAAGTCAGCGAAAACCATCGATTGGGGAAACCCTGGGTTGGAGCATTTAAAGAATTGAACGCCAAATGACCTGCATAGCCCGAATTATATTGCTGTGAGAAATTTGGCCTTTGCAGGCATTTACAGGAAAATCGCATCGCCAAACGTGAACGGATAGCTCCTTGTCTGATTTTAGTGTGCCATGGGTCGCACTATTTTTTTAATGGTAGGCTGTGTTTTATCTGGAAGTTCCTTGGACGGGGTTGCGTTACCGGAATGTGCAATCTTCAGTCCGACATCACACGCAACCGCTGCCCGTTCTGGTCAACCACAGCTTCTGTTCGCCGGTTTTTCGCATCAAATGGTGCGAAGGAGACGGGCGTAACCTTGGGCTGGTTATCGAAGATGTGTCGATCTTTTGCTGCATTCAGAAACGTCAGGTCAATCGGATCCTGGTTGGCTTCCTGCGACGCGAGCGCACCTGCAAACAGCACGTCGGATTCCGTTGCCTGCTCCAGCGGGATCACGCCGGTGACGGCCAGTTGGTTCATCGTGATCGTGCCTGTCTTGTCCACACAGAATACGTCCATCGTCGCGGCATCCTCTGCCGCACTGAGATGCGTCACCAATACGCCGCGCTTCGCCAGTTCCTTAGATCCGACGGCCATACTGACTGTGAACATGACGGGCAGGGCAACTGGAACTGCGCTCATCAAGAGCACCATCATGAGTGAAATCATTTCGACGAGTGGCGCGCCGCGGATCAGGGATAGCACGATCACTACGGCTATAACGCGCCGACGATGACGAATAGCCAGCGGACAACCTTGGCCACCACTGCTTTAATATGATGGAGTTTCGGCCGCGCTTGCTGCACCAGTTCCGTGGTGCGGCCAAAGTAGGTCTGTGCCCCGGTCAGCATGACGCCGTCGTTGCCTTCGCCCCGTCGCACAATGGGCCCCGACGAAAGCACGTCGCCTGCCTTATCTGCATCCTTCAATTCGCCGGTGAGAGCGGATTGGTCAATGCTCAACTCACCGGTGATGAGCTTTACATACGCAGGAATGATGTCGCCGGGCACCAGATCACGGGCGGGAATAACCTGCCAGTTCGCATCCTGCCGGACGCGCGCACTGACCTGTTGCCGTTTCCGCAGCGTCTCGACCACGCCGGATGCGCGCCGCTCTTTCCCAAAACTCAACACGACGTTGACGATCAGCAGCGCGCTGACCACAACGAGATCCGTGTATCCGTGTACTTGCCAAGCATAGCCGACAGGATCATAATCAGTTCAAGCATCCAGGCCGATACGCCCCAGAATTTTCGAAGGAAGTCGTTGACTGGATGCCTCTTCTGCACGGCTACTTCGTTGTAGCCTTGTTCCTTTCGATGGGACTCTACTTCAGTACCGGTAAGACCTGTATCGGGGTTAACGTGAATCGCCGCGAGTGTGTCGGGAACCGGCGCGGCAGCGATGTCAGGCGCCTTGCCTGCTGCCGGCTTCGAGTCCGGACTTTCCCCTTTCGATTTCTTAGAGGTTGTTTAACAAATCAATGCATGAGAGTGTTTGATAGTGAAGCTTAATGAATCGGAAGGATACGCTGGAGATCAAAGCGCAGTGATTTCAAGAGATCAAAATCAACTTCCTTTCAGCCTACAGGCGCAATCCGCCAAGGCCCGGGTCAGGCAAAGCAAGTTTGTTGCTTGGCCAATCTGCGAGTCATCAAGGGCAGCATGGCGATGTATACCAAGGCCTCACTCGAAGCGGTCAGGCGTTCGTAATTCTTGCTCAAGCGTCGCGAACGATTTCAGCCAGCCAAAGGTACGTTCGACAATCCAGCGATGCGGCAGGAGTTTGAAACCTTTGGCGACATCACTCCGTTTCACGATCTCCAGAATCGCAGCCGCAGGTCTGCTGAACCCATTCCACCAAGGCGCCCGCATACCCGCCGTCGGCCCAGATCTTCTGCAAGCGCGGAAAACACTTCTTGATTTTCTCCAACAAGAGACGCGCCCCATCCCGATCTTGGATCTCTGCCGTATGGACCACCACCTTTAGGATCAAGCCTAAAGTGTCCACCAAGATGTGTCGTTTGATGCCATTCACCTTCTTGCCCGCATCGTAGCCTCGCGATCCACTGCTCTCGGTCGTCTTCACCGATTGGCTGTCCATGATCGCCGCACTCGGTTCCGGGTCCTTGCCTTCCATCACTCGCACCTCAATTCGCAATTCGCGTATTGAGCCGTTCCCAGGTTCCATCTCCGCGCCAATGCCTGAAGTAGGCATACACCGTTTCCCAAGGTGGCAGATCGTGCGGCAACATCCGCCACTGACAGCCGGTGCGCGACAAATACAACAGCGCATTGATGATTTCACGCAGGTTCACTCGTCGCGGAGCGCCGCGCACTTGCGCCTGCGGCAGATGCGGCGCCAAACGCACCCACTGCTCGTTCGTCAAATCACTCGGATAAGGTTTGCGTTTCATAACCCGCATCATAGCACTGATTTCTTAACAAGCTCTTAGTGACGGTTTGCATGATGATGTTCCTTTCCGGAACCGCCAGTTTTACAAAGGGATTCCCGTTTTAGCGAAGTCCCCTTGCCAATTACGAATCTCCGGAATGTCTTCACCATGCTTGTCGAAGTTAAGACGACGGTTGGTTTCGGTTCCACGTGCGTTTGACCGGATAACGGCGATGCCAAATACCAGCCTGCACAACAAGGCCAACCACTACCAGTCCCAAGAAGACCAACCAGTAGTATGCCGAGACAGAGCTCCGCAGGAAGGTCATGATGATTTCAGTTCCCAGCAGCACGGATAGGATGATGATGGCCCAATCGAAAAGTGCAACTACCAGAATCAGCCCGATAATGCCGCCAACGATGTAGATGACCCAATTTCCAGAAGCGATGGTCATACCCAGAGAAACTGCTAATGAAGTCGCCAGATACCCGCCGGCTAGGAAACCGCCGATCAGGATGGCCAACCACTCCAGCATAATCGCCAGGATGGCACCGATAAACCCTGCGACGATAGCGATCAACAGGATAACCAACTCCGGCTGGCCGTGAATGAACATGGTAGCGAATGTGAGCCCGGCAATGAAACCGACTACGGCCACAAATATCCAAAAGGCGCGCCTGCCAAAGAGCAGCAAGAGGATACCTAAAGCTAACGTCAAGAAAGTGGAAATTGTCATTTTAAACTCCTTTTCTATTTTATATAATCTATCCGACCAGACCTGATAAATTAGTATTTATTATGGACACAAATGGTCCAAGCACAACCTGTACTTCGTGTTGCCCGCCAGCCTTAGACAAAGGAATTTGGTTATTGTTCATGATCATTCCGTCTAGCAAAACTCGTTGAACGCCTTGATTAACGCCATCCGGGTTCTCGACATTGATTTGATAGCGCGTTGAGCCAAATTGGTAGGTGAGTTCATAACGGGGCCAATCCTTGGGAATACAAGGATTGATCTTCAGCATATTTCCAAGTCGTGTGATGCCCAAGATGGCTTCTATGCCCAGTCGATACATCCAACCTGCGGAACCTGTATAGCCAGTCCAACCGCCACTTCCCGTATGGGGAGGTACACTATAGATATCGGCGGCGATGTTGTATGGCTCGGTTTTGTAGTGCTCCACTTTTTCAGGCGTATCCGAATGATAAATAGGATTCAGCAAACGATACAGCTCTTGAGCGCGATCCCCCTGACCTAGCGAGGCATACGCCCACACACTCCAGATGGCAGCGTGAGTGTATTGTCCGCCATTTTCACGGACGCCGGGCAAATAGCCTTTGATGTAACCGGGGTCATGTGACGTTTTATCGAACGGTGGAGTTAACAGCTTAATCAATTGGTCGGCTTGGTCAATTAATAATTTGTCGACTGACTCCATCGCTTGCGTTGCCCGGATGGGATCAGCGGCTCCCGATAGAACGGCCCAGGATTGCGCAATAGAATCGATTTGACATTCGAGGTTCTTGCTTGACCCTAACAAAGAGCCGTCATCATAGAAGGCCCGCAAATACCAATTTCCATCCCAGGCATGGGCTTCAAGCGCCTGAGATAGAAGGTTGGCCTGCTGATCGTAAGGTTTGGGATCATCCTTCATTAATACACAAAGCACAGCGAAACGCTTCAATGTGGCATACAGGAACCAGGCCAACCAGACGCTCTCACCGCGCCCTTCAACCCCGACCCGGTTCATCCCATCGTTCCAATCCCCATCACCCATCAAGGGTAGCCCGTGGATTCCGGCTGTCAAGCCCTTTCCCAGAGCGCGGCGACAATGTTCATATAAAGTGTACAACTCGGTCGTCGATTCGAATTGAATGTAACGATCGGCCTCCTCTGGCTTGAGAGGTTCCCCTTTAAGGAATGGGATTTTCTCTGCCAAAACGGATTCGTCGCCGGTAGCAGCGACATATTCGGCAGTCACATAAGGAAGCCATAGCAAGTCATCCGAAAAACGCGTGCGCACACCTCGACCCGAAGGCGGATTCCACCAATGCAACACGTCGCCCGCTTCGAACTGATGCTGCGCGGCATTGACAATCTGCTCGCGCGCGAGGTCCGGTCTGGCATGCAATAAAGCCAGAACATCCTGGAGTTGATCGCGGAATCCAAACGCTCCGCTGGATTGATACAACGCCGTACGTCCCCATACACGACAGCCAAGCGTCTGGTAAAGCAGCCAGCGGTTAAGCATCAAATCCATGCCTGCGTCAGGAGTACGGACTGTGATCGTCCCCAGTATGTCGTCCCACAATTTATGAACAGCCTGCCATGCCGACTCAACCCGCGTTGGGGACTGATATTCACCGATCAATGCGAGACTTTCCTCCCGATTGGAGCCTTCACCTAGAAGGAAATAGACTTCCTCGATCTGACCTGGTGCAAGATCAACGTGCAGTTGAATTGCTGCGCAAGGATCCTGTCCAGCGTGTACGGAGCTCCCCAAACCAATCCGCCCTAACGCCGCCGGGGCGCGCATACTACCCGTCCGGCCTAGGAATTCCGTACGATCCGCTGTCAGGCCGTGCAATATTTTGTTTGCCGCCAGAAAAGCGACGCGTTCCCCAAACTCGGTGTTGAAATGGTTACTTGCTAGTAGAGCGTTCTTATTGGATTCGAACTCTGGAATTATGTGAGCCTGATTTATATCCCGCGTTGTGCCTAGCACCCATTCGGCGTAATACGTCACAGTAATCCGCCGTGGACGCTCCCACAGATTTTGCAGGCGCAGATGTACGATTTTTAATGGCGCATCGGGTACGGTAAACAAGCGCAGCTTTTGATTCAAGCCATGGCTCTGGCTCTCAAACGTTGAATAACCCGCCCCGTGACGAATCACATACGCCGTTTCCGCCCCGGCTGGCATCGGAGTTGGCGACCAGACCAGTCCCGTTTCCTCATCGCGCAAGTAGAGCACTTCTCCCGGCATATCGGTCAGCGGATCATTGCGCCAGGGGGTTAGGCGGTTCTCACCGCTGTTTACCGCCCATGTACAACCGCCTCCAGATTCGGAAACCACAAAACCAAACTGCGAATTGGCAACCACATTGATCCACGGCCGCGGTGTGTGTTGGCCCAGTTTAAGATAGATGACATATTCCTTTCCATCCGGGCTAAATCCACCCAAGCAGTTATCCATTAGTAAATCGTTTGGTCGTGGCAGATGCAGCGTCAATTCAGGGTCCTGAGCCACAGTCAGAGCAGGTGTAAATTCCGGCAAACGCATCGGTTGTTTGGTTAAACGATCGGCATGATCAGCCAGTGTTCCCATTTTGTCATCCATAATGACACTGGCAACTGATTCCACCAGAATCAGGTCGGCATTCGGGATCTGGTCCGTTCTTAATATAAAAATACCGTCGCTTTGATTTAACCATTCACTGGCGCCTGCCCGAGAAATAAGATTATTGATGACGTTGTGCAAGTCCATGGCATAACCCGTATCCTGATCGTTCAGGATGACTAGATTGACTTTGATTTGCCGGTTGCGCCAGTAGACAAAGGCTTGCAAGGCTTCCTGCAACAGGGGCTGGGTTCCATCAAAGACATGCACCAACAGGATCGGATAATCGCCCGAGATACCATATGCCCACAGGCCAGATTGCCCTTTGTTGTTCTTTGCATTAATCTCAGCAGTAGCGCGTAACGCGTGAGCTGGATAGATGACTGCGGATAATAACTGTTGAATGTGCTCGAGATTTTTGGCATTGAGTCCCAACTCGAGCAGTTCTTTCTCGCTTTCAATGAGCGCTTCATCAAAAGCCTGGTTGATCTTTTGCCTGGACTGATAACGGGTCACCAGATCCAGCGCTTCTGCGCGGGATGCCGCCGCCAGGGTCAAGAAAGTGACCTGAGTCTTGCTGTGTGGTTTCAGATCAATTTCCTGTGCAAGAGACATGATCGGGTCAAGCGTCCCGCCTACCGTCCCGGATAGATGCATATTCATATCTCCCAGCGCTAATGGCGAACGCTGTGTTCGCCCACGTCCCAGAAACAGAGCGCGGTCGCCTTCACACTCACGAGTCAATTTATTGCCTGGCTCGACCATCAATGCGTGTGCCATGAAAACAGGCTTTTCATCCGGCGAGCGGGAACGGCGGCTGAATAGCAGCGTGTTCTCATCCGGTAGATATTCGCTCTCAATAAAGAGCTTATTAAATGCAGGATGGCTCTGATCGGTGGCCTGAGGGGCGAGCACGACTTCACCATAACTGATCAGTTTTAGTCGGCGTGGGCGGTTGCTGTCATTTAAGAGCGTCACGCGCCGGATTTCGACTTCATCTCCTCCGATAGTCACTTCTGTGTGCAAAGAGATACCATGATCCCAGCGCCTGAATTCGACCTTGTGCGGAGAAAACAGAATTTCCTGATTTTCTGGTGGACAGCCGATTGGCTGGCAAGTAACTGACCAACGTTCGCCATTTTCCTTATCCTGAACGTAAATCCATGTTCCCCATTGATCCAACGTAGTATCCGCCTGCCAACGTGTCAAGGCAAACTCCCGCCATTGGCTGTATCCACTCCCGGCGTTTGTGATCAGAACGCTATACTTTCCTTGTGCCAGAGAATGCACTTGCGGAATAGGGCTGTCAGCGGGGACGAGCCATGACGCGATATCCACGGAGCGCCTAATCGATTGCAAATCTACGGTATCGTCTGGATGGGGATATTCGATATGCGGGTTCTGTGGAATCTTTTCCTGCAGAAGCAACTCAATACTCTGCACACGTTCATCGGCGTGGAAACGATGCACCATCACATCCTTCGAAAGATAATTACAGGCAGCCAGCAGGATCATACCCTGATGATGGGCCATATAGGATTGTACGATGGCATACTGTTCTCCGGGCGGCAGATGCGTTTTGGTGTAATCAATTGCCTCATACAGACCAAAGCGACCAATCATGTGCAGGTTTTCAAGCCGTGTAATGTTAGCCATCACCTCTTGCGGTTGCAGGGCTAGTCCGAGCAATGAAGCATAAGGAGCAACGACCAGGTTCGCGCGGATTTCGCGGTTTATACCAAGATCAGGTACACCGAAAGCGCGATATTGGTAATTCATATTTGGATCAAAAGCCAGATAGCCCGACTCCGAGATGCCCCAAGGAATATGATTTTGTTGTGCGTAGCTGATTTGCACAGAGACTGCGGCGTAGCAACTTTCAGATAGAAATGTACCCTCGTAATTTTTGATAAGCAGATCCGGCATTAGGTATTCGAACATGGTACCGCTCCAGGAGAGCATGATCAGTTTTCCGTCCACCCTTGTGATGGGTCGTCCCAAGTGCAGCCAGTGGCTTTGAGGTACATCGCCTTTTGCAATGGCGATCAGGCTAGCAGTTCGCGCTTCAGAAGCCAGTAAATCGTAATAACTTCCATCCAAGCTTTCGGTGGAGGCGTTGTAGCCGATGTGAAATACATGGCGTTGCTCATTAAACAGGAATTTGAAATCCATAGCATTGACAATTGCGTTCGCCTGCCCTGCTAGATCGCTATAACTGATCAGCAAGGGACCCACCGTCATGCGCGCGGATGAGAGATCTTCGTCCAGCTTTCGGCACCAGGCGCGAGCCTCCTGAATTTGATCTGTTGAACCGGAATCGTCATTCATGTCTACTTGTAACTGTGACAAGGCTGTTTTGATCACCGCATAGACAGATGCCGCTTGCCCTAACTTGGGAATTTCAGCGGGGAGGCTGTCTCTGAAACCCTGCCAAGCTTGCGTCAATGGACTTTCTGCCTGCGTAAATAACATGGGTAGTTGATTCAAACAGGTTAGCCAAGGTGCCAATAATTCGATGTTCCTCTGCATATTCATCAGATGATTACGCAATGTGTCCAGATAGTGATGTAGGTCGTTCAGGATCTCTGGATTAAAGTTGGATGGGAAAGACTCAAGTAAATCCATCAATTGATGTGATATCTTTTCCCAACCTTCTTCTGACAGCCATACGAGCAATGCCATCCACGACTTAGGCTTATTCTCAGCGGCGCTGACTCGCTTGCTAATATCATCCAACTCAATTTCAAACGATTCGATGGCTGAATTATTTTCTTCTATCTCTTTAAGTATGTGCGTCAGAATATCTATAATGACAAGCAAGCCTTGCCATTGTTGTCCGCGAACAACCGGAGCATCCGTCATTGCGCGACAGCCTTGTTTCAAGGCGATCAGGCAGGCAGCCAGATTGCCACTGTCTACTGTTGAGATATAGTGAGGTGGAAGCGGCGCCAGAGTCGATATGTCATACCAGTTCAACAGGTGGCCGCGATAATGTTCCAGCTTATCAATAGTCTCAAACGTGGAACGTAAACGAACTGCCAGTTCAAGCATACCGATATAGCCCAGATCGTAGGCTGATAACGTAGACAACAAGAACAAACCAATATTTGTCGGCGTTGTATAATGCGCAACAGAACCGCCCGGCGATTCTTGAAAATGGTCCGCGGGTAACCAGTGATCGTCCGGACCAGCATATTGCTCAAAGTATGCCCACGTGCGCCGTGCTACACGCTTTAATTGTTTACTATCAGAATCGGAAAGATGGGCTGATTTGTGCAGGATCGGAGCGCTAATCCAATCGCTAATCAGTGGAGATAGTATCCAAGCAAGTATCAAAGGAGCCGCTACAAACAGCGAGGACGGGTTAATCATGGCAATAGCGGTACCCAGTAGGAAGTTAAAAATTATGATAGCAATCATCTGCCACCAAATTCTGTGTCTACTGTTTATGAACGAACGCGCGAGTTGCGCAGCTGTTGTCCATTGAAGCAGGTTCTTTCGCACAACGAAAAGGCGAATAAGTGTTATCCCAATGGCGTTCAGCACCAACGATGTTTCGTAAGGGAGGAAAATGATTGCAAGTGCCCAGCGCATTACTGGAAGCCGGGCAGGCTTAATCATATCCTTCAAGGATAATCGGCCAATATTCTGCCTTACATTCTGAAAGGTTTGTGCAGCGATCGGCAGAGCAGGAGTCAGGAATGTCAGCAGAGTCCACACTAAGGGCGAACCGGGTAGAACCAGCCACCCGGCTATGAATAGTGCTAGGTATAATGGGGCGCGTAAACTGCGCCGAAGATTATCGAAAATTTTCCAACGGTCAATGATGGATAATCGCTTGGGGGCGGTTCCTTTTTTGGCTTGACTAAAAGGGAGCAACCAGGGCAGCAATTGCCAGTCGCCTCGAATCCAACGGCGCATGCGGCGGCTATGGATCAGGTAGCGCGCTGGATAATCCTCGTATACAATGACATCTGTGACTAGTGCGGCACGTCCGAAAATTCCCTCAAGCAGGTCATGGCTGAGCAGGGTATTGTCCCTGACTTGACCTCTTAAGCTTCTCGCAAAAGCTGCCACATCATAAATACCTTTGCCGACGTAACTTCCCTCTCCAAAAAGGTCCTGGTACACATCAGAGGCCGCAAGAGTATACAAATCGTAACCAGCATCCCCAGCATAGATCTGTGAAAACAGGGAGTGGTTCGCACTGGTCGGCTTGATCTCCACTCGTGGTTGCAACACGGTGTACCCCGCGCTGACCGAACGACCATCCGCAGCAAATTCTGCCCGATTGAGTGGATGTGCAAGAGTGGCGACGAGGCGGCTGGCGCTGTCCCTCGGTAGTGATGTATCTGCATCCAGCGTAATCACATATTTGGTTTCATGCAGAATACTCAGATCTCCAATTTGCGTAGTATAGGATGTAGGGCCGGCATTCAACAGCAACCGGTTAAATTCAACCAGCTTGCCTCGCTTTCGCTCCCAACCCATCCAAACTCCTTCTGAGGGATTCCAATTCCGCTGGCGGTGGAACAAATAAAATGGTGCTGTCTTTGCATATTTATGATTAAGACTTTCAATCCCGGCCTTTGCCAAAGATAGCAGTTTTTCATCATCCGGCATGTCTTTCGTCGGAGCGTCGCCGAAATCCGTGAGGAGGGCAAACGTCAATTGTGGATCGGGGTTGCTCAGGAAATGGATTTCCAACTCTTGCAGTAAGGAGTTGAGTTCATTGGCGTTTATCAAGAGGCCCGGTATCACCACGATCGTACGGCAATCCGCTGGAATACCTTCTGAAAAATCCATACGCGGCAAACTGTGGGGTCGTATTTGATGAGTTACATCCCAATTTACAAGATTGATTGAGACTTCTAGTGCCAAAAGAAATCCAAGCAAACCAACGAGGATAAGTTGAGGTAATAAGCCGCCTGCAATGCGTGTATAGGAGAGCAGACCAAGGACAATTAGCACGGAGAGGATGCTGATACTTCCGAGGTAGGTTGAAGTAGGATGTGCAAACAACCAACGCCGAAGGCCCGAATTCCATCCCGGCTTGAAAGTGATACTTTTTTCAAGCAGTGAACGGCCCGCGTCGATCAGATAAAAACCAACATGTGATTTTCGATCGGAGTTTCGATCGATAGTCTGTGATTTTTCTTGCGCATTACGCGCAAATTCAACTGCAGTTCGCGCAACCGCTTCCTCGTTTTGGATTGAATGGCGTGCCAGTTCTTCAATAACACTTCGATAGCTATTGCGGGTGTCAAAATCCATGCCTGGATAGATTCCCGCTGGATCGTCGCATAGAATCTTTTCCACACGACTGATTTTCTCAAAGAATATTTTCCAATCCGTCGCGGATAGCAAGCGTAAACCGAGAAAACAGTTGGCGACAATCGTTTCATTTGATATGGTTGGGGATGAGGGGATGCTGGGACTATCTTGCAAAATCTCCGGCTCGTCGATCCCAGTTAACACGGCAACGGCAGTGGCCAGACGCTCCAAAATCCCGATGCGAAGCATGGTTGGCAGGGCCCAAAGTTCGCCGATTGTCAACGGCGAAACCTGCTGGTAATCCTGTAGAAAGCTGGATGTCTGAGCCAGGTCAAGTTGACACTGATTATATCGAACCCATTCCCACCCCAGCGCGAAAATGCGAGGGTATCCTTTTAATGCCGTCTCACGCAGTTTTGGTAACTGGTCGAAATATCTTTTCGGGAGATCTTGCTCAATTTGATGCTGTGTTTGTTCGACAATATAAAAATTATCCAGCATCCACTCAGCAGCTTGAGAAAAAGCGATATCCTTCGAAGGTGCGCTTCTGAAACACGCATAGGAATCCTGCAAGGTCCGTTTCCAGCTTTTGAGATACCCTAGCAGGTATACCTTATCCATATGGCTTTCAATTGCAGTATGATTTCCGGCTAATTTGTGTGCAATTTGTTCCAGTTGAATTTCTGCATTTGGCTTGGCTTGTTGGGTAGTACCGATAAGAGGAGCCTGCATAGGTTAATGCTCTGAATGTTCTCTCACAATCACACCCACCTGACTTGTTTCTTCTTTTTTTGCAGGTAGGTCTTGAACAATTAACAGTGGTGCTTTTCCATATAGAATAAAATTATTGACTATACTCCCATAAGGCCATTGGCTATTTCCCGAATAACCGTGCGCACTCAACGCCACGAGGTCAATTTGTTCTCGATCTACCACTTCGTGGAGAACTGCGGTCGCATTGGCACTAACGAGCAGTTGGGTTTGTACGTCAATGCCAGCCAGGGACGAACTCAATTCCACCTGTTCGAGATAGTGGCGGGCTACTTCTCGATTGCGCGCTACAACTTGATTGGATAAATCGATATCTTCCTGGGCTGGCGGCATATGACGGGCCATTTCTGGCGTTTTCACCACATGCACAATTTGAATCTGTGACTTGTGAAAGTGCGCCAATAATGTGACCATTGGCAGTACATTTTCTGCCCGCAGGGAACCATCCAGGGGCACCAAAATTCGCTTATAAGATTGTTCCTTAAGCTGATGAGGTGCACGAACAATGAGCATTGAGGTAGGCGCGCTGAGGATGATTTTATGCGTGACGCTTCCGATTCCGCATTTTCTCAACCCGCTACGACCATGACTGCTCAGAATGACAATTTTCATTTCCTGACTTTGGGCAAATTCTGTGATCGATTCAGCTACTAACCCTTCATCAATGATTGCATCCGCCTGCAAGCCCGATTTTTGAAGTTGATCACTAACTCTTTCAAGGTACAGCTTTGCTTCCGTTTTATTGATTTGCCAATTTAATAGGTCAAATAATTGTGGAGAAGCACTCCCTTGGTTCTTATCTAGAATGTGCAACAGCGTGATTTTTGCATTGAAAGCCTTGCCCAAGGCGACTGCGTGCGGCAAGATGCATTCGGCAAGCTGAGAACCATCTAACGGTATAAGAATGGAGTCGAACATGTTAATCCTTTCGTATTTTTTGCACTGGGCAAAATAACGGCCAGTAAGTATTAATCAAGAAACCTCGGATGCTCGTATAGAAACCCTATCTAATTTTATGAACAATATTCCCCAGATGCATCCCGCATCTGGGGAATATTGTTCTCCCCCACTTGGGGGATCAATTCTCTTAGCTGGACTTTATCCAAAAATATTGTTATCGAAATGCCCAATTAGCGGCAGAAGAGCGGTATTTGGAGCGAGGCGGCGGTGATTTTCGCACATCGCGATGAATTGGCGAAGTTCGAAAATAGATTTCGGATGCCAAAGTTTGCTGGACGATTGAGAGCGCATCCGAAAAAGTGGGTAGCTTTTTAACATACCAGGCGGTTTGCTGGATAGGCAGCTTTTGTTTATGGGCGTGTAGGTTGGCGAGCAAGGTGACGATCGAGAACAGGCTGAGCAAAGCGGGTATAATGCGCAAGATGGATAAGTCTGCCCATTGTCTTTGGGTCTCGACGCCGAGGTGAGTTCGGACTTCATGAAACGTGACTTCGACTTGCCAACGTCTCGGAAACCACTGAACGATTTGCTCAGCCAAGATTTTGAGATCAGTGCATAACAGAGCTTGGGTTTTGAAAACATGCAATGGATCACGCACAATGACCCAACGGATCGGCAGGGCGGGCTTCCCGTTATGAGACCAGACGGCCGTTCCAGAAGTGATTTCAATTTTGCGTTTTTTTTCGCCGTACCACTCTTGCACGGTAAGCCGCTTCCAATGAGTATGTTTGTCTTCGGCAACCTTTTCCAAAGTGGGTAAGCGTTTGCCCTTCTTGCGCGGGCGTCCCTTTTGACCGGGTGAATTTTTAGCAGGTTCGTACAAAGCTGCATCCATCCGGAAACGAACAATCATACAAACCGGGTTTTTGAGTTGACACAACTGAAAAAGGAGCTCGATCACGGCAAAACCGCTATCCGCCACTACGACCAACTGGCGTTTCGGCAACCAACGGCGAACTTGCAAGACCAGCTGCAGAGCCCACTCGGTAAGTTTCTTGTGCTTGCGAGATTTGCCTTGATAGTATCTCTCGGAAGGCGCCAAGACTGTGAGAAAGGGCAGAGCCCAGATGCGACCTGCCCATGGAATAGGCGCCAACAACATGAGACTCAACCAACGCAGTCCGCTAGCTTTAACGAAGTGACCGTGGCTTGAACGAACTGGATCGCGATAAATTCCTTTTGCTTTGATCTGGGCTCCCCGCCGCCGTTCAATGGTGTCATCCAATCCCAGAATGATTGAACCACACAGGGCAAAGGCGCTCACCAGGAGTCCCAACAAAATATGACTTGCTTCCAAGCTTGACCACTTCGCACGATTCAGAACCCGGTGATAATTTTGAAAATGCTTATCCATACTCAGTCCGGTCATGCGCAAGGCCGCGGTCACCGTTCGTTGGGCAGGAGAAAGAATCGCACCCATCAACAGGATTTTCGCATGCTTCCAAATTCGTTGAGAGAAGAGCCTCTCAAAGCTTCCCAAGATCGTGATATATTCGTTCTGCAGGGCTGGCATAGGCTACCTCGTGAAGGAGTGTTAGTCCTAGCTTACCCTGCTTTTCGTTAAGGTTCAAATGGATAAAGTCCAGCTTAGGCCAGTATTCATTTGTAACAAGTATAGGGTTTGGAGACAGATCCCTACCGAAGTATTTTGAACGTTTCAGAGTGGTTACCTGTGCTGGCTGGTATACCTGTTGGCGCTTTGGCGCGGACAGACGCTTGGCATCATCTTTCAATCGTTTCAACCGTTGCCGATGCTGACGTTGATCGAGAACGTCATGATTCCGATCGATTTATGTGGTGAGTATCAATCGCGCCTCAGTCGGGAGCGCACACTAGAATTGTTAGCGTTAGTTGAGCTGGAAGATCATGTCAACAAATTGCCTGCCTACATTTCGGGGGCAACAGCAACGCGTTGCGATTGCTCGTGCCCTGGCTAACGATCCTCCGATCCTTGTTGCGGATGAACCCACCGGCAGTCTCAATTCCGCCACCGCCGATCACATCTTCGATGTCTTCGAACATCTGGTGCAGGAGTGTGGCAAAACCACCATCATGGTCACACACGATAATAGCCTCGGTCCCCGCTTCACATGTCATGTTCAAATTATGGATGGGAAATTGGCTGATGTATCGGAATCCATTCAAAGGCCGAGCAGGAAGCGAACAAAATGACCACGCATCCTTCGGCTCCCGAAACGGAATCCGCTAAAGTTGTTTCATCGCATGCTGACGATATGATCCGTTTGCATAGTGTGGTCAAAACGTATAAGAACGCGGCTGGAGAATTCAAAGTCCTCAAAGGCATCGACCTGACGATTCGACGCGGCGAGTTTGTCGCCATCGTTGTAAAATCGGGAAGCGGCAAATCAACATTGTTGAACATGATCACCGGCTTTGAATCAAAGCTCACCACAGGGATTTTGGCGGTATTTTGCGGCAGGATGGAATTTCTCGATTCCAAGCTTTTCTAGAAACCAAAAATTGCTGCTGCATATCAATTCCTAGTCTAGTGGTGCGTTTGATAAGTAATGTTACATAGTCAAGGTGACTTTTTCTGTGCCCATTTATGCAGATCACGACAAGTCCATGACCAGTGAATTGGATGAGCCCAAAGGCGATTATATTCTGGTGTGCTAGCAAAGAGATGATCAATAAGTTGCTGGCGACTTTCCCATTGGCCACGTTCCAAATAATGCACGCGAAACTTTTCAACAGAAGCTCGGCTTGATTTAGCCAGGAAGCGTGTGCAGGGGTGAATAATAGATGCAAGCGAGAGCCATAATGAGATTGCAGAAACGACTGAGTTGCAGCGGCGGTATGACTGGGGCCGCCGTCGCAGATCAAATGAATGCGTCGAAAGGAGTGAAAAGGTTGCAACAGACGAGGCAGAGCCAGGCAGAAATGTTCACTGTCATTGTGGTCCAAACAGTTGCTGCGCATCTGGCCATTGTAGATGTTGAGCAGAGCCAGGAAATTGACGACACCGTTGCGCTGGTATTCAAATTCTAATCGTTGGATCTGGCCCGAGCGCGTTGGTTGAGTGGGACGTACTCCTTGCAGCGCCTGGATATTTGGTTTCTCGTCCAACGCCAAAACGATTTCACCTTGCGCCAGAAGGGCTCGGTCCTTTCATATAACCACAAAATGCGACCAGCGCGCGCCAGGAACTCTGTGTTCAACGTAGGCGTAATCCAATACCGGCTGCGGTGAGGTTGCATGGCGACTTTTGCCAAGCTGCGGGTGGACCAATGTGTCATCTCCAATCCGATGCCAGCTGGTTCACAACAAGCCAATTGTTCAATACCCACTCGTTGCAATGCCGTGATTTCTCGAGGTCGACCAGAACGTGGTGCATCGTAAATGGCATCCAATCCCACGCTCTCATAGCGACGACACAAATGCCAGATGCCCATACGTGTCATCCCCGCTCGTTGGCACAAATCACTTACGATTGCTTGGGTCTCCTTCATTGCCAACAAAACTTGCCCACGCCGGACAATTCGCTGTTCTGTTCGGCCATCGCGAATCAGTTGCTCAATCTCTTGCTGATCCGATTTCCTCAAATCGATGGTTCTGGGTCTGCGTCTTCTCATACAAAACCCTCCGAAGATTTTGTACGAGAAGTATACAATTCTTTAAGGTTCCACGACTATGTAACATTACTTATCAAACGCACCACTAGTGTATGTCAATTCCGCGCTTGCTGCATCTCAATGACGCGACCTACACAGTAGAGTATTGCTCTACCGGAATTCTACACCGATATAATTTGACTGCACTTCCAACTCGTGACGGAATTGCTGAGTGTATAAGCGATAGTAATGTCGGCGCATACGAAGCAATTCGGCATGCGTACCTTGCTCGGCAATTTTGCCGCCTTCGATCACGATGATTCTGTCCGCACGGCGGATAGTTGACAAACGGTGCGCAACCACGAACGATGTACGGCCTTTCATCAAGGCTTCCATGCCGCGCTGGATTAGCGCTTCGGTCAACGTATCCACCGAGGAAGTCGCTTCGTCCATGATGAACAGTTCGGGTTTTGCCAACACCGCACGCGCCAGCGAGATCAACTGCTTCTGTCCAACCGACAAAAGATTGCCGCCTTCGCCGACATTTTGCTCATAACTTTTTTCAAGCCCTGCGGCAATAAAATCGTGCGCACCCGCGATCTTTGCGGCGGTTTCCACATCGGCATCGCTTGCATCGAGTTGTCCATAGCGGATATTTTCGCACACCGTCCCAGAAAACAGATGTGGTGTTTGCAAAACGATCCCGATGCGCGAATGAATCGATTCCATCGTATATTCGGTGTAGTCGCGCCCATTGATGCGAATCACACCTTTGCACGGTTCGTAGAAGCGGCAAAGTAGATTCACTATCGTGGACTTGCCGCCACCAGTCGGTCCGACCAGAGCGATGGTCTCGCCGGGATTCACTTTCAGCGTGAAATCGGTCAACACCGGATTGCGATCTTCGTAATAGAAATCCACGTGATCGAATTCGATCTCGCCCAAGATTGTTTTTGCTGGAACCGCGTCCGGTCGGTCATGGACTTCGGGCGGCGTATCGATCAACTTGAAGATTCTCTCAGCGGACGCGATCGAGTGCTGCATCTCGGCATAGACGCGCGCTAAATCCTGCACGGGCCACATCATAAACGTGAGATACGAGACGAAGGCATTGATACCGCCAATCGTCATTAACCCAACTGTGATCTGATCACCGCTATACCAAACGATGACGCCCAGTGCCACTGCGGCAATGATCTGCACGGTCGGGAGGAAGAGCGCCGAGAGCCACGCCGCACGATACGATGAGTGATACATGGTATCGGTCAATACCTGAAACTCTCTCAAATTTTCGTCCTCGCGTTGTAAGGCTTTGACCACGCGCACACCTTGAATATTCTCATTGTAGGCACCAGTGATTTTAGAGTTAGCGCGGCGGCTGTTGCGGAATTCTACCAAAATCTTTTTGCGGAATTGAATTGCTATGACCATCATGATCGGGATGATGACCGAGACGATAAGCGCCAATTTCCAATTGATGATTGCCATGAAGATCAACGATGTGGTGATATTCATAAAGGCCCAGGTGGTATCCACCACACCCCAAGTCATCAAGTCTGCCACGCGTCCACTGTCCGACGTGACGCGCGCGATCAATCGTCCCACTGCATTCTGTGAGTAATACGAAAGCGATAGTTCTTGTAAATGGTTGAACATCATCTTGCGCAGGTCATATTGAATGCGTTCGCCCAGCACACCGGCTAGATAAACAAAGCTAAACACCGTCACAGCCTGGCACAAAATCAATGATCCATAGATCATGGCAATATGCATCACGGCCGCGGAATTGCCGAGAGAAATTCCTGTATCAACCATTCCCTTATTCAAATAAGTGAAATAAGCATCGCCACAGGAAGTCAGCGCGATGGTAACGAAGAAACCAATCACCCAATTCAGATGCGGCTTCATCAAACCGACGATGCGCTTGAACACCGGTGCGGTTAAGTTTGATGTATATTCTTCTTCTTCAAGCTCAATCAATTCATCGTTCATAATAAACTCTCCTCACCACAAAGGCGCAGCGATAAAAGCCTTGTGCTCTTTGCCTGCACTGTGCCGCAGGCACATGTGTGCCTCTGTGGTGAATTATTAACTTGCACGTGAAATTTCATTTTCCAGTTCTTCATCGATCCGCGTTTGGATATCATAGATTTGACGGTAGATGCCATCTTTGTGAGCCGCCAATTCTTCATGCGTGCCCATTTGAATCACTTCACCTTTATCAAGTACTAGGATAAGATCGGCATCCATGACCGATTGAATGCGGTGCGCGATGATAAAGGTCGTGCGATCTTCCATCAGCTCATAGAGCGCAGAGCGGATTTCCGCTTCAGTTTCCGTATCCACCGATGATGTCGAATCATCCAAGATCAAGATGCGCGGATTCTTCAGAAGAGTCCTTGCAATCGTTACGCGTTGTTTCTGCCCGCCGCTCAGCGTCACGCCTTTCTCGCCGACCAATGTGTTATAGCCGTCAGGGAAAGTCAGGATCACATCATGGATCGCGGCGGTTTTCGCGGCGCGTTCGACTTCTTCATTCGAAACACTTCGACCAACGCCATACATAATATTCTCGCGGATCGAACGGCTAAACAGAAACGGCTCCTGCTGCACAATGCCAATCTGCTTGCGAAGATATTCGCGTGGATAATCTTTCAGTTCAATGCCATCTAGCAAGATATGTCCGCCGGTATACTCATGGAAGCGCGGCAATAGATTTACAAGCGAAGTTTTTCCTGAGCCGGTGGAGCCGAGCAAGGCAATAGATTGTCCGGGCTTGACGTGGAACGATATATTTTTCAAGGCATCGATCTTTCCATCTTCATACATGAACGATACGTGATCGAAGACAATATCGCCGCGCACCGGACCTTCGGGCTGGACGCGGCCTTCAGTGAGCGGTTCGCGCGTCTGCTTGACGATCTCCATCAAGCGGCCATATGAAACCATTCCTGTTGACGCTTGGACGATTGCGCGGCCCAGGTTGCGGATCGGAAAGATCAGCCAGCCCACCAAACCGACATACACCAGATAATCGCCGATTGTGATCTCACCGCGAATCGCCATCAGGGCCGCGAAGACAAATCCAAACAGCATTTGGAATCCAAGCACCACATCCGAGAGAGGCCAGAAGAGCGATTGCATAATTAATAGTAGGCGTCCCTTCAGATATTTTGCCCAATTATCTTTTTCAAATTTACCTTTCTCATATTCCTGCCGCGCAAAAGCTTTGACCACACGTACGCCGGTTAGATTCTCCTGCAAGGTGGTGGAAAGAATGGCTTCCTGTGCCTGATAGTCTTCATAACGTTTGTTAACTTTCGTGAAGAACCATAGCGATGCCAGCAAGATGAACGGAATGACCACGACGGAAATCAATCCAAGTGTTCGGTTGACCAACAGGATGGCGACCCAGTTAATCACGAATAGCAGGATGATGCGTCCCATGCCGATAGCTTGTTCAGAGAAGAATCGTCTCAACGCGTCGACGTCGGACGTTACGCGTTCGATCAAATCACCCGTCGGCGTTTGGCTGTGATACGAGAAACTCAATCGTTGAATATGATCGAAGAGGAAATCTCTCAGACGCCGTGTAATGCCTTCAGCGGTGTAAGCCGCTAATCGTCCAGAAAGATACGAGAAAAATCCCTCGATGGCCGCAGAGAAAACAAACCCCGCGCCGATCAAAGCCAGAGTTTTATTCAACGTTCCAGCGATGTAAATTTGCTGAGTCAAAACCTTGTCAGCGAAATAGCCCAACAAAAGATAGGTGCAGGTTTTTGCTGTGGCCGATACTGCCAGCGCGGCTGTAGCTCCGAGATAAGGCAGGCGGAAGTCGCTCATCATGCGCCAAATCCCGACAACCCAATTCTTGGTAAGTGCATTTCGAAAGTCAAAATATTTTGATGAAGGTACTATAGCAGTCATAATTCAATCCTTGTAAATAGAAACAAAAAAGCCACGGTGCGAAGTGCAACCGTGGCTGATATCCAAACGAGAACAATTTAACTATGGACAGTCAATAGGCGCACTCCGAGGATGGACAAAATTGCCCGAAGCTTTGCAAACAGAGATGATGTGAAACAGTGTGCTCATGAAGTGCGTCTCCTTTCTTGAAGATTAACTTGGAATGGGAGTTTATCACGGGTGTTGAAAAGGTGTCAAGGAATTTTTGTTATTCATCATGGTTTTCTCAAGAACCGATTTTCAGGCCAAAGAATCCATGTGATGCTCCTAGATTTTGCGGCTTCAAGAGTAATTTGTGTCATGGCAACATAAAGATGGAAATCCGTCAAGCTTTCTTGAGAAAACCATCGTTATTCATTGATTGACGGCGACGAATAGAACTGTGCAGATGTGGAATAAAAGAAAGAGGCAGTGGACACACTGCCTCTTTTGTCTTAGCGGATCATCACCGCATCCAAAGAACCACAATTTACGTTTGCATTGGTGAGTTTGAACACCAACTTGAGTTTATGGCTGCCTTGTGTAAGTTGACCAGGATAGTCCCAACGCTGTTGATAGGTATCCGTTGCCAGCTTTTCATTGAGCGTGGCAACCAGATTCGCATCGATAAAGACATCAAACTGTCCGTAAGCGCCGCCTCGATAGATAATGCTAAAGGATTGACCGGTGAAAGGCAATACCACCGAGGCGCCGCCTGTGGTTGTGTCTTGATAAGATCCGCCATAGGCCGCTGCAGCAGTTACAGTCTGCCAACCGGACGAATAACTAAAAGCGCCATTCTTGTCGTCGTAGGTAATTGGTGAAACTGGCTGCGGAGTAGCTGTGCTCTTTGGAGTCGCAGTTGGAGGCATAGATGTCTTAGTAGGCAGTGCTGTGGATGTAGATGTCGGCCGCATGGCAGTCGGCGTAACAGTAGGTAATATTATGGGTGCCTGGGAAGCTGTTGGGGACATAGCTATCTTAGTAGGCAGTGCTGTGGATGTAGACGTCGGCCGCATAGCAGTCGGCGTAACGGCCGGCAATGTCGGTGTCGAGGCAGGTGTGTTTGAAGGATGACTGGTTGGTGGAGCGGTGGGGGTCGAAGTTGTTATTGGCGCGTTTCCAGACACTCCGAAAGCACCTATGTTTCCACCATCCGATGCTGCTCCAATCGCAGGCGATCCGGGTAGGAGATAATAATTCGCATCCATTTGCGGGTTGCGATTTACTAAATCTTTCACCGCGGAATATCCGGTGAAGGTGACATTTTTAAATGAATCGTAGAACAAATTGTTGTTCCCATTAACAGAGCCGCTATCTTTCACGAAGACCGAATCGCCGGAAAAGTTATAAACAACGTTATTCGTGAGGGCGATACCCAGGGCTCCATTGGACCAGATGCCCCCTGAATCAGAGGAAGGCTGCTGCGCCTGCCCAATTATCTGATTGTGGTTGAAGTTAATGGAGCCGCCACTCGTGGGTTTAATAAAAGCGCCGAAGGCACAATCAAGCAATGAATTTTCGACTAAGATCGGACCTGTGTTCTCCTGCAGCGTAAAACAAGTGGATGATTCTCCAACAGATGACACAATGGTGTCCAGTACACATCGCTCGCCATTAAAGACAATGCCATTGGCGTTATTATTATTGTTTGCCCAAGTCTGATGGCAATCAATATGCGGGCTTGTATTTCCCGGATCGTTATAGCTTATGTCATGAACGTAGTTCCCGATAAAAGTATTGTTCGACCCAAAGAATAGAATTCCATCTGCATCCAGATCCACGCCGTTGGTTGTCCATGAAGGATTCTGAATCGAGTGGGAAATATCATTGCCCTGAATAGTCTGATTCGATCCTAATATCTTCAAACCAGATTGTGAATTGTAAGTGAGGGTGTTGCTTTTTATCAGGCATCCACTTGAAGTTGAGCTCGTTCCGATGCCTCCCCAATTTCCATGGGTAATGTAGTTGTTGGTTAGTATGCATTGAGTCGAGGTAGCATATATTCCAAAACCATTCGAGACGTTTGGAATATTGTTTATCGCAAACCCATTGACTGTGATGTTGGACGCGGATATTACAAAGCCCTGCATATTGCATGGAGAAGTTGCACATTCAAAATTGATGCTGGGCCGCGTGACAGTTACACGCTCATTTGTAGACCCCATTACGTCGACTATGGAACCAGCTGGGACGGTGTCAGCCGCCTTTTGAATGGTTTTGAATGGGGCTGAAGACGTGCCTGGATTACTGTCACTGCCTGTTGCAGATACATAGTATGCAGAAGAAGCATGAGCAGTGAATGTGATCCCGATGGTTAGAACAACGGCTGCGATGGTAGCAAGAATACGGTAAGTTGTTTTCCTCATTATGTTTATCCTTTATCGTTAAAAAAACACGACCTGGAGAAAGCCAGGTCGTGTTTATATATGATTGTTGTTACATTCAGCAACCTGGCAATCATAGCGAAAGAAACGCTTTAGACCCTGGGCTTTACGTCCCCGGCTTTTGCCGGGTTTGCCTTTATTGAATTTGAACCATTATTTTGTGATTAATTAAGTAATTTTTCTATACAGACATCCTTTATCATATTATGCAGAGCGCAGTATACATGACCATTTACGCGACTAATGAAGACTAACAACATCGTAGAGATGATCTATTCTTGTGGTACAAAAGCCTAACAACATCGTAAGGATGATCTACTCTCGTGGTGAAAAAACCTAACAACATCGTAAGGATTAGGTAGAAATTGGTGACATTTTCAAGTGATTTCACAGCACGGTCACGTGATCTATCGCCCTTTGTGACGCAATTGCATAAGTACTAACGGGGGAATGCAAATTATTGAATAAGCCGATAATATAAAGCTATCTTAATCATCTTCAAGAGGAGAATAGAGAATGCAAATGGATACATCGAACATGCAAGCTGGGGCTCCGGCCCCAAAGAAGAATAACACCACATTAATCATAGTTGTCGTAGTGGTGGTCGTGTTATTATGTTGTTGTTTGATTGCAGCAGGAGCTTTTGCTTATTCACGTTATGCCGCCGGCAAGGCTTTGTCCAATATCAATAGCCAGATGGCCACTGCCATGCCGGGTGGTTCTGTTCCTGGTGGTCTGCCTTCCGGTTCAGTACCCACAGGCGGACGTGGCGATGATGTCACTCGTGCAGAAGCCTGGACATCCGCTATAGCGGCGATTGTTCCGACCAATTCGACCTGCATACCGGATGCAAGCAAAACAACCATTGATGTCACTCAACAGCCGGATTCTTCTGGCGCATGGCAAGAACGTTGGACGGTTGACTGTGGCGGCGGGACAACTGTCCCAGTGGATATCACATTTACGCCAGCAGGGGCCGGACTGTTCACTGTAAAAGCCACGGTTGCGAAATAATTTCGCACACAGATCGGCTATGCCAAGGAAAGCCTCCTGCATTTTTCTCGCAGGAGGCTTTGTCAATTCTTGTGAAAGCTTAGCTCGACTTCTTTTGTTCGAAGATCTCGTAATACCCCTTATCGAGTTCGTCATCAGATAAATGAGCATAGCGTTGCGTGACTTGAATGTTACTATGGCGCGCCAACTCCTGAGCGAGTTTCAGATTCCCTGAACCGCGTAATACGGTGGTAACAAAATAATGTCGAAATGAATGCGGTATGATTTTGCCTTGCGCTTCTTTACCTAAAACTAGCTTGCCGCGTTCTTTAACAATATTGCAACCGGTTGCTGCGGTGATTGGTTTTATTTTTTGCCGGAGCCGCCGCCCACGCGGCGCGACTTGATAGGTAATCTTGCAGCGCTTTCATGGAATGGGTCGAGAATTGCACAACGGCTTGTTTATCACCTTTGCCAATAATGACTGCACGACCTTCATTCCAATCCATATCGCCGCGGCGAAGCTTGCAAGCTTCATGGACGCGCAAGCCGGTATCCGCCAACGTCAACACAAAAGCGCGGTCACGAAGCGCACGTAGATATTCTGTTTCACCTGTATGGGAACTGAATGATGGATCGCTAACAAATTCCAGCACGTGTTCAATATTAGCGGCGGGGAATTGAGGAAGACGAATTCCGGGGCGGCGCGCACGTCGCTTGATCAGCAGAGCCAGCCGTGGCAAGTTGACATCCGCCAATTCCTCAGCGGGGAGGAAATTACAGAAACCAGCCACGGCCTGTAAATAGACTTGCTCGGAGGCAGGTGAATAGTCTTTCATTTGACTTGCGAGCCACGCTGCGCGCCGTGTGCGGACTGCGCGCTAATTTGAGGGTATCCGTATGTTGTGCGATTACTGATGCAATGGTAATTTCTACCTATTATTCATAATGCCTTCACCGCTGCAATATAAATTCCCTACCCCTGCAATATAATTCGGGCTATACAACGACCTGGCCATATTGGCGGGTCATTTTCTGTTCTAATATCTGATGTTCATTAACGACGGTTGCGTTAAACTCTGATTGCATTTCAATTCATGATAAGATGCAAAAGGAGAACGAATGACAACTTTAGATAATTTTTCAAACGATCTTACCGCGGCGGTTGAACGAGGTGGCGCGGGAACAGTATTGGTGGATGCCCGCCATCGCTATCCGGCCAGCGGAATCGCATATGCCGCTGATCTGGTTTTGACCGCTGATCACGTAATTACGCGCGATGAGAATCTTCGCATCGCGACCGCCGATAAAAAATCTTTTGCGGCGACGATTGCCGGTCGCGATCCCAACTCTGACTTGGCACTTCTGCGCCTTTCAGAAAAAGTTTTGACGCCTGCTAAAGTTTCAGACGCCGCAACAAAAGTGGGCCAGCTTGTTCTTGCACTCGGTCGTCCAAGCAGTGAAGGTGTTCAAGCTTCCTGGGGAATCATCACGACAATCGGCGGTCCAGCGCGTATGGGTCGTGGTGGATTGTTGGAAGAATATATCCAAACTGAGACTACTTCCTATCCTGGCTTTTCAGGCGGACCGCTGGTCAATACCGCGGGTGAGGTTTTGGGATTGAACACGTCTGGCTTGGCGCGAGGCATGGCGTTGACCATCCCTGTTAAATTTGCATGGCGGATTGCCGATGCGCTTGCCAAGCATGGAACCGTCAAGCGCGGCTATCTGGGTGTGCGCACGCAAGCCGTTGATATTCCGGCATCTGCACGGCAAGCACTTAAACGCGAGCAGGAACATGGCTTGCTTGTACTGTGGCTTGAAGAGAAAGGCCCGGCGGAAAAAAACGGTTTGCTAGTCGGCGATATCATTGTTGCGATAAGCGGACAGGCTGTGGGCGACCCTGACGATCTCTTTGCCGCGCTCAATGGCGATGTTGTTGGTAAATCCATTGCAGTGGAGATCTTGCGCGGCGGCAAACCTGAAACCCTCCAAGTGACGGTAGGCGAGAGGAAGTAATTGATCAGCGTTTTGATCGTGGCTCCGTCACCGGCTTTGCGTGCAGGCTTGCGCGCTCTGCTATCGTCCGATGACCAAATTAACATCATTGGTGAAGCCGACAGATGGAACACTTCAACAGACGAAATAAATGAAGCCGACGTAATCATTACGTCGGCTTCATCCGCTTCTTTTCTCGACGATGAGGTGGCCGCGTCGTCTTCAGCTTCGATTCTCATCCTGAGCGATGAGCCGCTCAACGTCCGGGAGATGACGCGCTCTCAATCTACATGGGGCATACTTCCGCTGGACGCATCATCCGAGGAATTGCTTGCTGCAATCCATGCTTTATCACAGGGTCTGATCGTTGGCGAAAGGTCATTGTTATTTGCATCAGAAGAAGAAACTCTTTCAAACAGTCCTTTGACCAATCGCGAAACGGAAGTATTGAATTTGCTTTCCAAGGGGCTGGCAAACAAGCAAATTGCAATTGGGCTTGGAATCAGCGAACACACCGTTAAATTTCATGTATCGTCGATTTACACAAAATTAAATGTGACCAATCGAACTGAAGCGGTACACGAGGGATTACGCGGCGGATGGATTGCCTTGTAAATTTATTTGCGCTCAATATTGGTTAGATGAAGTTCCGTATTGTGTAGAAGCTCGATCATCAGCTCACGGATATGGCAATTCAAGAAATGATTTTCCAAAGTGGAAAGCGGTAGAAAGCGCGCCCCCGCAACGACATGGATGCAGTTCGTTGCTCCGCATAAACAAATAAACGGTGAACTCATTTCCCATTCCGTGGATGGATAGAAGAAGGTCAGCTCTTCCTCGGCAGCGACGTCGCGTGCTGCAAAGACCAGCATTCGGGTTGTGTCCAAAAATGTATTTGGGTTGCATGAATAATTCATCGATGATAGTTCTTTGACTTCCACATGACGGTCGCGTCCAATTTGAACTGTAAACCGATTGGGCTTGTCGTAAAGCGACTCGCTGGGGATGGGGCAGATAACCTCACCTTTTTTATAAGCGCGCTTGGTGGTTAAACTTTTATATTTGTCCTGAGTTCGAATAACGAGTGATGCAGGGGTGTCCATAATTTTAGCGTCCTTTCATTCCTTTAGCTTATCATTATTAATACTATATAACGAACTATGTTGAATGACAAGGTTTTTTACGATATATTTGAAAACTTTAAGGTTATAAAAATATCACATCTGCACTAATGTAGATGTGATATTTTGTTTCGTCGACCTCATTATCTAAAATAACGATAGTTGATTGGCCGCGCGTTTTCCATTGAGTAAGATGAACGGCGAACTTCTTTCAACCATGATGCCAAGTTTTCGCAGGGTTGATAAATCATTAAGCTTGTTCGTTTTTCTTGCGCGCAAGATTGCTTCTGCGCCCTTTGATCCGATCCCAGGGATTCGAATCAAGTCGCGTCGCTCCGCGCGGTTGATCTCAATGGGTTGATCTTTCAAATTCAATTGCGCCCATGCCATTTTCGGATCGGAATGAAGCGGAAGAAAACCATTATCCGTGAACGGCATGTCTTCCAAATCAAAGCCATAATCGCGAAGTAAAAAGGAGGCTTGATATAAACGATGTTTGCGCAATGGGTCAGTGGCGGTTTTATTTTCAAACGGAGTATCTGCGATTGGATTGAACGCCGAAAAGTAAGCACGCTTGAGCCGGACATTTTTATTGAGCCATGCCGTTGTGGTCAATAACTCCAAATCGCTTTCGTCTGCGCCGCCGACTACGAATTGAGTAGTGGTTGAAGGCCAGCGACCGTTCCAGCCTTTGTAAGCCGGTTGGCTCCTGCGAATTTCTTCCACCCATCGAAGCGGTTGCAATAGTTCATCCAAAAACCGTTTGTGAGGTGCAAGCCTCGCAAGTCGATTTGTGTTGGGTGCTTCGAGATTGACAGAGACGCGATCGGCCAGTTGCATGGAACGTTCGACTTGAGCTTTTTCCGCGCCTGGCATGATTTTCAAATGAATGTAACCTCGAAAGCCAAGTTTATTCCGAAGTATGTCTGCCGTATCCAACAGTTGGTCTTGAGTTCGTAACCCGCCACCTGCGATTCCGGAGCTCAAGAATGTTCCCTCGGCAATTCCTTTGCGATTCAAGTCGATGAACACATTCGCAAATTCTTCGGGCTTGAATGTGGCGCGGCGGAAATCGCGGCCAGCGCGAAACGGACAGTAATAGCAATCGCGCTCACACGCGGACGTGAGCAGGGTCTTCAATAATTTGATGCTCTGACCATTTGGGAGTTGCGCCGGATGAACGAAGACCGCATGGCGTTGTTTGGGCGTAAAGCAAACCGGCGGCGTTGCGTTCTCGCCCGCTTCGACTACGGCTTTTGACCTTCGCTCAACGCGTGTCTCTTCAGCCGGCTCCAGTGCCATCTGTTCGGATAACAAAAGCAAGCGGTCAATGGAATCCATACCTTGTTATTATAGAACATATATTCTAGTTGTCAAGGGTACTTGTTTACCGTGCAAAAGCATAAATTTGTAAAGGGTCGAAGCTCTTGAAAAAAGAGGCTGAACAACTCTTGAAAAGGCTGATTGAAAATTGTACACTGAGCCTGTGCATAGAGCGAAACGAAGGAATACACCGAGGTTGCCGGATCCCAACGAAGCGCGGATGGCGAAACTGGAACAACAGCTGGCGCAAGTGTTGGCCAGTAATGAGCTGTTGCGACGGCAGAATGAGATGTTGCAAAAGCGGAATGAGCGGTTGCAGAAGCAAGTGGAACTTTTGCAAGTCGAGGTGGAAGAGTTGAGACGGGCCGGGAAGAGGCAGGCTGCGCCATTTATGCGCAGGCATTGGGTCGAGCATCCCAAGCGGCCGGGACGCAAGGCTGGGCAAGGTCATTTTGTGCAGCGAGCCAAACCGAGTCTGAAGGAAGTGAGCGAGACGAAGGTGGCTGAATTGCCCTGCTGCCCGGAATGTGGCGGCAATTTGCGAAAGCGACATCAGCACGAGCAATATGAGATCGATCTGCCGAAGGTGGAGCCCGAGATCACGCGTTTTCTGACGTACAGCGGCTATTGCCATCATTGCGGAAAGCGTGTGCGCTCGTGGCACCCCGATCAACTTTCGCGAGCCACGGGAGCCGCGGGTCTGGTGGTGGTGGGACCGCGCGCCAAGGCTTTGGCCAGCGATCTCAAACATCGTCTGGGCGTTTCCTACGCCAAAGTGAGCGAAGTGCTCAACGATAGTTTTGGATTGGAAGTCTCTCGCAGCGGGTGGTGTCGCGCGGATCGAAAACTGGCTCGCACCGCCCGACCCGTGTATGTGAGATTGATCGAGTTGATCCGACAATGCAGTGTGGTGCATGCGGATGAAACCGGCTGGCGAATTGGAACGTTGGCGGCCTGGCTCTGGGTTTTCACTAATCATGAGATTACGGTTTACGATATTCGCGCCAACCGCTCGAGCGACGTGGTGATCGATATTCTGGGCGAGAAGTTCCAAGGCATCCTGGCTTCCGATGGTTTCCTGGCTTATGATGAAAAACGGCTGGCGGCCTGGCTCAAGCAGAAATGTGTTGGACATTTGCTCGCGGATCTGAAGGAGATGCGGGAGAGTAAAACGGGTCGAGCGCTGCAATTTGCGCGGCAGATGACCGCCCTGCTGCAAGACGCCCTGCAGTTGAAAGCCGAAAAGCCGCATTTGGATCCCTTTACCTTCGCTCAACGAGCTCGCACCCTCGAAACCCGATTGGATCAGTTGATTGCCCCTCAGCGGAGATTGACGGACAAGGACAATGTCCGCTTTGCCAAACGCTTGCGTAAGCATCGCCCTCACTTGCTGCGTTTCCTGTACGTCGATGGTCTGGACGCCACCAATAACCAAGCGGAAAGAATGATCCGGCCTGCAGTGATCATCCGAAAAACCAATGGATGTAACCGCACCCAAGCGGGTGCCGAGACCCATGCCATCTTGTCGAGTATATTGGTCACTGCTCATCAACATTCCATTCCAATCTTGGATTACCTGGTCCAACTGCAGCGAGTGGGTAAAGCGCCATCAGCGAAGCGATCCTGCGGACCGCCGCTTGCATCACATTATTTGTATCAACCTCAAATATCCGTTTTACCTGATGGATGACGGTAAACAAGTACTGTCAAGGGTACTTGTTTAGCGTTCAGAGTTCGTCAAGTCGAAGCGAGTAGAGGTAAGGGAGACGCCACAGTCGGTGAGCCCGGCATAAAGAAGTTAGGTTGAGGTTCATGGAAGCGCTGCAATTGAACGAGGTAATCGAGGATTGGAACAGAATGCTGGCGACAAGTAACCAAAACACTCGACAAGATAGCATGGGCCGCAGCGCCTTCGCGGGTGCGGTTGCAGCCGTTGGTTTTTCTGGTAATCACCGCGGGGCGCAACATGCGCTCGGCCTGGTTGTTGGTAGCGTCGAGCGAGTCCACATACAGGAAACGCAACAAATGCGGCCTATGTTTTCGCAAGCGCTTGGCGAAACGGGAGTTATCGGCGTCGGACAGCCTGCGCTGTGTACTCACCAAAGCATCCAAGCGAGACTCGAGGGCCTGAGCTTGAGAGAAGTAACAGAATGGATCCCAACGGCTTTTTTCCGCCTTCAGGGCCAGGGCTTCCTGCAAGATCTGGGTCGCTTCCCGAGCAAAGCACAGCGCCCGGCCGGTTTTGCTTTCCTGCATCTCTTTCAGATCGTTCAGCAAGTGGCTGACACATTTCTGTTTCAGCCAGGTCCTAAATCTTTGTTCGTCATACGCCAGATAGCAATCCGAAGACAAGATGCCTTTGAAGCCCTTGCCCAAGATGTCGACTACCACGTCACTGCTGCGGTTGTCCCGAATGGCGTAGACGCTGACTTCCCGATTGGTGAAGACCCAGAGCCAAGCCGACAGGGTGCCAATTCTCCAACCAGTCTCATCCGCGTGTACCACACAGCACAGCCTGACGAACTCGATCAACTTTTCGTACACCGGTCGGGCGGTCTCGGACAGCTTTTGATCTGCTTTACACCACCCGCTGCGGCTGACTGGCAATCCGAAGGCGTCGTTCAGTACTTCGCTGACCTTGCCGTACGAGACTCCCAAGCGATGCTTGAGGTCGGTAGCCAAGGCTTTCGCCCGCGGCCCCACCAAGACTCCGGCCGCCCCGATGGCGTCCGAAGTCTGATCCGGATGTCGCGAATGTACGCGTCGATGACAGCTCACACAGTAGCCACTGTAAGTCACGAAGCGGGTGATAATGGGCTTCACTTCTGGAATATCCGCCTCGAACTGCTCATGCTCCCGGATCTCTCGCAGCTTGCCGCCACATTCCGGGCAACCATGCAGCTTTGCTACCTTCGTTTCATTGACTTGCTCCGGTTTCGGCTGGGCGCGACGCGTAAATTGGCCTTGGCCCGCTTTGCGCCCGGGCCGTTTGGGATGCTCCACCAATTTCCGCCGTGCGAACGGCGCGGCTTGCCGTTTCCCCGCCCGCTCCAATTCTTCCACTTTTGCTCGCAGCCGCTCCAATTCCTTCTGCAACCTTTGGTTGAGCAGGTGCTCCCGCAGCAACTCCGCTTCCAGTTCCGCGATCCGTTGCTCCTTTGTATTCGGAAGCTTATTTTTATTCCGTCGGCTACTCATGCCCATCAGTTTAATATTCCTAGCTCTACTTCCGCAAGAGTTTTTCGGCCTGTTTTTTTACAAACCTTTGACACTTTACAAAATGCCGCTTTTGAACGCTAAACAAGTACTGTCAAGGTGCTGATGGAATTCGGGTGCACGAAAAGGTTGTAAGTGGATTTTCAAAAATGAGCCTCTAAGGTAAGCTTTGGGCTTCTCACAGACCAAAGGATGCTCAGGAGGCTCGAGATGAAGTTTAGCATAGCAGTGGTAAGAAAGATAGCGGAAATCATGACCGAGGCGGTGCAGGAGAAACTCGAGGAAGGTGCGCAAGTGGCAGAGATTGAACAAGCGCTGCGCGAGGTAGCGAAAGAAGCCTGTGGGCTTGGATTGCAGGAAATGATTGAAGCGAATGAAGCGAAATATGCAAGTCGTGTCCGCTGTGGATGCGGGGCGGAAGCGGAGCCGCTGGGCAAACGGGAAGCTGTGGTGTGGAGTGTGTTCGGCAAAGTGAATTATCAGCGTCGATATTATCTGTGTGCGGATTGTCATCGTGGGCAGTCGCCCTTGGATGAGCGCTTGGGATTGAAGCCGGGACAGAGCACACCGGGATTGGCGAGCTTGCTCGGGATCTTGGGAGTGGAAACATCGTTTGAAGAAGCCCGTCAATTGGCGGAGCGTTTTCTATTGTTTGGAGTGAGCGATCATACCGTACTCAAACATACCGAAGGCTATGGACAGGCACAAGCCCAACTCGAAGAAGAATGGAAACGAGCGGCAGAAGACGTGAAAGGATTAGAAGAACAGGAACAGAGCCTGCCAAGGCAAGCTGGGCGCATCTATGCCTCGGTCGATGGAGCGCATGTGCCATTGCACGGGGAGTGGCGAGAGTTGAAAACGTTGTGTGGGTATGAAGTGGAGCAGATTCACCCTTCTCATCCCCAAAATCACCATGGTTCTGCGGTACCGAACCACCACGGATCCCGCGTGGGAGAACAAAGTCATCTGCAAGCCAAGAACATGAAATACCACTGCGACATCCAGGAAGCCGAACAATTTGGACGATTGTTATGGGCTACGGGGATCCAACATCAGGTCGACGGCTACGAAGAAATCGTCTTCGTCTCAGACGGTGCCGTGTGGATTTGGAACCTGGTGCAAAAATATTATCCGAACGCCGTACAAATCGTGGATTGGTACCACGCCAGCGAATATCTCACGCCCATTGCCGAAGCCGCCTTCGGAGCCAACACCCCGCAAGCTCATGAATGGCTGACCCAAGCCCGCACAGAACTTTGGGATGGCTGCATCCAAGACGTGATTTAATCCTGCCGAAGTTTGCTTATGCACGCGGCCGCACGTCCCTTCATCGAAAAGGCAATCCATTATTATGATCACAACGAGAAGCGGATGGACTACGCACGCTTTCGGCAGCTCGGGTATCTCATTGGCAGCGGAACCATCGAAAGCGCTTGCAAGCAGATAGCCGCTGTCCGGTTGAAACGTTCTGGCGCACGTTGGACCTTGCCTGGCGTGATCGCCACCGCCAAAGCCAGAGCCGCTTGGCTCAGTAAGTCTTGGGATTCTCTGAAGCCGTCCTATGCTGGTTTACCCTTGGCCGACTAACAAACTTTGCGTACTCCCATGGAATTCTTACTTCAAAAGTTGTTCCTTCATTCACTTTGCTTTCTACATTGATCTTGCCGCCATGCGCTTCGACGATCCATGCCACGATGGAAAGGCCGAGGCCGCTTCCGGTTGGGGCAGAGGAATCGTCGCCCTGCGTCCGCGCCTGATCGACGCGATAGAAGCGGTCGAATAGATGCGGCAAATGTTCCGGTGGAATACCCGGCCCGTTATCCACGACACGAAGCGCAGCGAATTCTTTTTTGTCAACAATAAGCGCTGAAGTGCCCACGCTTATTGTTTGTCCGGAGCCGGAATACTTGATCGCATTCTCGATGAGGTTGCTGATCATTTGAATCAAATACTGACGATCCCCATTCACAGTCAATTCAGGAAGTTCAGTAGTTTCAAGCCTGACCTGTTGATGTTCCGCAAGAGAAGACATTCGCTCGACGGCTTCCAGTGCCACGTCGCTCAAATCCAGTTTTTCAAATTGCAAGAGGGCTTGACCAGAATCCATGCGCGCTAGCGTCATCAAGTCATTCACCATGCGCATCATTCTTTCGTTCTCGATGTTGATGGTCTGCAAGGCGCGCTGGTAGTCGGATGACGAACGATTCTTGGATAACGCCTGATCGATTTCAAGATTGGCAATAGTCAGCGGCGTGCGAAGTTCATGGCTGGCATCCGCGACAAAACGCCGTTGGCGATCAAATGCAACTTGTAACCGCAAGAGCATGTCGTCGAAAGTGTTTGCCAATTCGGCGAGTTCATCACGGCCGCGCAAGTTAATGCGGCGATTCAAATCACTTTCGCTGATGTTTTGCGCGGCATGCGTGATCGTCTTGACCGGACGCATGGCGCGGTCCGCAAGCCATAATCCGCCGGTGAAGGCGATTACCAGCATCAACAAACTGCCAAGGATGAGCGAAACTTTTAATCGCTGAAGCTGGCTACTGAGATTGGTTGGACTGCCAATGATCAGCGCGCCGACCGGCGTATCTCCGCGAAAAACGAACGACACGATAAAAAGATAATCGGCATCGGATGCCTTACCGGTTGAATCGGTGACCGAGATGGTCTGTTCATAGACATTAAGATTGTGTTGTTGGCTGGCCGTTGAAATGAGATCACTCGCTAGTTTGCCGCCCGGTTTGATTCCCCACGATTGGACAATTTGCCCGCTGGTATCCGCTATAACCAGCATATCGCCTTGTTGAAGAGGGGGAGTATTGTCCGGAACATCGGAAAGGTCAAGAGTCGAATTTTGCCATGCCGCACTGCGAAAATATCCAAGCAGGCGGGCAAACTCTTCCTGGATGCGTCCTACCGAATCCTCTTTCAAGTCTTGTGACTGCCTAAAGTAAATAAAACCACTGAACGCGGTCAGAATGATTGCTAATATAAAAACAAACCACAGCGTTATCCGAAAGCGGATGCTATGTAGGAAATCAACAAGCCAATTCCAAATGGTCTTAAGAAGCTTCATCGCGTTAACGCTCCGGATCGCGCAAACGATAACCGGCTCCGCGAATCGTCTCGATCAATTTGACTTCGTAAGGATCATCCACTTTGCGCCGCAAACGGCGGATATAAACATCCACCACATTCGATGTGATGGTGTTATCGTAGTTCCATAGATTTTGAATCACCATCTCGCGCGTGATCAAACGATTCAGGTTTCGCATGAGATATTCAAGCAAAGAATATTCACGTGCGGTGAGATCGAGAGGCGCTTCAGCCCGCGACACAAAATGGGTTGCTGGATCCAGCTTCAGGTCCGCGACTTGAAGCAAACCGCTTTTGTTATCTGATTCGCGGCGGAGCAGAGCTCGCAAACGGGCGCGTAATTCCGCGACCTCGAACGGCTTGACGAGGTAATCATCGGCGCCGCTATCCAAGCCGGTGACGCGGTCTTCGAGTGCATCGCGGGCTGTCAACATCAGAATCGGTGTGGCAACATGTTGATCGCGCAGTGAGCGGCAGACTTCGATCCCATCGCGTTTTGGAAGCATCACATCCAAGATGATGAGGCTGTAGGAAGTTATCAATGCCAGGTCTTCGCCCTCGACGCCATCGTACGCCGTATCCACAACGTAACCGTCTTCCACGAGAGTCCGTCGCAAAACATCGCTTAAACGGCGATTATCTTCAATTAATAGGATTCTCATATTCCTATTTTAGCACCTCAAGATGATTGGAAGATGACAACTCTTTTACTTCTGATTTACAAAGTGTTCATCTGTCTGTAATCTTGGTTAATTATACTTTGGCCTGAGAATAACACGAGGAGAGTGACTATGAAAAAACAAATGACAGCCTTTATCGCCGCCATATTTATTACGTTATGCATTGCGCTAGGAATCTTTGCGATCAGCGGCGTGGCGTTTGCCAATTCAAACGGCGTGCAGGCCTCGAATGTGCCCGGCCCGAGTGTTTCGACAACGGCCGGTCAGGGCGCTTCAACGGATGTTAATGCAAGCAATGTCGTCAGCCAGGTGCAGGTTCAACAGCAACAACAAATCCAGCAGTTGCAAAGTCTCGTGGCGCAATATCAACAGCGCGACCAGCAATACCAGCAACGCGAACAACAATATCAAACTCAGATAACGCAGGCGAATACGCAACTCGCCGCGGCACAACAGCAGATGCAACAATACCAGTCATTGGTGAATTACCTGCAGCAGCGGGGTATTATCACCGTGACCAGCAATGGGCAAGTCTACGTTAATCGCTAAAACAAGATTGGATGAACCCCTATGAGATTCTTTAAAGCTAGTTTACGAGCGTTGATCATGCTGGCAAGTATTTTTAGTTTTCTCGGCGGCTGGATCTTATTAGCACACTCGCTCAAACCAACTTCCAGCTCCTCATCTTATTCTTCTGCTTCTGCCATCGCGCCGGGAATCGCAGCCACTTCATTGCCCACTTTGGCGCCGCTTCCGGGCATTGATTCGCTGCAAACTCAAACAATACAACCCGTGCAACAGAATCCGCTTACCATCATACAACAGGCGCAACAGCCACAAGTACAAGCGATGCCCATGTTTACAACGAGCGGTTCCTAATTCATGGAATGGATTGAGTTTCGAGCCATGAACACGGATGTGCTCGTGGCGGCACAGGGATCATTGGCCAGTGATGGAATGCAAGCCGCACGCGGTGCCATCGAAGCAGGCGAACGCCGCTTCAGCCGATTTCAGCAGAAGAGTGAACTTTCACAACTGAATCGTTCGGCGGGTCAATGGTTTAACGCATCACCGGAGATGATGGAAGTACTACAAAAGGCGCGGAAGTTTTTTGATGCGACGAATGCTTTATTCGACCCTTCGGTTTTACCAGATTTGATTCACGCTGGTTATGATCGCAGCATGGACGAAATCCGCGCAGAGAATAGCACCGTTCCATCCGCCGCATCGGAACGAAAGCCGAAAGCGGACTTCCGCGAAATGGAACTTGATCTTAACTCCAGCCGAGTCCGTTTGCCAAAAGATATGCAATTGGATTTCGGCGGCATCGCCAAAGGTTGGATTGTAGATCAAGCCGTGACATTGTTGAGCCGCTATTCCGATGCGTGCGCTGTCAATGCCGGCGGCGATATGCGTTTCATCGGTCACTCGCCGATTGGTTTGAGTTGGCCGGTTGAGTTGGAAGATCCGCGTGATCCATCTCAAAACATTGCGAGATTAACTATCACGCATGGGGCAGTGGCCACTTCATCGGTTGCCAAGCGGATATGGAAGCAAGGTGAAAAGAGTCGCCATCATCTGATTGATCCGCGCACGGGCGAACCCGTACAATCCGATTGGTTGTGTGCCACCGTCATTGCAGATGATACGGTCGCTGCCGAGGTGTATGCCAAAGCTTTATTAATCGGTGGGCCGGCCGAGGTCGAGAGATTGACCGCACATAACAACATTGCTTATCTTGTAGTGGACCGCGAGGGCGCTTTGCATGGTTCACCGAATAGTCAGGAGTATGTTAATGAGTATGAATATATCCACCAATAATTCCAAAGAAGAGTCATCCATAGACAGAATCATCCGAGGGGTATTTTTAGTTGCCTTGTTATTATTCTTCAGTGCGTTGATGATGGCGTTTGTGTTGATCCTGCAAACGCCGGCAGGTTCATCGGTATCGCAAGCTCTGAATTCATTGTTCGCGCTCGACAGCGTGCAGATGTGGTGGTATGTAACGCGTGCCGCCGGACTCACCGGTTACTTTTTGATGTGGCTCTCGATGGCATGGGGGCTGGCCATCGCCAATAAAATCCTCCACCCGGCTGTCGAAGGTTCATTCACTTATGATTTCCATGAATTCCTGTCTCTGCTGGGAATAGGGTTTATTCTTTTGCATGTGATTGTTTTGTTATTCGACCGCTTTCTTCCGTTTAGTGTTCCCCAGACCGTAATTCCATTCATCGATACTTATCGTCCCTTCTGGGTGGGATTGGGCATCATCGGCTTCTACCTTTTCTTATTAGTCACCGTGACATTCTATATGCGCAAGACAATTGGGATGCAGGCTTTTCGCTCCATTCACGCTTTGAGTTTGCTCGGCTATCTCGGTGCGACATTACACGGATTGTTTGCCGGAACCAACTCAGCTTTGTGGATGACGAAGTTGTTATATGCTCTCACTTTTATTGTGATCGTATTCCTGACGGCATATTGGCTGATCATCGTCAGCTTGAACAAACGCGAGAAAGCTGAAGCCGCAGCGAAAGCGGCGTTGGCAAAGCGACAAGCACAGCGATTGAGACCGAATAATAGATAGAACTTTAAACGGGGATTGCCATGTCGGTCGTCAGCGGCTTCTCGCAATTACTTATCATGAAGATGAAGGTCACACGCAACGTAATTGTCATCTTGCTTTTTAGAAGAGAATCGCTCCAATAAAAAGCAATTCCGCTGGGGAAGGAGAGATTGAAGTAAGGCATGAAAGGTGAACGATAAATAATCAACAAGATCAATGTTATTTAATATGTTTTGTGTTTCTTGCAAATTCCGAATTCAGTCTTCATCCTTGGTTACGCCCGCCCGAAGTACGTATGCGTTGCAAAGCATGTGGTTGCGGGATAGTTCTGATTCATTTATTGATAAAGTCTCTAAACTTGTCTTTGAAGTTGGCTTTATGAAAGCGGCGGGCGTTGCTAATCATATCACTATAGCAATAATGAAAATTGTGTTCAAACTTTTCAATCGCCTCGCTTAACGCGCCAGGAGATTGCTCGAAAAAGAAAGAGCCGGTAACCCCCTCAATTACTGTTTCAAGGGCGCCACCTCGTCCATACGCAACAACCGGACAGCCGGCGGCCTGAGCTTCTACAATTGCGATGCCAAAATCCTCTTCTGTTGCGCAGACAAAACCGCGTGCCTTTCCTAATAGATTTGCCACAACCGCGTCGGACTGATAGCCCTTGAAATAAATATTGGATGTTGCGTTGTGTTGCAAATTTGATAGTTCGGGACCCTCTCCTATGACAACCAAAGGATACTTCAAGCAAGAGAATGTATTCACTATCAGATCAACTCGTTTGTGGGGCACAAGCCGCGACACTGTAACGTAGTAATCTCCGCGCGGTGTAACAGGCCTAAATCGCTCAACCTCAACTGGTGGATAGATGATCCGTGCCTCACGCTGATATGTAGACTGTATCCGATTTGCAACGCTGTTCGAGATCGTGGCAAACTCATGGATGCGTGACGCAGCAGCTCTATCCCAGCGGCGAAATGATCGGAGATATTTACCGATAAGAAAGTTATTGTCCAACCTCTTCCCGTAAATGTTGAGATCGGTCCATGCGTACCGCATTGGTGTGTGAGTGTATGAGAAGTGCTTTGCACCGTTTGCGTTTGCACCATTCGCGACCGCATAATTGAATGAGACGACGATATCATAGCCGCGCAAGTCAAATTGCTCGATGGCGTGCGGCATGAGCGGCAGAAGCAATCTATAATATTTTCTGGCAAGAGGGAATTTATTTAGGTAGGATGTAAAAACTGTTCTATTCTCCAAAGGAGTATTGACAAACGCTTCCTTGTTGTAGATCAGTGTGAATATATCTGCCGTTGGAAAGCATTCGAGTGCAGCGAAGAGAGTTTTCTCTGCTCCGCCGATGACGGGCAAAGCATCTGTGACAAAAGCAATGCGTAGTTCAGATTTCATTCAGACATTTCCAAACGGACTCTGCAGTTATTTGCCATGAAAATAATTTCGCGCGTGCCAGCCCTTTCTCTCTTAGAGATGTGCGAAGATGCGAATTTGACAAGCACTCGCTGATCGAACGGCTCAGTGCCGATGGGTTCGATAAATTAAAGATTATTCCCGCATCGCCAACCACCTCCGGCAATGCGCCACCATTGGAAGCAATTACAGGAGTACCGCAAGCCATCGCTTCCAGCACTGGCAATCCAAAGCCTTCGTCAAAGGATGGCAGGATGAATAAGTCCGCGCCCGCATAAAGCGCAGGAAGATCCGTTTCAGGAACATATCCAATCCATCGTACACGATCAACGGATGACGGGTGGAATAATCTTCTGAAGGCGCCTCCGGAAGTTCCAGCAATCACCAATGAAATGTTCGGATGCCGTTCATTAATTTCATCCCACGCGTTCAGCAAGCCAAAGAGGTTCTTGCGAGGTTCCAGGCTGCCGACGAACAGGATATATCGTCCCATATCAGTTGATACGTTCAAGGGATGAAATTTGGATGTATCCACACCCGCCGGTATTGTGATTACCTTTTCAGCAGGTAGAGAAAAACGCATCATCACTTTCCGCCGAACGGATTCAGACGGCACAATGATGCGCGACACCCGGCGCACGAGTATGGGCAAAAGCAGGCGATACCAAACGGCAAACCCTGGCTGGAACCATTCCGGATGCTCTAAAGGAGTCAGATCGTGGATCGTCAGGACGTGATTGCGTACGAACAATGGTCCCGTGTTAGCGGGCGACCAAATCACAGAATTTGAATCGACCCTACTAGGCAGGATGAATTGTTCCCATCCATGACCTATTATGCCGCTTTGTCCTCGCCTCGGCTTCTCGACCCGACAATTCCCCTCGATCCAGCGAAGAACCTCGCGCCCATAACGCTCCACGCCAGTGACTCGGCGCAGGAGGAACCGCCCGTTGATAACAACCTTACAACTCATCTCGTCCTTCCATCTCGCTGTCTCTCTTTGAGATAAATCCAATTATGAATTTGTAGACGTAATCATAAATAGCAAATTTACGAAGTAGATTGATTCTGTGGAAGATAGATTGCCTGCCCTTACCAATTCGACGGCCTTTCCAAAATGGCCGGCCCAGATTGCGTTTTTCTTGACTCTTGTTCTGATCCCTATGCGGGCTCGAGTCATTTTATTGGCGCGGCCCGATTTGCCCGTTTATAAAGACTACACAGATTTCCTGCTTTTTGCTCCTGATTTCTCTATGGTATTGACCCTTGCTTTCTGGGGACTTTCCTTTTTGGTAAATCATCGCCGTATTCGTTTTGGACCAGCTTACCTTTGGATACCGCTAGCCGGAATATCTTTGGCAGGTCTTTTATCCGTTGCCACAAGTGTGGATCGCGCGCTTTCGTTATATCACGTCATCCGACTTGCTGCGCTTTTTTTCTTTTTTTTGTTTATCGTAAATGAGGTTGCATCTCCTGTGTGGATTGTTCTCCCTGTGGCATTGCAGGGAATACTTCAGGCTATTGTTGCAATTGCTCAATACATCTTAAAGCGCTCTGTTGGACTACAAATCCTGGGCGAATATTTGCTTGATCCCAACTGGAATGGGGTCAGCATTGTTTCGACAGGAAGCCAGCGCATCCTGCGCGCTTATGGGTTGAGTGATCATCCCAATATTTTAGGTGGATGTCTGGCGTTCGGGTTGGTATTGCTGCTTGCCGCATATCTTCATGGTAATTGGAAGACTCGTCTGATAATCCTAGTTCCATTTTTGCCGATGTCTCTCGCACTGTTACTGACCTATTCCCGTTCAGCCTGGCTGGCTTTTTTAGCGGGAGCCGTTTTCCTGGTCGGGATAGAGGCGATTGTGCATTATTGGCTTTCGATCAAGCCATTGGTCTGGCTTGCGCTCGCTTGCGGAATCGTGCTTGCCCCGTTCATCCTGGTCAACCTGCCTTTGTTCGGCATTCGCTTAGATGTAAATCAGTCGTTCATGACTATCCCGGCGGAAGAACAATCCATTGGCGAACGTGCTTTATTGGTTCAGTCTGCTAATCATATTTTTGCTGATCACGCATTGACGGGTATCGGGTTGGGCGCCTCACCTGTTGCAATGAAGGACGCCTATCCGAGTTTTCCCGTTGACTATCAACCGCCTCACTTGACTCTGCTCGCTGCGGCACTGGAAACGGGTATCTTCGGCGCCACATTTTATTTTCTGCTCCTCGTGCTGCCGTGGATTGTTCTGTTGCGCCACAGGAATTTATTAACTCGACCGGATGTCGTGGCAGGCGCCGCCGTGTTGCTGGCAGTCACCATTGTTGGATTTTTCGATTATTACACCTGGTTGCTTGTCCCAGGCAGGTTATGGCAATGGCTGGCGTGGGGATTGCTCGCGGCTGCGATGGAAAAGGCGAATCAAAATGAACTGGCTTGATTTATTTTTTATCCCAGTTGCCATTATTTATTTGCTGGTGGTTTCCGCACTCTTCGTATATGGCATCAACTTTTTCTATCTGGCCCTAGGTGCCTGGAGGAAGCGCCAGGTTCTTGTTACGCATTCTTCTTTGGTCCTAACTTCTCTGCCAACAGTGACTGTTCAACTCCCTGTCTATAACGAATGGTACGTGGCGGCGCGTTTGATCGAAGCCGCGGCAGCATTGGATTATCCAAGCGAGTTGCTACAGATCCAAGTGCTCGATGATTCCACCGACGAGACAGTTTCGCTCATCGCTCAAACGGTTCAACGGTTGCGGGTTGGGGGAATCCACATTGACCACTTACATCGCGCCAACCGGCATGGATACAAGGCTGGTGCGCTCGCGGACGGATTGATGCAAGCTAGCGGAGAGTTCATTGTTGTCTTCGATGCAGATTTTGTTCCAAGACCAGATTTCCTCAAACGCATCCTTCCGTACTTCGATAGCGACCGCGTGGCGTTCGTTCAAGCTCGCTGGGCGCATTTGAATCGTGATTATTCCTTATTAACCTTTCTTCAATCTCTTTCCATTGATGCTCATTTCGCGGTCGAACAACTCGCCCGAGCTCAACTCGGCTATTGGTTCAACTTCAATGGCACGGCGGGCGTATGGCGCAAAGAAGCCATCCTCGATGCCGGCGGCTGGACCGCTCAGACTCTGACCGAGGATCTCGACCTTTCGTACCGCGCGTTCCTGCGCGGCTGGGAGGCGCGCTATGCCGGCGAGATCGAAGTGCCTGCCGAGCTTCCTATCAGCTTTTCGGCTTATCGCCGCCAGCAACATCGCTGGGCGCGTGGGAGTTTTGAATGTGCGATTCGCTATGTGCCTCTGGTCTGGCAATCGAATGCACCTCTTTCACGCAAGATCGAGGCCACTCTGCACCTTACGGGTTATGGCGTTCATCTTTTACTCTTCGCTCTCTCTGTTCTATATCCAATTGTGATTCTCATTTCCTTGCGATATCCCAGCCTGATCAGCTTGTTTGGCATCGCCCTGCTTTTTAGCTTCACGGCCCTTGCGCCAACAACTTATTTTGTCGTAGGTCAACATGCCTTGGGCAAGCGCTGGCTGATTATCCTGCCCGCCATTATTTTTATGACGGTGCTAGGGGCGGGCATGATGCTGAATACATTACGTGCCGCGCTCCAAATTTGGTTTGGGCACAATAGCACTTTTGAGCGCACACCAAAGTATGGCATCATTGATCAAAAAAAATGGGAGGGTAGCCGTTATCGATCCAAAGTAGATATCCTCATTTTGTTTGAGTTGATGCTGGCGATCTTCAATCTTTGGACAGTTTGGTTGAGTTGGCGAACAGCCAACTGGCCCATTCTGATTTATTCCACACTCTTTGTTATTGGTCTCTGCTTCACCTCCGGCTTGACTCTACTTCAGTATGCCCGTCAGCGCTTCTCTCCTGGACCTAAAGTATGATGCCACGAAAAGAAATCTCCCTGACCCTCAATTTGACTCTGCAATCGGCCGATATTGAAACAACACCGCTCCAAAGCGCCATTCTGCATACGCTCGCCTATGCAGACGTATTCGATTATTCATTGACCGCGTGTGAAGTGCATCGCTATCTTATTGGCGCAAAAGTTTCGCACGAGGAAGTTTTGAAAGCGTTGAATGAAGTCGATCTTTGGCACGGCTTGCTTACTCGAACAGAACGTTACTTTACATTGAGTGGTCGCGAAGCGATCGTCGAAACGCGCACCCGCCGAAAGTCGGTTTCGAGGCGCTTGTGGCAGGATGCTAAATTTTATGGTCGCATCCTCGCGGCCCTGCCTTTTGTGCGAATGGTCGCTGTCACCGGCTCATTGGCTATGGAGAATGTAAATGAAAATGGCGATATAGATTATTTCATCGTTACTACCTGCGGCCGATTATGGACATGCCGCGCAATGTCCATATGCATCGTGCACATCGCTAGGTTTGTAGGCGTACACCTTTGCCCGAACTACTTTGTCGCTGAAAATGCACTTCTGTTGTCAGATCGTACACTCTACACGGCGCATGAACTCGTGCAGATGATTCCATTATCTGGAATCGAAATCTATAATGAGATGCGCCGTCTCAACAAATGGACGGATGAATATTTACCCAACGCACAAGGCATGCCTGAATTATTTACAGAGATCAAGCGGGTCTCTCGCTGGCAGCGTCTATTAGAGATTTTATTAAACTTATTACCTATAGAATACTTTGAAGCTTGGGAAATGAAACGTAAAATTGAAAAATTATCGCGCAAACAATCTTTCAACCCCGAAGCCTATTTCTCCGGCGAGATGTGCAAAGGCCACGCGAACAGGCATGGACAGAAAACGGAGTTGGCATTGTATGAAAGATTGAAAGGGTTGGGATTGGCATGACGCAGATTCTTTTCGGCCAATCGTATTACCTTCGCTTTGATTCTAAATTATGGGAGGCGATGCAGCCCTATCCACCACTTGGAACATTGTACGCGGCTGGTTATTTGCGTCAGCGCGGTTATGATGTTGCCCTCTTCGATGCAATGCTGGCCGAGTCCGAGGAAGCCTGGGGGCAATCCCTTGATTTGCACAACCCACGTTTCGTTGTCCTTTACGAAGATAATTTTAATTACCTCTCCAAGATGTGTTTGTTGCGGATGCGCGAAGCGGCTTTCAAAATGATGAACATGGCAAAGAGTCGCGGATGCACGGTGATCGCTGCCGGTGCAGATGCAAGCGATCACTCCGAAGAATATCTCGCACAGGGCGCAGATTATGTTCTGCTCGGCGAAGGAGAGGAGACGCTTGGAGAGTTAATGGATTCTCTTACTGGCCGTTCCTCGCAGCCCGCAAATGAAATTATCGGCTTGACCTCCCAAAATACGCGAACTCGCATCGCGCCGTCCTGATATCAAAGATTTGGATGCATTGCCGTTCCCAGCCTGGGATTTGGTCGATGTTGCGCGTTATAAAAAGATATGGATTGAACGTCATGGTTATTTTTCCATGAACATGGTCACTACGCGCGGTTGCCCGTATCATTGCAATTGGTGCGCCAAACCGATCTGGGGTCAACGCTACAACTCGCGCTCGCCGGAGAATGTTGTCGCAGAAATGAAATGGCTGAAGGAAACGTATCATCCCGATCACATCTGGTTTGCAGACGACATTCTAGGCCTTAAGCCGGGGTGGATTGAAAAGTTCGCATCCCTTGTCCAGGAATCCGATGCAGGGATACCGTTTAAATGTTTGCAACGCGCGGATTTGGTCAATGAACGAATCGCGGCCGCGCTGAAAGCGGCAGGATGCAAAACAGTTTGGATCGGCGCTGAATCCGGTTCACAAAAGATTCTCGACGCGATGGATAAAGGCGATAAAGTCGAAGACATTTACCACGCCACGCGTCGGCTGCATGCGCAAGATATCGAGGTCGGATTCTTCCTCCAATTTGGTTACCCCGGCGAAAATTGGAATGACATTCAACGAACCTTGCAATTGGTACGCGAGTGCATGCCGGATGACATCGGCATCTCGGTTTCATATCCCTTGCCAGGCACGAAGTTCTTCGAGCGCGTCAAACTGGAATTGGATGACAAACAAAATTGGATTGACTCGGAAGACCTCGCCATGCTGTATCGTGGCCCCTATCCCACCGAGTTCTATCGCATTCTGCATGGGCGCGTGCATCACGAATTTCGTCTGCGTCGCGCTTGGCAAAGGCTCGAATGGGACAAACTCGTTCGCACACCGTATCATCTATTTGGAATTGCGCGTGCAGACATACAGTTGCGAACGTACGATCATTGAGAATGCAACCATGAATTTTCCAATCTATCCTGATAAGTACAAGATCCCTGAAATGGTCACGGCTGAAGCAATGATCGAATTCCGCCGCAAATACAGCGGCCTCGATCATCTGCAGGCGCCACACGGCTTGGTGCTTTGTTTATATAACGGCCTGATGAACAGATTCTCGTGGAGATACCCCTCCCGACACATTACTTCATTTCAGTGCGACCTCTATCTGCTGAAGAGGACGCGGAGCAAGGTCGGAGTGGCTGGCAATTTTGGGATGGGAGCCCCAGCTATTAGTGCATTGGCTGAACAAATGATTGCATGGGGAACCAAGCGGCTGATCATCTTGTCGCTCTCTGGCGGCTTGCAGTCCGATTTGGAGCCCGGCAGTATCGTACTATGCAACAGTGCGATGCGCGACGAGGGAACATCTTATCATTATTTACCGCCTGCCCGACAGGTGGACGCGACGCCAACACTCGTTGCTTCGATATCATGTGCGCTCGAGAAGAACTACATGCCTTATTCTACAGGTGCTACTTGGAGCACAGACGCGGCTTATCGAGAAACACAACCCGAGGCTGATTATTTTCGAAGCCTCGGCGTCAAGACTGTAGATATGGAAAGCGCGGGATTATTTGCGGTTGGCCAGGTGAGAGGCGTGGAAACGGCCTCGATCTTTGTCGTTGGTGATAAATTAACCGATGCGCGTTGGATGTTGCCAAGCGACATGCATGCACTCCATCAGCGTTTCAAAGTTTTACTGGACATTTTGATTAGAGTCTTGAAGGAAGACAACTGATTTATCGACCTCTTAGATAACTTTAGTTTCCGCTAACTGGATTAGATAAAGAAAGCGGTAATGACGTAAAGCGTGGTAATCTTATTTTGTGAAAAAATCCCACAACGCCATTACCAAAACGAATCATACCATAACCGTTTTGGACGAACTACTTGAAGGGTTGCCCATTGGAACGAATCTTGCGATGTTGCATGTGTTCTGGGCGTTTTTGAGCGGGCAGTTGTTACCGAGTCGCGGCGCATTGTTTCCTGCCTTGAAAGCCATTGGCTTGGAAGATAAAGCAGTACGCAGAGCTTGGGCAGCGACCAATAGTGGCGTCTGGCAAACCACAACTCTGATAGCGCAATGGAGCAAGCATGTGGAAAGCTTGCCCGAGTGGCAACGACATGAATATGAAGGATACAAACCTGTGGTAGCCGATGTGACCGCTTTTTGGCGTCCGACCTTGAAAAACTGTCCAAGCAAACATTATCATCCAGCCGCTGGGCGTGCTTTGCCAGCGGTTATCTTTGGAGTGGTAGGTAAGGTGGGAGAAATCAACGGACAGCGGATCGCATTGCCGCAGGCGTTTGAACGCGTTCACCCCAAAGATCCGAGTGAAAAGCGGTTATGGAGGATCATTCTCAAAAACATCAAGAAAACGCTTTCAGCGGACGAAATTGTGGTAGTCGACGCAGGCGTGAAGGTGAGTGACCTACAAGAAGCCGAGATAGTGCAGTACGAGTTGCGTTTAGCAAGCAACTTTACAGCCCGCCGCAACGTGCTCCCGAATTATTGTGGCGTGGGGCGCATGCCTGTCTACGGAGAATTGATCCGTCCGCTGGCACGCGCGCATAAAGGAAACGTGATCGCCGCAACTGCGCCGGATAAGATACAAAGTTGGGAAGAGCAGGGTCATGTCCTGCGAGCAGAGATTTGGTGTAACTTGGTTTTACCTGACTGCGCGCCGAATGCCTGCAATCAAACCTTTGATGTCTACGCCATCTATGATCCCGATTTTGATACCCCTTGGTTGTTAGCGACTCCTGTGGTTCTCAAACCGATCAGTGTCAGCAACATATACAAAGACCGTTGGCCGGTCGAGCAAGTCCCTTTGAGCGCTAAACAGATGATTGGCGCTCATCGCCAATTTGTTCATGCCGAAGAAATGATCCAGCGTTTGCCGGAACTGGCGCTCATGGCTGGTTCTATTCTAAGTTTTCTCGCAGCCACCACACCCGCCACCCCCACAGGATTTTGGGATCGAATACCCAAAAGAACCCCTGGTCGTTTTCGCCGCACACTGGCAGGACGCGCATTTCCCGAAGTTGTCAATCTTTCTGGGCGACTTCGAAAAAAGAACTCGGTCACTGCTCATTTACCCAAAGGGCACCTCGCACGAATAGCAAAAAGCACTCCAAGAACCGCTTTTTCCGCTTTATGTTAGCGGAAACTAAAGGATAACTACTTTGCATCAATGATTCCCATTGACCTATACTTGCATGTGCGCGAGAAGGAAGGCCGCCTCTATTCAGACCAGATCGTGGCGCGCTTACCCGATATATCGGCTGATCATCCTCTAATCGACGAATGGCGCGCGCGTGGCGAGTCCGCGAATCGGCTCGCACATTATATTGTGCGGCTTCCTCAATCGCCTCGCATCCTCGAATTAGGTTGCGGAAACGGATGGTTATCTCATAAGCTCTCCTCCCTTGGTGGCGTGCATGTTTGGGGTTTGGATCGCGGCGGATCTGAATTAGCTCAGGCTTGGCGTCTCTTTCACGCCTCGAATCTCGCGTTCTTGAATGCGGATATTTTCCGTTCCCCATTTGCCCCACATAGTTTTGACTTGATCGTCCTTGCCAGCGTTATCCAATACTTTCCGGATCTGGCTGCCCTCCTCCGAGTCTTGCAAAATCTTCTTGTGCCCGGCGGGGAAATCCATGTGCTTGACAGCCCGCTTTATGACGAAAATGAACTCGCATCAGCTCGTGAGCGAACCCGCGCATATTATGCCTCTTTGGGCTTCCCTGAGATGGCCGGTTACTATTTTCATCACACAGTCTCGTCACTTCATCCATTCTCGCCGCGCTGGCTTTACCGTCCCCGTGATTGGTCAACCCGTTTCCGGCGGTGTTTGGGGCCGGTCATGCCGCCGTTCGCATGGTTTTGCATCCATTAAACTTATGCACTCAATTTTGTTCCGAAACTCTTTTGTGCTTTTGCTGGCCCGCATCAGTACGCAAATTGGGACCGCAGTGTTTACTATCGTTCTGGCACGGCGATTGGGAATCACAGGTTTTGGCGAATACGCATTGATTGCCGCGTTAATCTATGTTGCCAATTCGTTGACGACGTTTGGCACGGACATGGCGTTGATTCGCGAGATTGCCGCACAGGATGATCTATCGTCGCTACCCGCCGCGTTGATCATCCAACTTGCATTGTCTGTTTTATTGATCGCTGCGATTTGGTTTTGGGGTGACTTGATTCCGAATCAAAGCTTAGAAACGATCCTGGCTTTAAAGATTTACATCCTTTCGTTGATCCCGCTGGCCTTCTTCACCGTTTTTACAACCGCATTGCGCGGCAAACAGCGCATGGGAGCATACGCAGTCTTGAACTTGATGGCGGCAGGCCTGCAGGCCAGTTTGATACTTTTGCCGGGCATCACCCTATTAAAAATCTCAACCTTTCTGCTGGTGATTCAAATCGTCGTCGCGGTGGTAGCTGGCATTGTTTGCTGTGTGGTCATTTCGAATTTTTTGCATGCTTGGCGCCCTCTGAGGCTTAATCCATATCGTTTGTTGAAATTGTGCGCACCGCTTGCATTGCTCACCCTGCTCGGCATGGTGTATCAAAGATTGGGCATCTACCTGCTTTCCACCATGGCCGGCGCAACGGCTACTGGATTATTTTCCGCGGCGGCGCGTATTGTCGAGGCATCCAAGATGATCCATCTTGGGATCTTCGCGGCTTTGTATCCAGCTATGTCCCAGGCACAAACGGATGCACTGAACAAATCCTTGTGGAATACTACTTTCAAATGGTCTTGGAGGATATTAATGGCAGGCGCTGTAACTATTGCATTGATCCTTTATTTGATGTCCACGATTTTAGTTGGAGCATTATATGGTGGACAATTTATAGGCTCAGCTGCGATCTTGCAAATACTAGGCTGGGCTTTTATCCCGTTCACGGTCAATTCCTATTTGACGTTATCCTGTCTCGCCTCCAATCAGGAATGGGTCGTTGGGCGCGCCTTGGTGGCGAGTCTGCTTGGGTTGCTGATTCTGAAATCTTTGGTGGATTCCGCTGTATGGTCCTCAAGGAAGCGCTGGGGCATCCCTCGCCGCTGAATGCATCCAATCTGTCATCTTTTTGGCGGGCAGGAAGCCTGTCTTTCAGTTAAAAGGAGCACCTCCTGAGTTTTCCGAATTATCCTGATTATAGGGTAAATAACGTGCTCAATTTATTGCCATAATTCATGAAACGTTTTATTGATATCGTACTATCTGCGCTTGGTTTGATTTTCCTGTTGCCTTTCTTCGGATTGATGGCTTTGTTGATCGCGCTTGATTCGCGCGGCGGCGTTTTCTATCGTCAGCCGCGCATAGGTAGAAATAGTGAAACGTTTGATGTAATCAAATTCAGGACTATGTATAAAAATGCCGACAAGATATTAGACAGAGAATTGAAGCTCAATCCTGAATTGAAAGAAGAATGGAATTGTTATCAGAAATTAAAAAGGGATCCGCGCGTTACGCGCATGGGCCGACTATTGCGCCGATTTAGTCTGGATGAATTGCCGCAATTGTGGAACGTTCTCGTGGGTGAGATGAGCCTGGTCGGTCCGCGGCCAATTACAGCGGAGCAGTGTGAGCTTTATGGTAAATCTTACGAGGAATATGTCAAAGTCCCGCCGGGCATGACCGGCCTATGGCAAGTTTCAGGACGTAACTACACCACTTTTGTCCGTCGGGCGGAACTGGACAGCGAATACATCCAACGTTGGTCAATTGGGTTGGATATTTATATTTTGTTCAAAACAATCGAGATTGTTTTCTGGCAACAAGGAGCCTTTTGATTTAGGGTTTATCGCATATGAATCAAAAACAGTATCGTCTGAGGATATTCATTCGCCATAAAATTATTCCATAATCCGTTACAATGGAAATATGGCAGACCTCGATGATGTCGAACTCGTCGCACAAGTGGCGCAAGGGAACGAACGGGCCTTCCTGGCTCTTTATGATCGTTATGCCAGCCGCGTTCACGCCGTGACACTACGCGTTCTGCACGATTCCATGCTGGCTGAGGAGGCCACACAGGATACCTTTGTAAAACTCTGGAGCCGCGCTCATTTATTTTCATCTGAGCGAGGTTCGCCGCTTCTTTGGTTGTTGACGATTGCGCGCCGCACCGCGCTCGATCATATCCGGCTTGAGGCTCGTCGTCCCATCTTATCTGATTCAAACGATCCTGACGACATGTGGCAGACCATCCCGGATGGAGATTCTCTTTCGGAAGAAAGCCGATGGCGGGCTCTGTATTTTGCAGTTCAAACTCTCTCGGCCGAACATCGACAGGTGATTGAATTGGCCTACTATCAGGGCTTAAGTCAGAGCGAAATTGCCGAAACTCTGGGCTGGCCGCTTGGGACCGTCAAGACGCGTTTGCACGCTGCAATGAAGCAGCTGCGCCGTGAATGGGATCGATAAATCTAAACCTGCACTGAATAACGTATAACATATTGGAGTGTAAATACATGCCCCGTAATCCTCACACACTTTTTCGCGGGAACATTCCTGCTTATACACTCGGCGCATTGGATGCGGACGATTCCGCCGCGCTTGCAGCTCATCTTAAATCCTGCGCCTCCTGCCGCGACGAGTTGGTGGCATATCGAACTCTAAGCGATAGCTTGCTGATGGCGATCCCGCCTCAAGCCCCTTCGGCTGCATTGCGAAAAAACCTAAAGACAAAATTGCCAAGCGCTCGAAAAGCTTCCACTGGACTTTGGACATGGTCATTTGGTCAGTCCGCGCTGGCAATTGGTTTCGTGGCATTATTATTGTTGAATATATTTACCCTTCTCCAGATGCAATCATTCCAACGTCAACAGGCCCAGCTATCGAATCAACTTCAATCTGAACAAACTGCCCTGGCTCTGCTGTCTTATCCGGATACACAGACACTTCTTATCAATTCACAGAATGTGACCGGAACTGTCCTGCTCGACAAAGATCGTAATACTGCTGTGATCATTCTTTGGGATTTACGTCCAATTGCCGACAATCAAACCTACCAGATTTGGCTGATCGCTCCGAGCGGTGATCGGACCAGCGCTGGGTTATTCCGTCCCCAAGCAGATCAGTCATTTACATCCATTCCCATATTTTCAAAACAGGACCTTTCTGGTTTTAAAGGGCTTGGTGCGACTCTGGAACCGTTGGGAGGAAGCAGTCATCCAACTGGACTGCGCCTTTTCAATGTTGATTTCTGAAACGCGATTTCCATACTGATTCAGAATAATTGAGACTCAAGGGTCAATTTTCGGATTTCGGAGTTGTTGTTTTTCTGTTGAAGCTGTTAGAGCAAGCATATATAAATTCTGCAAAGGCTTTTATCTTAGGGTTATGAAATAGAGAATCATCACTTTCAAATTTGGGCGTAAGAATTCATTCAGCGCGATCAACTCCATCCTTTCTTTGTCTTATTGTAGCATGGCAGGTTTTTCTAATGTAGAATTCAATGAATAGGCATGACTTTATTGTGCCGAAGATCCATACCATCCGCATTCATTTATGAGTATTGTCTGATGGGGGAAGGGTTTGTTTTCCCTCTTGACATTTAGTTCATCTTCATGTATAGTATGTATATATGAACCAAATTTCTGTGCGGCCAAAAAACCAGAAAAATAGTACGCATCCATCCTCAGAATTGGATATCCACAGGCAGTTCGAGGTCTTCATGCAACGCTCTTTACGAGGAATTATGGGGTCGATGAAGCAGGATGGCCTGTCCATGCCCCAAATCTATGCATTGATGTACTTGTATCATGAAGGGGAAGTGCGTATATCAGATCTTGGCGTGCTGATGGATGTGGGCAAAGCCGCTGCTAGCCAGCTCGTGGAGCGACTCGTTCAACAGGGCTTAGTCGAACGGATTGAGGATGAAGGCGATCGGCGTGCCAAGAAGATCCGGCTTCTGCCGAAAAGTCTGAGGTTGATCGAGAAGGGCCTGAGCGTGCAGCGCCAGCAGATGGGCGAACTGATGACACAGCTTTCGCCTCAACAACTGCAGACGGTTCAAAAAGCTTTTTTGTATTTGATCAAAGCGATGCAAAATAACGGTCCGCCTAACCAGCCTTTTTGACACTCAGGAGATTTCTTTGATATATAGAAGTTTACAGTAACACGGAATTCCTTGATCATTGCACTAGCATGTATTTTCTGAAGGAGTAAGTCGTATGAGCGATCCATTGCACTTGCACGAAGTGAATCACGCGAACGCGTAACCATCATCAAGAAGGGGATAACGAGCAACACGTTTCCAATCAGGGTCTGCATGGTCACTCGCATGCCTCGATTACGCCGCTATCTGACCCGGCTTTAGCGACTAGCGCAGGCATCTTTGCGGTCAAAGCGTCCTTGGTCGTATTGCTTGTGACGGCGCTTCTCCAACTGGGTGTGGCTATTAGCAGCGGAAGTGTGGCTCTCTTGGCTGATACGATCCACAACTTCGCGGATGCGCTGACCGCTATCCCTTTGTGGCTGGCGTTCAGCCTTTCTCGGCGGCTGCGCAATTCACGCTACACATATGGTTATGGTCGAGCGGAAGACTTGGCAGGGTCAGCAATTGTTGCCTTGATATTTATCAGTGCCATCGAGGTGTACACCCAATCTTTACAGAAGATTATTCATCCAGTTATGGTCAGCAAGCTGGGCTGGGTGGCGGCCGCGGCTGGTATCGGTTTCTTGGGCAACGAGCTTGCAGCGTTCCTGCGGTTGCGTGCGGGGCAGAGAATTCATTCGACCGCGCTGGAGGCAGACGGACGGCATTCCCAAGTGGATGGCTTTACTTCCTTAGGCGTGCTAGTAGGTGTGATTGGGATCAGACTGGGGTTTCCACTTGCCGACCCGTTGATCGGGTTCGTGATCGGGACGACGATCCTGGTGGTGACTTGGAACAGCGGACGTGAACTCTGGTATCGGCTGATGGACGCAACCGATCCGCAAGTGACTGCACTGGTCAAACAGACCGCTGCGGCGGTAACAGGGGTGCTGGCAGTCGAGGATATCCGCATCCGCTGGCTGGGACATTGGCAGCAAGCGGAACTTCACATCACTGTGGATGCGCAGCTTCCTACCTCGGAAAGTCACCAGATCGCGGAGACCGTCCGGCATGTCTTGTTCCACGCGATGACATCGTTGCAGGAAGTGACCGTGCATGTTGATCCCCTTGACAATCCGTCCAGCTCAGCTCATGAATTGACAGAACACCATACTGCATCAACTTAAGCAGAGGAAAAGCTTACCACTGATTTTTACTAATCAGGAAAGAATTAGCGAATGGAAAGACACGCTTCTCAAAATCAGAAAGGAAAAATCATGTCTCACTTTCATCAACATACAAACGAACAAACCCCGGAAACCAAGGGCAATGTGATCCATTGGGCGGGGCCGTATGACGCCGTGACCAACCATCTCCTTCAACCGAGCCAGAAGAGCATCGGTGTGCTTTCGCAAATAAAAGCGGGAGATCGGGTTCTGGACGTGGGTTGCGGCTCCGGGCGTTTGACTCTGGCCGCCCAGCAGTGGGCCGGGGAAAATGGTGAGGCGGTTGGAATCGACCCGTCTCCAGAAATGATCGAGGTCGCCCGGCAGAACGCAAAACGGGCTGAATCGAAAGCGAAATTCGAGCTGGGCTTGGCGGAGAGTCTGCCTTTTCCGGATGGCAGCTTTGATGCGGTATTGAACCGGCTGATGCTGCACCACTTGCTGGAGGATCTCAAGCAGCGCGGCCTAGACGAAATGCGGCGGGTTTTGAAGCCGGGCGGCGTGTGTCTGGTAGTGGACTTCGAGCCGCCCAAGTCCGGCTTGTTACGCCTGATCGTGGAGAATCATCTGACACCTATGGCGCACGTGGATGTGCGGAATTACATACCGTTTCTTGAGTCAGCTGGGTTTAGCGAGATCGAAACTGGGTCGACCAGTTCGAAGTTGCTATCGTATATCCGAGGAACGGCACCGAAGGTGTAATTGGATCCTAGCCTTTAGAAGCAGACTTCGTCCCCATTCCATCGCTGCCGATCTTTACTCGAATCCTCGAACTATCTAAGATGCGGCACCTGCCATCGCAAAACGACATCAGGTTAAAATCTTTGGTTTGAGAGAAGGATTTAAGCGTGTAGCCATTCTAATATTTGACAAACAAAGCTCAATCTTAGCCACAAAAAACAGACCAAAAATCGTGCCAAGTGAAGCAATATCCGAGCTCGATCTACAGATCGCCTTACTTTAACATCTCCAGCGGATAGGCTAACCGATCTATCCAGCAAGTACAAATGCTTATGTGAGGGAAATTATCTTAACCTCCCGACGTTCCTGTGATTAGAACGGTACACGATCCGAATTGATTCCCATTGATCTGGCCGCCAACGTATTCCATGACATCATCCCATGATGCGGCCAACATGCCTCTTCGGAGCATGCGGTCGAATGTAACTACATGCAAGCTGCAAATCGTAGACGGAATATCGTCACATATTTTCTTGAAGATTTTGTCGTTTGCCCGGAAGCCGCGCATGAGGACAACGAAGGATTCCTCGGGTGTACAACCATCGCTGAAAATCCATTCGCAGTCGACGTCAATCTGCAGGGTAATTGCCTGCTTTGTGGATTCATCAAATAACACCTGGGAGTTTAGTACGCTGAATCTGGCGTCGATCGTTTCTTCAAGGGGATCCGAGCCAATTACTGCGTTGTTCAGGATATCCACGATCCCTGAAGTGTTTGGCGCCGGGGTGGCGGAGGGAGTCGGAGTCCAAGCAGTTGCTATGAGGGTCTGGACGACCGCATGTTGAATCTCGGGGTCTGATAGATCGGGCATGCAGGCGACCAAGAGGACCAGAAGGACCACAAGCAAGAATGGTAACGATCGTCTAAGCATAAGCTACCTCCAATAGCAGCCATATTTGCATCACTTAGGTTAAATGTCAATGACGTTTGCTATACTTTTCCGCTGCGAAGAGCCGATGCATTGGAAAATTGCGTAGCCACGCCTCGCTTTTCCAAATCAGAGCGGTTAATAGGGGTTCGAATATCTGGAAGAGTCCATCGCAGATTTCGACCTAATTGCCTTCACCCATTTGGAGCGAGGCTACCGACAGGCTGTTTGCAAGAGCGTCTTTACATCCACGTTGTTGCCCACGATATTGAAATTGCCGGCCGTGATGCTCATCGGCTGGAAGGGTGGAGTATATTGTGCGGTTGGTTGTGCAAGTTGCAAGGTGTAACAGCCTACAAAGGTCTGGATTGACGCATCGATTTTCTGGACGCGCATTGCCAGAGGCTGTTTGTAGTACAGGTTGCCGGCTGCAACCTCGGTTTGTGAAATTCCAAACACAGCGATGATCGTAGCGGTATCGGCATAGCCTGCTGCATATTGATCGTACATTCCGGGATAGATGGTGGGATTCTGGTAGTAACTGTATGCCCTCGCATATTCTTTGCGGTTCAAGGCGTTTAACAGTGAAGTGACCGTCTCGAGGGGCCCGCTGCGATCGTCCAGAAAGTTAGCCTTGTCAACATTGAGCGGATTGGGGGAAACCGCTACCGCAGAACCATTGTTCGGATAAACACTGCAGGCCGTGGATAAGGCGCTGGCATCATCTACCAGCGGATCATAAGCTTGGGCAGAACCCCAGATGATACCCATGGGGCTGAACGGTGGTACGCTAAAATTCTCGGGCCGCGCTTGGTGGATCACATAGCAGGCGGCCCAGTTTGCCCGCACACCATTGATGGCGGTGGCTTTGAGCAGCACAGGGATCGTGTAGTAGATCAGTCCGGCACTCATCCCTGAGGTGATTGAGCCAAATACCAAGTCTACGCTGCTGGTATCCTTATATCCACTTACAAACTTTGAGAAGCTACCCTGCGTTCCGGATGGATTGATCCAGTAATTGTAGGCGCGCAGGTATTCGCCGCGATTCAGAGCGTTGTAGTACGATACGATTACTTGGGATGGCGTGCTGCGATCATCGATGTAGTTCTCAGCAGGCATTGGGAGTACCACGGTCGTAGACGTGGTAGGAATGGGCGTGAAAGCGGCCGTGGCCGGAAGAGTTGTCGCTGTGGCGGGGAGAGATGTACCGGTTGGGAGCGGGATTGCAGTTTCTATCGGTGTATGTTCCATTCCAATTGTAAAGGTTTCATTGCAGGCGATGAGGGCCAGCACGACAAGTAACAGGGCAAGAGTGCGCGTATTCATTGAACCTCCGGGATACGCATATTTAGGACGATTGTAGTGGTTCAATGCCACGAATGGGTGACGGACCGGTTACGGTTCCGGGACGGAATGTCATCGATCTGTGACATTCGGCCTAGTGCGTTCAGGCAATCGGCAGATGCAGGGCGAAAACCGTTCCCTGCCCGAGACGGCTACGCAGGCTGACGCGGCCGCTGTGGCGTTCCGCAATGGCTCGCACTAGCGCCAGCCCCAGCCCACTACCCGGGACGTTTTGCGTGGCCTCGCCGCGGTACAACTCCTCCCAAACGTGCGGCTGTTCCTCCTTTGGGATCCCTGGACCGGTGTCGGCTACTTCGACGACGATCTCCGGCCCATCTTCAAAGGCACGCAGTTCGATCGTATCCCCGCTCTTGCTGAATTTCAGGGCGTTCTCCAACAAGTTATAAACCGCCAAGAGCAATAAGTCCGGATCGCCTTGGATTTTGGGGAGCGGCCAAGGCGCACTAGGAATGCTCAGGTTGAGGATGCGTTCGGCTGCACTGGGTTGTTCCTGAGCCATGCCAAAGACTTCGCGCAGGAGAGCGGAGGTGTCCACGGCGGAGCGCTCAACCAAGCGCACCTCCAGTTCGGCCAGCTTGCGAAGGTCTGCTGACAAGTGGCTGAGGCGCAAGGTCTGAGCTTCTACACTGAGCAACGCTTCCTCGTGAGTATCGCCGTCGGATGAGTCGGCCAAGTTGACCAGCCCGGCGCGGATCGCAGTGAGCGGATTCTTCAGCTCATGATCTAGCCGGCGCAGGAATCGTCTTCGCTCTTCATTCGCCGCTTCAGCCGCCTCCTTTTGAATGCGTTCCTGCCTCTGGAACAGGACAATTCCAATGACCGCTAATCCGCTTAATCCCACACCCCCAATGAGCGCAAGCGTTCCGAGGTCGGCGCGTAGATATACAATATGATCGTTCACCGGATCATAGGATTGAAACAAATACCAAGCCACGAGCATTCCCACCACAATCGGCGCCAGTACGATGATGACCCACCGCCAGACTTTCATGGTTGTATTTCCACCTTTCCCATAAAGCGATAGCCCTGGCCGGGAATGGTTTCAATGTAGCTGGGATGGGCTGCATCCTCCTCCAATGCCCGGCGCAGTTCTGCGATGCGAGTATCGACCGCGCGCGTCCCCACTGGGTAATCCCAGCCCCAGACGATATCCAGCAGGCGCTCCCGTGAGACCAATTCATCCGGGTGGGTCATCAGGTACTCGAGCAGCATGACCGACTTCGGCGTAAGCATCAGCTCGCGGCTTGCCAGCCGGACGCGGCGCGAAGCTCGATCGAGGGTCAGCTCGCCGCAGGCCAAGCGCGCCGCCGCAGCGAGCGGCGGCTGGCCCGGACGGGCGCGCCTCAACACCGAACGGATGCGTGCCACCAGTTCATGGGGATCGAACGGTTTGTTCAGGTAATCGTCAGCACCTTCTTCAAGCGCCATGGCGCGCTCGGTTGACTTTCCCACCTGGGTGAGCAGGATGATCGCTGTCCAGTTGCCATCTTGGCGGAGCCGGCGCAGCACCTGCCGACCATCCAATCTGGGCATCAGGATGTCCAGGATGATCAGATCAGGCTTTAGGGACGCGATCTTCTCCAGAGCATCCTGGCCGTCTGATGCAACGTTCACGGAGAAACCGGAACGGCTTAGAAAGGGTGCGAGATTATCGGTGATAGCTCTTTCATCATCGACTAAGAGGATTGAAGGGTTCGGGTTCATTGATAGTCGCCGTCAATTTGTGCGAAAGTAATTATCGCGCCGAATCGGGAAAACCGCTGGTTTAAATGGCTTACTGACATGCCAGCGTTGGAACGGTGGGCTTTATGGATGCCGTGAATAATGTCAGAAATAGCAACCGTGGCCGTCATCGTTAAATTTGACGATCTTAACTCGTAGACTGTCCCGAAAACAAACGCCACACAGAACACAAGTTAAGCCGTCCGCGCAAGCCATGAAGTGAAGTGCGTCAGCACTTAAATTTTTATAAAAAAGCCCATGACCAAAATCACGGGCTTTTGCCTTTTATTCTGTGAAGTTTTAATACCAAGTAAAGAAAGTAATGCCGTCTAAATTTGGTGTGTATATTTCCCGTAAACCAACATCATTGCAGCCAGTACTGGGATCATGGAAGGTGGAATCAAAACCTGGCATAAACGGATAATTACTATATGTGTCTTCGAAATCGATTTGCCATTCTTGGGTTGATGGATTGTAATTTACACCATCGACAATTGCGATATGTCCGGCTAACTCCGCCCCTAAAACATTAGGACCTATAATCATCCCGACTTCATCTAGCTGCCACCCGGGATTTTCAGAAGGCTTCACATAATTGACAGGGTAACTAGTATTTGTCGCTAGCCAATTCGCATATTTGTATGCAGGAAAATTTTCAATCCCTGTTGCTGGTAATCCAGAGTTGTTTTGAAAATACTCCAAGCAGGAGCAATAGTTGCCATAAGCGTTTGGAGCAGCCCGAGCAGAAGCGGGTAACAAAACTACGGCAATGAGCAAAACAACCACTCCGAACTTCAAGAACTTTGTGAACCCATTTGATTTATTCATCGCTGCCCTGCCTGACATTATCGCTGAAATGTATGCATGTTTTTAGTATACTATTTTCTTTCCGAGTTAAGTGATTGCTTGCAAAACTGGTAATTTTCCCCACCAATCAAATCGCAACTCTCGCAATGTGCGAAGACAAAACCAATCCAACCAAGCACATGAGAGTATTATTCTGAGTACTTATGCCAAGGTGTAATTCTCAAGAAATAGGTCGTCCTGTGTAGGGGAGGGGAACTGCTTGGCGCAAGTAGATACGACACCCCAGGAAAGGGGCAAGTTAAGTTTTGACATAAAAACTAAATAGTATATAATTGAAACTATATAGTATAATTATGAAACTAAATAGTCTTATATCATGCTAACACTAAAAGAACAGCAATATCAGTTACGTGAAAGCGCCATTGTGGAGGCCACGTATCACTTGTTGGTGCAAAAGGGGTACGCGGCAACCAGCATGGATGACGTGGCAGCGCAGGTTGGTATCAGCAAGGCGACTTTATATCTCCATTTCAAATCAAAAACGGAATTGACACTCAAAGTGATCGTCCGGCACATGGAAGAAGCGGAAGCCAATATAAGATCGCTTGATCCATCCTTACCCGTTATGGAACGGGTCAAGCGCAGTTTATATTCCGCGATTAACGGACGTGCTAAGATGGGCGCTGCGCAAATTGACCTATTAGTACAGGAAGTACCGCAAGAAGTCTATGGCGACCCGGCATTCCAGAAAGTCGAACGCAAGTTGACTGCAACAAGTATTGCCCTGATTGAGGAAGCCCAACGCCAGGGTGAAATTCGCACCGACTTATCAGCTGGCCTGATTCAAGAATTCATCTCGATTGTTTTCGATATGAATTTTGAACAACTCACGCGAGATGGCCTTTCCGTGGAGCTGTTGACCGAGCAAATTATTGATCTTTTGATGCGGGCGATCCGGCCTTGAAGGCAAGAATAATGTTCCCATGTCGAAGATGAACGCGTATTCCTTATCGAGCACAACAGGCGAGATTGATCCAACCTCTGCGCTTGGAAAGAATAGCCCGACCAATGCACCTTCGTCTGCTTCCGATTTTTCAACTATCGAGGAAATATGACTACTCAAACTCCAATGTCCCTTAATCCAACCGGCGCCACCGCATCTAATAAAGGCGCGCCGGCGATCGAACTGATCGAGCTGACCAAGATCTTCGGCCACTTTACCGCAGTGGACCACCTGTCGCTGACCGTACGGCCGGGCGAAATCTTCGGCCTCCTCGGGCCAAACGGCTCAGGCAAGACGACCACCATCAATATGCTAAGCGGCCTGAGCAAGCCCACGAACGGCCAGGTCAAAGTGCTGGGCTATGATGTACGCCACCAGACGCAACAAGTGCGTCAGATACTTGGCTCCGTTCCCCAGGAGACGGCCCTGTACGAAGAGCTGTCGGCCTGGGCCAACATGGATTTTCACGCCGACCTGTTCGGTATCCCGGGTGGTGAGAAGAAGCAACGTATCATCGCCATGCTCGAACTGGTGCAATTGCTCGACCGCAAGGACGAAGCCGTGCAAACCTTCTCCGGTGGGATGAAGCGCCGCCTGGCGCTGGGGCGGGCGCTGCTGCACGACCCCAAACTGATCTACCTGGACGAACCTACTCTTGGAGTGGATGTACAAGCGCGGCGAGTGATCTGGGATTACATCCTGGCGTTGCGCGACCAGGGCAAGACGGTTCTCATCACCACCAACTATTTGGAAGAAGCCGAGGCCCTGTGCGAGCGGCTGGCTATTATTGATCACGGCAAGTTGATCGCTGTGGATGCGCCCGCCCACCTGAAGCAAACCTACGGAGGGCGCGTGGTTGAGCTGGAGACCGCCCGTCCGTTAACTTCGCTGGACGTGCTGCGCGCCATCCCGGGTGTGCTGGACATTGCCGTGGATGGCGCCCGCCTAATCATTAACACGACTGGCGCGGACCATGTCGTCTCGGAGGTAGTCAATCACGTCTCGCAGACCGAGGAACTACGCAACATTGCGATCCGGGAACCGGCGTTGGAAGAAATCTTTTTGCGACTGACCGGTAAGGCGCTGAGGGACTAACCCTATGAATCAACTCGCTTATAATCTGCGCGTCATCTGGGCTTGTGCCCGGAAAGAAATCCAGAGCGCCTTCACGGAGCGGATAGGGACGATCCTAGGCATCGTGCTGCCTGTCAATTTCCTCGTTCTATTTAGCCTGTTCGCGCTCAATGGGGGACTGGCGCCGACTGCTGTGGTCATGGCCGACACCGGCCCGCTGGCCCAACAGTTCTACCAGGCCATGTCCCACGCCCACTCTTTTCGTTTACAGATTACCGGCGCTCAGCAAGCGCAGGCTCTGCTACAAACCGGAAAGATCGTTGCGGTCGTGACCATCCCGGCCAATTTCGACACCGCCCTGCAGGCAGGCCAACCGGTTAAGTTAGGGGTGCAGATCAACAACCTCAACACCGATTTTACGAATGACATCCGCCGGGCCGTGCCGTTGTCCATCAGCTCGTTTTACGCCCAAGCTTTCCCGCGCCTGGTTAACGTCACCGCCAACGAACACGACTTGTGGCCGCAGGATACCGACTACATCCCGTACTTGACCGTCTCCATCCTGGTCGTCGCGCTGATGATGGGCGGCCTGCTCCAATCTGGAACAGCTAGCGCGGGTGAGTGGGAGAAAGCCACGATCAAGGAATTGCTGCTCTCGCCCGCCAGCCGCTGGGCCATCATGGTCGGCAAAATGCTGGGCTCTTTTTTGATGGGCTTGATGTCCACAACCCTAGTATTGGCGGTGCTGGTCCTGGTGGTGGGCGTATGGCCGCTGCATTGGGCCGAGGTGATCGGCTTCAGCCTGCTGACCCTGCTCATCTTCAATGCCTATGGCACGCTACTGGGCACGCTGCTCAAGCAGCGCCAGGCTTTTATTGCGCTGGCCTTTGCTACCAGCCTGCCCCTGTTCTTCATCAGCGGTGCCTTTGGGCCGGTCTCGTTTGCCCACATCCCGCTCATTGAATTCCTTGCCAAGATTTTTCCGGTGTACTATGCCATCGTGCTCGAGCAGCACGCCTTTCATGGCTTTGACCTGAACACGCTGGGCGTGGGCATGAATGTGCTGGTGTTGCTCGGCTACGCCCTGGTATTGATCATCTTGGCCGCCATTGCTCTGCGCCGCACTACCGTATCAAGTTAGGAAAAATCATGAACCCTACAATTTTTCGCGTTATCTGGGCAATCTATCGCAAAGACTTGGCCGTGTGGTGGCGAAACCGCGTCAGCCTGGCGGTCTCCATCTTGCCCGTCCTCGGTTTTTTGGTGGTGCAGGCGGTGGGCGCGTCGTCCGTGGGGACCAGCCCGGTGGCGTTGGTGACGCTTGACACCGGGTCCGCCGGCCAGCAAATGCAGCAGATTATCCATAGTGCGGATGTCTTCCGGCTCACCGATGCTACACCTGAGCAGGCGCAGACTCTGCTGCACGACTTGCGCGTGGCGGCGATCGTTACCATCCCCGCCGATTTCACACAGCGGGTGCAGGCCCACGATCCAGCCCCTCTGGAGGTGACCCTCAATAACCTAAACCTGGACTTCGCCAATGACATCCGCCGGGCGGTGCCCGATGCCATCACGCAGTATTATGCTGCACAAGGCAGTGCCAGTCTGATCAAAGTGACTATCCACGAAACCGACCTGCGCCGCCAAGACATACAGTTTTTCCAATTCAGCGTTCTGCCCATGCTGGTGCTGTTGCTGATTTTGAACGGCTTGGTCACGAGCGGCATCGCTGCCGCACGTGAGTGGGAGAGCCGCACGGTCAAGGAGATGCTGCTAGCGCCGATTCGAGGCGAGACCATCATCCTCGGCAAGGTGCTTGCCGGCTTCACAGTCACATTCCTGTTGGGACTATTGATCTTGGCGATGGGTGCTGTGTTGGATTGGACCCGGCCCGTGGGAGTCGAGTGGCTTACCACGATACTGATTATTGCCCTGGTGGCTTTCATGGGCACCGGCCTTGGTGTGGCAGTCGGTGCTGCGCTGCAGCGTATTGAGCCCGTCACCGGCCTATCAATTAATGTCGCCTTCTATCTGTTTTTCCTGGCGGGCGGTATTGGCGTTCTGGCCTTCGAGCCGGACTGGTTGCAGACCGTGGCTGTTTTCAACCCACTAGCCTACGGCGTGCATGCTTTGCAGATGGCAGTATTCTACAGTTCTACCGACCAGCTCGGTTTGGATGTGCTCGTGCTTGGTTTGTCATCTTTGGCCGCCTTGGGACTCGGGGCGCTGTCGATGCGGCGCGGGATCGCCGGCTAGTGAGAGAGCTCAGAGGTTGGAACTAGTGGTGCGTTTGATAAGTAATGTTACATAGTCGTGGAACCTTAAAGAATCGTATACTTCTCGTACAAAATCTTCGGAGGGTTTTGTATGAGAAGACGCAGACCCAGAACCATCGATTTGAGGAAATCGGATCAGCAAGAGATTGAGCAACTGATTCGCGATGGCCGAACAGAACAGCGAATTGTCCGGCGTGGGCAAGTTTTGTTGGCAATGAAGGAGACCCAAGCAATCGTAAGTGATTTGTGCCAACGAGCGGGGATGACACGTATGGGCATCTGGCATTTGTGTCGTCGCTATGAGAGCGTGGGATTGGATGCCATTTACGATGCACCACGTTCTGGTCGACCTCGAGAAATCACGGCATTGCAACGAGTGGGTATTGAACAATTGGCTTGTTGTGAACCAGCTGGCATCGGATTGGAGATGACACATTGGTCGAGGGTGTAAGATAGACTGTGTAAACGGGAGATAAATCTTAGACGAAGACATTGGAGAAAACAGAATGACCGCAGCAAAAAGTACGAAGCAGAATATTCAGGAAATCCTGGATCAAGCGAAGGGAACTACTTTGCCGAGTGCAGAGGAAGTACAACGAGAATTATCTACTGCAAAATCCATAGATGATTTTTTCGGGAAGGAAGGTATCTTCGCAAAACTATTCGCTCACGCGATTGAAGAAATGTTGGAATCAGAAATGAGCGAACATCTGGGATACGAGCCGTATGAAGTTAAAGGGCGGAACAGCGGGAATAGTCGCAACGGCAGCTATCCTAAGAAGTTGAGAACTTCATCCGGAGAAAGCACGATCCAAGTGCCGCGTGATCGCAAGGGTGAGTTTGAACCGCAGGTCGTGAAACAGCAAGTCGCGAATACCAATGAATTGGAGGATAAGATCATCGGCATGTACGCTAAGGGAATGTCGATACGGGACATCCAAGAAACGCTGCAAGAGTTATATGGAGTGGAGGTCTCGCCCACGACCTTGAGTTCGATCACGGATAAGGTCTGGGGTTGGGTGGAGGAGTGGCAGAACCGAGCACTAGCCAGTGTGTACCCGATTGTGTATCTGGATGCGATCTATATCAAACTGCGGCACGAGGGAAAAGTCGAGAATATAGCCGTGTATACCGTGCTGGGCGTGGATGTAGAGGGCCACCGGGACGTTCTTGGACATTGGGTCGGAGACGGCAATGAAAGCTCCAATTTTTGGTTAAGTGTGATCACGGATTTACAAAACCGCGGTGTGAAGGATATTTTCATTGCTTGCAAAGTGGTTTAGTACTTCGAACCATGGATGGACGGAGCGGATTTAAGGAAGCGGTCTTGGCGGTCTTTCCCAATACCCAGATCCAGCGCTGCGTCATCCATCAAATCCGCAACAGCCTGAAGTATGTGACTTGGAATGATCAGAAAGCATTCATGGTCGATCTGAAGCAAGTCTATCAAGCGGCTACCCGCGAAAGTGCCGAAGCCAACTTGCGCCAACTCACCGAAAAGTGGGGCGACAAATATGCGGTGGCGATTTGTTCCTGGCAAAATAATTGGGAAGATCTGGCGACCTATTTTGCCGATCCCGCTGAAATCCGTCGCTTGATCTATACCACTAATTCCGTCGAAGGCTATCACCGCCAATTGCGAAAAGTCACCAAATCGAAAAGCATTTTCCCGACTGCGGAATCCGCTCGCAAATTGTTATTCCTTGCTAATCGTGATATCCTCAAAAAGTGGACCATGCCACTTGTCCATTCGCCATTGATTCTCAATCAACTGGTGATCCGATTTGAAGGTCGCCTGGCCATCTAAATCCATTTCCGTTTACACAATCCTCTTGACACCCTCGAACGCCCGTACAAATCGTGGATTGGTACCACGCCAGCGAATATCTCACGCCCATTGCCGAAGCCGCCTTCGGAGCCAACACCCCGCAAGCTCATGAATGGCTGACCCAAGCCCGCACAGAACTTTGGGATGGCTGCATCCAAGACGTGATTCAATCCTGCCGAAGTTTGCTTATGCACGCGGCCGCACGTCCCTTCATCGAAAAGGCAATCCATTATTATGATCACAACGAGAAGCGGATGGACTACGCACGCTTTCGGCAGCTCGGGTATCTCATTGGCAGCGGAACCATCGAAAGCGCTTGCAAGCAGATAGCCGCTGTCCGGTTGAAACGTTCTGGCGCACGTTGGACCCTGCCGGGGGTCATCGCCACTGCCAAAGCCAGAGCCGCTTGGCTCAGTAAGTCTTGGGATTCTCTGAAGCCGTCCTATGCTGGTTTACCCTTGGCCAACTAACAAACTTTGCGTACTTCCGAGGCGGCCGGTGGCGCATCCACCAACATCGCGCAGGTTGTTGATATATCTGTTCCCTGCTGTGCTCCGGCTTCAATAGCCTTGTCGATCTGTTCTCCAAGCTCAAACATGCGAGCGGGATCGAGTTTGTTTTTATCCAGGCCGGAAAGATCCAGGAAACACAGGATGGCCGGATTACGTTTCTCTGGCCGCTTCATCAAATCTTCCAGGACAAGCGCCTGGCTGTCATTGATGCCTTTTGCGCCGGCTCGCTTGATCACCTCGATCTCGACCACGCCATCCTTCTCTTCGTGGTATTCAATCTTGGCATCTGCAATGCCGTTGACGACCGCGCTCAATGCGCGGCGCAATTTCTGCTCGTCTTTTGCAATATCTTCAGGGACCGGGATATTATTCCGGCCTTCGATTTTCACTACATACGTTGTCATGGATTGGTTCCTCCTTCTTGATTCACTTGCCCATCAGATCGCCGAACAAATCGATCTGGCCGGCCGGCTCTTTCGTTGCCGGAGTCTTCGCTGGAGTCTTGGCCGCAGTCTTGCCGGTATTGCTCTTCTTGGCCAAGCGCGCCTTCCGCTTTTCTCGTTCTTCCTTCTCATCCTGCTTTTCTTTGGCGCGCACTTCTGCGCGGCTCGGCAGTGTTTTTGCCAGCTCTGCCATCATGTCTTGCACGATCTTCGGCAGCTCGCCCAAGTCTTGCAGCTGGCACTCACGGATGAGGGGAGGATCATCGTGGTCGTAGACGGTGACGAGCACTTCGCGCTCATCGGAATTGGTACTCTCACCTTTGGTGGGGAGGAGGGAAAAAATGATGTTCACCTGGCATGCTCCCAGGTCCTTATAGGAGTTATCAATGACCGGATATAACTTATCCTCCTCGTCCTCGTCCTTCTTCGCCGCTATTGCAGTCTCGGCCTTTTTCACTTCATCCTCGTTCAAAGCCTTGACTTCATTGCCTTCCGATTTTTTTTCTTCCTCTGCGTCTGCATCGGAGTTTTCTTCTTCCTCTACGTCTGTATCAGGGTTTTCTTCTTCCCCATCTGCAGCCGTATCGGAATTTTCTTCCGCCGTCTCTTCCGTTTCCTCTTCGCCAATGGGTGTAAGTCCCATTGGCTCCGCGGTATCAGAGCTCAACGGTTGTTCGTCTGTTCCGAAACCATCAAAGAAACCGGTATCACTGCTGTTGTTGTCAGCAATATTTCATTTTCCTTTCTACGTAGAATGTTTTCTTACTTGGTCGCAGTCGCAGGTGCTTCTGCGGCCTCGGCTTGTACGGGTTCCTCCGCCGCCTTCTTGGGCGTCGTCAAGATGGGCATCAACACTGCTTCGAAGGAAGCGGCCGTAAAGAACACAGGCTGGGCAGGACCGGAGCAGGCAAAGTTCACCACGCTCTCACCTGCGACGGCCGCGATCTTGCCGACATAGGATACGTTCAACATAAGATCAAACTCTCCAACGAGATTTTGAGTCTCAAGGACGTTCCGAATGATCCCTGCCTCATTACCATCCGTGGGGACGGACTCAATATGGATCTCGCCGACTTTGGTGAACAGGTGGCCTGTCTTTCCCATGATTTCCACCTGCTTGACGCAGATCGCGATCGCCCTCTGTGTCTATAATAGTGGTTCTTATAAGCAAATCGCATCAACTTGTGTGCAAAGATCTGGGGCTGGGCATGGCAATCAGCAACTCCTTGAGCAAGAACAAACCAAACGGCCACCAGTAGTTTGCGTGCGATGGCAACGATGGCTTTATTGCGGCCGAGTTCTGGTTCCAAACGCGCCAATTCAGCTTTCCAGTGAGGATGTGAAATGGCGGCCACCTGTGCCGCTTCAACTAAGGCGCAGCGCAGATCTCTCCGTCCGGCTTTGGTGATACGTCCGGTTCGAGTGGTGAGGCCGAAATCATGGATCCGAGCGCCCAAGCCTGCATAGCCTACTAGATGCTTGGCGTCTTCAAAGCGGGCGATCTCTCCGATGGCAGCTACCACCGTAAGGGCAGTGACCACACCAAAGCCGGGCAAATGGATTAGGCGGGTCATGCGCTCATCCTGTGCAGCACTCTCATTCATCATCGAAGTCAAGCGAGTTCGTTAAGTTCTGCAAAACGCAGGGTCTCCAAGTCGCTTTGCAGATTGCTTTTCTCCAGTTTTCCCACCGGCAAATTTTCCCACCACTCGGTTTGATCAACATGGAAAAGATTTCCTTCTGGCGGTGTCAAATGATGGCGTTGCAAAACAGCATGCAGCCAATTCTTGGCTTGGGTTGCTAGACGCGTCATCTTGGTGCGTTGTGCTACAAGCGCACGTAATTCGCGCACTTCCATTGGGGGGACCCAGACCGAGACCAGTAGGCCCTTGGCTAACAGGCGGGCGAGAATGGATGCCGCGATCTTGTCGTTCATCACTTGTGCCCGGGTAATCAGAGCAACATGGGGTGGATGAACCACAAGCACGGAGCTGGCATGGACAGATAGCTCGTCGTAAAGCTCCCAAGTATTGGTGGTCATCTCTAACACCACAGCATCCTGTTTGGTGAGCACTTTTTTCATCCAAGCTTCCAAGCGGGAAAGTTCCACTCGTTGCGATGGCAGAACAACATTGAGTTCCGCATCTACACCGAAAGCGATGAGGTAGTACTTGTGTACGTCGAGCCCAATGAAACGTTTTGGAGAAATTGTGTTTGGATCGGTCATAAGGATATACTCCTGATTGGTAGATAGTCGGGCACGTTTCATTTTTAGGGCCGCCAGATCACAACACAGATACGGGCTTGCCTGATCAAGATCAGGGTGTCCCAGTTGAGCGGATTCGAACGGGGCAATCAAACATAATGGCGGGCTGGTCTTGGATGGATCAAAAGACCTCCCATAGGCACTGTCGATTGGACCCTAACGCAGCGTTCCCGGATACACGTTCCCATTCACAAAACTAATTGAAGCGTATCCCAAAACGTGCCCGACCGCAACTCTGCGTCCCAGTTGCTTTTTACATGCTAACATAATAGTGAGACAACTCCATCCAATAATTTAGAGTGCAAGGCGGTGGCGTTATCGGTTTTCTTCGCCAGGAGATTCTTTACGGCGTCAAGCGGGAAGCCGTTCTCCATCGTGGGCGTCGTGATGATCATCGCCTTTCTGGCGGTTGCGGCCTTGATCCCGAACGTCAGGCGCCCTTTGTCGGGCGAAGCCATGATTTGAATCTGGTCTTCCTTGGCAATCAGGGAGGTTAGGCTGGTGATGAAGCGGCTGCCATTCGAGAGCAGGACCGAGCAGCTCTCCTTGGCTTCGGCAGCCTTGGCCACCATGTGCGCCGCGGCAAAGCCGTCTGCGGTCCAGCCGTGGACCTGTCCTTTCTCCTTGTTGAATTCCAGTAGGATCGATTCGAGAACAGGACGCGCGTTGTCCACTGCCGCGAACTGAAGAGCGTTCAACACGGTCAGGAGCGCTTCGCCGGAGATCGTGGCAATAAGCGTCATGTTTCCGGTTTCGATGGCAGGCAAGCTGGCTCCCAATACAGCGCTGAGACTGGACGATGCTTTTCCAGACTTAATCACGACCTTGTTGTCCTGGACGGACATCTTGATATCGCCCGTCATAGTTCCAACGATCTGGCTCAGGAGATCGACGTTCACACCGAAGATGATTTTCTGCGTGTCTTCTCCGCCGCTTGCGGCAACGATGGCTTTGATCCCCGCCTCGCCATTGAAGCAGTTGGCAAAGAGCCGGCCTTTTTCGAACACTGGTCCGCCAGGTTGTATGGTGTGGCTTTCCCTGCGAACTTGGCGACGGTGGACAGCAGGATGGTCAATGCAGTCCGGTCGATCGTAAAAGTGGAAGTTGAATTTTGTGTCATTGGGTGGTACCTCCTATTGAAATAGATTTGGATGGTTGGAATCGAAAAGGCCAGGAACAAACTTCCTGGCCAAACAACACACGGATGGAATTGAAAAGCAAAGCAACAGATCAGTTAGCGACACCTCCTTCTCAGCGAGCCCAAATAAAAACCCGCCTAACCAACGCCATTCACCGTCCAGGTGTTCCTACGGGATCAATGGCAGGGGTTAGGCGGGTTTCTCGTTCTGTTTTCTACAACGCCTGATAAGGTTCAGCGTTCGTATGAATGCAGACCGCTGCAACCGCGGCACGCATTCTTGATGCGTTTGTTCATGTGGTGCATTTGCGCAAAGAGTGTCACAATATCCTCAATTGAATTGAAATAAAAAAGCGGTGGAATGTGTCCACCGCTTAAATATTATGAGCATTTTATGCTGTTGAATACTATTTCACAACTTTAATAAATTCATCTGCTGAGACTTTTGCCTGCTTGAGAATGCTGCGCAAAGTCCCAAATGCATGTCTTGAGTTTACCTGAAGTTTTTTGTAGATATTTTTCAAATGATATTCAACTGTGTTTTGAGAAACCCCGAGTGCCAGGGCAATCTGCTTGTTGCTTTTGCCCTGTAAGAGAAGTTCAATAACTTCCTTTTCACGCTTGCTGAATTGGCTGATATCCATATGCATTTGCCTGGATTTCATACGCTATCGACTTTGGCAAGAACAAAAAGTGACCCACAGAATGTTAGCAAAAAGCCCGTCTCTAAAACAATCAGGAACTACCTTTTCATAGCCAGCCAAATTCACTGTAAAAGACGCCTGCCTGATATTTCTCTAGTCCATACTTCACATATGGAATTATATTGTAAGGCAGGGAGTCCATGGTTGCCCACGACAACTCATCGCATTTTTGCGGCTCATTATTTGTGATTTCGCCAACCCAATGTCTGACTGCCATAAAAAAATCAATGCGCTCATCATCTGATTTACGGTTCATAACATGGACGATTTGAATGTCTGCCGGCTCCAAAATTATTCCGACTTCTTCCCTCGCCTCACGAATAGCGGCCTGCATTACCGATTTGCCTGCGTCTACATGACCCGCAACAACGCTGTAATTGCCGTCTTCATAGCCCGTATTGAAGCGACGCAATAATAATATTTGTTTATCTCGCAAAAAGAAAAGATGCACAGCAACGGGAAGTTTATTGCGTATAATGTCTCAGAACCCTTGCTTCAATGTGAACCATAGTCATCTAGCACACAACGGTTTGAATTACCAACCAGTGGGCGACAGGGTAAGACTGGTTTGATGAAATGGTTCGAGCGTAGTTTACTCCTTTTTTGCGAGGCGTAAGCCGCCCATCCGCTGTAGCCGATGTTAGAGGCTCGTAATCTACATGATGCGCTTTGCATGAGTTCGCATCTCCACAAGCCGCTGTACATCACTCAAGTCCTCTTCTGTTTCAACCGGAACGAATAACCATTAATGGAGTAGAGTCCCTGTGTCGCAAACGATAACACGATTCACTTTTTCGGACCTCTTTTCGGCTTCACGGCCCAGGCAATATCCTTCAATTGATGTTTTTCCGCTAGGGCGCGGTCTACCGCGGTCTTTGGCAGAAGACGGATCGATCCATCTTCCTCAATAATGGCCTCCAGCAAGTCACCCTCTTTGAGATTGGCTTTGCGGCGTGTTTCTGCAGGCAGGGTGATCTGGCCGTTGCTTCGGACTTGAAAATATTGAGACATACGGAAACGCTCCTTTCTGAAATCCTGAATATCTGATATATCAAATTATACCCCCATTTCAAGTCGCATGATCACAGAACAATCTCTCCGTTGATCCTCGTCTGTTGATATCGTCAACACGTTATGTTAGACTACATCGAATCAAGATTGGCATTTTCTTCTTTGCCGCGAATTGGACGCGCACCTCAGAAGTCTGCGCACATTACGAATGCTCACAGATAAATGCCTTATTTGCTTAGAGAGTGTTTTAAAAGTGGTCGAGTAAGATTGGAGAATGGCTAAATTCAACCAAACCTACCCGACCGATCTCAAGTATACCGAATGGCAGCAGATAATGGAATTCCTTCCAAGTTACAAAATGGGGCGACCGCCGAAATGGGAAAAGTGGCAGATTATCAATGCGATTCTGTACGTCAACCGCACCGGATGTCAATGGCGTATGTTGCCCATCAATTTTCCTCCATGGCAAACGGTGCACTACTACTATTGGCGCTGGCAACAGGATGGGCTGTGGCAACAAATCAATGAGGTGTTGGTGAAGAAAGTGCGAAAGAAAGCGGGGCGCAACGAACAGCCGAGTGCGGCGGTGATCGACAGCCAAAGTGTGAAGACTTCGGAAGGCGGTGAAGAACGGGGGGTGGATGTGCATAAGCAGACGCCGGGCAGGAAGCGACACTTGGTCGTGGATGTTTTGGGCTTGGTGTTGTTAGTCGTAGTGCACAGTGCCAGCATCCAAGATGGAGCCGGAGGCATCCTGACTTTGCAAAAATTGTTTGATCGCATCAAACATAGTCTTCATAATCGCTGGTGTCGCTTGAAGCTCATCTGGGCCGATGGCGGGTACCCTTCGATTATCGATGACGTCCGCCAACGTTTCGGTTGGACCTTGCAGATCGTGAAACGTTCCGATGATGTCAAAGGTTTTAAAGTGCTCCCTCACCGCTGGGTCGTGGAACGAACTTTCGGATGGTTAGGTCGCTATCGGCGTTTGGCTCGCGACTATGAGCACACTACATTATCCAGTGAGAGTATGGTTTATATCGCCAGCACTCGACGCATGCTAAAAATGCTTGCAACATGACTTTTAAAACGCTCTCTTAGGAGCTTATTTCCAACAAGGAGATTGGTAATGAAACTATTTGACAGCATCGGTATTCTTTGGAAGCCATTCTTTGCTTTGATTGCGATATTTGTTGCCGTCGCTGCATGCACTGGCTCGAATTCCGCGACCCCTTCACCTTCCCCCAATGATGTCGCGACGGTCGTTGCCGCAACGATGGAATCGATACGAGCACAAGCTACGCCTACTTCAATACAGCCAACCCCACTTCCTTCTGCCGTTGCCTCACCGACCATGGCACTCCCGCCTCCGACGCCAGTTCTGCCCGCCGCGACCCGCCTAAATTTTGTGGCCGGCGCGACATCAGGTTCAATAATGGGAACAATCCAGCCAGGTCAGGCTCTCTCCTATGTGCTTAATGCCGCGCAGGGACAGCCATTGATCGCCAATCTTATTTCGACGAATGGCGATGTAACCATGACGATCAAAACCGCCAGCGGTACATCCCTACTCAATGCCGGGCAAAATCTGAATATGTTATTGACCGTCACCGAAGACTATTATGTTTCCGTGAATGGCGGTGCCTCCTCGGAAAACTTCTCATTGTCCATCAGCACTCCGGCCCGCATCCAGTTCGCACCTGGTAAAACCAGCGCGACGCTATCCGGTCAAACCGCGGGCGGCTTTACCATTTCACCTCCGGGCGGCTCCGATATCTCATATATATTATTCGCTAAGCAGGGCCAGCAAATGGACCTCGAGTTGAATGGAGTCGGCAAGGATGACGTGTTGGCGATGTACGGCTTTAGTGATGGCCAACCCTATTTGCGCTATGTGACCGAGCAAACCACTTTTAGCATGAAACTACCATCCACACAGGACTACATCATTCAGGTAGTGCCCAAAGCGGGCATGGTGATCAATTACACGCTGGTCGTGACTGTAAAATAACATAACTGCACTAAGCTAGACTTTATCCAAAAATATTGTTATCGAAATGCCCAATTAGCGGCAGAAGAGCGGTATTTGGAGCGAGGCGGCGGTGATTTTTGCACATCGCGATGAATTGGCGAAGTTCGAAAATAGATTTCGGATGCCAAAGTTTGCTGGACGATCGAGAGCGCATCCGAAAAAGTGGGTAGCTTTTTAACATACCAGGCGGTCTGCTGGATAGGCAGCTTTTGTTTATGGGCGTGTAGGTTGGCGAGCAAGGTGACGATCGAGAACAGGCTGAGCAAAGCGGGTATAATGCGCAAGATGGATAAGTCTGCCCATTGTCTTTGGGTCTCGACGCCGAGGTGAGTTCGGACTTCATGAAACGTGACTTCGACTTGCCAACGTCTCGGAAACCACTGAACGATTTGCTCAGCCAAGATTTTGAGATCAGTGCATAACAGAGCTTGGGTTTTGAAAACATGCAATGGATCACGCACAATGACCCAACGGATCGGCAGGGCGGGCTTCCCGCTATGAGACCAGACGGCCGTTCCAGAAGTGATTTCAATTTTGCGTTTCTTTTCGCCGTACCACTCTTGCACGGTAAGCCGCTTCCAATGAGTATGTTTGTCTTCGGCAACCTTTTCCAAAGTGGGTAAGCGTTTGCCCTTCTTGCGCGGGCGTCCCTTTTGACCGGGTGAATTTTTAGCGGGTTCGTACAAAGCTGCATCCATCCGGAAACGAACAATCATACAAACCGGGTTTTTGAGTTGACACAACTGAAAAAGGAGCTCGATCACGGCGAAACCGCTATCCGCCACTACGACCAACTGGCGTTTCGGCAACCAACGGCGAACTTGCAAGACCAGCTGCAGAGCCCACTCGGTAAGTTTCTTGTGCTTGCGAGATTTGCCTTGATAGTATCTCTCGGAAGGCGCCAAGACTGTGAGAAAGGGCAGAGCCCAGATGCGACCTGCCCATGGAATAGGCGCCAACAACATGAGACTCAACCAACGCAGTCCGCTAGCTTTAACGAAGTGACCGTGGCTTGAACGAACTGGATCGCGATAAATTCCTTTTGCTTTGATCTGGGCTCCCCGCCGCCGTTCAATGGTGTCATCCAATCCCAGAATGATTGGACCGCACAGGGCAAAGGCGCTCACCAGGAGTCCCAACAAAATATGACTTGCTTCCAAGCTTGACCACTTCGCACGATTCAGAACCCGGTGATAATTTTGAAAATGCTTATCCATACTCAGTCCGGTCATGCGCAAGGCCGCGGTCACCGTTCGTTCGGCAGGAGAAAGAATCGCACCCATCAACAGGATTTTCGCATGCTTCCAAATTCGTTGAGAGAAGAGCCTCTCAAAGCTTCCCAAGATCGTGATATATTCGTTCTGCAGGGCTGGCATAGGCTACCTCGTGAAGGAGTGTTAGTCCTAGCTTACCCTGCTTTTGGTTAAGGTTCAAATGGATAAAGTCCAGCTAAGAGCCAGCTCCTAAATTCCTCCGACAGGAATTGAGCCTGCACTTGCGGCGTGATGTTGCTGCTTTATGCATCGCGGAAGAATTTGCACAAGTCGCGCAAAGCCAAATATAGGTAAGGTTTCGGCTTGCAAGCCGAAACCTGCGACGCCTAGTATTGCTCTGCCATGAGGAACTTCGTTTGCCGAGTTCTTCAGAATGGCTGCTGCGAATACTGTCGGGCATGGCTTGGGTCTCATTCGAAGGACAGGATTTTTTCCTTGGGAATGACGATAGTCTGGTCATACCCAAGGCGAAGAATGCAGCGATTATCTCGGCCGCGAGAAACGCGGCCCTCTTCCTTGAGATCACCTAAGGCGAGGCCGATGAGCTCAAATATTGGAGTAAAAAAGCGGTGGAATGTGTCCACCGCTTAAATATTATGAGCATTTTATGCTGTTGAATACTATTTCACAACTTTAATAAATTCATCTGCTGAGACTTTTGCCTGCTTGAGAATGCTGCGCAAAGTCCCAAATGCATGGGGACAACGCAACCGATGCTGCCCTCTGGCGTGGACTTTTTCATGACCACATGGCTTCCTCGTTGGCGCGCCTGAGCGAAGCCAAGCCGTTCCAATGCGTGGAAGATCAGGCATAAATCGTCACGTCGAAAGTGGTCAGCAGTGGATGGTTGGTTTCGGGCAAGGGAAATTCTTGCAGATAAAGTTCGGTCGCTTCCTTGAGATTGGGAACCGCTTCTTCAACTATTTTTCTCTGGCTAACCGTCCCCACTTCGGGACAATCCGCCACATACCAGTCATCTTCTTTATGGATCAAAGCAGTACACGAGCGAGTCATGGTTAATCTCCCGTATCTTGTTCAAATTATACCCCTTGCAAATGTGACACCCCCGTCACTGCCGTAGTCCGCCGCACCTTGTGGAGAGCAGCCTTAGACCCGTGTCAGCCTGCGCTCTTTTACTTCAAAAATCCGGACGGATGAGGTAAGCAGCCAGGACAGGTTGAAAGTCTTACCCGGTTTGCCGGTTTTTGTTGCATATCCAGCCGCATTCGACTTCATGTTCGTTTACTGGTATTTGATTCGTTTCACTAACGAAAGTCCATTCTCTCATTCCGCGTTGGATAAAAAAACTTTTGCAATGGCAATGCTAAAAAAGCCTCATCGAGAGAGCGTTAAGAAAAATATGCCTGCCCGATGGTTCGATGATACGCCCCATACCCGCCTGGCTCTTGATGATGCTATCGAACAAGGGGCTCTGTTCTGTAACTATAGTGGATAAGGAAATTTAGACATAAAATCGGGCATAATTAAGGAGTGGAATTTGGAGACAACATGCCTAAAAGAAGACATTTCACAACCAGCCAAAAAGTAGCGATTGTGCTGGAAGTGTTGAAGGAAGAAAAAACCATTGCTCAGATCGCCTCGGAAAATAGCATTCATCCGAACCAGATCTATAAGTGGAAAAAACAGGCGCTGGAAAACTTTGCCGATTTATTCGATGATGATCGCAAAGGCGAAAAAGTTGAAAGCCTCGCCCACGAAAAGCAACTCAATGAGTTATACGCCGAGATCGGTAAACTGAGCACTCAGTTGAACTGGTTGAAAAAAAAATCAGGTCTGCCTCTTGAGTAGAGCGGAGCGTCTGGCGATGTTGGAAAAAGATAACCCGCAAGTTTCGTTACGGACTCAAGCCGAGTTGCTGGGCATTAGTTATTCGAGCTTGTTCTATCAGCCTCGTCCGCCCACGGAGCGGGAGATATTGATCAAGCGTCGCATTGATGAAGTTTATACGGCCTGGCCCTTCTACGGGTCACGGCGCATCACGGCGGTCTTGCGTCCGAATTTCAAGTTTCGCGCCCCACCGTGCAAGCCTACATGCGTGCCATGGGGATCGCAGGCATTGCTCCAGGTCCGAATACGAGTAAACCTGCCCCAGAGCATCAGATCTTCCCGTATTTGTTGCGGAGCATTACCGCTGATCACCCAAATCATATTTGGGGCATCGATATTACCTACGTTCGCTTGCCCGGAGGCTGGCTGTATCTGGTGGCGGTGTTGGACTGGTATTCTCGACGGATCCTCAGTTGGGCGCTTAGTCAGACCCTGGAAATAGATTTCGTTTTGACGGCCGTTGATCAAGCCCTCTTGCAAGCTGTACCTGAAATCTGGAACAGTGATCAGGGCAGCCACTTTACCAGTCCTAGATATATTGAGCGTTTGCAAAATGCCGGTGTCAAGATCAGCAAAGTGGTTTAGTTCTCCGAACCATGGATGGACGCGGGCGAGCGCGACAATATCTTCACCGAACGATTGTGGCGCACCATCAAGTACGAAGAAGTCTATCTGCATGAATATGCCAACCCGAAGGAGGCGTATCGTCAGTTATTTCAGTACATCCAATTTTATAACTTTGTCCGCCCGCATCAATCCCTCGAGTACCGCACCCCTGCGCAAGTCTATGACGGTGCAATCCCTGTGGTACACTCGACTTATCTGATTGAGTCTATCTAAACCTTAACGAATCAACACACCCTAATCTGTGCTGTTTCTAACTCTAAAGAATCTTATCCACAATATGGTCCCGTATTATTGGTTCGTTATACATTCATTCATTCCCAATGAGTGATGCTCGAAAGTCTTGAGTGCTTAAAATCTTTGATCATTGTTGAACATAATATAAATCATAGCAGTAGATGTATGTAGCTCACATACCAGGTGTGACTTCGAATCAGTAGGTTGAGAGTTCGAGCCTCTGCGGGGGCGCAAAAATATCGTCGCGAGACGATATTTGTATTTATTGGCGATCATACCATCCGACAGGTCGCCTGTCGGATGGTATGATTTTCTAAGAAAGTAGTCGTCTTATTGAATGATGATTTGTTCTTCCCCCTGGTTGAACATATATGCTGCAAATTCATTAAATACTGGAGAGACTCTTATTGATCGAACTGAAGACTTTGCCGATAGTGGGGCCTAACACCATCAAAACTGCAATAACCACAATAGCGACCAAAACGAGAATCAAAGCATATTCAACCAATCCCTGGCCCTTTTCGGCAGGAGCGAATAACATAACAACCTCCTTTCAAAAAATATGAAAAATACTGAAGTCTTCCAAAACGTTTTGGGAAATTATAGCATGGTTAGAATTTCATAACAATGCAAAATACATTTACAGATTTGCAAAGCGCCGCAGTATAATCGCGTACATACCGGTAAACTTTACCTTGGCAGCCGGCCGGCTGCCTTTCAATTCTCCCGAGGGTATACAAATTGCATTCTACGATTCGTGATGTTGCCAAACGCTTGAATTTATCCATTACGACGGTTTCGCGTGCCATCGACGGTTATGATGATGTGGCTGACCACACCAGGAAGCTGGTTGTTGCAACTGCCAAAGAAATGGGATATGTTCCAAACCGTGCCGCCAGGCAGCTACGCCGCCAACGGACGGACACCATCGGTTATATCTTGCCTGCAGATAGCGCTGGATTCGCTGACCCATTTTTCTCGGAATTCATTGCAGGTTTAAGTGATGAGGCTTCCGCCTGTCGTTTTGATTTGCTGGTATCTGCTGCATCACCAGATAGCAAGGAAGAGAAAGAACTCTACAAACGCTGGGTTCAGGGAGGAAAAGTTGATGGTATCGTGGTCAATCGTGTCCGGCTGAACGATTGGCGTCTGCGCTTCCTAGCCAGGCAAAACGTACCGCATGTGGCTATGGAGCGTTCGCTTTTGAAACTCGATTTCGTGGGCATTGAAGTTGATTCATTCAATGGCATGCTCAAGTTGATTGCGCACTTGGTTGAACGGGGATACGAGCGGATTGCTTATATTGGCGGCGACCCAAGTCTAAAGATCAATCATGATCGTCTTACGGGTTATCAAGCTGGATTGAGTTTAGCGGGAATAGAATCCGACCCAGCGTGGGTTGTTCACGGCAACATGACTTCCGAAGGCGGCTATCACGCGGCAGAACTTCTCTTCGCTCTTTCCGCACCGCCGACAGCGATCGCATGTATCAACGATGTGACCGCAATCGGAGCCATGCATGCGGCGCGTGAGCATGGATTGATCGTTGGACGAGATATAGCTATTGCCGGTTTCGACGGCATTGCAGATTCTGTACATGCAAGCCCCCTCTTACAACACTGGATCAGCCCATTTACACCATTGCGCGTCAGTTAGCAAATATGATTCTTACGATGGCTGTGGGAAAGACTTTGGAAAATAAACAAATAAAGGTGCAGCCCCAATTATTGATCCGTTCTTCAACGGGTGGATAGTGCCGCTAAAAAACAAGCTTCTTAATTGACTGGATCGCATTCCCACATCTCAAATATTGTCATTCGGTATCACTGCTGTCACGATTGGCGTGACCACAGGCATGGGTGTTTGCTTATTCAAGCGAACGAGATATTGACAAATCACCCACTGATGTTATACTATAACTGACCAGTCAGTCATTTAAAAGGACACTATGTCTCCTCGACCAAATGTCAGCGATGAACGCAAAGCTCAAATTCTCAATGCCGCTGAAGGCGTCTTCACTAAAAGGGGATTCGATGAAGCCCGCATGGATGATATTGCTGAAAAAACCGGCCTCAGCAAAGGAACGCTTTATCTTTATTTCAAAAGCAAGGATGATCTCATCATTGCCATTCTGGAACGGATTTTTCAACGCGAGTTCCGGCAACTAGAAGACTTGCAGCAGGAGGATATTAGTGCATTTGATGCAATGTTGAAGCTTACCGATCTAATAACCAAAGATATCGTGTCAATGCTTCGGCTGATTCCCATCATCTATAACTTTCTCGCATTGGCATTCCGCAACAAGTATGTGCAGCGAGCTTTAAAGGATTACATCAACCATTATCTGAATATTCTTATTCCCATCATCCAGCGCGGAATCGACGCGGGAGAATTTCGTTCCGTGGATGCACGCGAGGTGGCCATTGCTGCTGGTGCCATCATCGAGGGAACAATGCTGCTTTGGGTTTACGATAAGAGCATCATTGATCCTGAGCGCCATATTCGCTCAGGGATGAAACTACTGCTTGAAGGGGTTCAAACCCGAACCTAACGCTTCAGCGCTATTGATTAAAGACTGTTTCCACGTGGTGTGCGTGCCAGGTGAATGACCAAATTACGCAAATATTCAGGAGTACTGATCATGGAACCAAATGCTAACAATTTCCAGGTTCACGATTCTAAACCGGGATCGAATCCTGATCCGCGGGATGATGTGAAATCTCCTCTAGTGCCAGACCTTCAGGCCTTTGCCAAAAATATATGGCTTGTTGAGGGTCCAAATGTCCGCGACATGGGTGTTATGTTTACTACTCGCATGACCATCGTAAAGCTTGCTAATGGCTCAGTGTGGATCGAATCTCCTGTGCCCGTAGCGTTCGAAACGCTCAAACGCATCACAGAATTGGGACCGGTTAAATATCTTATTGCAGCAACTCCGCGACACGTCTGGCGCCTTGAACGATGGCATGCGTTATTTCCTGAAGCACAACTATGGGTATCACGAATTACACCATTTACATTGAAGCAGGGAAATCTGTCATTTACTGGCGTTTTAGGAGAAGCGCCGTATCAAGATTGGGCTAATGACTTCGACCAACTTACCTTCAAAGGCAACCCTCTCCTCGAAGAAGTCCTTTTCTTTCATAAAGAGTCTCGCACGGTCATCCTGGATGATTTAATCCAGATTCATCCGAATGTGAAAGGAAAACCATTTCGCAATGCGCTGTTCAAAGTCGAGGGAGTTGCATCTCAGTACGGGGGCGTTGGACTCGACATCCGGTTGTCCTTCACCAATCGAAACCTCGCACGGCGATCCCTCGAAAAGCTGCTCTCATGGGATTTCGACAAGTTAATCATCGCGCATGGCATGTGTATCGAGAAAGATGCGAAGCCATTCGTAGAGCGTGCCTTCCGGTGGTTAACGGGCTAATATAGGCGGCCGATTGTCCACTGACGTTGTTACCGATTTATCACGTCCCTATTCGTTGAATGCTAACAGTAACCGCGACTTTAGTCTAACAGACACTCTCTCAAGAAAATTATGAACAAAACTACAATTACTACTGTACCTCATGGTTTATTGCGCTTTGGTTTACGACTTCCGATCTGGCTTTATCGTCTACATTTAGGTTGGTTGTTCGGCAATCGCTTTCTCTTGCTAACACATATCGGAAGAAAAAGCGGTCTGCCGCGTCAAACTGTCATTGAGGTAGTTAAACACGATTCAGAACTCAGATAGCTTCTTTGTCGTTTCTGGATGGGGAAATCAATCCGATTGGTATCAAAACATTCACAAGAATCCGGATGTGGTCATAAACGTTGGTGCGCGAAAACTGCAAGTACACGCTGAAGATATTCTGCTCTCTGAAGCGGTTGATATCCTCGAGGAATATACGCGCCGCTATCCGCTGGCTTTCAAAGAGTTAACTCGGTTGTTTCTCAAAGAAGAATTGCAGCCCGGTCGAGAATCGAGCCAGCGTTTGGCGGAGACGATGCCAATGGTTGCTTTTCGCCCGCGCAAGTAATGGTTTTGCGGAGTCTTTTAATATTGTTCCCAACGATGGAGGATCCTCATGACGAAGAAGCTTTTACTGTTTGCACCGGTAACTTTCGATCTTGCCGAAACCACCCGAATGATCGAAATAGCTAAAGGGATCATCAATCATTCTGTGGCAAGCCAGGTCTTCGACATCCAATTCATTTCCAATGGGGGGGACCTGGAGCACTTGATCGAGGAGGAAGGCTTTCCGTTGAAGCGATTAGAACCACGCTATACACCGGAAATGATCGAACTCCTTGGGAAAGTGGATAAGGGGGAAAAATTTGCCCCCGCTCTCTCCCAAAAGGAAATAATAGCCATGATCGATAACGAAGTGAAATACTTAAAAGAATTAAAGCCGAAGGTAGTGGTTACTGGTTCCTACATGACCATCCCGGTCACCTGCCGGATCTTGAATATTCCACTCGTCTGGGTCGTCCAATCCACGTGGCTGGAGGACTTTTTTGTCCATGGAGCCGGGATGACCGATGGAATAACCTTCCCGCCTCTCAAGGAGATCGTGGACTGGCTGATCCTGTTATTCATCAATTTCTGGATCAGGATTGGGTTCTTGGGTCCAGTGAACAAAGCTGCCAAGCATTATGGTGTTGCCGGATATAAATCCATTTTTGAGTATTGGCGCGGTGATATTACCATGGTTGCTGAACCGGCCGAGTTCTCTGGAGTGAAACTTCCGCCAAATTATTACTACACCGGTCCTCTCATTGCAAGACAAGACTTTCCTTTACCAGAGGAAATCAAGAATATTCCGCGGGATAAGCCTCTTATTTATTTCGCGATGGGAAGCTCGGGGACTCCGCAGATCATTGCCAAAATCATTGAAAGTTTTGAGGGGAAACCTTATCGTGTTATTGCCCCTGTTAAACAGCACCTTGATAAGGTTCCCGGCGTTAAGATCCCTTCAAATGTCATGGTGACGGACTGGCTCCCTGCGCATCTTGTAAATAAACTTGCAGATCTTTCCTTGATCCATGGTGGCATTGGAACAGTCATGACTGCGGCCTATGCTGGTAAACCCGTAGTCGGTGTTGGCATGCAGCTCGAACAAGTAGCGAACATTGCCTGTCTCGTGCGTAAGGGATTTGCGATACGTGTCGCAAAATCAAAAGACCCATCAAAAAAAGTACAGGAGGCAGTTCAGCTTCTGCTGTACGATGAGGATGCCAAATGTAAAGCTGAAGAATTTTCAAAGATAATGGAAAAGTGGGATGGCCCGAAAATGGCAGCTGAACTGCTTTACAATAAATTTGGGAGTCTCTTGAAACAGTAAACTAAACTTGCTCGATAGCTCATTGGAATTGCTACATATTCCCCGGCATTCGTAAAGATGCATCGTAAGTACAAAAGTCCTCGTTGAATTCGACGAGGACTTTGATTTATACACGGCAAGACAAATTTATATCCTCTGATAATCATGCTTGTAATTCACAAAGTGCGATAAAATTGCCGGAACCCATTCAACCCCATCTCAAAAATATTCCCCATGCAAAACAAATCAATTAACAAGCCATCTCCTGATTCCACCTCTTCTCGAACAGAAGTCGATTCTGAAATTCAAGAGTATCTATCTACCAGTGAACGACGGAGACGCTTGTTTCCGCGCGCCGCGCTGGTAGGTCTCGGTGCGGGATTGGTTGCCGCACTTTTCCGAGCAACGCTGAATGGGGCAGACGAAGTGCGGAATCAACTCTTGACTTGGTCACATCACTTCCCGGTCTTTGGCTGGATCTTTCCGATACTCTTCAGCATGGCTGGGGCTATGGTATCCGTCATGCTGGTGCGGCGTTATGCGCCCGAAGCCAGCGGAAGCGGTATCCCGCACCTCGAAGCAGTAATGCACCGGCTCAGAACATTGAACTGGAAACGCGTCCTGCCTGTCAAGTTTATCGCTGGAGCATTAGCAATCGGTGGAGGTTTGGCATTAGGCCGTGAAGGGCCAACTGTTCAAATGGGTGCTTCGATCGGTGACGCGGTTTCGCGCTGGACCAAATTGTCGCCGGGAGAACGGCGAACGTTGATCGCTGCCGGCGGAGGCGCTGGTCTTGCGGCAGCATTTAATGCGCCGCTGGCAGGAGTGATATTCGTTCTCGAAGAAATACGGCGCGACTTTCATCCCATTGTATTTGGTGCGGCTTTTGTGGCTGCGGCCATTGCGGATATTGTGGTGCGTTTTCTTTTCGGGGGCGTCCCCGTATTTGCAATTCCAAATTATCCAACTCCTCCTCTCGCCTCGCTGCCTATATTTGCCATTCTGGGTGTTCTGGCAGGTTTGCTGGGAGTAGCCTTTAACCGAGCCTTACTTGGAACGATGGATTTATTCGTCGGTCTACAGAGTCGCTTGGGACTTGGCATGGTCGCGGCGGTGGGGGCAATCGCTGGCCTCATCAGTTGGTTTTCTCCGATAGCGGTCGGCGATGGACATGCACTGGCAGAAATCGTCCTGGCCGGAGAATTCGCGCTTGCGGCCATTCCGCTCTTCTTTATCATCCGGTTTCTCTTGAGTGTTTCAAGTTATGCGACCGGTACCGCTGGCGGAATTTTTGCACCTTTGCTCGCGCTTGGAGCCCTGCTTGGCCTTGCGATCGGACAGATTACTCATTCCTTCGCCCCGGCGATCGTGCCAATACCAGCGGTCTTCGCGGTTGTCGGCATGGCGGCGTATTTCGCGGCGATTGTGCGTGCTCCGCTTACTGGGATTGTCCTGATCGTTGAAATGACGGGGGACTATCAACAGATGCTGCCTCTGCTGATCACTTGCTTTTGCGCTTATGCAGTTGCAGAGTTATTGAAAGATTTGCCAATCTATGAAGCATTGCTGGAACGCGATCTGGCTCGCGATCACACGCATATTAGTTTGAAAGAACCAATGGTCATTGAACTTGAGATTGAGCGGCGCGCACCATTTGCAGGAAAAGAAGTACGAATGCTTGGATTGCCTTCCGGGGTAGTGCTCATTCGCTGTTTTGAAGCAGGGCGCGAGTTTGTCCCTATCGCATCCACTCGTCTAAAGGCTCATACTCGAATTACCGCGGTCATTGCGCCGGAAGCGGCTGACGGTCTTGCTATTTTGCGCCGTGGTTGTAAAGGTAAGAAATAAGAAAGCTATGACGGTTAATCTGATGTGAATTTCAAGTGCAATAGAGAGATTAAAGTCGCCTTTCCCTGTCGTGTGAAAATCGTGAGCAGAGGGAATAGCGTGCTATAGAATTAATGGAAAAATAGCCAAAGAATGCAGTTACTTGCCTGTAGTGGCCGAGGGTGGATACTTGACATCATAATAGCCTCATTTTGTGCATCAAAACTCATTATTTGTGATGATTAGTTATAATATATTTGACTATAATGCAAAAACAGTATAAAATAGACTTATGAGCAAAAAAATCGTTACGGAGAAGATAGTTTCGCTGGACGAAATTGACCAGCACATCCTGGATGCCATGCGCAAGGATGGACGCGCGGCCTTTGCTCAAATCGCCGCGAAGCTCAAAGTCTCGCCGGGCATGATCCGCCAGCGGTATAACCGTTTAGTGAATATGGGCATGCTGAAAGTGGTTGCCATCTCTAATCCACTCCAGCGCGGATTCAAGACCATGGCGCTGGTAGGCATTCGCACCGATGGCATTAAGATGCTGGAGGTTGCGGACGCAATTTCTAAATTGAAGGAAGTGGTATATCTGGTGGTTGTAAGCGGACAATTCGATATCATGGCCGAAGTGATTTGCCGCGATCACGCAGATCTGTTGAAGTTCATCACCGAAAAACTCTATGCCATCGAAGGAGTCCGTGAGTCGGAAACCTTCATGCACCTAAAGATCGTTAAGGAAATCTACTTTTAGCACGTTGTCGTTGCGATGACGGCTGGTTATGGAAAGACCCGCTTTCAGTTAGGAAATGAGGCGGCACAAAACTTGTCCGCACCCGCAAATAGATGGGTGGCGGAGCCAATCGAAAGGATTTATGAAAGTCTTGTTGGTCGGCGTAGGCGGCGTGGGAGAAGCCATTGCCGCGATCGCGAAAGAACGTCCATGGGTGGAACAGATTGTGTTGGCAGATTACAACCAGTCACGCACGGCAGAAGTCCAGAAGAAATTAGGCGATCCAAAACGATTTCCAGCCGAGTTCATCGATGCAAGTAAACAGGAAAGTATCGAAGAACTCGCAAGAAAATACAATGTTGATCTTGTCATGAACGCCGTGGATCCCACTTTCAACGAGAAGATCTTCGACGCGGCGTATAGCGTCGGCGCCATGTACATGGATATGGCGATGACACTTTCAGAACCGAATCCGACCGACCCTTTTCATAAGCCGGGTATCAAACTGGGTGATTATCAATTTGCAAGGAGCAAAGATTGGGAAAGGAAAGGCCTGCTCGCCATCCTCGGTCTGGGCGTGGAGCCGGGTATGGCGGATGTGTTTGCGCGTTATGCCCAGGATTATCTCTTTGACGAGATTGAGGAGATCGGTATCCGTGATGGGTCGAACATCGCCATTGACGGCTATGAATTTGCACCAAACTTTTCCATTTGGACGACCATCGAGGAATGTCTCAATCCGCCTGTGATCTATGAAGATAAAAAAGGTTGGTTTACCACCGAACCTTTTTCCGAGCCTGAGACCTTTGATTTTCCCGAGATCGGCAAAGTGGAAGTGGTCAATGTGGAACACGAGGAGGTCTTGCTCGTGCCGCGCTGGGTGAAGGCGAAGCGCGTGACGTTTAAATATGGTTTGGGCAACCAATTCATCGCCGTGCTGAAGACACTTCACATGCTAGGTTTGGACAAAAAGAACAAGATCAAAGTCAAGGGCATGGAGGTTGCGCCGCGCGACGTGGTTGCCGCGAGTTTGCCCGACCCGGCTCACTTGGGCGATAAGATGCATGGCAAAACTTGCGCGGGGACGTGGGTGAAGGGAATCAAAGACGGCCGTCCGCGTGAAGTCTATCTATATCAGGTGGCGGATAACGTCGAGTGCATGAAGCGCTGGAGATGCCAGGCGGTGGTAGCGCAGACGGCTTTCAGCGCCGTGATCGGCTGGGATTTGATCGAACATGGTCAATGGAAAGGCGCGGGCGTGCTTGGACCTGAAGCCTTCGATCCGATCCCATTCATGGACAAGATGGCAGAGTACGAATTTCCCTTTGGCATCAAAGAGATGACGAAGGAAGCAGTGCAATAGAGTTTCGAAAAAGGTGGTGGCCGTTTTTAAAATGACCATCACCTTTTGTGAATAGCGATCTTTATCCTCCCTCATATTTCCATTTCTTTTCGGAGTACAATAAAAAGTCAAATCCGAAAATACGTAATCCTATGAGGAAGCCATGAAAACAATTACTCTTGAAGAACATTTTGTAAGTCCATCGTTTTTGGCAGGTCCGGGGAAGGGTTTGAAGGAACAAGCCAAGAATCCTGAAAGTTATATCGGCAAACTGTTTAACCAATTATGCGATCTTGGCGACAAGAGAATTGCAGAGATGGATGCTGCAGGCATTGATTTGCAAGTTTTATCTCTCAACTCTCCGGGCGTGGAGCAACTGGAGGCGGAAGAAGCCAGAAAGATTGCCAAGGAAACGAATGATTTTCTAGCAAGTGCAGTAAAGAGTCATTCCCAACGTTTTGCCGGGTTTGCCACATTGCCGACTTCTGATCCAAAAGCTGCAGCGATCGAGCTAGAACGCACGGTACGGGATTATGGATTCAAGGGCGCCAATATCAATGGACATGTCCAAGGACGCTACCTCGACAATAAGTTTTTCTGGCCGATTTTAGAGCGTGCTGAAGCGCTGGATGTCCCAATCTATCTCCACCCGACGCAGCCTCCGCAGGCTGTGATTGACGCTTCCTATTCAGGCTTTGATCCGGCCGTCACCAATATGTTGATTGGCGCCGGCTGGGGCTGGCATATTGAAACAGCCGTTCATGTGATTCGACTCATGCTTGGTGGAGTATTCGACCAGTATCCAAAACTGCAAATCATCATAGGCCATATGGGCGAGACACTTCCGTTTATGTTGCAGAGAATGGACCGTATTATGAACATGGAAACAACGAAGCTAAAGCGACCGATCAGCGCCTATCTTCGGGGAAATATTCATTATACGTTTAGCGGTTTCAACTATAAATCGGTGTTTCTCAATTTGTTATTGGAAGTCGGTGTGGATCGGATTATGTTTTCAGTGGATCATCCTTATGCGCCCATGGCACAGGGGCGAGAATTCTTAAATAAACTGCCAGTCAGCACGGCCGATAAAGAGCGAATTGCGCACGGTAATGCAGAGAACCTTCTAAGACTATAAATAATTTTTACGCTGTTGATGGAGTCTAATGAATGGCGATAAAATTCAAAGCAAATATGTCGCGTCGGGTGGCCGATACAGTCACGAAAGCATTTCTTTCTCTGCATCTTGCTCCAAAAGGTTATTACTTGCTGACGACAATCGGGCGTAAGAGTGGGGTGCCTCGAACCAACCCGGTTACCTTGATTGAGGATGGGAATCATCGCTGGCTGGTCTCTCCGTTTGGTAATGTAAGTTGGGTCTTTAATGCAAGGGCGTCAGGGAAAGTGACACTGACGAGGAATGGAAAGTCCGAAACCGTCGCGGTTCGGGAATGCTCCGCGGAGCAAGCCGCGCCCGTTTTGCGAAAGTATATGATCCATGTGGCAATCACAAGGCCCTACTTCGATGTTGGAGTTGACTCTTCAGAAGAAGCTTATATCGGAGAAGCGCCCAAACATCCGGTATTTGAGATCATCGCATAGACTTATGAGGGCATCGCTTTCGGAAAATCGTATTTGTCGTTTATATAGTCCATCCGTATAATAAGATAAATTTGCAATCCAAAATCAGGAGAATCGCCGAGATGGAATACAAACTTTTCATTGATGGACAATGGGTCAATGCCGGACCAACGATGGAAGTGAAGAATAAATATAACGGCCAGACTATTGCCGCCTTGCCGACTGCCCGCCGCGAAGACGTGGATGCGGCGATTGCCGCGGCACAACGCGCTGCACAAGTGATGGCCGATATGCCCGCCTATAAGCGCGCTGAGACTCTTCTCAAGACCGCGTCGCTGTTGCGCGAGCGTTCCGAAGATTTGGCGAAGACCATTGCTGCCGAGGCAGGTAAGGCTCTCAAGTTTGCACGCGCCGAAGTGGATCGCGCCATCAGCACGTTCACCATCGCATCCGAAGAAGCCAAACGTTTGCACGGTGAAACTTTTCCACTGGATGCCGTTCCTTCCGGCGAAGGCTATTTCGGATTTTGGGTGCGCCGTCCCGTTGGCGTGATCGCCGCGATCAGCCCATTCAACTTTCCGTTGAATTTGGTTGCTCATAAAGTTGCGCCTGCGCTAGCTTCAGGCAATTCACTGGTTCTCAAACCTGCTACATCCACGCCGCTTGTCGCAGTGAAATTATGTCAGGCGTTGCAGGATGCAGGTTTGCCTGCGGGCGCGGTCAATTTGATTGTCGGTTCGGGTGGAACCGTGGGCGAGTGGCTTATCACTGATCCGCGAATAAATAAGATCACGTTTACCGGCAGTCCGCCCATCGGTGCGCATATTCTGGCAGTGGCTGGAATTAAGAAAGTTACACTTGAGTTAGGAAATACTTCGCCGGTCATCGTTGCGCCCGATGCAGATTTGGATTTTGTCGCCAAGCGCTGCGCGGTCGGCGCGTATTACAATTCGGGCCAAGTTTGTATTTCGGTGCAACGCATTTACAGCCAGAAACAAGTTTATGAACCGTTCACAGAAAAGTTTATTAAAGCCACGGATGCAATGGTGGTTGGCGATCCACTCGACGAACGCGTGGATGTCGGGCCGATGATCGACTCAAAGGAAGTGGATCGAATCGAAGGCTGGGTCAAAGAAGCGCAGGCTTCGGGTGCCAAAGTGTTGACTGGGGGCAAACGTGATGGTGCGGTCTATTATCCAACGGTGCTGACCAATGTCAATGCCGATATGAAAGTCATTGCCGAGGAAACGTTCGCGCCGGTGGCATCCGTGATTTCATGTGATGACTTTGAAGAGTCTCTGCGGCAAGCCAACGATACCAAGTTCGGACTTCAAGTTGGAGTCTTCACCAAAGATATTGACCGCGTTCTCAAAGCGGTCAAGCGCTTGAACTTCGGCGGCGTGATTATCAACGACACGCCCAACTTCCGCACCGATCACATGCCGTATGGAGGTAATCGCCAAAGCGGGTTGGGGCGTGAAGGTGTCAAGTTCGCAATGGAAGATATGACCAATATTCAAATGGTTGCCATTCGTCAGAGTTCGTAACTTTCAAACCAAGGAGAGATGATATGGAGCACAAACTGTGGATTGATGGCAAATGGGTGGATAGCAAAGGCGGCGGCAAGATATCTGTTGAGAATCCCGCAACCGGCAAGAAGATTGCCGAAGTTGTGGATGCCAGCCCGGAGGATGTGAATCGCGCAGTCGAAGCGGCAAAGCGAGCGTTCTATGATGGCCGCTGGTCGCGGCTCGTCCCATCGGAAAGGTCAAAGGCAATCTGGAAACTGGCCGACCTGCTTGAAAAACATCAAGAGGAATTCGCAAAGCTCGAATCGGAGAATACTGGCAAGCCGTATAAGTTCGTCAGCCTCGGCGCGGACTTGATGTTCTCAATTGATAACCTTCGTTTCTTCGCGGGAGCGGCGCGCGATACACATGGTTCCCATGCCGGTGAATATTGGCCGGGCTATACATCCATGTATCGCCGCGAACCGGTCGGCGTTGTGGGACAGATCGCTCCGTGGAATTATCCGCTGATGATGGCTATATGGAAGATCGGTCCAGCACTTGCGGCGGGATGTACCACCGTCTTCAAGCCCGCCTCACTCACGCCGCTGACCAGCCTAATGCTGGCGGACATTATCAAAGAAGCAGGCATACCCGATGGCGTGGTCAACATCATTACCGGACGCAAAGCCGGTCAATTGCTGGTTGAGCATCCTGATATTAGAATGATCAGCGTGACCGGTTCAACGGAAGTGGGTCAAACCATCATGAAGACAGCCGCGAACACGATCAAGCGCGTCCATTTGGAATTGGGCGGCAAGGCGCCGGTGTTGGTCTTTGAAGACGCAGATGTGGATTTAGTCGCCGCGAAAGTTGCTTTGGCGGGAACCATCAACACAGGTCAGGATTGCACCGCCGCGACGCGCGTCTACGTAGCTGAGAGTTCTGCGTAAGAAAGTTGAAGAGGCGCTTGTGGATGCAGTTCGTAACACGAAGATCGGTGATCCGTTTGCCGATGATACTTTGATCGGCCCGATGATTTCCGGCGGGCAACGCAAATCGGTGAACGGTTTTGTGGAGCGCGCCAAAAAGGATGGAGCAAAAGTGCTGACCGGCGGACGCGTCCCGAAGGATTTTCAGCAGGGATACTATTACGAACCGACAGTCATCGCCGATGCGAATCAAAAATCTGAGATAATTCAAAGCGAAGTCTTTGGCCCGGTGCTGACGATCAACTCTTTCAAGGGTGAAGAAGAAGCGATTAAGTTGGGCAACGATGTCGTTTACGGTCTTGCAGCATCGGTGTTCACAAAGGATGTCGGGCGTGTGATGCGCGTTTCCGAACTTTTGGAATTTGGAACGGTCTGGGTGAACGATCACATCCCGCTGGCCTCCGAAACTCCACACGGTGGATTTAAACAATCCGGTTTTGGAAAAGACCTTTCCGCGGAGGCCGTTGGCGATTATCAAGTGACCAAGCATGTGATGATCGCGCGGTAAATTTAACTTTTTTGGGAAAGGGACAGGAATAGCCCTATCCCTTTTTTGAATGAAAAAGGATTGATAATGAGTCAACTTTACGAAGAAAATTTCCCGCACATGTCTCCCGCTTGGAGTCGCATCTTCAATTTCGTTGCAGAGCGAGCCGAAGGCTCGTATATCTACACCGATGACGGGCGGAAGCTACTTGATTTTACCTGCGGCATCGGCGTGACCAATACCGGTCACTGCCATCCGAAAGTGGTCGAAGCGATCCGTGAACAGGCGGGGCTTTTCCTCCATGCACAGGCCAACATTGTTATCCATAAACCGATGTTGCAGTTGATCGACGAGCTGCGAAAGATTGTTCCACCTTCGGTTGATAGCTTCTTCTTCACCAACTCCGGCGCAGAAGCGGTGGAGAACGCGGTGAAGATTGCGCGCGTGGCAACCGGCAAGCCCAACATCATCGTATTCAGTGGTTCCTTTCACGGACGTACGGCCGCCACAATGGCATTGACCACATCCAAGACTGGATATCGTACCGGCTTTGGTCCGTTGCCGTCCGGAATTTTTGTTTCTCCGTTTCCATATGCATTCCGCCTTGGCATGAGCGAAGAGCAGGCTTCAGCGTATGCCCTTGAACAACTGGAATATTTGCTTGCTTCGCAGACCGATCCAAAAGAGACTGCCGGGATTTTGATTGAATCAGTTTTGGGCGAAGGCGGGTATGTTGTCCCGCCAGCTTCGTTTATGAAAGGTCTGCGTGAGATCGCGGATAAGAATGGAATCATGTTGATCTTGGATGAAGTCCAATCTGGTTTTGGACGCACCGGTAAGTGGTTCGCATTCGAACATTATGGCATCGTGCCGGATATTATGATGGTCGCGAAGGGAATTGCATCGGGTCTTCCGCTCTCTGGAGTATTTACCCGCACGGACATCATGAAGAAAGTGGATGTCGGTTCAATCGGCGGTACCTATGGCGGCAGTGCAGTGGCTTGTGCGGCAGGCGTTGCGACAATCCGTGCTATGAAAGAAGAAAAGATGCTGGAGAACGCCAACGAGCGCGGGCTACAATTGATGGTCGGTCTGCGAAAACTGCAGGAAGAATATCCGCAAATTGGCGATGTGCGCGGCAAAGGTTTGATGATCGGCGCGGAGTTTATGATTGGTGACCGGCCTGAGAAAGCCAAGCTGATGGTCAAGGATATTGTTCACGCTGCCGAAGATCGTAATCTCTTGTTATTGACATGCGGCACGTACGATAATGTGGTGCGTTGGATTCCGCCACTGAATGTTACGAGCGAACAAATCAATGATGGACTTAAGATATTCGAAAGTGGGTTGAAAAAGGTGATCAAGTAATTGCGGAAGAGTTACTAAAATCAAACTTCCGAAGTCTCGCCGCTTTTTGGCGCTTCGGAAGTTTTGCATAAGAGCCACCAAAGGGATTCGGACCCTTGACCTGGCGTTTACGAAACGTCTGCTCTACCGACTGAGCTATGGTGGCCTATAGATTGAGCGGCGGGGATTATAAAGGAGAAAGACCAATCTCGCAAGTTTTTGTTGACCCACATCGTCTATAATGGTCGGGAGAAAAATGTTACGCGTTGCGATGCTTTCTTATCATACCTGTCCGCTGGCAATCCTCGGCGGAAAAGATACCGGCGGGATGAATGTCTATGTCCGCGATTTGACACAGGAGCTGGGTCGCATGGGAATCCATGTGGATGTATTCACGCGCTCGCAGGATGAGCATGTGCCGCATGTATTGCATGATCTCGGTTATGGGAATCGTGTGGTCCATGTGCCAGCTGGTCCCGAGGTTCCGTTGGCGAAGCGGGAATTGATCGATTACATTCCTCAATTTGTAAATGGCGTCAAAGCATTTGCTATCGAAAAAGGAATCCATTACGACATCATTCACAGCCATTATTGGATGTCAGGACTAGCCGCCGAATCGCTTTCGGATGCATGGGGGGGAACTCCGATCGTCCACATGTTCCACACCTTGGGCGAGATGAAGAACCGCATCGCGCAATCCAATGTGGAACGGGAAAGCCCCGAACGGATCGCGGGCGAGAAACACGTCCTAGGACGTGTGGACCGCGTTGTGACTGCAACGCTGGCGGAGCGAACTCAATTACGCTTTCTCTACAAAGCGGATGATCGAAAACTGATCACCATTCCGCCGGGGGTGGACACCAGTCACTTTTATCCGATACCCCCTGATGAAGCGAAATTGCCCATCGGAATCAAGCCCGATGTTCGCATGATTTTATTTGTTGGACGTATCGAACCACTGAAGGGATTGGATACGCTCATTCGAGCCATGTCGTGCCTGAAACTAAATCATCCCGATCATCCTGTTCACCTTGCGATCATTGGCGGCGAACCAGATGCAAGTGCTGAACAGAGAACTAGCGAAATGGCGCGTTTACAAAAGCTGTGCGATGAACTGGCATTAGATCAAACGGTTATCTTTTTAGGAAAGCGCGGGCAGGATACTTTACCGTATTACTATTCCGCCGCTGAGGTGCTGATCATGCCTTCGCATTACGAATCGTTTGGTATGGTTGCGCTGGAGGCAATGGCTTGCGGAACACCCGTGATCGCTTCTGAAGTGGGGGGGCTGGGATTTTTAGTTAAAAACGGTGAAACCGGTTACACTATTCCCAACGGCGAACCCGATGTGCTCTGCGAGAAGTTATCAACGCTGTTGAATGATGCAAATCTGCGCGAGACGATGGGAAGGTGCGCTGCTGAATATGCTCAGTCTTATACGTGGGATAAGATCGCCGCTCAGATTGTGGGTGTATACCAGGCTTTGCTAAATAAAAAATAAAGAAAACGGGATCCGTTAGCGGGTCCCGTTATGGATGTGCGCCCAGCATGGGCGTTGACTCGAGGGTGAGAGTCCCGGATGGAGGTTGATTGCACCAACCATTAGCCAAGAGCAAGGGCGTCAGTGCGAGGTGAAGTCCGAAGGAAGCTGGCGGCAAACCTGCGACTTGATGAACAAGAATTTCATGAGAGGCTGTAAGGCCGGGCGAGCTGGCATCAAACAGTGAAGCCCAATGCGATGGTAGGGCAAACGCCTACCACTTTCAAAGGCCAAAGCAGTAAATGGAACAAGGGTGCAGCGAAAGTCAATGCTCTTACCTGGGGAGACCTGCCATCTAACCGAAGTTGGTAACCCCGATTGAGAAATTGGATTGAAATGGCAGGGGTCCTGAGAGAACACAGGATACCAATCAGCCGAGGCCATATTCCCACTCCCGTTTGAGTGGGAAGGGCCGAACATTAAACAGGAATAGTAACTTGAGCAGCTTGCAGGATGAACACAGAAGGCCGTCTTTCCCGGATAGGGATACTACGGAGCCAGCGAAGTCGGTGAAGCCGACGGGATTGGAAGCGAGAGCCGAGCCATCCTCAGTGCGAGGCGAGCGAACTTCCGACGCAGGGCTGTGGGAAAGGATTTTGGAAAGACAGAACTTACTCATAGCGATAAAGCGAGTAGAGAGCAACGGTGGAGCTGCGGCCGGGCATCGACGGGATGACGGTGAAAGAACTTCGTCCGTACCTGAAGGAACATTGGTTGGAGACTAGGGCAGCTCTCGAAAGCGGAGCCTATCGGCCGAGCCCAGTCAGGCGGGTTGAGATCGCCAAACCCGATGGCGGGGTCAGGCAGTTAGGGATACCGAATGTACTGGATCGCGTCCTCCAGCAAGCGACATCGCAGGTGTTGGTTCCGTTATTTGAACCGCTCTTCTCAGAGCATAGTTACGGGTTCCGACCCGGCCGCAGTGCGCATGGAGCTGTGAGGCAAGCCCAAACGTATGTGCAAGAGGGATACGAATGGTGTGTGGATATCGATCTGGAGAAATACTTTGATCGAGTGAACCACGATATGCTGATGGCCCGCGTGGCACGGGGGATAAAAGACAAACGAGTGCTCAAGCTGATCCGAGCTTATCTGGAATTGGGAGTAATGATTAATGGAATAGTAATGGATGTAGAAGAGGGCGTGCCGCAAGGCGGTCCGCTTTCCCCATTGCTGTCCAATATCATGCTGGACGATTTAGACAAAGAGCTGGAAAAGCGCGGGCATAAGTTTGTGCGCTATGCCGATGATTGTGTGCCACGAAGGCTCCTACGAAAAGGAGGAGACTGAGCCGAACTGTACGAGAGATGAGGGCAGGCCCCTCGGAGCCGCCATGCAGGTGGAGGCTTCAAACCGCCGTAAGCGGCTGTGGACAAAAGCCATGGTCGTGAGCGTTACGGAAAAGGCAGAGCGAAGACTCTGTCAGGTAAGTGTGATGGAGACGAACACAAGTGAACCACTGCTCAAGTGTCGAAAGCGTAGGGAAGCCATCAAAACCAGGTAGAGTTGTTGACCTGGGATAAGTCTGGAAGGAACCTGATTACTGACCAGACGGTGACCGGCATGAAGGTGGCGTGAACATCACACAGGCTCTTGTATGGAACGTGGGAACCTACGACTCCGATGAGAATGGAAAAATCCAAGCGGAAATCCCGCCAGGATGAAAGTACAAATGCGGAGTATAGGGACGGATCAACCCGTAGTAGCGAAGAACCCACTAAAAAGGTGGGGGAGCGAAGGGGTTGAGTTATCCAGTTTTGGACAATGGGTCAACTGCTGAAAAGTAGGAGGAACCCTTGGACAAAACGAAGCCGTATGACACGATCTATGGCTGGATGATGGGAGCCGGATGAGCTGAGAGGTTCACGTCCGGTTCTGAGAGAGCCCGAGGGTGAAACTCCCTCGGGCCACTCACCGTGCGCCACGAAGGCTCATAGAGAAAGGAGGAGACTGAGCCGAACTGTACGAGAGATGAGGGCAGGCCCCTCGGAGCCGCCATGCAGGTGGAGGCTTCAAACCGCCGTAAGCGGCTGTGGACAAAAGCCATGGTCGTGAGCGTTACGGAAAAGGCAGAGCGAAGACTCTGTCAGGTAAGTGTGATGGAGACGAACACAAGTGAACCACTGCTCAAGTGTCGAAAGCGTAGGGAAGCCATCAAAACCAGGTAGAGTCGTTGACCTGGGATAAGTCTGGAAGGAACCTGATTACTGACCAGACGGTGACCGGCATGAAGGTGGCGTGAACATCACACAGGCTCTTGTATGGAACGTGGGAACCTACGACTCCGATGAGAATGGAAAAATCCAAGCGGAAATCCCGCCAGGATGAAAGTACAAATGCGGAGTATAGGGACGGATCAACCCGTAGTAGCGAAGAACCCACTAAAAAGGTGGGGGAGCGAAGGGGTTGAGTTATCCAGTTTTGGACAATGGGTCAACTGCTGAAAAGTAGGTGTTAGCCCAAAGTAGTAGAGTCCCCTTTTACCAAAGTTAAAGTGTCCCTTTTGCCCAAAGTTATAATGTCCCCTTCCAGAAAGGGACAGAAAGTGGATGAACTACTAGACATGAGCACAAAAGAATTAAGCAGATTGCAAGTGATGCAGGGGCTGGCAGAAAAGCGACTGAGTCAGAAGGAGGCCGCCAAGATGTTGGATCTGAGTGTGCGGCAAGTCAAACGATTACGAAGCGCCTATCGTCGCTCGGGAGCGGCGGGCTTGGTATCGAAACGGCGTGGACGACCCAGCGCCAATCAACTGGACGAGAAGCTGAAGCATAAGGTGTTGAACTTTCTGCATGGGAAATATAAAGGCTTTGGTCCGACCTTGGCCTGTGAGAAACTGGTGGAGATCGAGAAGCTCTCGATCTCGGATGAAAGTGTGCGCCAGATCATGATTGCGGAGGACTTATGGAAGCCTCATAAAATTGCAAAGCTCGTGGTGCATCAAATGCGCGAGCGGCGAGCTTGCTTTGGGGAACTGGTGCAAATGGACGGATCGCCTCACGCCTGGTTTGAAGATCGCGGGCCTGCCTGCACATTGCTCGTCCTAATCGACGACGCCACCGGAAAACTCCTGGGACTGCTTTTCGCGGACCAAGAAAGCTTTCATAATTACGCCCGCCTAGTCCGCACCTACCTGGAGCGTTACGGCAAACCGCTAGCCTTCTACACCGACAAACACGGCGTCTTTCGGGTCAATCAGGTGAGCCGTGAAAAAGGGGATGCCCAGACCCAATTCGGGCGGGCCATGCAGGAGCTGGACATCGAACTCCTATGCGCCAATTCGCCCCAGGCCAAAGGACGGATTGAGCGCGCCAACCAAACTCTCCAAGATCGCCTGGTCAAGGAAATGCGTTTGCTCCATATTTCCAACCCTGAGCAAGGCAATGCCTATCTTCCCAAATTTCTCGAAGATTTCAATTCCCGATTCGCATTCTCACCGCGCAGTTCTAACAACGTTCACCGCCCACTCACGGTCCGCGAAAATCTCAATCACATCCTCGCCTGGCAGGAATCCCGTTTGCTGTCGAAGAACTTAACCCTGCAATTCAACAAGGTCGTCTATCAGATCCAAACGAAGCCCGGTAGTTATGCGCTGCGCAATGCCCACGTCACCGTTTGCGAAAATGCTCAAGCGGCTATCTCAATTCTCTATCAATCCCGAGAACTCCCCTTCACCATTTCCACAAGCAGGAACATTTGGCCAAGATCGTCGATTCCAAGAGTGTCGATCTGGCTCTTCCCGCCAAGACTTTTATCCCTGCTCCGGATCATCCATGGCGCCATCGCCATCTATTCTCCACGCCCGAACCCGCCAGCAGTTCGTAACGCCTGCCGTGGATATGTGGATAACTCTCCGCTGCGCTCCGAGTTGCCCACATATCCACCGCCACTACGGCGTCGTCGAGGGGACATTCTAACTTTGGTAATCAGGGGACATTTCTACTTTGGGTTGACACTGCTGAAAAGTAGGAGGAACCCTTGGACAAAACGAAGCCGTATGACACGATCTATGGCTGGATGATGGGAGCCGGATGAGCTGAGAGGTTCACGTCCGGTTCTGAGAGAGCCCGAGGGTGAAACTCCCTCGGGCCACTCACCGTGCGCCACGAAGGCTCATAGAGAAAGGAGGAGACTGAGCCGAACTGTACGAGAGATGAGGGCAGGCCCCTCGGAGCCGCCATACAGGTGGAGGCTTCAAACCGCCGTAAGCGGCTGTGGACAAAAGCCATGGTCGTGAGCGTTACGGAAAAGGCAGAGCGAAGACTCTGTCAGGTAAGTGTGATGGAGACGAACACAAGTGAATCGCTGATAAAGTGTCGAAAGCATAGGGAAGCCATCAAAACCAGGTAGAGTTGTTGATCTGGGACAAGTCTGGAAGGAACCTGATTACTGACCAGACGGTGACCGGCATGAAGGCGGCGTGAACATCACACAGGCTTTAGTACGGAACGTGGGAACCTACGACTCCGATGAGAATGGAAAAATCCAAGCGGAAATCCCGCCAGGATGAAAGTACAAATGTGGAGTATAGGGGCGGATCAACCTATAGTAGCGAGGAATCCACGAAAAAGGTGGAGGAGCGAAGAGGTTGAGTTATCTGGTTTTGAAGATGTGTCAACTACTGAAAAGTAGGAGGAACCATGGACAAAACGAAGCCGTATGATATTCCCAAGCAAACAGTCTGGGAAGCATACAAGCGAGTCAAAGCGAATAAAGGGGCAGCCGGGATTGATGAAGAAACGATTGAAAAGTTTGAAGAGGATCTCAAAGGCAATCTGTATAAGATCTGGAATCGGATGTCTTCTGGGAGTTACTTTCCCCCGCCGGTTAAGGCAGTAGAAATACCCAAGAAAAGCGGAGGGACGAGAATCCTGGGGATACCGACCGTTGCCGATCGTGTAGCGCAAATGACAGTCAAGATGCACTTTGAGCCGAAGGTGGAACCCTACTTTCAGGCAGACTCCTATGGATACAGACCAGGCAAGTCAGCCATTGAAGCGGTGGGAAAAACGCGCGAGAGATGCTGGCGTTATGACTGGGTGCTGGTATTTGACATCAAGAAATTGTTTGACCGGATCGACCATGAACTGTTAATGAAAGCGGTGCGGAAACACACTGACAGTCCGTGGGAGATACTCTATATTGAAAGGTGGCTGAAAGCGCCTTTCCAGATGCCGGATGGAACCATGATTGAACGAACGGCTGGGACACCTCAAGGCGGGGTGATCAGCCCGATCTTGGCGAATCTATTCATGCATTATGCGTTTGACCAATGGATGAGCAGAGAAAATGCACGTAATCCGTGGGCAAGGTATGCGGATGATGCAGTGATCCATTGTCGAACGAAAGAGGAAGCGGAAGCCTTACGGATCAAGCTGGAAGAACGGTTGAAGCAGTGTGGATTAGAAATGCACCCGGAGAAAACCTGGATTGTGTACTGCAAGGATGATGATCGAAAAGGGGACTACCCTGTAACGGCATTTGATTTTCTTGGCTATACCTTTCGGCCGAGGAGATCAAAGAATTGCTGGGGAAAGTATTTCATCAATTTTACCCCCGCGGTAAGCAATCAAGCGTGCAAAGCTATGAGACAGACCATCCGAAGTTGGCGCATGCAACTGAAATCGGACAAAGAGATCGACGAACTTTCGAGGATGTTCAATACAATCATCAGAGGCTGGGTCAATTACTACGGCCGCTTCTACAAATCGCAGCTCTATCCAGTGTTACGCCATATAAATGATGCGCTGGTCCTCTGGGCACGGCGGAAATACAAGAAATTAGCACGGCACAACATCAGAGCAATTCATTGGATGGGGAGACTGGCCAAGAGTTTACCCGAATTGTTTGTTCATTGGCAGATGGGCATTCTGCCTACGGCTGGAGAATGGGAGCCGGATGAGCTGAGAGGTTCACGTCCGGTTCTGAGAGAGCCCGAGGGTGAAACTCCCTCGGGCCACTCACCGCAATATTTATGTTAAGACGCAGCGAGCGGGCGAACGAGTAATGGAAAGCGTGAAAGGGTTTCTGGAGAAGAAGCTTAAGTTGAAAGTCAATCCCAAGAAGAGTAAGGTTGAGAAAGTAGGGAAGGTGAAAATTCTTGGGTTCAGTTTCTTCAAGCGCAAAGGGATGGTGCTGATCCGAATTGCGAACCGAACGAAGGAACGCTTTATGGAGAAGCTCTGCAACCTGACGAAGCGCACTCGGAGTGGCACACTGGAACAGATCCTGGAAGAGATCAACCGTTACATCATGGGTTGGATTGGATACTACCGGCTGGCTGACACACCGAGCCTATTTGAAGACCTGGACGGCTGGATACGACGACGATTGAGGCAACTGATTTGGAAACGCTGGAAACGAGGTACAACCCGCTACCGAGAATTAGTGAAGCTGGGCGTCCCAAAGCAAAGGGCACAAGAAGGAGCTGGAGGCAGAAGCCCCTGGCATATCTCTGCCTCACCTGTGATAAACGAAGCCCTGAACAATGCCTACTGGCACAACTCAGGGCTAAAGAGTCTCAAAGCACGGTATCAAGAACTGCGTTCTGCTTGATGAACCGCCGGATGCGGCCCCGCATGTCCGGTGGTGTGAGAGGAGGCGGTTAACCGCCGCCTCCTACTCGATTGCTTCACGAGGATATCGGCGCACTCCCTCGCAACCATTTTGCATTGGGTGATTGTTTAAAAGCTCCGGTCCCATTCGAACGCCGCAACAACATATTCACGCGCGCGATCAACACTGCGCTGGGTACTGGCTTAACGATGAAATCGTCCGCGCCCGCGTCAAGAACGCTGGCGACCATGGCGGGGTCGTTCACGGCGGAAAGAACCAGGACCGGGATTTTGCTGATTGTGCGAATTCGCTTACACATTTCCAGGCCATCTAGATCAGGCATCATTAAATCAAGTGTGATCGCATCCGGAGATTCTTCAGCGATGATACGCAGCCCTTCCTCACTGTTATTTGCAGTTAACACATTAAAGCCATGCGACCCGAAAATTATCGAGAGCAACTCGGTGATGGCATAATCATCATCAATAGCAAGAACGGTTTTGTTCGTGGACATGCGCTCCATTATCATCCATTCGGGATGCTTTTTACTTTGCAGGTTATTTACAAATTGAGGCACCACGGATGATTTTTGTCAGTGTGCAAAAAGCTTTTTTTTGGTAGAATAGTTGACGGTCTAATACGAAATTTCAAACTTTGGAGGCTTGAATGAAAAAGTGGGTTTACCTGTTTGACGAGGTAAAGGAAGTTGAAAAAATCAGGGGCGGCGATTGGGACGAAGTGAAGGGTTTGGTGGGCGGAAAAGGCGCGGGGCTGCTGGATATGACGCGCGCCGGTGTGCCGGTCCCGCCGTTCTTCACCGTCACCACGGAAGCGTGCAACGAATTCCAGAAAGCAGGAAAGTTCCCGACGGGAATGTGGGCTCAGGAATTAGCGGCACTAAAAGAGGTTGAAAAAGCGACCGGCAAGAAGTTTGGCGATCCGAAAAATCCCTTGCTGGTTTCATGCCGCTCCGGTGCCAAGTTCTCGATGCCTGGCATGATGGATACGGTGCTGAACATCGGCCTCACTGACGAGACAGCAGATGGTATGGTCAAATTGACCGGCAATCCGCGCTTTGTCTATGATGCATATCGCCGACTGGTCGAGATGTTTGGTACGGTGGTGCTGGGAATTCAGGATGAGGCTTTTGAAGATCCGCTGAAGGAATATAAGAGCAAAAAGGGATACAAGCTTGATACGGAAATGACCGCTGATGATTGGAAGGCAATGGTTCATGAATTCCGTGAAGTGGTCAAGAAGCACAAAGGCTTTGATTTTCCGCAGGATCCGATGAAGCAATTGGAACTTGCAACGAAAGCCGTCTTCGAGTCATGGAACGGGAAGCGGGCGGTGGATTATCGTAACCACGAGGGCATTCCTCATGATCTCGGAACCGCAGTCAACATCGTGACGATGGTCTTCGGCAATATGGGCGATGATTCCGGCACCGGCGTGGCGTTCACGCGCAACCCGTCCACGGGCGATAAGAAGATGATGGGCGATTACCTGCTCAATGCACAGGGCGAAGATGTGGTAGCTGGCATTCGCAATACCGACCCGATTGAAAATCTTAAGAATCACATGCCCGAAGCCTATCACCAGTTCATGGACATCACTGCCAAACTTGAAAAGCATTACAGGGATATTCAGGATGTGGAGTTCACCATCGAGCGCAAGAAGTTATGGATGCTCCAGACGCGCATCGGAAAACGCACGGCCAAAGCCGCGGTCAAGATTGCCGTGGATATGGTGAACGAAGGACTCATCACGCGTGACGAAGCGGTAAAGCGCGTCACGCCGGAACAGGTGGATGCTTTGCTTCATCCGCAGTTTAACGCGGAGGCGTTGAAGAACGCGGACAAAGCAGGTACGCTGTTTGCCAAAGGCGTCAATGCTTCGCCGGGTGCCGCAGTCGGGCAGGCTTATTTCGATGCGGACACCGCTGAGAAAATGGCCAAGGAACACAAACAAGATGTCATCATGGTTCGTCCGTTTACCAAGCCGGATGATGTGCATGGCATGATCGCCGCGAAAGGCGTGCTGACCAGTGAAGGCGGCGCGACTTCCCACGCGGCAGTGGTGGCCCGGCAGTTCGGTATTCCGTGCATTGTGGGCGCGTCCATGATCAAGATTAATCTCGAGACACGCGTCATGTCTGTTGATGATAAGACCGTGCGCGAAGGCGAATGGATTTCCGTGGACGGCACAACCGGTAATGTCTTTGTTGGTAAAGTCCCGATGACCGCCGCGTCTTTGGAAGAGCAAACCGAATTGATGACGTTGTTGAAATGGGCCGATGAAATTTGCACCCGCAAGGATCTCCGTGTTGCGCCGAAAGGCTGGCCGACGCGCGGCTTGATGGTTTGGGCCAATGCTGATTATCCAAAGGACGCCCAAAGAGCGCGTTCTTATGGCGCGGTCGGTATCGGTTTATGCCGAACCGAGCACATGTTCTTCGAGCCGGAGCGATTGCCGATTGTCCAGCGCATGATCCTGGCTGAAACCAGCGAAGCTCGAACGGAGGCTTTGAATGAATTGCTCCCGACCCAGCGCAAAGACTTCGATGGGTTGTTCGAAGCGATGGACGGTTACCCGGTTATCATCCGTTTGATTGACCCGCCACTTCACGAGTTCATGCCGTCAGAAGAAGCATTGCTCGAAGAAGTCATCACGATGCGTGTCAAAGGTGAGACCGCTGGTTTGGCTGAGAAGGAACATTTACTTAAGGCGATTCAAAGCATGCACGAATCGAATCCGATGATGGGCTTGCGCGGTGTGCGTTTGAGCATTGTCATGCCTGAGATCGTCGAGATGCAGGTGCGCGCCATCTTTGAAGCCGCGGCGGATTGTGTTCTGCGCGGTATCGTGGTCAAGCCGGAAGTGATGATCCCATTAACCGGTACGGTCAAAGAGTTGGAATGGATTCAGCCCCGATTGATCCGCATCGCCGCGGCGGTGTTGGCTGAGAAGAATATCCAGAAACTGGATTATAAGTTTGGTACGATGATCGAAATTCCGCGTGCCGCTGTTACCGCGGAGGAGATTGCTAAACATGCCGAGTTCTTCTCGTTTGGCACGAATGACTTGACGCAGATGACCTTCGGTTATTCGCGCGATGACGCCGAACGGAACTTCCTCGTGACCTATGTGGAGCAAGGCATCCTGCCGAAGAATCCGTTCCAGACTTTGGATCGCGACGGCGTGGGACGCTTGATGAAGATGGCGATTGCCGATGGACGCACAACTCGTCCTGAACTCGAAGTGGGTATCTGCGGTGAACATGGCGGCGACCCCGAATCGATTGAATGGTGCCACATGATTGGCAACAACTATGTTTCGTGCTCGCCATTCCGTGTGCCGATTGCGCGTCTCGCGGCGGCGCATGTAGCGTTGAAGTATGCGCCGAAGAAGGCCGCCAAGAAAGCAGCAGCACCGAAAAAGAAAGCAGTTGCTAAAAAAGCGGTGAAGAAAGCAAAAGCTAAGACCTCAAAGCGCAAATAACAAATTAAAAAAGACTTCCGAAGCTTCATAAACTTCGGAAGTCTGCTTTTTAATCAACAATTACATGACAAGAACATTTGAAGCTCACAATCTACCAAGAATCTCCTCGTGCTTGCGATTGTATTCTTCTGTGACAAGATCCTTCTCGCGCAATTGTTGCAACTCGTCTAAATGTTCCGCTATTGTCCGCTGTTGACTAGGAGATGAGCCGGGCATGGCTATCGCAAAAGAACTGGTAAGGTTGATATGGATCTGACTTGCCATGACGCTGTTTGGCACAACCACATGACGATTGTCGTCAGTCTTCAAGAGGGTATAGCCAAGGTTGATACTTTCGACCAATCCCGTTTCTAAGCCTGTTGGTGCAGTCACCTGCAAGTGATCACCTACGTTGAAAGGGCGGTAAAGCAGCAAGGAAATCCCGGCAATGAGGTTGCCCAGCGTATTTTGGGCTGCCAAACCGATAATCACCGAGAGGATGCCTGCATTGGCAAGCCACGCTGTTCCCAGACCCGCCAGTGCTGGAACCAAGTGTGCATAAGAAATGAACGCAAAAATATAGACACTGAACCGGGCGAGTTGTGCCAGAAATTTGACCGCAGTGCGGTCTACGCGGTTGTGCGTATCTTTAGTGAACAGTCGTTGGATTGCCAAATGCGAAGCGCGGCCAAAAAGCCAGGCTAGGAATAGGAAAACGAGAGCATAGAGAATGGCACCCAAAAATGTTTTTGGATCGGTTAAGGCTCCGTTTTTGATTTGTTCCAAAATATTCATCTTGATTTCATCTAGTTCAATTTAAGCGGCGGGCTAACAAGTGTATAAACGGTCTGTATCATAGCTTTTGGAGTTCTCAAAGGTCAAGTCGCGAAAGGTCAAGCTGGGCGATTGATCATTTTGTTCTCTACTCAATTTCAAAATTCTCAGATTCAAAATTGCTGTAATATCTTCCATTTTGAGCAGTGAACATGAGTACGCAATAATCGGGATCAGTTATCCCTTTGGGATAATACATTTCATCGCCTTGCCTCCAGATCATTTCTTTTGAAGCACGATCTTGCAGGACTTCCATCGTGCCCTTAAGCATGACGCCCTTGAAAAATCTTCTATCAAAGAAATATATACAGGCTTTCGAGTTATTGAGATATTGCCTTACCCTCAGTGAGGATGTATTAGTCGTGAAGAATATTTGCTTGATGCCTTCCCTTTTCCTCGGTGGAAGCATAGCCTTTGAGTTGGGAAACCCATCTTCATCAATAGAGCTGATAATGGAAACACTGGCCTTGTCGATCATATTGCCGATTGTCTTGCTGGCATCTCTCATTCTATTTATTCTCCTTCACGAAACTAGTGTTGAAGCAGCTCATAGACGGTCGATATAAAATCCAAATAAGAATATTATACGGCATTTGTATATATCGTTCCTCTTACTTGTCTTAGAACAGAATTTGTCTTATAGTATAAGAATATTCGGAATCTCATGGCTGTATCCCCGGCAATGTTTGCAGGGCAAGTTATCGAATGCTTTTATTAGATGAAATCTTGATTGGAAAGAGGCTGACATGATTGGTTATACCAGCACCACCCGAGAATGCTCTGCAAGTCGAATCCACCCCAGCTTGTATCAGGCTGTCTGGGAATTTTTTCAAACGCATCAGGTGGGAGATTTGGATGCGGAAACGCTTCTATGTTGTGAAACTACCTCCGAGAAACAGAACCCGGGCCACCTTGCATCTATTCTGGATGGTAATCCAGATTTGACCGTTCATCTCGCGGTCATCCTTACTGCCGAGTGGCTCATCTGGGCACGCAGCGGAGATCGTTCCGGCACACTTGTAACCGGGACCAAACTCAAGCTGATCCGAGTCAAAGCGTTCGTAGCCAAGCGAACAAAAGACATGCAATTGGAAGTATCCGGGTTTATGGTTGATTCCAAGGAGTACGTGCGCGGTAACTTGGAAATGGGTCCGGAGACGGCCGCGCAAAAATTCTGTGAAGCGGTAGAGAAGACCGTACTCAAAGCGAATCCGCCCGCTAAAAGAAAATTTTTCGGATTGACAGGAAGTTGACCATTTCGCGACTGCGTTAACCTTTTGACCTAAATCCAGCTTATCCATGCAATCACTCGTTTAAACAGACTTTCGATCTGGGTTGCACAGGAACAAAACCCAATGTTGTCCGCGATGTCCATTTGGTGTTGAAGAATCTTGGCAATAACGAAACGATAAGTCTCTTATTCAATTCTTAAGTTTAGTTCAGGGTGGATTCAGGTCTCTGAATATAATATAAGTGTATTCTCATGTTCAAATGCTTATGGGTCGGAAAAGAGGCGCCTTTGTCATTATTGTGTGCTTCTTGAACGACTGGCGTGTACCCTCAGCGGCTGAGCCGCTGTCCGCTGGAGGCGGCGTTGGGCGGCTCTTGAATAAAATAATTTAAGAAGAGTAGTAAAATATAAAGCTGAAATCACATTTCAAAAAAGGAGAATGTGTCTCGACGTGCCGCTAAAACGGAAGGTCGCCTCACCAAAAATATCATGAAGAGAATATGCATCATTTCCTTGTTCATCCTACTGGCCAGCTGTGCCCCGGCTCAAACTGCAGTACCCCCCACACCCACACAACCGTCGGTGGTAGGGCTCACGCTGAATTTGCCGCCCGTATGCGTAACCTTGGAGAACGGGCTTTGCCTTGTGTCCGAACCCGGGGAGTGGTTGGGAGAAGGAAAGACAACAGTCATTAACCAAAATCCGGTGGCCGCTTTTATAGGGCAAACCACCGCTCTCCAGGCAAAAGTTGGGGACTGGACTCTTGTGTTTGACCCGGGAGAAGGAATACCGTTTTCTCTCGGCATGACTTTCCCGGATGCCAAGTTGTATGTCCAAGGCAGCAAGATCGGTGGCATGACGGTGGAAGATAACGGAAAAAAATGCGATAAGCTGGAGGGAATCTTCGAGGATGACATCATGGAGACCGGTCAATCTGGAAATGGTCTCAATACAAATCCTGTCTCGTCGTTTGACATTCGCTTTGCGCTGCAGTGCAATGGAGAGACCCAGACACTCCATGGGCGAGTAAAGCTTGAAGAACAGTAAGCCCAACTAGTGGTTAAGCGGATCGTACAACTCCTTTGGATGTATTATGGACATATCATCTAATTCCCCTTGGATAAGTTGAAATGCCGTGATCTGTTCAATAACTTGAGTTTAGAGCGCAAAATAGCGCACAGGAAATGTGCGATCGAACAGGACCTTAAAAACAGAAAAGCAAATACCAATTATGGACTGATAGCCAGTGATTTGAATGTCTTTTTGCTCTTGAAGATCACCGGATGGCGAGTACGCGGAGCCGGGCAATAATTTTTGGGTCTGCCCAGGCCTTTTCCAGCAGGTCTGGGAGTCGCAGCCGGTGTACCCAACTCCAACAAAAATGCCAACGCCGAACGTTGTACCTGATACGGTGTGAGCCTGGTGCTTCGATCCGCTTTGCTGGGATACCAAGCCGGACGATTGGGCTTCACTTGATCGCGTATCAGTAGCAATTGCCAATAGGCCAAGGCACACAGCCACATCCATTGTCCCGCGCTCACCAGATTGGGGGAACGATTGGAATTGAGTCCCATGTGCTGTTTGAGAAATCGGAACAGATGCTCAATCGCAAACCGCCAAAGATACATGCGGCACAGATCGGAAAGCGCCACGTTCTGCGGTCCGGTCCACCATAACCACATCGGTCGTTTATAACGCGGCGTGCCATCGGCTTTGAGAAACTCCACCTGAATGAGAGAACCCTTCAGCGTGGCTAATTTCTTGAAGTGTAATTTGTGCCAGGCTTGCACTCGTACAGTCTGCTCACCGAGTGGAAAGGTTTCTTGCCGATCGGCGGTCCGATGCACATCATTCAGTTTGAAGGATTGGCCATGTTTGCGGGGAGCACCCCGACTACCTTTCGGTTTCTGCTTCGGCTCTTCAAACAAAACCCCATTGCTACGCAAGCGGATCAGAGCAAAAGTGCGTTGAAACGTCTCGAAAATACTCAAAAACTGGTGGTCTTGGTAGCGGCTATCCGCCACGATGACTTTCGCTTGGGGGTCACGCAGATCCAATTCCTGCACTTGCACCGCCGCCAGTTTCGTGTCCGTGCTCTCCGTGCTGATCCGTTCCACATCCACCGGCGCTGCCCATGAAGTCCCGAAATAAATCAGCCGCGCCACCCAAGAATACTTATGACCATAGCGCATAGACTCGCTCTGATTGGATTTCAACACACTGCGGTCCGGCAAGGTTTCCGCTTCTTCATGTTCATTGGGAGTGGCATCTACTGCATACACGTGATAGCCTGCGATCGTTTCGCTATCTTCCGGCACACAAGTTGGCAAGAGTGAAAGAATTTCTCCGATGTCCATCTCGCCGTTTTGCAACCCGTCGTATACACTCTCGAACTTCCGCCGGAACGGCTTCTGTTCGCTAAGCGCTACTGGCGAGCTCACCTGGCCCGCCACGGTCAGGGCGTCAATCAAGTCGAATAAGATATCCGCTCGTTTCTTCAGACTTTGGTATACTGCTTTTCGGAACTCGCTGATTTTGTTTTTCTTCACACAAAAACTTTATCAGCAAGTTCCATTTTTGTTAAGGTTCCACGAACTCTAAACTCAAGTCAATAACACGTCGAGTTAATTTAATTAACTCATCGCGTTAATCAACCTAACATACCGTGATTCATAAAATAACACTCCGTGTTAATTCGATTAACACGGAGTGTTATGGCAAAATTACCGATACACTTACCTTATCAATTTAGCACTATTTCTGGTCAAACATGCCCACACGGAGCGGTGGAGCCGTGACAGCCGGTTGTTGATGTTTACTATTGTGCAATTGAATTAATAGAATAGATTTACTTCTTATTTGTTTTGACTTATGCTTGTTTTTTTGTAGATCTATTATTGTGATTTTTACTAATTCACTTATCCATTCTTTGTTTTCAAATTTATCTTCAATTAATATGTGGTTTTTTGCGCCGGGATATGGTGGGGCTTCTACTACTTCACCGACAAATCTCTTTCCTTTTTCCGTTGGCTTCAAAAATACTTGATTGTCGCATATAAGCCCAAGATTATTCCATCACAATAAATTCCATAATCACCGAACATTTTGCGATAGGTAATATTTCCTGCATCTTCTATTTGTTCAGTCGCAAATTGGACAAAATCAAGTTCTGATAACATCTTCTTCCCAATTTATAATTAGCGAAAGATTAGCGCCCAACTTGGGATTATGCGGACCATATAATTCTTATAGACGATCCACATACCATACTATATAACCGAAGAAGTTTTCATTTCATTGGCTCGTGATCTGCATATTCAGTCATCATATCCATTGGAGATACTTTGATCTCTTTAAAATTCTCAAAGGTCAAGTCGCGAAACGTCAGCCTGCGCGATCTGCAAAGTCGCTCAAACAGCGCGTGATAACTGGCAGGAATTGCTTTATCCCAACCCAGGTGCAGTTCCTCGGCAATGGGTTGGAGCATTTCTAATTCGCCTTCAATCTCGACGAAGTTTCCGTAAGGCAATTCATCCAGCATGATGTGAGCCCCTTTGTATTCAAAAGTCGTTCTGTATTTCTCGTAAATAAAAACAACTTCGTATCCCAGCGCTTCGATGAACTGCTTGGCTGAATCGAAATCATTTACAACAAATTCGATTTCGCGACGGCTCAGGGCTCCTTCAATTTGTTGGCTGTTATCTTTATAGGTCAAGCGAGCGCGATCATCTTTGCGCAGTCGCAGGACGCGGCCCTCGCGCGTCAAATCTCCGTTGGAAGTATCGAATCGCAAGTTGACTTCAAACGTACGCGGTTGAATTAATCCCCAGCTTCCTCCTTTGTTCTCTCTCGTTTTCCGCGAAGCACTCCCGAAGGGAGCGGAAACTGGGAGAGGGTAGGGAGGGTGCCTGCGCACACAAAACTTGACTTCAATTTCTTTCTGATCTTCCGCCATCTTATCACTTTTTGTTAAGTGATGATCTATACGTTCTACTCTTCGACGTGATGCCGGTTCAAGCGTGCATACATGGATTTGTTATTCTTATAAAGATTCAAGAACTCGGCAAAGAGTTCATCATAGATGGCGCGGTTCGCAGGGGTGGGCTCAAATACGTGGTTGACGGGAACGTTTTTATGAATATCGTCGAACGTCATCAAACCCAGGGCGACCAGCGCAACGTAAGCCGCACCGCGGCTGTTGGCGCGGATGGGATCCTTCATTTGGCGGATGGGACGATTCAATACGTCTGCCATGATCTGACACCAGATGTCGGCTTGCGCGCCGCCGCCGATCATGTTCAGCGCATCGAAGCGGTGATGAGTGAAATGCTCCACGCTTTGCAATAGCCAACGTGCATTGTAGGCGACTCCTTCCATCACGGCGCGGATCAGGTGTTCGCGTTTTGTGCTCAACGAAACGTTAAAGAATCCGCCGCGCACGGTTGAGTCTTCAATCGGTGTTCGTTCGCCAACAAGCCATGGCGCGAAGATGACGCGGTCACTGCCGGCGGGGACGCGCTCTGCGATGTGATCGAAAACAATCAAAGTATCTTCAGGCGTTTCAGTTGCCTTTGTTCCCAATTCATCTTCTGGAAAGATCAGACTATCACGCAGATGAAGCAACGTGGAACCCGCACATTCCTGTTCGTTCAAAACAGAATAACGTCCCGGAATGGCTGATGGAAATGCCGCCATGTTGTGATCAATGTCAGTTCCTTTATTCGGGACGAAGCAGGAAAGCCATGACGACGTGCCCAAATATAAATGAGCTTCATAATCCTTGACCGCACCCGAGCCGATCGCGGCAGATTGAGTATCACCGGTTCCCACCACCACTTTAACATCGTTGGAAAGCCCCAGTTCGGCGGCGACTTCCGGTTTGATAGTTCCCAGGATATCGACGGATTGTTTCATATCCGGAAGTTTATTGACGTCCACGCCGACCATCTTCAAAAGTTTTTGGTCATAATGGATGTGATTCGCATCACGGTTATCCGTGACCCAGAGCAATATTGATGCGTCGAAGGAAGATGCGAATTTGCCGGTCAGTTCCAGATTCAGATAATCCTTTGGTTCAAGGAATTTATAGGTATCCCGATAAATATCTGGCAGTTCATTTTTGATGAACAGGATGTGCGCAATGGAGTCCTTGCCTGAATGAGCGGGAATCCCGCCGGTAAGACTCAACCACGCAAGTAATTTGGTAATGCCATAGCCTTGAATCTTTATCAATCCATCCGTGATGCCTTTGGCATATTTTGCGCCGCGTGTGTCCATCCATGAAATGGCATTCATCAACGGGCGACCATTTTTGTCCACTACCACCGTGGTGGACCACTGGCTGGTGGCGGAGATGGCGACAATGTCTTGCGCCGGCACGAGGCGACGCGCGATCAAACGTTTGGCAGCGTTTTTGGCGGCGTTCCACCAATCGCCGGGCTTTTGTTCAGCTCCGCCGTTGGGAAGAAAGTACATTGGGGTTGGCTCGAACTCGTGCATCAATACTTCCCCCAGCACATTGACCAGTGAAACTTTGGGACCGGATGTCCCCAGGTCAATGCATAGAATGTATTTATTTTCCATCAGTGTGACTCCATCGGAACAAAAATTGGAAGGCCTCGTATCTTTCAAGACCTTCCAATAATTCTATCACTAAGAGTTATACGATACTCACCAACAACTGTTTTTGTTCCACGCCCTCGCCGACTTTCACTTTGACGTGTTCCACTTTACCAGCGCGTGGTGACTTCAACTCGTTTTGCATTTTCATCAATTCGAGAATGACCAGAACCTGACCTTTTTCAATCTGCTGTTCTTCATTGACCAGAACTGCAACCACCAGACCTGGCATCGGGGCTTTTAATTGAAATTCACCTGACTCCTCCTGCACCTTACCTCCCACAGAAGTCTTTAGGCGTTTCTCGCGTTCGTCCTCCACCTTGACCGGATACTGCCTTCCGAACAGGAGCACCTGCCATTCATCCTCCACGGCATACACATATGCTTCGTATGATCTGCCGTCTATCAATAGAGAATAGACCGGCTGGCCGCTCACCGATTCAAAATCCACTTCGAAGATCTTGTCGTTGATGCTGGCATGATGATCATCAATAATATCAACGGCAAACACTTTTTCGTCAATGGTTGTTATATATTTCATATCTGCTCCGACCTATCTATGCAGACGCTCCCAGCGCCCGACCCATTTCCAATTGCTCGTGTCTCGTTCGTTCCGCATGACGAATTGCGCGGCGCGTTCCGTTTCGTGATGAGCGACCAGCGTGGCGAAGACCGCCGCGATTTCCGGATCATGCGCCTCGCGTTCGTCATCAGACTCAGGCATCGAGAATCGTTCTTCGACGAAGCGCGTATCATATTGCCCGCCCATGAAGCGGTGACTATCCATCATGGTTTGGTGGAACGGAATGTTGGTCCGCACGCCGACCACGCGATACTCTTCCAACGCGCGGCGCATGCGTAAAATGGCCTGGCCGCGCGTTTCGCCCCACACAATCAACTTGGCGATCATCGGATCGTAGTACGGAGTGATCTCAAAGCCGGGATAAACACCCGTGTCGACGCGCACACCGGGGCCGGTGGGAATGAGGCTGTGCGTAATGCGTCCGGTCGAAGGCATGAATCCGTTATATGGATCTTCCGCGTTGATCCGGCATTCGATGGCGTGTCCGCGTATCACCACGTCTTCCTGTTTGTAACTCAGTTGGCGTCCGCGTGCAATGCGGATTTGTTCTGCAACGATGTCAATGCCGGTTACCAGTTCAGTGACAGGATGTTCCACTTGCAAGCGCGTATTCATTTCAAGGAAGTAAAAGTTCTTATCCTTGTCCACCAGGAATTCAATCGTTCCCGCGTTGACGTAATCCACCGATTGCGCCGCTTTGACAGCCACCATCCCCATTTTTTTTCGAAGGTCCGGATCCATGGCTGGCGAAGGCGCTTCTTCGATCAGTTTTTGATGACGGCGTTGAATGGAACAGTCACGCTCGCCCAGATAAATCGCGTTGCCATGCTGATCGGCAAGGATTTGAATTTCGATATGGCGGGCGCCCTCGAGCAATTTTTCCAAATAGACATTGCCATCGCCGAAAGACGATTCCGCTTCGCGTCGCGCAGCCACAAGCAGGGCAGGCATTTCTTCGAGCGACATAACTTCTCTCATGCCTTTTCCGCCGCCACCCGCCGTAGCTTTGATCAGCAGAGGAAATCCGATCTTCATCGCCTCTGCAAGCAACTCTTCATCGCTCCATGCGCCTGTGCCTTCGGTTCCAGGCACCACTGGTACGCCCGCGGTCATAACGGTATGGCGGGCAGTCATCTTATCGCCCATGGCCGCGATCGCTGACGGTCTCGGGCCAATGAAGGTGATGCCGGCATCCATGCAAGCCGCCGCAAACGTTTCTCGTTCCGCCAAAAAACCGTAGCCGGGATGAATGGCATCAGCCCCGCACTTGAGAGCAATATCGATGATCTTGTCGGCACGCAGATATGATTCGCGCGAAGGAGCGGGGCCAAGCAAATAGGCTTCGTCTGCATAACGAACATGCAGAGCGCCGCGATCCGCTTCGGAATAAACGGCGACGCTTGGGATGCCCAATTGGCGGCAGGCCCGTAAAATTCGCACCGCGATCTCGCCGCGATTTGCAACCAGGATTTTATTGAACATCGTTGCTCCTCATCCTATAACGGAATGTTGCCATGCTTTTTGGGTGGATTTGCTTCGCGCTTGTTTTCGAGCATCTCCAGCGCGTTGATCAAACGCGGACGCGTTTCCTTCGGTTCGATCACATCATCTATGAAGCCGCGCTCCGCCGCAATGAATGGATTAGCAAATTTCTCGCGATATTCCCTTACCAGTTCGGCTTTTCTCTTAACAGGGTCGCTGGCCTTTTCCAATTCCTTGCGAAACACAATGCTGACTGCGCCATCGGGACCCATAACAGCAATCTCTGCCGTTGGCCATGCAAAATTTATGTCGCCGCGAATATGCTTCGACGACATAACGATATACGCACCGCCATAGGCTTTGCGCATGATCACGGTTAATTTTGGAACCGTCGCTTCGCAATAGGCGTATAACAGCTTGGCTCCCGAGCGAATGACTCCGTTGTGTTCCTGATATGTGCCGGGCAGGAAACCAGGGACGTCTTCAAAAGTAATGATGGGAATATTAAATGAATCACAGAAGCGCACAAAACGCGCAGCTTTTTCGCTGGCGTCAATATCAAGCACGCCTGCCAGCACCGCGGGTTGATTCGCAACGATGCCGACGGAGTGTCCGCCGAGGCGCGCAAACCCGATCACGATGTTGGCTGCATAGTTTTCCTGGATTTCATAGAATTCAGCGTTATCTACAACGAGTTCGGACAACTTCTTTAATATCATAGGGTTTATCGGGCGATTCGGGAATGATATTATCAAGAGCATCTTCCATCCGCAGCGGGTCATCTCCGGTTTGCACAAAAGGCGGATCTTCCATGTTGTTCTGCGGAAGATAACCAAGCATCTTGCGCATCAGATAAAGCGTATCCGCTTCATTATCTCCAGCGATGTGACAGACACCCGATTTTTCCGAATGAACGCTGGAACCGCCCAAGTCTTCAAACGAAACATCTTCATGTGTCACGGCCTTAACTACATCCGGGCCGGTGACGAACATATAGGAAAAATTACGCACCATGAAGATGAAGTCGGTGAGAGCCGGCGAATAGACGGCAGCTCCCGCACAAGGTCCCATAATGGCGCTCAGCTGCGGGATCACGCCTGAGGCGAGTGTATTGCGCAGAAATATATCCGCACAACCGCCGAGAGATACCACACCTTCTTGAATGCGCGCGCCGCCCGAGTCATTTAGACCGATAACCGGCGCGCCCGCTTTCATTGCCATATCCATAATCTTGCAAATTTTGGCGGCATGGACTTCGCCGAACGAACCTCCAAACACGGTAAAATCCTGCGAGAAAACATATACGAGCCGGCCTTCAATTGTTCCCCAGCCGGTCACCACGGAGTCGCTAAGAAATTTCTGTTTATCCAGGTTAAAGTCATGCGTGCGATGTTCAACAAAAGCATCTACTTCGCGGAACGAACCTTTATCGAGCAATAAGTCAAGCCGTTCACGGGCGGTAAATCTTCCTTTCTTGTGTTGAGCTTCGATGCGCTCGACACCGCCGCCGAGCCGTGATCTCGCTCTCATTTCTTCAAGTCGTTTGGATTTAGGATTCTCGTTCATAAGTCTCTCTTTCAAAGTAGATTTTGTTGCGAGGATCGATAACAACAATGATTGTGAAGACGAGCCACGCGATGGTAAGGGCAAAATCAAAAGGCCAATTCGCCCGCATCTGGTTCTGGACGAAGAGCCGGTCTGCCCACACCCAGGCCGCATACAAGCTGGAAGCAAGCAGGAACGCCATGCGTGTCCAGTGTTTGCCGCGCCACATGCTCCACAATAAGAATAAACCCGTTAAAGTCCAAAACGTACCGGTGATTCCAATGTAAATTGGCCCCGGATAAGGCTCATAGGTCTCAAGTGTAACACTCCAGGTAAGGCTGGTTAGGAATTGAATGGCTTGCCAGCCTGTTAGACAAAAGACTAACCCTAATAGCAGAATGATACGAATGGGCAATCTGCGGCGCATACTGGATTCGTGTTATGGGTTTGGATCAGACAATTTCAGTAGATCCTTGCCGCCATAATCAGCAACGATGGTGAGTCGCCCGCTGTATTGTCCGCTGTAGGGTGGCGCTTTCAATACCCCGGAGTTGGCAAAAATATATCTCATGCCTTCCTTGTAAAGGAAATCGGCGCCTGCCCCATTTTGCACCGCCAGATAATAAGGGTAGCTGTTAAATTAAGCCATCCATATTAATAACCGTGCGATCATGAATAAAGTATGCGATGTTCCCGCCTCCTGAAATTCCGATCAGATCGCCGGGTCTTGTGTGACTTTCCAAAAACGGTAATTGGCTGACATAAGGCGTGTTGTCAGGAGCGGGTTGATAGGTCATTTTGGCTAGAGTATTCTGATAATATTGCGCGGCCCAGTAGATGCATAATATGCTGGTGAGAATCCAAATGCCAATACGGATAGGCCGCCATTTTTTAAAGGCAAGATCGAGGAATATATCCACAAGAAGCGCGGTGAAAACCATTGTGAATACCAGTTCAGCCAGCCAGTACCATTCTTGAGGAGAAACATATCCAGTGCTGTTATAAGAGAAGATCTGAATCCAACTGCCGACAAAAAGAGGAACCGAGACTCAGTTGAAGGACAACGCGCGCCTTTTGTTTTTTGGCAAGAAATAAAAGCAGATAAGCCACCGCACCTAGAAGAGCGAGGAAAACAAAAAAACGAATCTGTCCATCCACTTGGAGAATTATTGGTGGCAGAAAGCCGGTAATGAATTTGTTCCACGTATCGATTGGAGACAATGCAAGTTCCCACGCGTTAAAGGTGTTGTCAGGAGTTACAGCGAAAAAAGTCTGAAAGAATAAAGCCGGGGAGCCGTAGATATTGGTAGAGAATGTGCTCCACCATTGTTTGATCTGCCCACTGACCGGCGTAAACGTGCCAAAGGCCAGTTTGTTCCAGAGCATGTAGAGACTTAATGAGATGCCTAGGATTCCGTAATAGATGGAACCTTCCTTGAGCCATTGTTGCCAATGTTGCTTGAAATATTCCAGCGGTGAATAAGACTTCAAACCCGCATAAGTTCCGCGTAATCCAAACGCTATGGCTCGGATCAGAATCAGGGCAATCAATGTCAGGGCGGCGTCGGTGAGCAAGATAATGCGCGGAATGGACGGCAAGGTATTCAACCTGGAGCCAACCGTAATTAGAATTGCCATGACGCCGGAACTGATGATCACCCCGAGAAAAATATTTTTCAGCATCTCCAGCGGTTTCCAGGTTGCAGGTCGTGGATATAAACTCATAAAGAAAAAGGTTGGAATCTTTACAATCAACCCTATAAAGATCATTGTGAGCGCCGCCCCGGAAAGTTCATAATACTTTGGTAGACCCAACCGGATTAAGAACGCAACTAGGACCGCTGTAATGACAGCTAAAATATCGAATGGCATTAAATAACGCATGGGTTCATCACGGAACACGATCCAGAGTCCAACGATGATCGCGAAAAATGCGAGATCAAGCCGGCTGAATATGGTCAATGTCGCAATCATGCTGAACCATGCGATTTGACGCCAGCTCATGGGCAATTTGCTTTTGTTTCGTTCCCGCTGGTAAAACATGTAAATCAGCACAACGATAAAAAACAACGCAATCCCGGATTCAAGCCCTGAATTGTAAAAGATATCCTGTATATAAAAATTGAAGACCCAGTAAACAGCAACCAGCATCCCAATTGGAGGAGACAGAGCGCTGCTGATCAAACGATAAAGCAGAATCGCCGTCGCGAGGCTGAATAAACTCATTACGATCAATACAACGCGCAAAGGCAGGATCAGATCAAAGCGTGCCAAGGCAAAGATTGGAATGCAAATCAGCATCCATAGCGGATGATAGCCGTTGGTCGGGTTGATTCCGTCGAAAGTACTTCCGTGACCCAGGCTGATATTCTCGGCAACCTTAAAAGTAGTAATAAGCATCATCGCGAATAAACCAGTTGCGTGGAAAATTGTATCCTTGTGAAAATGCCGCGTACAACTGGATTGCCAATACCGCGATGATGAGAAGAATCTCAAACCAGTGAAATCGTTTCATTGTTTATCTGATGTCAAGCGTGATTTTTCCAAATTGTTCGCCATTTTCGATGTGTTTATATACGGCCACCGCGTCTTTCAACGGGAAGGTTTGATCGGGTGTGGGAGGCAGTAATTATGGGATGCGTAGGCCAGCCGTTGAATTTCGCTGGCGATATTTTGAATCATGACCTGTTTGTGCCGAAAGAAAATAATGCATCGCTCATCCGTACCTCCAAAAAAAGAATCCATGGCGATTATACCGCCAGGTGATACAATCACGTCAATCAACGGAGGACAGTCATGAAAATCTTAATTGCTTCGGATATGGAAGGTATCACTGGCGTCACAAATTGGGATCAGGTTACGCCTGGGCATCCAGAATATGCCCGCTTTCGCAAACTGATGACCGGCGATGTCAACGCCGCAGTGCGCGGCGCGTTCGATGCAGGCGCAGATGAGGTCATCGTCGCGGATGGACATTGGAACGGCTCCAATATCTTGATCGAAGAGCTCGACTCGCGTGCTCGATTGAACAGTGGTTCACCTGCGCCATTTGGAATGATGCAAGGCATTGATGAAAACGTACATGGTGTATTCTTCATCGGTTATCATGCGCGGCAAGGTTCGCAAGAGGCTGTGCTTGATCATACCTGGTCCAACACGTGTGTATCAAATGTCTGGCTAAATGACAAGTTCGCTGGTGAATACACACTCAATGCCGCGCTGGCGGGACATTTCAATGTGCCAATCTTGATGATCAGCGGCGATCAAACGGTTTGCGCACAGGTGACGGAACAAATCGGTGCTCTGGAAACTGCGGTTGTCAAACATGCAAGTGGACATTTCTCTGCCGATTGTCTTCCTCCCGATGATTCTCAAAAGCTAATTGAATCGGCAGCTCAGCGGGCAATAAAAAATTTGCAAAAGAAAAACGCACCGAAACCATTTGTGTTGAAAACACCAATCAAGGCAACTGTTGAATTGAATTCGTCCGATATGGCTGATAAAGCCATATTGATGCCGGGCGTCACGCGCGACGGCTTGAAGCTATCTTTCTCAGCGGAAGATATGCCAAAGGCTTATTCCGCTTTCCGGGCATTGGTATTGTTGTCTTATCCAAGATGATGCTGAATCAAAAAAAAACCGCGTCTTCAGAAAAATTTGTAGTAAAATGTGACGCTTAATAGGAGCATCATAAAAAATCTTGCCTGCTTCCGTCGTTGCCGCGACATTTCCGTGCAGTGATTGCACAACCGCCGCCTGTTGAGGTTCCACCCTCAGCGAGGCGGCGGATGTAGTTAACGGGACGCAGGCTCGGGCCGAGAAAGAAGCGGCTGATTTTTTATGCTCTCGAATCTTGAAATGGTCCGAAAGCTGGGCCAAAAATAAATTACAAGGAGAAGAATGACCGGTAAATATTTTTCTTATCTTTCCCCAAAGCTCGAAAATCGTCCGCATGCAAAGAAGGGCGACTGTGGTGTTTTTGCGCGCAAGGCCATCAAGGAAGGTGAACTGCTATCTTTGTGGGGCGGAAAGATTCTTTCAGTGAACGAGATCGACCACAAGATGGAAAACTTCACCCAACAAGTTTTGCAGATCGAAGACGGGTTTTACCTGATGACTCCATCCATGGAACCAGCTGATTGCTTTAACCATTCGTGCGACCCAAATGCCGGATTGACTGGCCAGATCGGATTGATCGCGATGCGCGACATTGAGGTGGGCGAAGAAATCTGTCTCGATTACGCCATGTGCGATGGCTCGAACTACGATGAATTTGATTGCCAGTGTGGTTCACCTAATTGCCGTGGCCGCGTCACCGGCGAAGATTGGAAACGTCCTGATCTGTGGGAGCGCTATGAAGGATATTTTTCGCCCTATCTTCAGCGCCGCATCGTTGCTTTGAAAAAAGAGGTTCATCAAAAACAGGAAGTGCTCGCTTAATTCTTTTTCCACGCGCATCTTTTTGATTGCGCTCGGCTTGCGGATGATCCCCGTTCTATTCGTGCGCCGGTTGGACATTCTTGTATTCCTATAGGATTTTATTGTTGAAGACTTTATTGGGTGAACACCTGCATTTTGATTGGAAAATTGTAACCGTAATTATCGTCAGCACATTGTTGCTGATCGTAGATTCTTATCATCAGTTCACGCCGAACAAAGTTTATGACAGTACGATTTTGTATCTTCTTATTCCATTATTGATTATCGTTCTAGTTTTTCGCGATGACCCTCGTCAATACGGTTTTACGTTCGGAGATTGGAAAATCGGAATCATCCTGACCGCGATTGGCATCATCTTAATGTCGATTGTTTTATGGTTTGTCGCGCGCAACCCTGCAATGCAATCTTATTATAAGCCGCAAGTCAATGGTTTGCCGTGGAACACATTCCTTGATTTATTCGGTTGGGAATTCTTCTTTCGCGGGTTTATTCTATTTGCCTTCGTCCGGAAATTTGGGGCGGAGGCGCTGTGGTTGCAGGCTGTGCCGTTTGCGCTAGCGCATATCGGCAAGCCGGAGATCGAAACACTCTCCACGATCTTTGGAGGCTTTGCCTTCGGCTGGGTAGCGTATCGAACGCGCTCATTTGTTTATCCGTTTTTGATCCATTGGTTCATAGCATCGTTTACAATTGTGATCGCGGCAGGTTTGATCCATGGCTGACTTCACGCTTCGTTCTGCAACTGAAGATGATTCTTCCCTCATCAAGGATTTGATTCATCGCGTCGGGATCAACCCCATGGATTTGGATTGGCATCGGTTTGTGATCGCCGTGGACGGGTCGGGGAAGATACTGGGATGTGGACAGCTGAAGCCGCATGGTCGGGATGTAATCGAGCTGGCCTCGATTGCGGTTGAACCATCGCATCAGCATCAAGGCATCGCGCGTGGCATCATCGAGCATTTGATTGCGCGTGGGCCGCGTCCGCTTTATTTGACGTGTCGCTCAAGGCTTGGGTCGTTTTATGAAAAGTGGGGTTTTCGTTCCATGGAACCTGATGAAATGCCGCCTTACTTTCGCCGTCTGTCTCGTCTGGTAAATGTAATCGGTTCGTTCATGAACGAGAAGATGCTCGTCATGAAATTGATGTAAAATCAAATTATGAAAAACATTCTTTATGTTTTGATTGGATTGATGGCGGGCTTTGTGCTTGCTGCGATCCTTTTGATTGTGACGCGTCTGCCCGGCGGCCAGCCGGTCACGCTTCAACCGGCTCCGACTCAGGCTCCAGTTGTGATTCAAATCATCGGCGAGGTGGTGAAACCCGGTGTGTATACGCTGTCGGATGGAAGCCGCGTGGAGGATGCGGTCAACGCGGCGGGTGGGTTGCTGGCTGATGCTGATTCGAATTCCGTGAATCTTGCCGCGCGCTTGGAAGATGGAAAGCAAATCAATATCCCTTCCCAAAATGGTTCCGTTTCAGGGGCGTCGTCACCATCGGCACCGTTAGCTCCATCGGCGTCAACTCCGACTAGCGCGCCGTTTACCGTAGTTTCAACTTTGACTCCGACTGCGGTTTCGTCTGCCAGCCTGGTCAATATCAATACTGCGACCCTTCAACAACTGGATGCTCTTCCGAGTATTGGCCCAGTGACCGCGCAAAGCATCGTAACTTATCGTCAACAGCACGGGCCTTTCCAGCACATCGAGGACATTATCAATGTGTCGGGGATTGGCCCGGTAACGTTTGATAAGATTCAGAGTTTGATTACAGTTGGCCCATAGCGTTATCACTTACAGGTTTCTTGGGATTTCTGATCCCGATTAAATTGTGATTACTTTATCCGCCTTCATCTGTGCTTCGATAATATCTGGCATCCCGCCCACAATACCAACTTGTACTTTCTTTGTCAGGTCCATCGCTTCGAGGCAAGTAGAGCAGATGATGAGACGCACTCCCTTACGTTCCAATTCCTTGAGTTGGTCCAACGCAGGTGAGCCTGCGACGGTCAGCTTCACGCCGTCAGTATAAAAGCAAATCGCTTTGGGTAATTCATTTCCTTGCAAGAGTAGATTGAAATATTTTTCGATCAGCTTCAGCGGCAGGTCTGCTAATTCGGAATGACCCATTCCATAGCGGGTTACCAGAATCACGGTATCTTTCATTTTTCATCCTCGGACGTTGATGTTGTTTGATCATAGTCATCAAGCAGTTTGTGAGCATCGTCGGCTTGCACTTTGGAAACAAAAATTTGCACGCGTGCCAGCCCGTCAATCATCACGGGATAGATATGATGGCCGACTGCTTCTTGGAACAGTACTACTTCAATTCCTTCCGCTTCAAGATAACTTTTGAGTAGATCGGCTTGCATGCGGCCATTGACTTCGGTTAGTAATTCATATTTAAGTTCATCCATTTTGACTCCGGCTTTATTATACCGATAAATGGTTTCTTCAAACCATTCGTCAGGCTGCTTTTTTCGTTGTACAATTGGGCGCGATGCCAGAGAACCTAAATGTATTATTCTTAGCCGCTGAGGCGGATCCTTTTGTCAAGGTGGGCGGGTTGGGAGATGTGGCCGGTGCGTTGCCACGTGCGTTGCATAGCTTGTTGCCCGAGGTCACGGGTGGAACCGCTTTGGATATCCGCCTTGTGTTGCCGCTGCATTCGGCCATCAAAACCGAAGGCCTTCGACCGCTGATGATTTTTTCGCTATCCTATAAGGGCGGCGATTTGCAGGTTCAGATTCATGAAACAAATTTGGGCGGCATGACCGTCTATTTTATAGGCGGCGAGCCAATTGCTTCCAGCGGTTCAGTTTATTCCCTGGACTCCGCCTTAGACGCGGAGAAATATACTTTCTTCTCTTTGGCTGCGTTGGAGTTGACGCGCCAATTGGATTGGAAGCCTAACATCGTCCATGCCAATGACTGGCATTCGGCGCTGGCTTGTTATGCGCTTTTGATTAAACGCTGGGAAGGAGAATTTCCCGGGGTGGCCTCGGTGTTGACGATTCATAATCTGCCGTTCATGGGACCGGATCTTTCTGAGCTGATCGAAGGATATGGTTATTCCATCGCGCAGACCGGCTTGCCGGAATGGGCACATGCGTGCCCGCTTCCACTCGGACTTTGGTCGGCTGACGCACTGGTAGCTGTTTCGCCCACCTATGCGCGCGAAATGCTGACTCCCGAATTCGGCTGCGGGCTGGATGATTATATTCACGCACGCAAAGAATCATTAAACGGGATTTTGAATGGCATTGATATGGAATCATTTAATCCGGCTGTCGATCCCGCACTGGCAATGAATTACGGAAGCATTACGCTGGATAAACGCCCATTGAACAAAACTGCTTTGCAAGTGCGCCTCGGCTTGCCGCAAGATGCAAACGTACCATTGCTGGGTGTTGTGTCGCGCATGGATCCGCAAAAGGGAATTGATCTCATTCCCAAGGCCTTGACCCGATTAAAAGATTCGTCTTGGCAATTTGTTATCCTTGGCACGGGCGATCCGAAACTCGAAGAGTCGACCCGCCTGTTGCAAACTGAATTCCCTGATCGCGTACGCGCTGAATTCAGATATGATGCGGGTTTGGCGCGTCAAATTTATGCGGGTGCGGACATCTTTCTGATGCCGTCGCGTTATGAGCCGTGCGGACTTTCCCAAATGATCGCGATGCGATATGGATGCGTGCCAATTGTCAGCGCGGTGGGCGGCTTGAAGGATACGATTTATGACGGCGAGACCGGCTTCATGATCCCAAAGCCAACGGCGGTACGTTTGGCAACGGCCATCAAAAAAACTTTGGCGATCTATTCCGACCACGCCCGCTGGGAATTGATTCAGAAAGCTGGCATGGCTCAGGATTTTTCGTGGACGAATTCGGCTCAGCAGTATTTTCAACTTTATCAACGCGTCGCTGCTCAACTTGCCCCGCGTTGAAATCCATTTATTTTCTTCAAGGGTGAATGATGAACTTACCTCGCTCCGGCGGAATCCTTTTGCATCCGACCAGTTTGCCCGGCTCCTATGGCATCGGCGATCTCGGCCTACAGGCTTATCGCTTCGTGGATTTTCTGGTTAACTCGGGTTGCAAGCTTTGGCAGATTTTGCCGCTCGGCCCGACCGGTTATGGCGATTCGCCATATCAGTGTTTCTCGGCGTTTGCCGGCAATCCATATCTCATCAGCCCGGACTTTCTTTTGCGCGATGGATTGCTAACTGAATCTGATTTAGCGGATGAGCCGGACATCGCCGCCTCGCGCGTGGATTTCGGCTTGCTCATCCCGTGGAAATTGAATCTTCTACAAAAGGCTTTTGACCGTTATCAATCCAACCCTGATTCTTTGCGCGCAAGCTTTGATTCATTTTGTGCGGAGAATTCATCTTGGCTCGATGATTATGCTCTTTTCATGGCGCTAAAAGATTCTTACGGTGGAGGTGCTTGGAGCAGCTGGCCGGATGAAGTCAAGAAGAGAGAAGCGCAAGCAATGGCAGACGCGCGTCAACCGCTGGCATCATCTATTTTGCGTTTTTCATTTTATCAATTCCTTTTCTTCAGACAATGGAACGCTCTTCGAAAGTACGCCAACGAGAAAGGTATCAAAATCATCGGCGATATACCGATCTTCGTGGCAAGTGACAGCGCGGACGTGTGGGCCAACCCTGAATTATTTTTTCTCGATGAATATGGCAATCCGACAGTAGTTGCGGGCGTGCCACCGGATATATTTTCGCCAACAGGACAGTTATGGGGCAATCCGCTATATCGTTGGGACGAGCACAAGCGCACCGGTTATGCTTGGTGGATCGAGCGAGTCAAAGCCACGTTGAAGATGGTGGACATGATCCGTCTCGACCATTTCCGCGGCTTTGCAGGTTATTACGAAATCCCCGCCACGGATGAAACCGCCGAGCATGGAACATGGAAGCCCGGCCCCGGCGCAGATTTGTTCCGCGTGATTCGATCCGCATTGAAGAATGATTTGCCCATCATCGCCGAAGACCTTGGATTGATCACGCCGGATGTGATTGCGATCCGTGAAGAGTTTCAATTGCCAGGGATGAAAATTTTGCAGTTTGGATTCTCGGGTCCCGATAATCCATTTCTGCCTCATAACTATGTTCGCAATTGCGTGGCTTATACCGGGACGCATGATAACGATACATCGTTGAGCTGGCTGGCGACGACATCAAAAGATGAACGCGAGTTCGCACTTCGTTATCTTCATTCGGACGGTCATGACTTCGCCTGGGATTTGATCCGCCTCATCTGGTCATCGGTGGCGATGTTTGCCGTCGCGCCGATGCAGGATGTGCTGGGCCTGGGCGGCGAAGCGCGCATGAATTATCCGAGCCGACTTGGCGGAAATTGGGAATGGAGAATGAGGGAAGATGATATGAATGATTTACTTGTGAAGAAATTGCGAGAGATAAATTATTTGTATCAAAGATAAAAGACGTTTTATTAATTGTTCGAAGGTTGCCTTGCATTTCAGTCAACGTTTTCAATTAATCGAAATTTTCCTTGACCTAAATTTATAAATGATTCCTCTCGGTCCAACAAGGCATAGATAGACCCATCATTAACGCGACGCCCCATTTTCCTTAGAGAGTGTTTTGAAATTCAAGTTTGACATGATAGCAATCGTAACATGCGATGAATGCTGGCAATATAAGCCATGCTTTCACTGGATAAGGTCGTGTGCTCATAATCGTGGGCCAGGCGACGATAACGGCCAAACCAACCGAAGGTTCGTTCCACGACCCAGCGCCGAGGTAAAACTTGGAATCCTTTGACATCATCCGACCGCTTCACAATTTCCAGGACCCAGCCGAATTGTTGACGAACCTTCTCTACGATGGAAATGTACGCACCGTCGGCCCAGATCAGTTTTAACCGGCACCAGCGATTATGGACATTATGCTGGATGCGATCAAACAGTTTCTGCAAGGTCAGGAGGCCTCCGGCTCCGTCCTGCACACTGGCACTGTGCACCACGACCAGCAAAACCAACCCCAACGTGTCCACCACCAGGTGCCGCTTCCTGCCCGGGGTCTGTTTATGCACATCCACGCCCCGTTCTTCGCCACCTTCGGACGTTTTGACACTCTGGCTGTCGATTACTGCCGCACTGGGTTGCGGTTCCCGCCCCTGACTCACGCGCACCTTCTGCACCAAAACTCCATTGATCTCTTCCCACAGCCCGTCGTTGCGCCAGCGCCAGTAGTAGCCATAGGCCGTTTGCCATCGGGGAAGATCATGAGGCATTAACCGCCAGCTGCAACCGCCTCGTACAATGTATAAGATCCCGTCGAGAATGTCGCGGTCGGTCCACTTCCGAGACCGGCCCACAATCGTCTGCCGTTTCGGCAGGAGTGGCGCAATTAGCGCCCATTGAGTATCATTCAGATCGGTTGGGTAAGCTTGTTTGTCCACAACATCAAGTTTACCCAACCAATTTCAAAACACTCTCTTAGCTCTTTAATGACTTCCTTGTAATCTAGCGATGTGTTTGGTTCGCGGCCAAAGATGCTAATTATCGCATCTTTGTTGTTATGATAGCCATCTCCCAGATCGGTCAGTTGCCAATATCCGCTGCTTCCAGCAGGTTGAAATTTATCTGGTGAGCTTGATAAACGCAAATCAACATGTCGAACACTCAGTAGATCACGAAAGCGCCAAACAAGGTTGACGTTCGACCACGTCAGCGATGTTCCACAGACGTTCTAACGCACGACCGAGCAGGAATGCCAGACGGCGCAACGACAACCAGAAACGCTTGGGCAATTGTAACGGCTGTTTGAGAGCCGACGACAAGTTTTGACGCACGGATATGTATAGGTTGAACAAGACGAAGGCCAATCCAACCAATAGCAAGCGGATTACGGGATTGCGCGTGGAGGTGCGAGCACGGACTTGGTTCATTTGACGGTAACTCGATTCAATTCCAAAGCGTTGGCGATAGAGTTCAAAGACGTGAGAGGGCAACATACCCTCCGGCAACCCAGCCACCGCGTAAGCGAACCACTGGCTCTTGTGTCGTTTATAGCGGCCTTTGGAGTAACGCTGCACAACGATGGCTTGAACCGTGTAGGCACCGTGTTTCGGACTGTGGAAGGTGTAGGTGGTTTTGCGAGATTTCCCTTGGAAGAGATGGCGCACTCCACCGGATTTGCCTCGTACCGGGATGGGGATCACGTAACTCAAGTGATGCTGACCCAGAACCTTAAAAACCGGCTGGGAGCAGAACCCTTTGTCTAAAAACACTCGCCGGACGAGTAATTTCAGCGATTTTAGCCGTCGCAACAGCCAACGCACGATGTCAGCCATCTCTTCACCATATTCAACAAAATGCAGCGCCACGACATAGCGTTGATTATGGTGCACGATCGAAATGGTGGCGTACCCGTGAAAATGAGTCGTTCCGGATTTTGGCGCACCGCGTACAATTTCCTTCTCGTCTTCGTAAGGCAGTCCATGATACGGGATCAAGGTCAGGTCCATCGCGATGTTGTAATCTCGTCTGCCCTTCCATAGACTGGGATGCAGCTGCTGGCGGAACATCTTATTCAATGCACGTTGCATGCCTGCCCGGTCCGGCAGCGCTTCCGCCAGGACTTCCCGCAGCCGATTGCCCGAGGGCGCATCTTTCAACTCTTGACAGGCCGATTGAATGCTCAAACGATGCACGTTGGCGTAGGCTAAAGCGTATATGATGTCCTCTCTACTGATCCGTGTATTCTTCAACTCCAATGGCAGGTTCCGACGAACTACCTGTGTGAAAGCGTTCAGGACTTGCTCAGATTGGATTGTTCGGGTAATCTTGACGCTGGGCTTGGACATTGGTCTTGGTCTCCGTGGTAGGAACCAAGTTAACCATGTTCAAGCCCTTTCGTGAAGTACTGACACTAGTTTTCCCAAACTTGGTAGGGAATAAATATTTTAAAGCTTCACGCATTTCACTAAAGTGCCAATAATAAAAGTCAAGTTTATCTGCTAATTCCCAAGCAAGTGCTCTTATTGATTTTTCAATACTCCAATTTCGACATCCGATCTTCTCGTTTTTAGTAAGGTACAAATTTTTGAATACTCTGAAACCGGGGTGGAACCATAAAGCATCAACCTTTTCTAGTTCACCAAGCTGGCAGAATTTTTCCAAATCCATAAACTCTTGATAGTCAGTATGAAAGATACGTGCTAGTTCTTTTAGTAAAGAGTAAATACCTTTATCACAGATTAAGAACTGGTTTGTCGGTGTAATTTCTACGTGAAAGTTGCCGTCAATAATTTTCTTTTCGATCATGCCACATATGAATTGGCATAAGTCAAGTGGTGATATTTCTGCTGACTGCATTTTTGTGGAACTCAGAATGTCAGTTACTTTTAACTCAGTTTTTTCAATAGCATTACCAAGAAATATCGACACCTGTTTTATGAACCGTTTGCCCTCTTCAGAATTCCAAACATTTTCTGGTAAATCCTTACGGTTGCCAATTTTTTGACTTATACTTTCTCTGGTTTTATCATCCCCAATCTCTTGAAGCGTCTTTTTGTGGACAAGCCAGTTCACTAAATCCTTTTGATGTTTTTTGCCATCTCGAATTGACCCTATGTATTTAAAGAAACCATCAAAAACTTGTATCAACTCATTTACCATTAAATAGTTAAAATCGGTTGGAGCTTCCGTTTCCTTAAGGGACTCTAGTATTACAGCGCAAGGTTGCGAGTGAAAAGCTGAAATTGAGCGAGTTTTTTCTTGCGGTGTGAACGATAGGCGACGAAGTTACGTTGTTGATAATAACGGACACGATCTAAAGCAGCTTGAATGTCAGAAATAAATGAAGGCAAAACGCTGCAAAGCAAAATGCGAACTTGATAAATGGTAAGTGCAGGAGCCTGATTCTGAAAACGAATTCTCAAACGTACTAGGAAATGACCCTGGAAGGGCGCAGGGCGTTGCGCCAGAGAAACCAGCAACATATGATGGTTCCAACCAATCCAGCTCCGCATCTCATAATGATCAAAACCGACTTCACCTTTGGCTTCTTCAAAGATCGTTTCGATGGGCCATCTCATCCCGCTGATCCGCACGAATTCGTTCAGCGGCGTATTGAGAGGTGCATTGCTGAAAAAGTATTTGATCTCAGTCGGGTCATCCAGATTGCGACGGATAATCAACCAGAGTTCACCGGCAGGCAGACCCCACGCAATTCGGTCACGCGCAGAAATGCAAAATCACAAACGATGGGACCTTTGCTGCCTTCTTTGATCACAGCTTGAACCCAATCTTGCTTTTAAATCTTCTTTACCAATTGTTTGACTTGCAACGGATGTTTCCTCGGATCGCTCAGACGCAAGCGGCTAGGATGACGCCCGTGACCGCTCCATGCTGGAACATGAACTTTAGGCGGAGTGGGCCAGATCAAGGTGTTGTCCTTGATAGCCGTGAAATACGATTTCCCCAAGGCGGCTACGCCATCCCGAAAAGCGGGAGAGTCTCCATACAGAGCATCTGCCGCCACCCAGGAAAACGCCAAATTTCCGCGTTCGATCGCATTTTTCAGCATTTCCAGCCCGATTTCCGGCTTCGTTTTGAAAACCAGATCTTCCGGCACACCAGATGCTTGCCTGCGCTCGGCATGTTCTTCATTGAACCATTCATCCGGCATGAACAATTGTCCCTCGATCAAACTGTAGCCTTTGCGACTGGCATATCCCAAATACACTCCCACCTGCCCGTTCGCAATCTTGCCTACCGATCCGCAGTATTGTGCAGCTACTCCCACCGACTCAGAACCTTGCTTGACCACGCTCAATTCATCGATCAGCATCACCCCGTCTTCTTCTCCCAAGGTCTCGCCCATCAATCCTTGATGGATCGCAATCACAGGTTCGGTTTCCCACAGGCTCTGTCCCACAAAATATTGGAGGCTTCGTACTTTCTCTTTCTGTCCCAGTGCAATCTGTTCTACGTTCTTGCGCGGGGCATTACCCAGCAAGCCATGCACATAGGCTTGGCTGCGCGTCATCTGCTCCACTCGCACAAACGCACTTTTGAACAGCTTCATATATTTTTTCGTTTCATTCAAAAACAGTCTCACATCTTTCGTGGACAGGTTACATTCGGGTGCTGGGCAAGTTCCAAATTGAATTCGATTAGCTTGCGCCTGGGCTTTATCACCAAACTTTTCGGATCGACCCGACAACCTATCTCGTCTGGTTTCGGTTACAATTTCTCTCGGCATGGTGTTCTTCCTCTCCTTTTCACTCGGCAGTGATTGGAGAAAGATACCATGCTTTTTTTCAAATTATCCTGTTTTTTCGCTCTCAACCTTGCGCTGTAATACTATACTTCACACGGTCACAAATTGCGTTTTTTCAAAGAGCTGAAAACGCAAAGTTAGCAAAGAATCGAGATCGGATTTGTGAGTTGTCATGGTTTCGTGCAAGCATTTTGAAATGGCAGCTTTGAAGGCTGGGAATTTTTCGTAGTAGTGGGCATACAGGCATTTCTTCTTCACAAACTTCCAGATGCGCTCAATCAAGTTGAGGTTGGGCGAATAGGAGGGCAGGAAGCACAATTCGATGTTCAGGCTTTTGGCTTTTTCCATGACGAGAGCACATCTTTGATAGCGAGCATTATCCAAGAAGATGGTAATCGGGCTGCCGATATAAAAAGTTGCGATCTTCTCCAAAAGCGCACACACGCTCTGCGCCGTAATGTAGGTGTCATTCGTGACCGTCAGCATTTCATGCGTCACGGCATTGAGCACACCCAAGACGTTGAAGCGTTGCCGACCCGAAGGCGCTGGAATAAAAATACAAGTCACGGACCACAGACAGCCGAGAAAAGCAGATAATACGAAATGGGCCGCATCCATGAAAAGAACCACCCTCTTCCCCGCCTGCGCTTCATCTAAACGAGACTGCATTTCTTGTTCCAGAAATTCTTTCTGTTTTTCTGGATCGGCTTTGGCTGGCAGGCTGCCTACTTTCCTGTAACGGAGATTGAGTTTTTTTTGAAAAACTCACGCACTTGGCTTTGACTACGCTTCACACCCGTGATCTCTTCAATCTCCTTTTGCGCTTCCTTGATACTGGCTGGCGGATTTTCTCGAAAATACGCTTCCAACGATACAATATGCTTGACCAACTCGCCTTGAGGTTTATAGTAGTTGATTTCCTTTAACTTCTCTATGCCGCCTTGCTGATAAAGTTCATAGTATTCTCGAACGGTATTTCCGCTGACGCCCACGATTTCTTCAATCTGCTCAGGCGATAAGTTATACGCTTTGAGCAGGAGTGCTTCCAAAGTGGTTTCGTTCTCCGAACCATTCGGCGCTGGACTAACGGCACAAGATGGTTGTAGCGTTGATAGCGCATTTCTGCAATCTGTTCCGATGTGAATTCGAGGTGAATGGTCATAGCCCCATCTTACCAAAACTTTAGCCCCTCGTTTCTTAAAACCGCAATTTATGCCCGCTCTCAGTATAGTAATGGTATCCAAACTTCCGGTAAAGGTAATTCACTATATATTCCGCCAGTATTTCTTTTATCTTTTTCATCAAGATGATGATAGTTTGTGGGATCAAATGGATGTTCTATCGGTTCATCTTTTTTAGAATCCAATAGTTTCTTTTGCTCTTCATCTAGCCACAATCGGTCAAGTTTAGTAGCTTCACTAAACCATTTATCAATTTTTTCTTTCAGTTCCGAGATCTCTGTCCGTTCTTGGCTTGCAATTCCAACTTCTGGGTTTATTTCCATTCCGCTTATAGTGAGATTCGCAGATGTCACTAAACTTAACGCACCGTCTACTATATAATCCTTTGCATGTAAATTGTTTATTGCTCTCAAATCAAAGGAGCTTTTTTCAATCATTAGCTTAAATGCATCAATATCACTTGCTCCTTTACAAAAGTCATCGTGATTGCATCGAGTTAATACTTTCCAGTTAATATTTTTATTCAGTTGCGTTGCATCAATGATCTTTTGAAGTGTCCCATGCTTTATCCAAGGACTAACAATGATAATTTCATTTCTAGCGGCAGAAACCATGTCTAATAGAAATTGAAGCGAGGGAGTTGTTACCAGCCTTTTAAAAAATAGATTAGGCATTGAAATCTTATCCTTTCCGCTTTTCTTTCCTCGCCATCGGCCTCGCGCCGCGGCAAGGTGCATTTCCGTCTTGGGAATCTGGAATCCAAGCCTTAGAAATCTAAATTCCGAGCCTTGGAAATTTATAATCCCCGCATTGGGGATGGTCGATCCGAGCATTGGGGATTATCCATCCCCGCATTGGGGATTCATAGAGCAACTCTTTCGTCCCTCTCCTCGCGAAGCACTCACGAAGGGAGCAAGGAGAGGGAATGGGGGTGAGTTCCCCGATATAGCCCTTACGGAATTGGATCTGTAGGATTTTTGGCGTTCCAGAGGGCTTTCAGGTCGGCGCTGGCCTTGCCGATATTCTCGCGATTGAGAACATCGCCCTTGAATGCGCCCGGAACGTTCAACGCGCCGTCAATGCTCGTATCCAGCCGGAACCCCACGTCGAGATTGCCCTCCAGGTCTATGGTCGGCGTGAACGTGCCTAGTACCTGGACATGATGTATATGATTGGTGGTATGCTGGGTAAATGAAAAAGCAGACGATCAAACTGAATGAGCAAGAAATTGAATGTTTGAAAGCGATCGTTCGGAAAGGCCAAAACCAAGCACGAGGGATTACCCGAGCGCGGATTTTGCTGCTGTGCCATCAAGAAAAGGCGGATCAGGAAATCGCGGATACATTAAGCGTGGGCAGAGCGACCGTAGAACGCATCCGCCGACGGTGCGCCAGAGAAGGAATGGAGAGTGCTCTGAAAGAGAAGCCACGGCCGGGTCAAAAGAAAATCCTGAGTGGCAGGCAAGAGGCACAGATCATTGCGCTTGCCACGAGCACGCCGCCGCCCGGACATACGCGCTGGTCCATTCGTCTGTTATTGGTAGCGGCAGTCGAGCACGGCATAACGAAACGGATCAACTTTGAGACCGTGCGGTTACTGCTGAAAAAAACGAACTCAAACCTTGGCGCATCAAGGAATGGTGCATCCCCAAAGTGACCGATCAGTTTCTAGCCTGCATGTTTGAGGTTCTCGACCTCTACGAAAAGCCTTATGATGCTCGACATCCAAAGGTTTGTTTCGATGAAAAGAGTAAAGAATTGCACGCACACAAGCGTGCACCTGTTCCCATGGCACCCGGCAGAATAGCGCGCCAGGACTATGAATATAAACGCTGTGGAACACGCAATCTGTTTATTTTTGTAGAACCCCCAGCAGGTAGGCGACACGTTTTGGTCACCCGCCGCCGTACCAAGCTCGACTTTGCCTATGCCATGCGTTATTTAGTGGACCGCCTGTATCCGGAGGCCGAATACATTGAGGTCGTCTTGGACAATTTGAACACACATACAACTGAGACGTTGATTGAAATCTTTGGTAATGCAGAAGCCAATCGCGTTCTCAGCCACTTGCGGTTTCATTACACGCCTACCCATGCCTCGTGGTTGAATATGGCCGAAATTGAAATCGGTGTCCTGGGTGGGCAGTGCCTCAATCGCCGGATTGCTTCCGAATTCGACCTGTATCGAGAAGTCATCGAATGGGAGACCAGACGCAACAACCAGAAGGCAAAAATTGAATGGTCTTTTACTCGCGAAAAGGCTCAAGAAAAATTCGTCAAACATAAATCAAAACAATGATGTCACGGTACTAGCATTCTCCAGCTACGCCTTCTCGAACTCAAGGCATTGCCAACCTCGCCTGCGTTCATCGAGGTGCGTGATGCAATCATTTCTGCGATTTCGGGAGTTTGAGCAGTGCGTCCCAACGCGATGCGCGGGCCGAACTCAGTTACTGCTTGGATCAGTTTTGCCATATCTTCCTCCTAGATTTCTGATACAAGATGATATTGAAACTTGTGAGCGCTCTAGCCCAGATTATACTCCCATGCTTTCGCTTGCGGGGCGCGCATCGTGCCGCGGCAGGTCTTTGCACCGCAATGGCAGGTAAATTGTTTTTCTGTTCAAGGGGTAACGTTGTTGCTCAACAAAATCGTGAGTTTACTGCTTTTCCTTCAAATAAAACTCCGCATATTTTCTATCTGTTTTCCCGATGTGGTTAATGATCCACGAAAACGTATCTGCCAACGCTTTACGGAAGGCGGCGACATCGGCAGCTTCAAGGGATGGTTTCAATCTATTGAAATCGTTTTTGAAGTTGTCATGAATCCTTTTGTGGTCCGTGAACGCAGGATAGCCAATCAATACCATGAATTTCTCTTCATCGGAGAAGTGTTTAATAACATAATCAGATAGGATTGTAGTGAACATGACGCGTGCTTGTTCTTTTTGTCCATCGTTCAGAAGTTCGTAGACATCATTCAGCATCGAGACCAGTTGGATATGCTGGTTGTCGATTTCTTCGATTCCGAGTTGGAATTCTTTATCAAAATTAAAAATCGGTTTTGCCATCTTTGCTCCGGGTGATCGTATTAGGTGGATTATACAGTATTTGAAATGACATAATTGTTATTGTCTACCTGTCTCGCTTTCCTTTTCGTTTTACTTCTTTCTTTTGCACGAGGATGCTGCCGCGGCTTCCATCTCGCCATCTTGATATGTCCTTTTATACTCAAGAGCCTTCCCGACAGAAATTGTCCGAGTGCGATAGAATTGCCGCTAAGTTTCAACTCATTTTGTCGAAGGGCTTCTTCATGAATATGTTAAATATCCAATTTGAAAAAATTCGCCAATCTCAAACGATTGCGATGGCAGATCGTGTCTTCGCGCTCAAGGCCGCGGGACGTAAGATCATCGGCCTGCAAACCGGAGATCCGGATTTTGCAACGCCGCCCGCCGTGCTGGATGCAGCTTTCAAGGCAATGCAGAACGGATTAACTCATTATGCGCCGAGCCGCGGCCTGATTGAATTAAGACGCGCAGCTTCAACAAAACTTCAACGCGACAACTCCGTTTCATACGACCCCGAAGCGGAATTGCTTATTACTCACGGCGGAATCCATGCCTATTATTTGGCCATGCAATCCGTGTTGAATCCGGGCGATGAAGTGCTGATCGCCGATCCTTCGTGGGCGACCCATTCGAATATGGCGATCATGCTGCGCGGCGATGTGATCCGTGTGCCTGCGCCTGCTGACAATGGCTTCATCCCGTTGTTTGAATCCTGGGAAAAGGCATTGACATCGAAGACGCGTGTGATCGTGTTGAATTATCCGGCCAATCCAACCGGTGCATATCCGACGCGAGAGTATTTGCAAAAACTGAATGACTTTGCTGCCGCGCACAAGCTGTGGATCGTAAGCGACGAGGTCTATGAAAATTTATATTACGGCGAAAAGCCGACTTCTGTTGCGGCGGTCAATGGTGCGAAGGAACACACACTTTTAATTAACAGCATGTCGAAAACGTATGCGATGACAGGCTGGCGGGTCGGTTATCTGGCCGCGCCTGCGCGCGTCATCGAGAACACGCTCAAGGCGGGGCAAAATTCCATTACGTGTGTCGCGCCGTTTGTCCAGAAAGCCGCGGCATTTGCGTTGACCGATCCCGCTGTTGGACAAGCCGCCGTAGATATGCGCGCCGCGTATCCGCGTCGTCGTGAGTCGGTGTTGCGAATGGCGCACACATTGGAAAGCGATAAAGTTCTCGCCACGCCTCCGATGGGTGCGTTCTACTTTTTCCTGGATATGCGCCCACTCAAAATGACCTCGGTTGAGATTTGCGAACGCCTTCTTGAAGAAGCCGGTGTGGGATTGATGGCTGGTTCAGCATTCGGCGAACAAGGCGAAGGCTTTGTGCGCATGACTATCGCGGCATCCGATGAAGACGTGGAAGAAGGATTCAAAAGAATCGTCGAGTGGGCGGAGAAATTAAAATAATAATTGAGAGCAGCGGAGTTATTATGAAAATTGCATTTCAAGGTGAACCGGGCGCATATTCAGAGCAGGCAGTCTTCGAATATTTTGGCGAGGTGGAAACCCAACCGTGCAAATCGTTCGATGCGGTATTCGCCGCTGTCAGTTCAGGAGGATGCGATTCGGCTTTGATCCCGATTGAGAATTCGTTGGCAGGAAGCATTCACCAAAACTATGATCTGTTGTTGCGGCATCAACTTTATATCGTCGGTGAACATTTTTTGCGCGTCCGTCATTGTTTGATCGCGTTGCCCGGCGTGAAAAAATCCGAGATCAAGAAAGCCATCAGCCATCCGCAAGCGCTGGGGCAGTGCGATGCGTATCTGCGAAGTCATGGCATCAAGGCAGAGCAGGTTTACGATACGGCGGGGAGCGTGAAGATGCTCAAGGAAACCGGAGCGCGTGACACGGCGGCGATTGCTTCGAGGCGCGCAGCGGAGCTGTATGGAATGCAAATCCTGGAAGAGGAGATTGAAGACAATCCGGAAAATTACACGCGCTTCTTAGCGATTGCGCGCGAAGCGGTCCAACCAAAAGCCGAGGCAAAGACTTCGATTGTGTTCACGCTGCGAAATGAACCCGGTGCGTTGTTCAAAGCCTTGAGTGTCTTTGCTTTGCGAGACATTGACTTGACCAAAATCGAGTTCGCGACCATTGCAGGGCAAGCCGTGGGAATATTTGTTTTACATTGACTTCATCGGCGCAACGCATGAAGAAATCACAAAGCGCGCGCTGGATCATCTAGGAGAATATGCCGCGATGTTGCGCGTGCTGGGATCGTATCCGAGATTCAAAGGATGAGCAGTTGTGTTCTTGAGAGTTCCACTTGTTTGGTTGTACACTCGTTCTGAAGAGTAAAGACAAACCATAATAAGAGGATCATATGGCAAGAAAAACATCTTCAAAATAAACTTATTCAATTCTAATTATTTTCACACCCACTATGACCAATGTACCTTCCCTGAATGTAGTTATGAATTTCAAGAAGCTGATTGGACTTACTTTGGAAAAGATGTTGACGGGAATTGGCAACATGTTTGTGAAAACCATCGCGGTAATTTTAAGTGGATATGTTTGCAAGTGGTTGGACATTTGCTAAAAGAGGATTATCGCATTGAACCATATACTGTTCCAACCTATTCAGATCCTCCCCAGCCCGATACTGATTTATGGCTATGGCGGTATATGAATTTTGATAAATTCAAGAATTTTATTGAAACGAAATCTATTTTCTTCCCTAAAGCACAGACCTTTTTAAAAGAAGATCTCTTAGCTTGACTTTATCCAAAAATATTGCTAAAGAAATGCCCAATTAGCGGTAGAAGAGCGATATTTTGAGTGAGGCGGCGGTGATTTTCGCACATCGCGATGAATTGGCGAAGTTCGAAAATAGATTTCGGATGCCAAAGTTTGCTGGACGATCGAGAGCGCATCCGAAAAAGTGGGTAGCTTTTTAACATACCAGGCGGTCTGCTGGATAGGCAGCTTTTGTTTATGGGCGTGTAGGTTGGCGAGCAAGGTGACGATCGAGAACAGGCTGAGCAAAGCGGGTGTAATGCGCAAGATGGATAAGTCTGCCCATTGTCTTTGGGTCTCGACGCCGAGGTGAGTTCGGACTTCATGAAACGTGACTTCGACTTGCCAACGTCTCGGAAACCACTGAACGATTTGCTCAGCCAAGATTTTGAGATCAGTGCATAACAGAGCTTGGGTTTTGAAAACATGCAATGGATCACGCACAATGACCCAACGGATCGGCAGGGCGGGCCGGAATGTGTCAATGATTTGAGACAACTAATTTCAAAGATTAGTGTAGATTCGTTGTGTATCTATAGATAGAAAACGCTCCTTTCAAGGGGAAGGAAGGCTGTGGAAAAGTGGACGGAAAATCACCGCCCACTTTTCCACAGCCTCGACGATTACGAGGGGCTCAAGACCTCTGCCGGGACCGCAGTTACCGGCGGGTTAATCCAGACTGCCGATGGTAATTGGGCCGGGATGGATATGCCTTTTACAAACCTCTCAGGATTCCTTTGATAAGCACTCTGCAGAACTTGCTGACGTTGACCCAACATTGCCTGGGTTCGTTCGAAATGAACATCAGCAGGTGTCAGAAGTCCAATACCGCTGTGATGATGTTCGTAGTTATACCAGCGGAAAAATTCTCCCGCCCAACTGCGCGCATCGGCCAGACAGCCAAATCGTTCGGGATAATCCGGGCGATACTTCATCGTTTTGAAACCGGATTCAGAAAATGGATTATCGTTGGAGACATGCGGACGCGAGTGCGTCTTCGTTACACCTAGATCCGACATGAGCAGAGCCACCGGTTTGGAAGTCATCGAACTGCCGCGATCCGCATGAATGGTGAGTTGCCCTGGCTGGATGTTCTGGCGAACACAAGTGGCGGCAATCAGGGTTTCAGCCAGACTGGCTGATTCACGTTCGGCGATAAGCCAACCTACGGAGTACCGGCTGAACACATCCAGGATGTTATACAGATAATAATAGGTCCACTTGGTCGGTCCCAACAATTTCGTGATATCCCAGCTCCACAACTGGTTCGGTTGGGTGGCTGTATCTACTCACACTGATCGCGGAGTTGCCGTCCCTGTGGCAATAATTGGCGAAGCTCGTCACTTTTAGGTATGGCTGGCGCTACCAGCTGTAGGCACCTTGGCTCCACTTGGGCATAGTCTCCCATCAGTGCTATATAAACGACAACACTGTGAGTAGATACGGGTGGCCAATAGCTCAGGTTTCGTGTAATTGGGGTGTCGCAGCTGGTTTCGGCGTTCCCGGACTTCTTGATTTTCATCCAGAATTCGATACATCGTCCGCCAGGAGCAAAGGTAGGTTCCTTCATCCATCAAGGTGGCGAATACTTCGCGCGGTGCTTGATCGGCAAAACGCTCACTATTCAGTTCCTGACGCACGATTTCTTTCTCTGCCCGTGGAAGGGCACGCGGCGAAGGAAGTCGCTCCGGTTTCGGATGCGACACAACCTTGGGGCGCTTGCGATACAAGCTGCTTCTCGCAGTGGTCAACGCCTGACACGCCGCCGATACTCCAATGGTTTTTGCCAATTGCTCGGTGGTGGAAATCAATTCGGATCGTCCACCTGTACCTGCGGTACTGGCGCAGGCAGGTCGGGCGCGTCCAGGGTTGCCCCAAGCATCCGAGCAACTTTTTTTTGGACATCAATAATTAACTCCGCCTGCCGCATGCGTTCCTGCAGACGGGCATACTCGCGACGTAGTTTTGCCAACTCGATCGCTTCCGGATTGGGCTTCGGTCCGCTTTTCTTCGGCGCCAAACCTTCTAATTCTCTGCTCTCACGCTGTCTGCGCCAGGTGGTTAGATAGGATGAATAAATTCCTTCTCGACGCAGCAAAGCTCCGATCTCCCCGGTCCCTTGGCAAGCGTCGACTTCCCGCAGAATACGTATTTTTTCTGCGGCGGTGAAATGCCTTCGTTTTGCTTTAGTCACTACTTCGGTGTTGGGCACTTCTTCATTTACCTTATCGCTAGAATTTTGTACCATGTTTTCTCCACCGCCTTGCACTCTAAATTATTAGATGGAGTTGTCTCACTATTATGGTTCTCCCGCACATTGTGTGAAAGTTCCGGAACCCGCTCACGACAGGAGGCAAGAATCACCTATTTCGTGCTTGCTTTCGTCTTTTTGGCTCGGAAAATCAATGCCCTGGGCTGTTGAAAATACCTATCACGGAAAGTGCGGGAGAGCCACTATTATAGACACAGAGGGGGGCTTCCCGCTATGAGACCAGACGGCCGTTCCAGAAGTGATTTCAATTTTGCGTTTCTTTTCGCCGTACCACTCTTGCACGGTAAGCCGCTTCCAATGAGTATGTTTGTCTTCGGCAACCTTTTCCAAAGTGGGTAAGCGTTTGCCCTTCTTGCGCGGGCGTCCCTTTTGACCGGGTGAATTTTTAGCGGGTTCGTACAAAGCTGCATCCATCCGGAAACGAACAATCATACAAACCGGGTTTTTGAGTTGACACAACTGAAAAAGGAGCTCGATCACGGCGAAACCGCTATCCGCCACTACGACCAACTGGCGTTTCGGCAACCAACGGCGAACTTGCAAGACCAGCTGCAGAGCCCACTCGGTAAGTTTCTTGTGCTTGCGAGATTTGCCTTGATAGTATCTCTCGGAAGGCGCCAAGACTGTGAGAAAGGGCAGAGCCCAGATGCGACCTGCCCATGGAATAGGCGCCAACAACATGAGACTCAACCAACGCAGTCCGCTAGCTTTAACGAAGTGACCGTGGCTTGAACGAACTGGATCGCGATAGATTCCTTTTGCTTTGATCTGGGCTCCCCGCCGCCGTTCAATGGTGTCATCCAATCCCAGAATGATTGGACCGCACAGGGCAAAGGCGCTCACCAGGAGTCCCAACAAAATATGACTTGCTTCCAAGCTTGACCACTTCGCACGATTCAGAACCCGGTGATAATTTTGAAAATGCTTATCCATACTCAGTCCGGTCATGCGCAAGGCCGCGGTCACCGTTCGTTCGGCAGGAGAAAGAATCGCACCCATCAACAGGATTTTCGCATGCTTCCAAATTCGTTGAGAGAAGAGCCTCTCAAAGCTTCCCAAGATCGTGATATATTCGTTCTGCAGGGCTGGCATAGGCTACCTCGTGAAGGAGTGTTAGTCCTAGCTTACCCTGCTTTTCGTTAAGGTTCAAATGGATAAAGTCCAGCTTAGAATGTGCAATTTCAGTTAAAAATAATGACGAAACAATTCAAAGAGAAATCGAGGCTAATAAAGATTTCCGCGAGAAAATCCTTATAAGTTGCTGGCACGTAAATGATTATGAATCAGCTGCAATGTGGAAATTGTATAAAGGTAGATACAACCATACTGTCGCCATTTCAATAAATATGTGCAATTTAAGAAATGCTTTACCAAAACCGATCCACATTGGCGAAGTGGCGTATGAAACCTATGAGAGAGTTTATCCTACGAAAATAAGAGCATTCAAAAAACACATTTCTTATGAGTGTGAAAAAGAGATTCGGGCTGTTATCTATAGTGGATAAGGAAATTTAGACACAAAATCGGGCATAATTAAGGAGTGGAAATTGGAGACAATATGCCTAAACGAAGACATTTCACAACCAGTCAAAAAGTAGCCATCGTACTGGAAGTGTTGAAGGAAGAAAAAAAACTATTGCCCAGATCGCCTCGGAAAATAGCATTCATCCGAACCAGATCTACAAGTGGAAAAAACAGGCACTGGAAAATTTCGCCGATTTGTTCGATGATGATCGCAAAGGCGAAAAAGTTGAAAGCCTCGCCCGCGAAAAGCAACTCAATGAGTTATACGCCGAGATCGGTAAACTGAGCACTCAGTTGAACTGGTTGAAAAAAAAATCAGGTCTGCCTCTTGAGTAGAGCGGAGCGTCTGGCGATGTTGGAAAAAGATAACCCGCAAGTTTCGTTACGGACTCAAGCCGAGTTGCTGGGCATTAGTTATTCGAGCTTGTTCTATCAGCCTCGTCCGCCCACGGAGCGGGAGATATTGATCAAGCGTCGCATTGATGAAGTTTATACGGCCTGGCCCTTCTACGGGTCACGGCGCATCACGGCGGTCTTGCGTCCGAATTTCAAGTTTCGCGCCCCACCGTGCAAGCCTACATGCGTGCCATGGGGATCGCAGGCATTGCTCCAGGTCCGAATACGAGTAAACCTGCCCCAGAGCATCAGATCTTCCCGTATTTGTTGCGGAGCATTACCGCTGATCACCCAAATCATATTTGGGGCATCGATATTACCTACGTTCGCTTGCCCGGAGGCTGGCTGTATCTGGTGGCGGTGTTGGACTGGTATTCTCGACGGATCCTCAGTTGGGCGCTTAGTCAGACCCTGGAAATAGATTTCGTTTTGACGGCCGTTGATCAAGCCCTCTTGCAAGCTGTACCTGAAATCTGGAACAGTGATCAGGGCAGCCACTTTACCAGTCCTAGATATATTGAGCGTTTGCAAAATGCCGGTGTCAAGATCAGCAAAGTGGTTTAGTTCTCCGAACCATGGATGGACGCGGGCGAGCGCGACAATATCTTCACCGAACGATTGTGGCGCACCATCAAGTACGAAGAAGTCTATCTGCATGAATATGCCAACCCGAAGGAGGCGTATCGTCAGTTATTTCAGTACATCCAATTTTATAACTTTGTCCGCCCGCATCAATCCCTCGAGTACCGCACCCCTGCGCAAGTCTATGACGGTGCAATCCCTGTGGTACACTCGACTTATCTGATTGAGTCTATCTAAACCTTAACGAATCAACACACCCTAATCTGTGCTGTTTCTAACTCTAAAGAATCTTATCCACAATAATCTTTCCTGAGCATATTTAACGATAAGAGAATAATCGATATTGCAATAGCAAAAGAAAACGGCTTTCTTATTAAACTTGATAAGCGTTATTTGAATGTTAGAGTATATATTTCTCCATGGAGTAGCAAAAGATTTAAGCAAGAAGTTAAAAGTCTTGTTGATGATAGTGAAGGTTGGAATAAAGAAGATGGACGAAATCCATCATTTAAATTAATCCCAACCGAATATGGCGATCCAACATATTAAACTCCGATATTTTGTAATATCTTCCTCTTGACACATCTCATTCTCTCGCATAGAATACTGCCCAATATGTTCACATCTGTCCGCTTCTATTTTGCGTACTACTTTTACGGCCTCCGCAATTCGGTTGCCGTTGGCGGCGCTTAAGCAGACAGAGTGATAAACCTGTACTCAAAGAGCGAGACCAAACGGTCTCGCTCTTTTTGGTGCGCCCAGCATGGGCGTTGACTAGAGGGTGAAAATCCCTTATGGAGGTTGACTGCACCAACCATTAGCCAAGAGCAAAGGCGTCATCGTGAGGTGAGGTCTGGAGGAAGCTGGAGGCAAATCTGCGACCTGATGAACAAGAAGTCCATAGGAGGCTGTGAGGTCGGGCAAGTTAGCCAATAATAACGAAGCCCAATGCAGTCAAAGGCCAAAACAGTAAATGGGACAGAGGGATGCAGAGAAAGTCAACGTTCTTACCTGGGGAGACCTGTTGTCCGGCTAACAAAGTAACTCTGGCAAGGATGTCAGATTGAGACGACAGGAGTCAGCCGAGGCCATAGTACTGAGAATTTTTTTCAGGAAGGGCTAAACATCGAGAGGATGAGTACGATGAGTAGTTCGCGGGATGAACACAGAAGACCGAATGCTTCGAATAGAAGTACTGCTGTGCAAACGAAATGGGTGAAGCCTGTGGGAATTGCGCAGAGGGTCGAGCCATCCCCGGCACGAGACAGAGGAAAATCCAGCGCAAGAATTTCTGTGCCATTCTCGGTGAACCGCCGGATGCGGCCCCGCATGTCCGGTGGTGTGAGAGGGAGCGGTTAGCCGCCGCTCCCTACTCGATTATATTTTAGGAGAAACCCATGACCACACGCGGTATTCGCGGCGCGATCACAATTGAATCCGATACGAAAGATCATCTCCTTTCCGCGACGAAGGAGTTGCTCGATGCAATCCTATGTGCCAACCCCGATTTAGAGTCGGCGGATATTGCCTCGGCATTCTTTACCGTCACTGACGATGTCGCCTCGGTGCATCCCGCGCTGGCTGCGCGTCAAATGGGCTGGGATCAAGTCCCAATGATGTGTGCGCGCGAAATACCGGTGGAAGGAAGTGTGCCGTTATGTATCCGAGTGTTGATCCATTGGAACACCGATAAGCCGCAAAATGAAATCAAACATGTTTACTTGCGGGATGCGGTCAAACTGCGCCCCGATCTCGTTCGATAAGCCAAAGGAGAAACCACTATGATGATTATTATGAAGTCTAATGCCACGCCGGAACAAGTGGAGCACGTGGTTGAACAAGTCAAAGCCGCGGGGTTGAATGCCCATCTTTCGCAGGGAATTGAAGCGACCATTATCGGTGCTATCGGCGAAACACATAATATCCCCACCGATATTTTCGAGGTGCTGGATGGCGTGGATATGGTCAAGCGTATCACACAGCCGTTCAAGCTGGCCTCGCGACAATTCCATCCGGAGAACTCGGTCTTTCCACTGGATGGATTCACTGTGGGTAGCGACGAGATCGCGATCATCGCGGGACCGTGTTCAGTCGAGAGTCGCTCTCAGATCATCGAGACGGCTCAAGCGGTGAAAGAAGCGGGTGCGTCCGCTTTGCGCGGGGAAGTCTTTAAGCCGCGCACATCTCCATATGCGTTTCAAGGTCTCGGCGAAGAAGGCCTCGATTATCTGGCCGAGGCGCGCCAACAAACCGGATTGCCCATCGTAGCCGAGATCATGTCGCAGACGCAGCTTGATTTGATGGCAAAGCGTGTGGATGTTTTGCAAGTCGGCGCGCGCAACATGCAAAACTTCAACCTTTTGCGCGCCATCGGCGAGACGCAAACACCGGTGCTTCTCAAGCGCGGGCTTTCTGCGACCATCGAAGAGCTGCTGATGTCGGCTGAATATATTTTGGCGGGCGGCAACAAACAGGTGATGTTGTGTGAGCGCGGCATTCGCACATTTGAAACGACCACGCGCAATACAACGGATATCAATGCGATTCCTGTTTTGAAGAACCTGACGCATCTGCCGGTCATCCTTGATCCGTCGCATGCCACCGGCCACGCGGATTATGTCCCAGCTGTGGCCCGCGCCGCGATTGCCGCTGGTGCAGATGGACTCATCGTGGAGGTGCATCCCGATCCCCCGCACGCGGTCTCCGATGGCAAGCAGTCGCTTCGCCCCGAAAAGTTTGCTGAGATGGTCAAGCAGGTTGGACAAATCGCGCAAATCATGGGACGAAGGCTTGCCAGTGTCGAGCGTTCAACATCTAATGTTTAACATTTTGTCTTTTCATCTTTTATAATTCATTCTTAAGGAGTTTCACCATGATGATCATCATGCGCCCGGGTGCGCCCAAAGAACAGATCCAAAACGTAATTGCCGAAATTGAAAAGCAGAAATTATCCGCGCATCTCATCGAAGGCGTCGAGCAGACCATTATCGGCGCGGTCGGTGACGGACATTATGTCCCCAAGGAAATTTTCGAAGCCCTGCCGGGCGTCGAGTTGGTTCAGCGTATTTCACAGCCATACAAACTCGCCTCGCGGCAGTTCCACGAACAGGATTCTGTTTTTCAACTGGACGGCTTTTCCATTGGAAGCACAGAGATTCCGATCATTGCAGGCCCATGCGCGGTCGAGTCCCGTGCGCAGATTCTTGAGACCGCTCAGGCTGTAAAAGAAGCAGGCGCGAACGCTTTACGCGGCGGCGTCTTCAAGCCGCGTACGTCTCCTTATGCGTTTCAAGGCCTCGGCGAGGAAGGACTCGAATATCTAGTCGAAGCTCGTGAGAAAACAGGTCTGCCCATTGTTGCTGAAGTAATGGCTGTTGCTCAAATCGAAATGATGGAAAAATGCGTGGACGTTTTTCAACTCGGTGCGCGCAATATGCAGAACTTCAATTTGCTGCGTGCTATTGGCGAGACTCGCACGCCCGTGCTCTTCAAACGCGGCATGTCCGCAACTATTGAAGAAATGCTCATGGCTAGTGAATACATCCTGAGCGGCGGCAACACCCGTGTGATGTTGTGCGAGCGCGGCATCCGCACCTTTGAAACGGCCACTCGCAACACCACTGATATCAACGCCATTCCGGTCTTGAAAAAACTCACGCACCTGCCCGTCATCATTGACCCCAGTCACTCCACCGGCGACTCGGCTTATGTCTCTGCTGTTGCGAAGGCCGGTGTGGCCGCGGGCGCGGATGGTATCATCGTAGAAGTGCATCCCGATCCCGCGCATGCGATTTCTGATGGCAAGCAATCTCTCACACCCGAAGCCTTTGCCAAAATGGTGAAGCAGGTCAAGGCAGTGGCTGAAGCGGTGGATCGTCACCTCGTCCCTCAACATGTCCAAGCCTGACTTTAATCTCTCAGAGTCTAAAATCGCAATCATTGGATTGGGATTGATGGGCGGCTCGCTGGCGTGGGCGTTGAAGGGAAAATGTGCCGCGCTGTTTGGAATTGATCCGCATCAAGACACGCTCGAGCTGGCTTTGTCTCAACATATCGTGGATCGTGCTGATTGTGATCCCGCCAAACTTTTACCCGAAGCCGATCTCGTTGTTTTGGCCGCGCCCGTGCCCGCAATTTTGACTCTGCTCGAGCAATTGCCGAGGTTCACTTCTAATCGTTGTATTGTGATGGATCTCGGTTCGTCCAAACAATTGATCGTCGAAGCCATGTCGCGTTTGCCGGAACAATTCGATCCAATTGGAGGACACCCAATTTGCGGCAGGGAAAAACTCTCGTTGGCCAATGCGGAACGAACTCTTTATTATGCCGCGCCTTTCTTGCTGACGCCGCTGGAAAGGACTACGCCGCGTGCTTTATCGGCGGCGACTCAAATCATCGAGGCAGTTGGGGCAAAGGCAACTATTCTTGACGCGCTGGAACATGATCGCATTCTTGCATCCACAAGTCACCTGCCATTTTTACTTTCATCTGCGCTGGCTCTTGCCACTCCCAAGGATATGTCTACTTTTATCGGCACCGGTTTCAAATCCACAAGCCGACTTGCTGGCACTTCATCATCCATGATGCTGGGTGTTTTGCAATCCAACCGCGAAAACGTTTTGAATGCTCTGCATGAATTTCAAAACCAGCTTGCTGAAATCGAATCAGCGATGTCTTCAAATGATTTTACAAATCTTGAATTTGTTTTAAATCAAGCACAACATAAATATCAAACATTGACATCATGACTTTATTAGAGATCAAACCCATTCCACATGCATTGAATGCGACCGTCCGCGTGCCCGGCTCCAAGTCGCTGACCAATCGTGCATTGTTGATCGCGTCGCTCGCAAGTGGAACGACGCGCCTGACCAACGCGCTTTTCTCTGACGATTCGATTTATTTTGCTAAAGCTTTACAGACTCTAGGTTTTGATGTTCGATTGGATGAAGAAAACTGTAAAATGACGGTTACCGGATTGGGCGGAAAAATTCCAGCATCCAAAGCCGAACTCTTCATTGGCAACGCGGGCACCGCCGCTCGGTTTCTCTGTGCGTTTCTCACACTTGGAAGCGGTGAATATGAACTAGACGGCGATGCACGAATGCGAGAACGCCCAATTGGCGATCTGGTTGATGCACTTGCTCCACTTGGTGCAATGCTCGAAGCGAAAAGCAATTGTCCACCTATAAAGGTGAGAGCATCTGGTCTGCGCGGCGGCAAAACGAAAATCGCCGGGGACATTTCATCACAATTCCTTTCAGCCTTGTTGATGGTCGCGCCGTATGCGCAACAACCGATTGAAATAGAAGTGATGACCGAACTCAATTCCAAACCGTATGTCGATATGACCCTTGCCATCATGAAAGACTTTGGAGTCGAAATCGAACGTTACGGCTATTCGCGATTTGTTATTCATCCGACTGCTTATTCGCCGCTCTCCATCTACGCCATCGAATCCGACGCCTCCGCCGCCTCCTACTTTTTTGCCGCGCCCGCCATCTGCAGCGGAACGGTTCGAGTGGAAAGGATCTCGCGCAAATCCAAACAGGGTGATATTGCTTTTCTCAACGTCCTTCAACAAATCGGATGCATAATAAAGGAGTGCGACGATTTCATTGAAGTCGCTGGCGCTCCATCTCCGTGTGGTGTTGATGTTGATATGCGCGATATTCCCGATACCGCACAAACGCTGGCGGTGATTGCTCCATTTGCTTCATCGCCAACAAGAATTCGCGGTATTGCGTCGGCGCGCCTCAAAGAGACTGATCGCATTCACGCCACCTGCACCGAACTCACGCGACTTGGCGTTCAAGTGCGAGAACACGAAGATGGAATGACGATTTATCCATGCAAGAAATTCACGCCTGCTACCGTTGAGACCTATAATGATCATCGCATGGCAATGGCTTTTTCTTTGATCGGCTTGCGAATGAATGGCATAATAATTGAAAATCCATCTTGCGTTTCAAAAACGTTCCCGGATTATTTTGGAGTGCTGGAATCCCTGCGATGCTCCGTTTAGGTTTGGCCGGTTATCCTTTGGAGCACAGTTTATCGCCAAAGATTCACTTGGCCGCATTTAAGTCCTGCGGCTTGCAAGGCGATTATTCGCTGTTTCCTATTTTCCCAGATGACAAACAAGGTTTGGAAGAATTACTTGGCCGCGTCCGCTCCGGAAAGATTACAGGGCTCAACGTTACCATTCCACACAAACAGAACGTCATACCATTTCTGGATGAACTAACGTCCACGGCGAAAGCAGTTGGCGCGGTCAATACAATATATTGCCGCAACGATAAACTCATTGGTGATAATACAGATGCTGATGGGTTTTTATTGGATCTGAAAAGGTTTATTGGGAATTGAGAATTGAAAATTGGAAATCGAAAATCAGCATTGATCTTGGGTGCAGGAGGTTCTGCTCATGCAGTGATGTATGCTCTGATAAATGATGGATGGAATGTGGCGATTACTGCGCGTCGAATTGAGCAGGCGCAAGAATTGGCATCTCACTATAAAGATGTCGAACCAATTGAACTTACCTCGGAAATCCAAACTTCCGAATTGAGGCTTGTTATAAACACTACACCGGTTGGCATGGCGCCCAACATCAATCAATCTCCGTGGCCTGATGATTTGCCGCTTCCACCTCAAGCGCTGATTTATGATCTAGTTTACAATCCGCGTGAAACAAAACTTATGAAAGATGCTTGTGCTGCTGGATTATCTGCAACAACCGGTCTCGGCATGTTGATTGAGCAAGCTGCATTGTCCTTTGAGATTTGGACAGGGCACAATCCGTCGCGCAACATTCTGTTTGAATCCATTAACCATTAACTATATTTCTGGAGAACTTATGCTTCGTTTCTTGACTGCAGGTGAATCTCATGGCCCGTCATTGATCGCCATTCTCGAGGGCATGCCCGCCGGACTTTCTATTACTCCCGCTATTATTGATAAAGAACTTGAGCGCCGTCAAAAAGGCTATGGTTCCGGTGGACGAATGAAGATCGAAAAAGACTCTGTTCAAATTCTCGGCGGAGTTATGAATGGTCAAACAACCGGCGCACCGATTGCCATGCTCGTGCAAAATGCAGATTATGTCAAATGGAAGGGTAAAGCCATCGAGCCGATGACTGCGCCGCGTCCCGGCCATGCCGACTTAACCGGCGCGGTGAAATATGGATACAAAGATTTGCGTCCGGCGCTCGAACGCGCCTCTGCCCGAGAGACAACGATGCGCGTTGCGGCAGGTGCGGTCTGCAAACATTTACTTTTGCAATTCGGAATCATCGTTGGCGGATATGTGAAATCCATCGGTGATGTGGAGGCTGATTTGAACGGAATCGATTATCCGGTCCGCTTTGAAGCGGCAGAGCAGAATGATGTGCGTTGCCCGGATAAAGTCGCGGCCGAAAAGATGCGGGCACGCATTGAAACTGTCATACACGCAAAAGATACGTTGGGAGGCGTGCTGGAAATTATCGCGCTGAATGTACCAGTTGGACTTGGTTCTTTTTCGCAATGGGACAAGCGCCTCGAGGCAAAACTGGCCATGGCAGTCATGAGCGTTCAGGCAATTAAAGGAGTGGAGATCGGTGACGCGTTTGAAAATGCAAAACGATTAGGAACACAAGCACATGATTTTGTTGGATTGAACGGAAGAGACTTGGTTCGCTCGACCAATCGCGCGGGCGGCATCGAAGGCGGAATCTCAAACGGAGGACCGATTGTGATTCGCGCGGCGATGAAACCGATTGCAACGACGCTGACTCCGCAGCAAACCGTTGACTTGGCTACGGGTTCAGAATCCCCAACCAAATACGAACGCTCGGACTTCTGCCCGGTTCCGCGCGCCGTTCCGATTCTCGAAGCGATGGTCGCGTTTGTTCTCGCAGACGCTCTAATTGAAAAACTCGGCGGCGACTCGCTGAGTGAAATGATGCCGCGCTTTGCCGCATTACGCAAAGCGATGCTTGAAGATCTAAAGATGGATAACACGCCGCACGTTTTTTGGAAATGATGATGAAACATATTTTTCTTTACGGCCCGCCCGGAGCGGGAAAATCATCGGTCGGCAAAGCGCTGGCGGAGAGATTGCGTTTGCCGTTCGTTGACCTTGATCTTGAAATAGAACAATCTGCGGGCAGGACTATTTCGCAAATCATGGAAGAACAAGGCGAGCCCGCCTTCCGCGATTTGGAGATGAAAACATTGAAGCAGGTTGCCAAAGAAAGTCCGTGCGTGGTTGCGTTGGGCGGCGGCGCGTTGTTGCGTGAAGAAAATCGCCGGTATGCTGAAGAATGTGGGGAGGTTGTCTTTCTCGAAACGGAGATTGAAACTTTGGTCGAACGTTTGCAAAAGGATCAAAGCCAGCGGCCGTTACTGGCCGGAAATTTGAATGCGAAATTGAAGACCTTGCTCGAACAAAGAAAAAGTCATTACGATTCTTTTGCGATTCGTGTAGGCCAGTCTGGATCATCCATTCGTGAATTCCAAAAAACGCCTGAACAAATTGCATTGGAGATTCAGCAAAAGCTGAATTTGTTATGTGTCCATACACCGGATGGAAATATTTATGACGTGATTGTTCAACCTGATGGAATTGATTCTCTCGGCGGCTTCTTGAGCGAACACAAACTTGGAAATCCCGTTGCCATCATCGCCGATGAGACCGTGGCTAATTTATATGCGGAAGGCGCGGTCAAATCCATCGAAGGAGCCGGATATAAAGTTTACGTGATTTCCTTTCCGGCTGGCGAAAATTCAAAAAATATCGATACCGTTATGATGTTGTGGCAGGAGATGTTGAAAATTGGATTGGACCGCAAGAGTGCGGTCGTTGCGTTAGGCGGCGGCGTGACCGGCGATCTGGCAGGCTTTGCCGCGTCCACGTTCATGCGCGGGATTGATTGGGTGGGGGTGCCGACTACTTTGCTTGCGATGGTCGATTCGTCTCTGGGTGGCAAGACGGGATTGGATTTGTCCGAAGGTAAAAATTTGATCGGCTCGTTTCATTCCCCGAAATTGGTTTTGGCTGATCCGCGCTTGCTGAAGACTTTACCGGAAACGGAATTAATCTCCGGCATGGCGGAAGTGGTAAAGCATGGAATCATCTCAGACCCGGAATTGTTTTATTTGTGCAGCCGCGGTTTGGATTGGATCAAAGACAACCTTGAAGAAGTCGTCAAACGCGCAATGGCGGTGAAGATAAGAATAATCGAGGAAGATCCTTACGAAAGGGGACTGCGGGCTTCGTTGAATTTGGGCCATACCGTTGGACATGCGGTTGAGTTGGTGAGTCGTTTCCAATTGCGCCACGGCGAAGCCGTGGCGATTGGGATGGTGGCTGAGGCTAAACTAGCAGAACATTTGGCGGTAGCCGCTAAAGGCTTATCGGATGTGGTGGCAGGTGCACTTTTGGCGCTGGGCCTGCCGATCCAAATCCCACAAGAATTGCCGCGCGAGGAACTCATCCGTGCTATGCGATTGGATAAGAAGAAAAGCGCAAAGGCTATCCGCTTCGCAGTGCCCGCGGAAATCGGAAGAGTCGAATTGGTGAACGTGACTGATTTGGAAAGTGTTTTGGAGGACTGATGAAAATCCTTGTGTTGCATGGCCCGAATTTGAATTTGCTTGGAACGCGCGAGCCGGAAGTTTATGGCTCATTGACGATGGATGAGATCAATGCAAAGTTGGTCGAGTTTGGAAAGTCGTTGGGAACGGAAGTGAAATGCCAGCAGTCAAACCACGAAGGCGTGCTGATTGATGCACTTCAAGATGCGCGCTTGTGGGCGGATGGTGTAGTTTTCAATCCAGGAGGATACACCCACACATCGGTGGCATTGCGCGACGCGATTGCTGCGTTAAAAAATCCCCGTGATCGAAGTGCATTTGTCGAACGTGTATGCGCGCGAAGAATTCAGAACGAAATCCCTGATCTCCGCGGTGTGCAAGGGGAAGATCAGCGGGCTTGGATGGAAGTCATACGCGCTGGCCTTGCGCGCGTTAGCGGAATGAAAGCCGCTTGAATTCCGCCACTTGACATCTTTGCCGACAAAAGGCATACTGGCTTGAACGAGCACCAAATCGAAGTCTATTCCTATAAAAAGTCGGGGCCCCTATGAAAAAGAATTCTAAGACTGATCGTATTGATTGGCGTCGTTCTGTTCTTTGCGATTGCCCTCTCTGTTTCAAAAATCTCAGGCACACAGACAGCCGCGAATCTTTCGGTGCAGGCGGCACCGAGTCAGGTTGGACCGCAGGTTGTTGCGCAAAATCCGGTTGCGGGACAAGGGATGGATTTATCGCCGAAGATTTAAATTACGTTCGACCGCGATATGGATCAGGGGAAAACGGGCAACGCCTTTTCGCTTCTTAGCCCGGACAATCAGCCGGTCGCCGGTCAATCGGCCTGGAGCGGCGCCCGGACTTTTGAGTTCACGCCAACATCCAAACTCGAACCTGCCTCGACTTATCTCGGAGTTTTTTCGACATCCGCCACCGCACTCGACGGCACTTCTCCAAAAGAAAATATCCAATTGAATTTCATCACCGTTGAAGGCTTGAAGGTGGGTCAGGTCTTTCCAATTGCCGATGCGGAAGATGTGGATGCAACAACCAGCATCACCGTGATTTTCAATCACCCTGTTGTGCCGCTCACTATTCAAGAAGAGCAGAGCAGCCTACCGCAACCGATTGAACTTTCTCCGCAAGTGAAGGGACAAGGTCAATGGGTCAACTCGTCAGTGTATGTGTTTCAGCCGGACCCGGCTCTATTAAGCGGAATCCGTTACACGATCCGCGTGGGAGCCGGATTGAAAGATACGAACGGGGACGCGTTGGACCAGTCGTATGTTTCGCAATTTACGACGCGCGCACCGGCCGTCGGACATTTTTCTTTGAAGAATGGCATGGATTTCGATTTGAATGAAAAAGGACAAAATCCGAAGCTGGATAATGTTCAAGGTGTTTTGCTGGACCAGGCTTTCGTCATTACATTCCTTCAACCGATGAATTCCGATAGCGTAACTCAAGCGACCACGGTAACAAATACCCAAACGGGAAAATTGGTCTCGCTTGGACTTAATTGGAATAAAGCTTTCACCGAATTGACGCTCCAGCCGAACGCACAATATCAGATCGCTAGTAAGTATCATTTGCAGATTGCAGATACTGTCCAAGCCGCCGATGGCGGAATGTTAAAGAACGGTTTCTCTGTGAACTTCAGCACGGTGCCTTTGCCGGGTATCGTCAAAGTGACACCTGAACCGAACTCGGTGGAAACAAGCTATGACGGTTCGCTTTCGATTCAATTTGCTTCGCCGATGCGACTGAATAGTTTGAAAGGAAAGATAATCGTTACTCCCGCGCCGAAGACCGAATTGCAGTGGTATTACAACGATTATGATGATACCTATAACACATATGGCTTGGATGCTGGCACAAAGTATTCCGTGCGTATTCTGTCCGGCATGGCCGATATTTATGGCAACACCATTGACAGCGAAGATTCGTTTACCCTCAAAACTGCGGACGAAGATTCTTATGCACAACTGGCTGTGCCATGGACGCCGTTGGTGTATCGCGCCAAAGGCCTGCAGGATATTTTCTTCGACTACACCAATCTGGATTCAGCCACAGTTTCCTTGTATTCTTTAACGTTCGATGAATTCAGTAAATTGGCGACGAACAGCCAGGGTGATAATAAAGGTGGTGTTTCCCTTACCGCTTTCGTTCCGAAAACCGCGCCTGTTCGCGAGTGGAATCCAAATACACAAGGGCCGCGCAATCAAACAAATCAGCTTGATCTCAAGTTACAGGATCAAGCTGGCAATCCGCTTGCACCGGGATATTATTTCATCGGTTTAAAGGGTTCGCCGTTGGATTACACAACCAACTTCTACCAAGCATCCGTGTTCATCGTTGCGACGGATAACATCACTCTCAAGGCCACTTCCGATGAAGGCTTGGCATGGGTCACTGACATTGAAAGCGGCGCGCCGCAAGCGAATATCCCTGTGATGTTTTACGATAAAGATTTCAATCAGGTCGGGACGACAACTTCCACCGATCAAAATGGTTTGGTTTATCTAAAGGGAATCAACGCACCGGTTTACGCGCGCGTTGAAGGGACAAATCACCTGGCGTTTGTCTCCACCGATTGGGGCAGTGGCGTATGGACGGGAGATTTGGGCATCGCCGAAAATTATTATGGCAACACCAATTCTCCGTTCGCTTATCTCTATACGGATCGCCTGATCTATCGTCCCGGACAAGATGTGTACTTTAAAGGTCTGGTGCGGCAGAACGATGATCTGCATTACAGTTTGCTCAACGATGCTCAGGTCTATGTAACGATTGCCGATTCGTCCAGCCAACAAGTTTACGCAAAGTATCTGCCGCTCTCGCAATTGGGAAGCATCAATGATGATTTCAAATTGGGCGACGATGCGGCGCTGGGAACTTACACGATTTCGGTCAGCATGTCACCTCCAGAGCAAGTTAATTCGGATAGCAGCAATAATTCAATTGGCGTTTTACCCACGATGGCCTTTGAGCCTTCACCCTCGAGTGCACCTTCAAACGATACGTTTGGAACTGTGAGTTTTCGCGTGGCGGATTATCAGAAGCCGCAATTTCAAGTTAACATTTCTTCGGATAAAGCCAACGTATTAAATGGCGATCCAGTTAAATTTGGTTTAGATGCAACCTATTATTCCGGCGGGAATGTGGGCAACGCCAACGTCGATTGGTTCACGGAAGCTGTGCCATATACCTTTACGCCCGACCCGAAATATTCCCAATTCAACTTTACGGATTGGGATCAGGATCAATATTATTTGGCGCCGGAGCCTGCCGGCCAAGGTGGAACGCTTGAACAAGGAATCGATACAACTGATGCGAATGGTCATCTTGATCTTTCTCGCGCCTTGAGTCTTGGAGAAACTGCAAGCGATCAGCAAGTGACGTTGAATGCCAACGTCACGGATGTGGCGGGCGATGTGGTCAGCGGGAGCACAAGCGTGATCGTTCATCAAAGCGAACTCTATGGAGGCATCCGCTCAGTGAGTTATGTCGGGAAGCAGGGCCAGCCTCAACAGTTCGAGGCGGTGGTATTGGATTGGGATTCGAAGCCGGTGGCGGGGCAGAATGTCACGGTCAAGTTCGTGGAGCGACAATGGCTCAGCGTCCAGAAGCAGGATGATCAGGGACAGTTGAGTTGGGTCACGTCCGTTAAAGAAATCCCAATTGACAAGCAGAGCGTTACAACAGATTCGGACGGAAAAGCGACGGTCTCCTTCATTCCGCCCGAAGGCGGAGTTTACAAAGCGATCGTGATTACGACCGACTCAAACGGCAATCAGCAACAAGCTTCGGCGTATACCTGGGTTTCGAGCGACCAATATATTTCCTGGCGCGAGACAAATGACCGCACATTCAATCTGGTCGCCGATAAAAACATGTATTCACCCGGCGACACCGCCCAGCTTTTGATCGCGCAGCCATTCCAGGGCAGTGTTTATGCGCTGGTCACCACCGAGCGTGGACATGTTTACAAGCAGGATGTTGTTTTGTTGAATGGCAACAGCACGGTTTATAACCTTCCAATTACCAGCGATATGGCCCCGATGACTTACGTATCGGTGGTCGTTGTGAGCGGTGCGAACAACACCAAGCCCCCGGACTTCAAGATCGGTCTGACGCGCATCAATGTGGATACCAGTCAGCAAACTCTTAACGTCGATGTCACAACGGACAAACAAACCGCCGGGCCGGGGGATAATGTGAAGTATACGATTACGACCAAGGATCAAAGCGGCAAGCCGGTTTCAGCGGATGTGTCGCTGGCGGTGGTGGACAAAGCCGTGCTGGACTTGGCGCCGTCGAATTCAGATCCCATCGTGAAAGGTTTCTATCCCGATACGGGACTCGGCGTGCAGACCGCGCTGGGGTTGGTGTCGAGCGCCGATGATTTCAACGCGCAATATCGTAATAGCACTCCGACCGGCGGAGGCGCAGGCGGCGGAGGCGGCACGGAGGCCAGCCTTGGCATTGTCACCGTACGGCAGGACTTCAAGGACACGGCCTTCTTTCAAGCGCAGGTCACAACCGATGTGAATGGTCAGGCGCAAGTGACGGTTGCACTGCCGCAGAATTTGACCACTTGGGTTGCCGATGCGCGCGCCGCGACGATTGATGGCCGCGTGGGACAAGCCACGGATGAACTTGTTAGCACCAAGCCGCTCTTTGTCGAATTGCAGACGCCGCGCTTCTTCGTCGCTGGAGATCAGGCGCGCGTTGGGGCCGTGATTCACAACAATGGCAGCGATCCGCTGAAAGTCAACGTTTCGCTCGATGCGCAGGGAGTCAGTTTGATCACTCCCGCCGCGCAAAGCGTGAATGTCGCTGGAAAGGATCAGGCTTACGTCACGTGGGATTTGAATGTCAATCCGGATGTTCAGCGCGTTGACCTGACGGCCAGTGCTGTGAGCGGTCCGATTAACGATTCGACCAAGCCGGAGCTTGGCACGTTGCCGGGGGAGGGCATTCCGGTTTATACCTATACCGCCACCGAACCGGTCGGTACAGCGGGAATCATCACCTCGGCGGATTCAGTGACTGAGTTTATTCTCCTACCGTCCGCTCACGATTACACCGACGCGAACGTCTTGGTGCAAGTCTCGCCATCGCTAGCCGCATCCATGCAGGATAGCCTGACGTACCTTCAGGATTATCCGTACTATTGTATGGAGCAAACCATTTCGAGTTTCCTGCCGAACGTGGTGACCACGCGTGCACTGAAACTTGCGGGCATTTCCAGTCCAACTTTGCAAAGCAATCTTGATACGCAGGTGAATTCGGCCTTACAAAGAATCTATGCTAAGCAATTATCGGACGGCGGCTGGAATTGGTGGGATGGCTCAACCAGCGATCCACAGACCAGCTCGTATGTTGTCCTGGGTCTACTTGAAGCTAAGGATTCCGGTTATCCGGTTTCGCAGGATGTGCTGGACAATGGTATCCAATATTTGAATCAGAATCTTCCGGATCTTTATCACAACGCGGCGACATGGCAATACAATCGTTACGCGTTCATGCTTTACGTGTTGGCGCGCGGAAATAAATTGCAGGCCGAACAAACCAATTTTATTTACCAGAATCGCACTTCGTTGAGTCTGTATGGCGAGGCCTATCTGGCTCAGGCGATGTATATGCTCGATGAGAAAGACACGCGCATCAACTCGCTCATGTCGGACTTGGCGGCGGCCACCGTAACGTCAGCTGGGGGTGCGCACTGGCAGGAGAAAGGCCCCGTCGATTATTGGAACTGGAATACCGACACGCGTTCAACCGCCATCATTCTGAATGCTTTCGTCCAGATTGACCCGAACAATCCCATCACCGCGAATGCAGTTCGCTGGCTGATGTCGGCGCGCACTGGCAAAAGCTGGTATTCGACTCAGGAAACCAGCTGGGCCTTGATCGCACTGACGAACTGGCTGACCGCCTCCAAGGAATTTCAAACGGATTATCCCTACGCGGTTGGACTCAATGGCAATTCCATCAAGCAAGGTGTCGCGGATAAAGACAACCTGACCCAATCTGTGAGTCTGCAAATTCAATTGAAAGATTTACTGAAGGATACTGCCAATTATCTGGTGTTCACGCGCGGCAATGGGACAGGAAACTTATATTACACCGCGTATCTCAGCACGAATTTGGCGATAGCATCGCTGCCGCCGCTTGATCAGGGTGTAAGTCTCTCGCGACAGTATTTCACATTGACCGATTTAAAGAATCCGATCACGCAGGCCCAGCGCGGCGACTTGGTCAAGGTGCGGCTCACCGTCGTCGTGCCGGACGACCTGCATTATATTGTCATCAATGACCCCTTGCCCGCCGGTCTCGAAGCAGTTGACGCATCCATTGCGACGGATACCGCCGTGCCGACCAAATACACCGTGCAGGATTACAACGAGCGCGGTTATGGCTGGTGGTATTTCGATCACACCGAATTGCGCGATGAGAAGGTTGTGCTCTCCGCTGATTATCTGCCGGCTGGCACATATGTTTATACCTACCTGGCGCGCGCCAGCACGGCTGGGACGTTCAACGTCATCCCAACGACCGCCTCTGAGTTTTACTTCCCCGATGTCGGCGGACGAGGAGCGGGAAGCCAGTTTGTGGTGAAACCGTAATTCAATGTGCGGTTGAGTGACGCACCAAAGAACACGGAGACCTGGTGGTGATCTTTGCCATCAGGTCTTCACGTTAAATAGGCATTGTCATTAGCTCGCTGGTTGTCCACTCCGATCATTTGTGTTTCCACCCAAAAACTTTCTTTAATAATACAATAAGCCCGCAACTAGCTTTTGTGAATTGAGGAGCCCGCTATGAAAAAGATTCATCTGATCCTTTCTATTCTGGTTTTGCTTGTTACGTCATGCTCTTCCTCGCAATTTTTTCCCGCCCCGACGCCCACGCTCTTTGTCTCGTCATCATTGCCCAGCCCAACAATCCCGGCTCCAACCACGGCGCCCGGCGGTATGACCGCAGCTCCAACGTTACTATCCACCGAAACGCTCCCGGCCTCCGCGTCCCTGCCCACCGAAACGCTTTCTCTTACCTCTACTCCGGCGTCTACGGTTATGCCAACTCAGTCCGCGCCGATGTCCACTAGCATGCCTACTTCTACTGTGGGTCCTACTCTGACCGAAACAATGGTGGCTCCTACGGCAACTGCCACTCCTACCTCCCAGCCCCTGCCTACGCCCTTAGGGCCTGTTTTCACGAATGTGACCATTTTGGGATCTCAAATTAACTGGGACGCCACCTGTGGTCCCAACTCTGTCACGTTGATTGTCAACACTGCGAGCGGATCCGGTGCGGCTTCGGTGCTTCTTAGCACCCGTCTCAAAAGTAAAACCCTGGAAGTCGCCACTGTATGGAATGACGCGGTGAGCATGCACGACGACGGGCTTGGAGCCTTCTCGTATGATCTTTCCACCGACGTGATCAAGTATTATGAGCAGTTTAACGTCGCGTGGATTCAATTCCAGTTTGTTGCGGTAAACAACCAAAATCAGGTGCTTAGTCGCACCCAAATCTACGAGAATAATCTCACGATTGCGCACTGTCCATAGAGCCGTGATCTAAGTTTTAGAAACGATATAATATTCGGCAAATTAGACGGTGAAAAAATGACATGGCCCCTGCCTTTTTATGGCTTCGACTGGCAATTTACCTTTTATCATGCGGCTAGGATGCTACTAGCCGGTCATAATCCATATCTCGTCGCCACATTCAATAATCCCCCATGGGCTCTTTTGCCATTGATACCGTTTGCTCTTTTCCCGGAATCGATTGGGACTACTTTATATTTTGTATTCAATGTTTTGGCTTATGCTTTTGTTGCGCACAAACTCGAAGCCAGACCTTTGGTGTTTGTTGCCTTTATGCTATCCACACCGGTATTATATGGTTTATATCGATTGAATATCGACGCGTTGGTATTGGTGGGGTTTGTCCTGCCCGCGCCCATCGGCCTGTTCTTTGTCCTGATGAAGCCTCAAATGGGATTTGCAATGGCCATTTACTGGCTTGTTCAAGCTTGGCAAACAGGCGGCATAAAAAAAGTATCGTTAAACTTTTGCGCCGGTCCTGATTGTGTTCGGGCTTTCGTTTTTGTTCTTTGGAAATTGGATTACCAACAGGCAGCCGGACCTGACTGCGGCTATTTGGAATACTTCCTTGTGGCCCTGGTCCATACCGATCGGTTTGGTGCTTCTTGCTGTTTCTCTGCGCGATATGCGTCAGGATTTTGCAATGGCTGCCTCGCCGTTCATGTCGCCTTATGTGGCCTACTATTCCTGGGTAGGCGCTTTGGCCGGATTTCTTGGTGATGAATATATCCTTGTCATCGCCGTCGTCGGCATGTGGTTGGCAGAAATAATTCATTTTTGGAAGTAAGAGAGTAGGCAACACCGCTGTTGCAAAAGAGATACCGGCCTACTGATTTTTGAAAATTGAGAGTCACAATTTTAGCCGAAATCACGAGAGGAAAGGCGCAAATTTTAGGACATTCTTTATTCAAAAATCAGTAGGTTCATTCATATCCAAACTCTTTCAGGAAGATATCCACTACCTGGGGATCGAAATACTTTCCGCTTTGCTCGCGGATGTATTTCAAGGTATCCGGTTTGCTCCAGGCTTTGCGGTAGGGACGGTCGCTGGTCAGCGCATCCCAAACATCGACAATTGCAAATATCCTGGCGGCCAGCGGGATCTGTTCAGCTTTCAAGCCTCGTGGATAGCCCGTGCCATCCCATTTTTCATGGTGGCAGTACGGGATATCGAGGGCACGGCGAAGATATTTGATGGGATAGAGCATATCGTAAGCAAACTGCGGGTGCTTTTTCATGATCTCCCATTCCTCATCTGTCAGCTTGTCCGCTTTGAATAGGATGCTGTCGGGTACACCTAGCTTGCCGATATCGTGAAGCAGGGCACCGCGCCGCAGTTGAACGAGGTACTCCTCACCCAGTTGCATGGCTTTTCCCAGTTGCATCGACATTTCCGTTACGCGTTCGGCGTGACCCTCGGTTTCCTTATCGCGTAGATCCATGGCTTGTGACCAGCCCTCAATAGTGGCATCATAGGCGACGGCCAGTTCCATATTGGCCTGCTGCAGGCTGTTGAACAATTGGGTGCTATCTATGGCAATGGCGGCCTGACCTGCCAGAGTCTCAAGAAAAGCACTCCAGGCTGCATTGGGTGTGAAGGCTTTCCGATGATAAACGCTGAGCACGCCTTTGACTTGTCCCTTCGAGATCAAGGGGACAGAGTCCATGCACTGAAACCCTTCTTCCAGCCAGAATTTGGCAAGTGCAGGGTTCAGTTCTCTGGTTTCCCGATCGTTGATGTGAATCATTCGGCGTTCCATTACTGCCTGCCCAGCCAGGCTTTCGCTTAGTTTTGAGTTGGTGGTCTCAAAGGCGTGGGTATGGAAACCTGTGCCGACAGCATATTGCAGGGTCCGCTGATAAGGCTCGAGCAGAAAGACGACGGCCGCGTCCACCTCTAGTTGATCAATCGTATGCCTCAGCAAAACATCGAGGGTCAAATTTTGGTTGAAGCTTCCGGCAATGTTCTGGTCAATCGCATGAAGCGCCTCAAGCCGCTTTATCTGATGCAGGGTTTCTTCATATAGCCGCGAGTTATCGAGAGCCACCGCTGCTTGGTTGGCCAGAGTGAGCACCAAGTGTTCATCAGCCTCGCTGAAAGCATTGGGCAATTCGCTTTCGATGCTGATCACACCCATAACGCGTTCCCCGCCTTCAGCGGAATATACATTCCGGAATGCTGATCTGGTTCGACTTCTATATAACGAGAATCATCGGCCAATTCGCCCACGCGCACAGCCTGGCGATGTTGAACTGCCCAACCGCTCAAGCCATCGACAGCCTTTGTGATCATAGTCTTGAATCTTTCCTCGGTTGTCCGGATTTCCACTGCACTCATTTTAGCTGGCAGGTTGAAAGCCAGTAATTCCAGGGTTTCATCTTCTGCATGATACAAACGGATGGCCGTATGATGCCAGTCTAGTTTTGCGGCCATCAGGTCAATTAGCTTGTGTGCGATCTCTTTGGGTGACAATAGCTGGCCCAACACCAGGCCGCTTTCATAAAGCATTTCAAGCTCGGTAATGTGTTGACGAATGACTTGCTCGGCCTGTTTGCTCGCGGTGATATCGACTGAGAGGCCGTAGGTACCAATAACGTTCCCCTCGCCGTCATGCATAGGCATTTTGATAGACGAAACCCATGTATCGGGGCGATTGGCCCAGGTCTCCTTTTCTTCCTTGATCAAGGGATGTCCGGTCCGAATAATGGCCCGTTCATCATCGTATGCCGGCTGGGCATGTTCCGTTGTAAAAAAATCAAAGTCTGTTTTGCCTATCGCTTGCGCAGGATCACTCAAGCCAAACATTTGGGCCTGAGTTCTTGCTAATTCTGGTGAAACGGCTTTCAAGGTCTTTGAAGTAGATTTTGACTGGTAAGTAGTTCAGGATGGCTTGTATGTCATGCTGTTCTTTGGTCAGTGCCTCTTCCGCTTGCTTGTGCTTATGCCGTATTTCGACTTCCTGAAGTTCGCGTTCGATCGCCGGTCCCAGCCGCGCCAGGTGATCTTTAAGCATAAAATCCTGTGCGCCAGCTTTCAAGATGGTCACAGCCGTCTCTTCGCCGATGGTGCCCGAAACAACGATGAATGGCAAATCCTTGCCGCTGGCCTTCAAGACCTGCAATGCTTGCAGCGCATTGAAGGATGGCATGGTATAGTCGCAAAGGATGATATCCCACGGCTTATCCAGGAGCGCCGCCTGCATCGCCTTTGCCGTCTCGACGCGTTCCGGTGCAACTTCATAGCCGATGCGTTTGAGCACCCGCAGAACCAGCGCAACATCGTCTTCAGAATCTTCTACAAATAGAACTTTCAGGAACATGCTTCCACCTATTTGGGTTTTGGCGGCGCCTCGTTCAAGACCAACCAATACAATCCCAAAGCCTTAACGGCTTCATTAAACTGATCAAAATCCACTGGTTTGCGGACGTAGCTATTTGCCCCAAGTGCGTAACCGTTGATCAAGTCTCGTTCCTCGTTGGATGAGGTCAGGATGACCACTGGCAAGAGTTTGGTGCGCTCGTTGCCTCGGATGCGGCGCAGGACTTCCAACCCGTCCACCTTGGGCAGCTTTAAATCCAGCAGGACGACCTGGGGTAGGTTTGTCAGGCCGCGCCCGCGTACGCGCCGGTTCCGAACAGGTAATCGAGCGCTTCAACTCCGTCGTGCGCCACAACGACCTCGTTGAGGATGTTGTTTTTTTTGAACGACCGCCTGGTCAATGCCTCGTCGTCGGGGTTGTCTTCGACTAGCAGTATCACTTTGTCGGAATTCATATTGCCTCCTCAGGTAATGTGAAATAGAACGTGGCGCCTTGGGCAAGCGCGCCTTCCGCCCATGCGCGTCCACCGTGTCGATGGATAATGCGCTGGACGGTCGCCAAACCGATACCCGTGCCGGGGAATTCCTCTATCGAGTGCAAGCGTTGGAACGCACCGAAAAGTTTATTCACGAAAGTCATGTCAAAGCCCGCACCGTTGTCGCGCACAAAATAGGTGGTTTCGCCTTCGCATTGAGTCTTTCCGAACTCGATCCTGGAGTATCCTTGCTTGCCTGTAAACTTCCAAGCATTCCCCAGAAGATTTTCGAGCACCGCTCGCAGCAATTGCGTATCCCCTTTGGCGACGATTTCTTCCGCGATGACACAATCCACCTGACGCTCGGGCTGCGTTCTCTGAAGTTCATCCATAACCGCGTGCGCCATCGCGCTCAAGCCCACGGTTTCCATGCGCATCTCGCTGCGCGTCACACGCGAGAGCTTCAACATGTCGTCAATCAGTTGTGCCATGCGTTGCGCGGCGGTGCGCACACGCTTGAGCGCGTCTTGCCCGGCGGCATCCAGCCTGTCCGTATAATCTTCGAGCAAGACCTGACTGAAACCGTCAATGCTGCGAAGCGGCGCGCGCAGATCGTGCGAGACCGAGTACGAAAACGCTTCCAGTTCCTTGTTGGCGGCTTCAAGCTGGGTGGTACGCTCAATCACGCGTCGCTCCAGTCCAGCATTGAGTTCGCTAATTTGCTTTTCCGCCCGCTTGCGCTCGGTAATATCGCGTTCGGTCGTGGCAATCGCCACAGGGCTTCCTGTTTCATCCCTGAGCAGGGTAGTCGTTAGCCAGACATCCAAAACCCGGCCATCCTTGGCGAGGCGCCGAAGTTCAAATGATCTGACGATCTCCCCTTGCTTGATTTTCTGGATCAAGGTCAATGCCGCTTCACGATCAGGCTCTGCCACAATCTCCCTGACATTCCTTCCCAGCGCCTCGGCTTCGGTATAGCTGTACATCTCTTTTGCGCCCCGGTTCCAGGCCAGGATCTTTCCGTCGAGATCATGCATGATGACCGCGTCATTCAAGTTGCTGACCACGGTTGCCATACGACCCAGTTCTTCCAGCTTCTGTTGCAAAACGGTCTCCGCCCGCTTGCGCTCGGTAATATCGCGTTCGGTCGTGGCGATCGCCACAGGGCTTCCTGTTTCATCCCTGAGCAGGGTAGTCGTTAGCCAGACATCCAAAACCCGGCCATCCTTGGCGAGGCGCCGGAGCTCAAACGATTTGACGATCTCCCCTTGCTTGATTTTCTGGATCAGGGTCAACGCCGCTTCACGATCAGGCTCCGCCACAATCTCCCTGACATTCCTTCCCAGCGCCTCGGCTTCGGTATAGCCGTAGGTTTCCATTGCGCCGTGGTTCCAAGCTAAGATCTTTCCGTCGGGATCATGCATGATGACCGCGTCATTCGAATCGCTCACGACCGTCGCCAAACGTCGCAGATCTTCCACCTTTTCTTTCAAGGCGATTTCCGCCCGTTTGCTCTCGGTGATATCGTGGCCATAGAGATTCACGTAACCTTCGCCGATGATGGGGACGATGACGAACGACAAAACTCTTGCGCCCATCGAGACCTCAATTATTTGTTGAGATTGGTACTCAAGCGATTCGGTTACGTTCTTACGCCAAAATTCCGGCGCTGGCTGGCCGATCGTTGTTTTCCAGTCTTCTAGCATGGCGCGGCTGGCTCTATTTGCGCGCAGGATCACGCCCTTATCATTCAATCTTAATATTGGAAAAGGATTCTCATCGGGAAACTTGGCCAGACTCTTTATTTCGTCTTCCGCTTTTTTGCGTTCGGTGATGTCGCGGATGTTGCACTGGATCACTTTTTCGCCATCCATCGGGTAAACGTTGCTCACAAATTCCACCTGGACAAGATGACTGTCCTTCGCCTTGAGCGGCAAGTCTTCATAGCGAATGTATTTTTCGTTTTGCAATGCTGCAAAGGTATCTTTGCTAGCCTGAATATCCTTGAACGCACCGACTTCCCAAAGCTTCTTATCCATAAACTCGTCGCGCGAGTAACCCAGCATGTCAATCAGAAAAGGATTGACATCCGTGATCGCTCCCGTTCGCGCATCCAGAATCAAAATCCCGTCCTGAGCCGTTTCAAACAGGCGGCGATAGCGAAGCTCTGAGACTTCCAGTGACGGTTCAACTAACTTTTTAATCTTTTCGGCTTTGACTTTCATGGTGTGCTGTTTGCCTTCCTGCTCGAGCGCTTAATCCGTGTCTTATCAGCGGATTACGCCCTTTTAATTGTAGTATGAACACTTTCCCGCCACATCGGTTGACTGGTGGATAAACCCCTCCGCCAATTGGGGGAGAGGAGATTGCGGAGAAAACAGCACTTTAGCCGGATGGCTCACCGGTTTAATCGGTATGCTCACCGCGCTAGTCGGTAGCCTTACTCCTTACCGGTCTTTCCCACGCTCTAACCGATCTAATCACCATCCCTTTAGGTTTTGCTGCTTAGCCGACTGGTTTAGTCCTGATACCTTTTGGTTTGATCTTAATGGCTTAAGGTTTAGTCATAAAGCGTTATGGTTTAGTCTTAACGGCTTAAGGTTTTGTCTGAGCGTTAAAGAACGCAGAGACCTGACGCTAAAGATAACCATCAGGTCTCTACTTTAGGTGACCCCCGAAGGTCCGCTGTTTTAAGCCCTGTGCTCTTTCAGGGTTGCGAAGGGTCGGAGGGGGCTTGGGTGGTGGTCCGATGTTGTAAGAGGGATACTAGTCCAGGGCTATTCGTTGACAAACTCTTTTAGAAAGACATCCACTACTTTAGGATCGAAATGCTTTCCGCTCTGTTCACGGATGTATTGCAAGGTATCTGGTTTGCTCCAGGCCTTTCGGTAGGGACGGTCGCTGGTCAGCGCATCCCATACATCCACAACGGCGAATATTCTGGCCGCCAATGGGATCTGATCACCTTTCAAACCTTGAGGATAACCGGTGCCATCCCATTTCTCGTGATGACAGTAGGGGATATCCATGGAGTCGCGCAGATAGGCGATGGAGTGCAGCATATCGTAAGCAAACTCCGGGTGCTTCCTCATAACCAGCCATTCTTCATCTGTCAGCTTGTCGGGCTTGAACAGTATGGAATCAGGCACGCCCAGCTTGCCGATATCGTGCAGGAGGGCGCCGCGCCGCATGTGGTTAATTTCCTCGTCGCCCAGTTGCATGGCTTTCGCTAATCGCTGTGACATTTCCGTCACTCGTAGTGTATGCCCCTCGGTCTCTTTGTCGCGTAAGTCCATGGCCTGCGACCAACCCTCGATGGTGGCTTCGTAGGCTATGGATAATTCCATATTGGCACGCTGCAGGCTGTCGAACATTTGCGTGATATCCATGGCGATTGCGGCCTGACCTGCCAGAGTTCCAAGGAAACTGTTCCAGGCCGGGTCGGGCGTAAAGTCTTTGCGATGGAAAACGGTTATCACGCCTTTGACTTCTCCCTTCGAGATCAAGGGCACGACATCCATGCATTTGAACCCCTCCTCCAACCAGAGTTTGGAAAGAAGCGGCTGCGGCCTGCTCTCCTCAGGTTCACAGACATGGACCATCTTCCGTCTCGCCACGGCCTCACCGGCAATGCTATTTCCCAATTTCAAGCTGGCCATCTCGATGATATGGGTAATGAACCCTTTCCCCGCGACGTATTCCAGTGCCTGCTGATGATGGAACTGGACCCGAAAGACCGCTGCCGCCTCTACGTCCAATTGGTTAAGGGTCTGAGTCAGTAGAACATCGAGCATCAAGCGCTGGTCAAAACTTTGTGCGATGGTTTCGTCAATGATATGCAAGGCCTGAAGTTGTTTCAACTGATGCAGAGTTTCTTCATGCAGGCGCGCGTTTTCCAATGCGATGGCGGCCTGATTTGCCAGCGTAGCCGTCAGTCGTTCATCAGTATCACTAAACGCATCGGGTATTTCGCTTTCGATGCTGATCACACCCACCACGCGATCTTCCACTTTCAGCGGGATATACATGCCGGAATGGATGTTGGATTCGACGCTGACAAAACGCGGATCAAGCGACAACTCGCCGACGCGCACATTCTGCTGGTGTTGAACCGCCCAACCACTGAGGCCCTCCCCAGTTTTTGAGATCATGGATTTAAGTCGTTGTTCAACTTCCCGGACTTCCGCTGTAGTCCTCGAACCTGGCAGGTTGAAAGCCAGCAATTCCAGAAATTCATCTTCCGGATGATACAGGCGTATCGCTGTATGGTGCCAATTCATTTCCGAGCCCATCAGCTCGATGAGCTTCTCTCCGATTTCTTTGGGTGACAATAGCCGGCTCAATGCCAGGCCGCTCGCATAAAGTGTTGCAAGCTCAACAAAGCGTTGATGAATCGCGTGTTCGGCCTGATGGCGCTCGGTGATATCACGGGCGGCGGCGAACACTCCGATGACGTTGCCTTGTTCATCGTGAAGTACCGTGGCGTTGTATAACACTGGAATCACATGTCCATCGCGATGCTTGATTTCCAATGGATAATCGCGTATATATCCATCGTGGAAGACCTGCTGGTATCCGCGGCGGGCTTTGTCGGGTTCTGTAAAGTAATCTGAAAAGTCGGTGCCGATCAATTCGTTTCGTTTAAATCCGGTCGCGGTTTCGGTGGAAGCGTTGACATCTGTGATCGTGCCGTCGGGGCCGATGATCACCAGCGGGTCGAGGCTGGCCTCGATCAAACTGCGATTATACAAGCTGGCCTTACGAATGGCTTCCTCTGCGGCTTTGCGCTCGGTGATATCGAGCGCGGACCCGGCATATCCGGTTATTTGGCCTTTGCTGTCCTTGAGCGCTGCGAGCAGAAGGTGGGCCGGAAACTCTTGACCGGATTTTCTGCGCAAGCGCGTCTCGGTTTCGTCCCAGCCCACTTGTCTGACCCGTGGTTGAATCTTTCCTTCAATAAGCGAGCGCTGGTCTTCCACATAAATAGATGAGACCGGTTTCCCCACCGCTTCCTCTGCCGAATATCCAAACATCGTTTCTGCGCCCAAGTTCCACTCTGAAATGAGTCCGTTCAGGTCGGTGACTATAATCGCCTCATGAACCTGATCCATGATCTCTGCCCGATGCAAAAGCGCCTCTTCGTCGCTTTTGCGCTGGGTGAAATCGTGTGCTACCCACATCGCAGTGTTTTCCGAGATTCGTGTCGCGTTGCTGGCGAACCAAGTCTCCTTGCCGCCGATTTGCAGGGCATACTTCCCAGGGACAACTTGGCCTGTTTGGATGGCCTCGCGGATTTTGGCGACAATATACTCGGCCTGTTCCTGCGGGAAGATCTCATGCACGGTTTTACCCAACATCCGATCCGGCGAGTGATATAGATTGGTGGGATTGGTCGGGGCGATCTTGAGATAGCGGCCATCGTCATCTAAGACCATGACGGCGTCCGTCATGGACGCAAACAGGGAGCGCAGTTCAATCTCAGAGGCGGCGGTTAATGCTTCGGCTTGTTTGCGCTCGGTGGTATCTTCCACGATGACTTGAATCTGTTCAAGGTTTCCGTTTGCGCCGAAGAGCGGTGCGAACTTGAGGGTGATGAAAATCGATTTACCCCATTTGGTCGTGTACGGATATTCACCAATAACAGGTTTTGCACTATCCATGACTTTTTGAAAATCAGCCGAGATGCCTGCTTCGATCAGAGGTCGGAAAGTCAACAGGTTGATTTCCCCGGTAGCTTCTGCTGATGGTGATCCAAGAATTTGCAGTGCTGCTGGGCTAACTTCCTGAATCTTACCTTGTGTGTCAACGAGGAGGATGCCCATCGAAGCGCTTTCGAATAACAAACGATACCTTGCTTCGTGTTCACGCGATTGTTTTTCTGCATGCTTGCGCTTGGTGATGTCGCGGATGTTGCACTGGATGACATTGTGGCTGTTCACCGAGTAAACGTTGCTGACAAATTCCACTTGGACAAGATGACCGTCCTTGGCCTTGAGCGGCAAGTCTTCGTAGCGAATATATTTTTCGTTTTGCAGTGCAGCAAAGGCATCTTTGCTAGCCTGAACATCCCTGAACGCACCGACTTCCCAGAGCTTCTTATTTATAAACTCGTCGCGCGAGTAGCCCAACATGTTAATCAGAAAAGGATTGACATCTTTAATCGCTCCCGTATGGGCATCTAGAATCAAAATCCCGTCCTGGGCCGTTTCAAACAGACGACGGTAACGAAGCTCTGAGACTGCCAGTGCTGGTTCAACGAACGTCTTAAGCTTCTTGGCCTTGACTTTCATAGGTTACCAGTCGCCTTTCTGTCACTGGAATGTTTATATGCGTCTTACCGGCAGACTGCACCTTTTTAATTGTAGTATGAACGCTTCCCCGCCACATCGGTTGACTGGCGGATAAAGCCATCCGCCATTTGGGGGAGATGGCGCGTAAAACAAGACTTTAAGCCATTCCCTCTCCAAATTCTGTTCCCTAAGAGAGCGTTTCTTAAATCAAGTGGCGACCATTTTAAGCATACGACGGACGCTGGCAATGTAAACCATTGATTCACTAGATGAGACGGTATGCTCAAAGTCACGAGACAAACGGCGATAGCGACCCAACCAACCAAAGGTGCGTTCCACCACCCAACGTCGAGGCAAGACTTGAAAGCCTTTCATATCATCAGAACGTTTTACGATTTCCAAGACCCAGCCGAATTGCTGGCGAACAACCGCCACGATCGAAGCATAGGCACCGTCGGCCCAGATCAGCTTCAAGCGGCACCAACGATTATGAACACTGCCTTTGATGAGCTCAAACAATTTTTGTAAGGTTAGATAGCCACCGGCGCCATCTTGAATACTCGCACTATGAACCACTACCAGCAGTACCAACCCCAACGTATCCACGACCAGGTGCCGTTTTCGCCCCGGCGTCTGCTTATGGACGTCGATTCCGCGTTCTTCGCCGCCTTCCGAGGTCTTCGCACTTTGACTATCGATTATTGCCGCACTCGGCTGCGGATCCCGTCCGGCTTTCTTCCGCACTTCTTTCACCAACCTTTCATTGATTGCTACCCACAGCCCATTCCGTTTCCGACTGAAAGTCGCAGTCACTTCGCAGCGCCAATAATAGCCATAAACGGTTGGCCAAGGCGGAAAATCGATCGGCAACATACGCCATTGGCAACCCGTGCGGTTCACATACAGGATTGCATCCAGAATTTGCCACATTTCCCATTTGCGAGGTCGACCCCGCTTATAGCTCGGAAAGAATTCCATAATCTGCTGCCATTCGGTATACTTGAGATCGGTCGGGTAAGTTTGAGTGAATTTAGCCATTCCCCAATCTTATCCGACCATTTAAGAAACACTCTCTTAGCTAGACTTTATCCAAAAATATTGTTATCGAAATGCCCAATTAGCGGCAGAAGAGCGGTATTTGGAGCGAGGCGGCGGTGATTTTCGCACATCGCGATGAATTGGCGAAGTTCGAAAATAGATTTCGGATGCCAAAGTTTGCTGGACGATCGAGAGCGCATCCGAAAAAGTGGGTAGCTTTTTAACATACCAGGCGGTCTGCTGGATAGGCAGCTTTTGTTTATGGGCGTGTAGGTTGGCGAGCAAGGTGACGATCGAGAACAGGCTGAGCAAAGCGGGTGTAATGCGCAAGATGGATAAGTCTGCCCATTGTCTTTGGGTCTCGACGCCGAGGTGAGTTCGGACTTCATGAAACGTGACTTCGACTTGCCAACGTCTCGGAAACCACTGAACGATTTGCTCAGCCAAGATTTTGAGATCAGTGCATAACAGAGCTTGGGTTTTGAAAACATGCAATGGATCACGCACAATGACCCAACGGATCGGCAAGGCGGGCTTCCCGTTATGAGACCAGACGGCCGTTCCAGAAGTGATTTCAATTTTGCGTTTCTTTTCGCCGTACCACTCTTGCACGGTAAGCCGCTTCCAATGAGTATGTTTGTCTTCGGCAACCTTTTCCAAAGTGGGTAAGCGTTTGCCCTTCTTGCGCGGGCGTCCCTTTTGACCGGGTGAATTTTTAGCGGGTTCGTACAAAGCTGCATCCATCCGGAAACGAACAATCATACAAACCGGGTTTTTGAGTTGACACAACTGAAAAAGGAGCTCGATCACGGCGAAACCGCTATCCGCCACTACGACCAACTGGCGTTTCGGCAACCAACGGCGAACTTGCAAGACCAGCTGCAGAGCCCACTCGGTAAGTTTCTTGTGCTTGCGAGATTTGCCTTGATAGTATCTCTCGGAAGGCGCCAAGACTGTGAGAAAGGGCAGAGCCCAGATGCGACCTGCCCATGGAATAGGCGCCAACAACATGAGACTCAACCAACGCAGTCCGCTAGCTTTAACGAAGTGACCGTGGCTTGAACGAACTGGATCGCGATAGATTCCTTTTGCTTTGATCTGGGCTCCCCGCCGCCGTTCAATGGTGTCATCCAATCCCAGAATGATTGGACCGCACAGGGCAAAGGCGCTCACCAGGAGTCCCAACAAAATATGACTTGCTTCCAAGCTTGACCACTTCGCACGATTCAGAACCCGGTGATAATTTTGAAAATGCTTATCCATACTCAGTCCGGTCATGCGCAAGGCCGCGGTCACCGTTCGTTCGGCAGGAGAAAGAATTGCACCCATCAACAGGATTTTCGCATGCTTCCAAATTCGTTGAGAGAAGAGCCTCTCAAAGCTTCCCAAGATCGTGATATATTCGTTCTGCAGGGCTGGCATAGGCTACCTCGTGAAGGAGTGTTAGTCCTAGCTTACCCTGCTTTTCGTTAAGGTTCAAATGGATAAAGTCCAGCTTAGAGGTTGTTTAACAAATCAATGCATGAGAGTGTTTGATAGTGAAGCTTAATGAATTGGAAGGATACGCTGGAGATCAAAGCGCAGTGATTTCAAGAGATCAAAATCAACTTCCTTTCAGCCTACAGGCGCAATCCGCCAAGGCCCGGGTCAGGCAAAGCAAGTTTGTTGCTTGGCCAATCTGCGAGTCATCAAGGGCAGCATGGCGATGTATACCAAGGCCTCACTCGAAGCGGTCAGGCGCTCGTAATTCTTGCTCAAGCGTCGCGAACGATTCAGCCAGCCAAAGGTACGTTCGACAATCCAGCGATGCGGCAGGAGTTTGAAACCTTTGGCGACATCACTCCGTTTCACGATCTCCAGAATCCAGCCGCAGGTCTGCTGAACCCATTCCACCAAGGCGCCCGCATACCCGCCGTCGGCCCAGATCTTCTGCAAGCGCGGAAAACACTTCTTGATTTTCTCCAACAAGAGACGCGCCCCATCCCGATCTTGGATCTCTGCCGTATGGACCACCACCTTTAGGATCAAGCCTAAAGTGTCCACCAAGATGTGTCGTTTGATGCCATTCACCTTCTTGCCCGCATCGTAGCCTCGCGATCCACTGCTCTCGGTCGTCTTCACCGATTGGCTGTCCATGATCGCCGCACTCGGTTCCGGGTCCTTGCCTTCCATCACTCGCACCTCAATTCGCAATTCGCGATTGAGCCGTTCCCAGGTTCCATCTCCGCGCCAATGCCTGAAGTAGGCATACACCGTTTCCCAAGGTGGCAGATCGTGCGGCAACATCCGCCACTGACAGCCGGTGCGCGACAAATACAACAGCGCATTGATGATTTCACGCAGGTTCACTCGTCGCGGAGCGCCGCGCACTTGCGCCTGCGGCAGATGCGGCGCCAAACGCACCCACTGCTCGTTCGTCAAATCACTCGGATAAGGTTTGCGTTTCATAACCCGCATCATAGCACTGATTTCTTAAACAAGCTCTAAGCTGGACTTTATCCATTTGAACAAATACAAAAAGCAGGATAAGCTAAAGCAAAAACTCGGCCAAGAGGTTGCTTATGCCTACCCTGCGAACGGAATATATCACGATCTTGGGAGCCTTTGAGAGGCTCTTCTCTCAACGAATTTGGAAGCATGCGAAGATTCTGTTGATCGGGGCAATTCTTTCTCCTGCCGAACGAACCGTGACCGCGGCCTTGTGTGTAACGGGACTGAGTTTGGAGAAGCATTTTGAAAACTATCATCGGGTTCTGAATCGTGCAAAGTGGTCCAGTCTGGAAGCCAGCCATATTTTGTTGGGTCTCTTGGTCGGCGCCTTTGCCCTGTGTGGTCCAATTATTCTGGGATTGGATGATACCATTGAGCGGCGGCGGGGAGCCAAGATCAAAGCAAAGGGAATCTATCGAGATCCAGTTCGCTCGAGCCATGGTCACTTTGTCAAGGCCAGTGGTTTGCGTTGGCTGAGCATCATGCTGTTGGCGCCTATTCCGTGGGCGGGTCGCATCTGGGCTCTGCCCTTTCTCACCGTGCTGGCACCTTCGGAAAGATATTACCAAGGGAAGCAACGAAAACATAAGAAACTCACCGAGTGGGCCTGTCAACTGATCTTGCAAGTTCGTCGCTGGCTGCCCAAGCGCCAGCTGGTCGTGGTGGCGGATAGCGGTTTTGCTGTCATTGAGCTCCTTTTTCAGTTGTGCCAACTCAAAAATCCAGTGGCGATGATCGTTCGTTTTCGCATGGATGCGGCCTTATACGAGCCCGCTAAAAATACACCCGGTCAAAAGGGCCGCCCGCGCAAGAAGGGCAAACGCTTGCCGACTTTGGAAAAGGTTGCCGAAGACAAACGTACTCGTTGGAAGCGGCTTACCGTGCAAGAGTGGTATGGCGAGAAGAAACGCAAAATTGAAATCACCTCCGGCACTGCGGTCTGGTCTCATAGTGGGAAACCCGCCTTGCCGATCCATTGGGTCATCGTACGCGATCCCATGCATGTTTTCAAAACACAAGCTCTGTTATGCACCGATCTCAAAATCTCGGCGGAGCAAATCGTTCAATGGTTTCCGAGGCGCTGGCAAGTCGAAGTCACGTTTCATGAAGTCCGAACTCACCTCGGCGTCGAGACCCAACGACAATGGGCGGACTTGTCCATCCAGCGGATTACTCCGGCATTGCTCAGTTTGTTCTCAATCGTCACCTTACTCGCCAACGTACACGCCCAGAAACAGAAGTTGCCTATCCAGCAAACCGCTTGGTATGCTAAAAAGCTGCCAACTTTTTCGGATGCGCTCTCTATCGTAAAACAAACGTTGGCACCAGAAATCTATTTTCGAACTTCACCAATTCACCGTGATGTGCAAAAATCACCGCCGCCTCACTCAAAATATCGCTCTTCTACTGCTAATTGGGCATTTCTTTAGCAATATTTTTGGATAAAGTCCAGCTTAGGGAATGCTTCGCGGAATTGGGGAGAGTGTCCAAAGGACGGGATGGGCAGCAACAATGTGAACAAGCCAAGAACTATGGATTTCCCGCCGCGACAGTTAGGGTCACTATGTCGCTCTTAATGGTTTCTCCGTTACTTGTCAGTCCTTCCGCCCAAAACTGATGCTCTCCCGCGGATAACGTCCACCAGGCTTGGTAGGGCGGTGCGGAAAATGTCTGTGAGGGATTGCTATCTACATAAATAGTTACTTTAGAAAAACTTTGACTGGCAGCCGCCTCAACCGAAAGCTGCTGGGCGGATAAACCCAAATTTGGCGTGATGCGATAGGTTGTGTTTGGGGCAGGGGAGATCAGCGCAAGGCTGTTGGCTTGAACAGAGTCATTGTTTTGTTGGAAGTCGATTAATAACGGCAAGCCCTGTGTGTGCGCCCAGGGTTGTGCCTCGACGGGCAAATTTAAAGCGATAATGGATTTGCGCCTGTCGGGTGGAGTGAGATCGTTGGCAAGAGAATTCCTCAGTGGGTCAATCCAAATCTGTTGATAATAGGTATCGGTTTCAGTCGGTTCGGTGCCATTGATAAACCATTCCATATGTGTATACGGACAAGCCGGGGTTGGAAGCAAACCGGAAAGATCGCAGACCTCGACTTGCTTCATTCCATCAGGTCGAATAAATGGTTCATCGGGTTTGCCTGCCAATAAGGCGCGCATGGTTTCGTTCCAAATTGGCGCGGCGCCTGTCACGCCAGTGACATCGTGCATCGCTTCGTAATTGCTGTTTCCAACCCAGACGCCGACCAGTAAATCGGGAGTGTAACCAATCGTCCAGTTATCGTGGAAGTTTGTCGTCGTTCCGGTTTTGACCGCCGCGGTGTGATCAATCTTCAATGTGCTGTTGAGTCCGAAGCCGATTTCGCGGGCGCGGTCGTCACTGAGAATATCGCTAATGAGCCGGACTACGCGCGGGTCAAAGACTTGAACCGGCGGAGTCTGATGCTGCGTGTAAAGCAAGTTGCCATCCGCATCGCGAATATCGAGGATCGAATAATTTCCCGTGTAATATCCACCGTTCGCCAAACTGGCATAAGCCGTCGAAAGTTGGAGTAGGCTGATTTCGCCGCCGCCAAGCACAAGCGATAAATCATAATTTTGCGGATCGCCGAGCGAAGTGATGCCAAGATGATTTGCAAGATTGATCGTGTTTTCGACACCAACTTTCTTAACGTTCGCACCGCGGGAATGTTCAAGGATGAAGCCAGCGCCTCGCGCACCGAGACCGGGCCGTGTTCGCGGCCATCGTAATCCACCGGCGTATAGGGCTGACCATTGTGCGTGATAAAAGTGGTGGACACATCCAATAATGAAGTAGCTGCCGTCCACGGCTCGGATTGATTCGGATTCAAAGCGAGCGCATAAATGAATGGCTTGAAGGCCGAGCCGGTTTGGCGCGGCGAGGTCGCCATATCGAGCGCGCCATCAATGGACGAGTCAAAATAATCCGCGCTGCCGACTAGCGCCAGGGTTTCTCCGTTGTGCGGATCGAGAATCACCAGTGCAGCATTATTGACGTTGTGATTGATCTCGTTAGGTTTGGGTTTGAAGTCTTCAATGTGGCGCGCAACAATTTGTTCCGCGAGGCTTTGATCGTTCAAATCGAGCGTGGTACGCACAACCAAGCTTTGATTCGGATTCAATTTTCCCGATGAGAACAAGGTATCGAGTTGATCCTTGATCATCCAGATAAAATGCGGCGCTTCAATGGGATAGGGAGCCGGGTTGTAACTTAATGGCGCGGCCTCCGCGGCGGCGAGTTGTTCATGCGTAATATCGCCTTGTGTTTCCATCAATCCCAACACAACTTGTTGGCGCTGTCTTGCCAGATCAGGATTTGTAAATGGATCATATGAGCCTGGTGCTTGCGGCAAGCCTGCGAGCAGCGCACATTCGGGCAAGATTAAATCGCTGGCGGATTTGCCAAAATATGTTTGCGCGGCAGCTTCGACGCCGTACGCCATGCCGCCGTAATTGACTTGATTAAGGTATAAGGCGAGGATATCGTTCTTGGATAATTTTTGAGTCAGTTCCCAAGCGAGTACAGCCTCGCGCAATTTACGGCGCAGAGAAACTTCATCGCGTTCATTCTGACTCAACAGCAGATTGCGCGCCACTTGTTGCGTGATCGTACTGCCTCCAGCAACCACCTCGCCGCCGCGCACATCCATCCATAAAGCGCGGATAATTCCGCCGAGATCAATGCCTGGATTGCTGTAGAAGTTTTTATCTTCAACTGAGATCGTTGCATCTTTGATACATTGTGGAATGTTGTTAAAAGATAAAACAGCATGACGTCCGCCTTGCTCGGGCAAAATATCATAGAGCAAGCGCCCATTGCGATCCGTGATGCGAATGCTGGGCGTTTCCAGATTCGTGGGAAGTGCATTGACAGAGGGTAAATCCCAAAATATGTAAACCGATAATCCGACAACAACTGCAAGGCATGCAAGAAGGAATGGTCTAAGCTTTTTCTTTGTGAAATTCGCATAGTTGGTTAACCGGCTCATGGGCTGATTTTAGCGCGTATTAGTAGGAAAAGACCAAGCAAAGGAGCGGGGTAGATCATTATATTAAGCTATTAATCAGTTTATCGGTCGTTCTTCTTTTGTCGGGGAGTGGCGGAGCTAGTGGGCTTTTCTGTTAATTCGCCCGGATGTTTTCGCGAAGGCTCAGCCTTTCAACTATTCCCTAGCACCTAATTGCTGGATTCAGTTCTACTATAAAATAAAATCTCCCCCAAGTGGCGTAGGCGAACACTCCCCAACCGCATCCATCGGTTGGGGAGTGTTCGTTATAAGATATAGCACAAATCTAACCATAAAGTCGAAAGGAAAAATAACGTGACAAATAAGCCAATGGATACGCCTGATTTTGTCAAAGCGTTCACGGATGCAATGACCCACGAAGGTGTCGAGGCCATCATCAATCTCTGGGAACCGGATGGCGAGTGGGTAATCATGGCGACCGGCGAAACGTTCAAAGGACTCGACCAGATACGAGAGCTGGCAACACGATCAGTAGCCGCTCGAACGCATGGTTTGGGGGAGGGACTTTTGCCTTTCAATGTCTTTACCAACGACGCAGGGACAAAATTCATCTGGGAGTATGTGCATAAAGCGGTGGTCACTGAAAAATGGCCAACATCCACCAACGGACCGGCTCCAGGTGCGACGGTCGAAATCCCGATCATCCTGAGCTGCGATGTTCGCGATGGCAAGTTGGTCAAGATCAGGGAATACTTCGACCTACTGACTGTCACCGAGCTTGGTGCCCATCGTAAACTCTACTCCTAGCTCTTCAAACTCGGAATCACGCATTTACTTTTGCGAGGGTTCACTTTTTATTCCTTATTTTAGGGAGTGGTGAAGCTTGCGGATTTTTCTGCTAGTTCGTCCTTGAGGTTTTGGCGAAAACCTATTCTTTCAAATGGCCGGGGTACGGGTGAGAATTTCCTTGACAGTATTCGTCTTATTCAATATAATATAACCAGTTGGTTAGAAATCCAACCAGTTAGATTATTAGAAAGGAAAACATGGCCAAGCCCGGAAGTAAACGAAGAGGAAGAATGCATGACGCAGAAGGCGCGCGCGAGGCAATTTTGAACGCTGGAGAAGAAGTGTTTGCAGAACACGGCTTCGATGGGGCGCGGATTGACGCTATCGCCAAGGCTTCGGGCTACAACAAAAGCCTGATCTTTCAGTACTTTGGCGACAAGCTGGGGCTGTACGCGGCAGTAATTCGGCGCGCCGACGAACAAACGCGGACTTGGCAGAACGAGGCGCTCAGTGCCCTGTCTGCGACTGAGCTGGATATCAGTGTTGACCAAATCAAGAATTTATTGCGAATGTATGTGGGTGAGTATTTCGATTACTTGGTAGAGCATCCGCATATCATGCGTATCTATAATTGGGAGATGGCAGAGGGTTGGCAGACTTTCTCGAAGATTCTTACCCAACGCGATTTTGATGATGTAGATGAATTCATGCCGGTATTGACTCGGTTGCAGGACGCAGGAATGTTGCGCTCAAAACCCGAACCGATCCTTCAATTTTCTCATGCCATCTTTTCTTGTCTGGCTTTTCTCGCATTGCCATCTCTCTATAAAACGTTGATGCCCGCAGTTGACTTTACCTCTCCCGCCGAATTGGCACATGCACGCGAGTTTTTGGTTGATTTTGTCGTACGTGGTCTTCTCATTACACCGGCAAAGGCAAAGCCAAGAAAGAAATAATTTATGCTGAGACGTACCTGGGCTATTACACAGAAAGAATTCATTCAACTCCTTCATTTTCCACTCGTGCTCATCGGGTTAACGATAGGGGCGGCGTTGGAATTGATCCTGTTTGGCGTTGCCATTCATAACAATGTAACTCATGTTCCCATGGTGATATCCGATCAAAGCCGGAGTGAGGCGAGCCAGTCATATCTGACGGCTTTCACAGACTCATCTGATTTTGATATCGTCGGCATGGTTCCCGATCAGGCGGGCGTGATCCGTGCCATTGACAGCGGGGAAGCCAGTATCGGCTTGGTTATTCCCGTAGATTTTGCAACCCGCGTCGAGCAGAAAGATGCGAATGTTTTGATGGTGGTGGATGGTTCGGATTCATTTAACGCCCAATCTGCATATACCAATGCCGCAGCAATTTCGCAACAATATGCAGTAAGCCTGACAAATCAACAACTCAGCCCATTGGATGCCCATATCCAAATCCTTTATAACCCTGACTTGGAGGATATTTGGTTTATCGTGCCGGGCTTTGGCGCTTTTCTTTTGTATGGCATTGCACTTAAACTGACCGCCTTCGCCATCGTGCGCGAGCGCGAAGCAGGAACCATCGAAGCGCTGTTGGTTACGCCCATCCGTCCGATTGAGTTGATGCTGGGCAAGATGATTCCAAATCTATGTGTCGCTATCCTCAATTTGGTGCTGACTTATTCCGTTGGAATGTTAATCTTCGGCGTTCCGTTCCGAGGCAGTCTTCTTTTATTCTCGGCGTTGGCCAGCCTGTTTGCAATCGGAAGTCTCGGTCTGGGTTTGGCAATTTCTTCTGTTTCTCAGAGTCAGGTGCAGGCCAATCAATTGGCATCCCTGACGAATATTGCCGTTATGTTCGTAAGCGGTTTTATGTTTCCTGTGTACAACCTGCCGCTGATACTTCGCGCGTTTGGTTACATTATGCCGATGACTTTTTTCCTGCCGATTGTAACTGGCATTATCACCAAAGGAGTTGGTTTGAACGACCTGTGGACTCCGGTGCTATCTTTAACTATGCTGACGGTAATCATCTTTTACTTTAGCGCGCGTGCTTTCAGACAAAATTTGGATTGAAGGAGATCGAATGCAATTTGACTTTCAGCGTTTAGGTGCACTCATGCGAAAAGAAACCATTCAGATTATGCGTGACCGACGCTTCATCATGCTCTTTCTGGGTCTGACTTTCGTCCAGCTATTTGTTTACTCTTATGCTGCATCTCGAACGGTTTATCATCTCCCGATGGCTGTGGTGGACCAAAGCCAAGATCCAACCAGCCGCTCATTCGTGCAGGCGCTGGTCAATTCGCAGTATTTCAATGCGACGATGTATTTGGACGATGAGTCACAAGCGAAAGATGCGATTGATAAGGGTCAGGTGAAAGCCGCGTTGATTATCCCGAATCATTTCGCTGCCAGCGTGGATCAGGGTTCCGCTGATTTTTTGCTTCTGTTGGATGGCTCGGATCAATTTGCCGTCCGATCCGGATATAGCGCCGCAGGTTTAGTGGCGCAAAGTTTCGGGTTGCAGATGTCCGCGGAAAGCGTTGCACTTACCGGAGCCATGCCTTCAACGAGCAACTCCCTGCCAATTAATACATCAACCCAAATTCTTTATAACCCGGACCTGAACGATAAATGGTTTGTCATTCCAGGCATCATCGGAATGATTTTGCAAACTCTCGCAATTGAGCAAGCCGCCATCTTTCTGGTGCGGGATCGCGAATGGGGAATCATGGAGCAAATTCTGGCCACTCCCGTGCGCCAGCTGGAACTGATCCTCAGCAAGATGATCCCATTATCCATTCTATGTTTACTGGCTTTAGGGATTAGCGTAGGATTGGGAATTTACTGGTTTGGAGTTCCATTTCATGGAAATATATTTTTGTACTTTTGGATGGCTCTGCTTTTTCTCGCATCCTGTCTCGGACTTGGATTGGTCATTTCAACACGCGCCAGAACACAATTTGAAGCGGAAACATCTAGTCTGATTTTCATGTTATTTGGTCTATTGTTGACCGGTCTCTTTTATCCGCGAACCGGCATGCCGTTGATTCCGCAATTGATCGGAGATATTGCTCCCTTGACCTATTTCCTACGCATCTCGCGCGGCATTTATATGAAAGGCGTGGGCTTGGAATTTGTTTGGGGCGACGCGGTGATCCTCGCTATCTATACGTTGATAGTGGTTTTTATTTCATCCAAAAATTTTAAGATGCGACTCGATTAATAAAGGTGAAAGAATGAATGAATTTGCCATATCCGCTACAAATCTTGTGAAAGAATTTAAGACTGGTAAAAGCGTCGTGACGGCAGTGAATGGACTTTCATTGCAAGTCGCACCCGGCGAGACGTATGGACTTATCGGTCCGGATGGTGCCGGGAAAACCACCACAACGCGCGTGATCTTGGGTTTGCTATCCAGAACAAGCGGCGAAAGCAGCGTGCTTGGATTCGATTCCATGAATGATATGTATGAAATCCGCAAACGGGTTGGTTATATCGCTCAGCAGTTTTCCCTGCCTCCGAATTTGACCGTGATGGAAAATATGCTCTTCTTTGCTGGTATTCATTCTGTAAGTAGTGAACAACAGAAGAAACGAATCCCGGAGTTGCTCGCATTTGCTGGCTTGAGTGAATTTACTGGGCGGCTGGCAGGGAAGTTATCAGGCGGGATGAAGAAAAAATTGGCGCTCGCGTGCAGTCTGGTGCATGATCCGCAAGTGGTCATGTTGGACGAGCCGAACTCTTGGAGTTGATCCCGTCAGCCGCAGGGAGTTCTGGAATCTTTTGGGGAATCTTCGGGCGGAGCGCGGCTTGACGATCTTTGTCTGCACGCCTTATATGGACGAGGCCGAGCGTTGTACACGAGTCGGATTGATCTATGAAGGCAGACTGATCGTCGATGATTCTCCTGCCGACATCAAGCAGAGCATTCCCGGCAAGGTGCTAGAATTTACGCCTTCTGAGTTTGCTGCAGCTCTCAAGCTTTGTACTGAAATGGATGGTGTGTTGGAGGTTCAAACTTATGGCGATAAACTTCATGTCTTTGTAGATGATGTCTCCAAGCGCAAAGCACAAGTTGAAGCGGCGCTAGATTTACAAGGAATTGCGCATGGTAATTTGCGCGAAATCGAAGTTCGCATGGAAGAGGCGTTTATCAGTTTGATCCGCCGTCAAAAGGAAATTGATGAGCAGATTGGGTCGACTTAAAAGTCTGAAGCGAGGGGAGAGATTCGATGAGTGCAGAATTATTTACGACGCAAAATCAAGTGACTCCGATCCTCGTGCAAAACCTGACCAAGCGTTTTGGAGCATTCACCGCGGTGGATGATATCAACTTTAGCGTGAAAGCTGGTGAAGTATTTGGATGGCTTGGTCCGAACGGAGCTGGTAAGACGACCACCATCCGCATGCTGCTTGGATTACTCAAGCCGACATCGGGTAACGCGTTTGTGTCTGGTTTCAATTCCGCAACACAAACCAAATCGGTTCATGCGCATGTGGGATATATGTCGCAACAATTCACTTTGTATAACGATCTGACAGCCATGCAAAACATTCGTTTTTATGGCGGTGTTCATGGCTTATCCTCGGACGAGTTGCGGCAACGCATTTCGGAAATTATTCAGATGGCTGGATTGGAAGGCCGTGAGAATACGCTGACGGGCAGCTTATCCGGCGGATGGAAACAACGACTCGCGTTGGGCTGCGCCATTGTTCATCATCCTAAAGTTGTTTTTTTGGATGAGCCGACCGCGGGAGTTGATCCAATCAGCCGACGCCAATTCTGGGAATTGATTTATCAGATGGCGAAGGACGGCGTCACTGTATTAGTGACAACTCACTACATGGACGAAGCGGAGTTGTGCCAGCGAGTGGGCTTTATCAGTGCCGGACGATTGGTGGCTCTTGATTCTGTTAGCCAACTCAAACTGACGCAGATGCGCGGTCAGGTGCTTGAGATCAATGTTTCTGATCCTGAAAAAGCGGTACGAATATTGAAAGCTGCTCAGCTGAATCATCAAGTTCCGCTGGATGAGGTAGCTCTGTATGGCGCGCAAATTCATGCAGTCGTGTTGGGTGATCAAGAATATAAAAATGCTATTCAACAAATACTTGTGGATGGGAACATCCAAGTCAATTCAATTGCATGGATTGCTCCAACGCTGGAAGATGTTTTTATTTCATCGGTTAAAGCACCTGTGGGGAGCTAGACTCGCTTCGACAATGGTAGGTTGATCTTTATCGTAGTACCTTGAGTTAATTCACTTTGAATTTCTATGGTTCCACTTTGTCCTTCTATCAAAGCTTTGGCAATGGGCAAGCCCAATCCAAATCCTTGCACATTTGAATTTGTCTCGCCGCGATAGAAACGATCAAACACACGCGCAATTTTTTCGGGTGCAATCCCCGGACCCTTATCGGTCACACAAATCAAAAATTGATTCTCTGTAGCTTTGGCTGAGACTTTAATTTCTTCTGTTGTATATTTGATGGCATTATCCAATAAAATTAGAAGAACTTGTTTGAGCGCGTCGCGGTCGCCGATCACAGACAAGTCATCCACATCTTCAATGATTTGGTGCTGACGATCCAACTGCCGCGCTTGTTTGCAGGCTTCCTCAATTACAGCGCGAACCGCAATTGGCTCCCGCATCAAACTTTGACCCGCATCCGCCCGCGCAAGAATTAAGAGATTGTGAACCAGCCGTATCAAACGATCGCTTTCATCTACTACATCAGTCAAAACCTCCGATTGTTCATTCATAGGCATCGGAGGTTCGCGTCGCAATAATTCGAGGTTGCCGCGGATCGTCGTCAGCGGTGTGCGTAATTCGTGAGAGACATCTGCTACAAAGTCCCGTTGCATTTTCAAGGCGCGGCTCACTCCTTGATACGCATCTTGCAAACGCGCTAACATGGAATTGAATGTGCTTGCCAATTGTCCAATCTCATCATTGGGACCTTTGTAATCCACGCGCCGAGTGAAGTCGCTTTCCCTGCCTATGACTTGTGCTGTCTGGGTAATGTGATGAATGGGGCGCAGCGTCTCGCCGGAAAGAATCCAGCCGATGCCAAACGCAATCAAAATAGTTAATAGACCTGCGGCGATAAGTGTACTGCTCAAAGCCGAGAGCGCTTGATCGCGCTGGGCAAGCGATTGCGCGACCTGAACGATGAAGCGCACCTTACCCTGATAAATCACCGGGATATCATAGATCAGCAAATGATCGCCGGTTACAGAAGATATCTCCCACCAGACTCGCTTATCTTTTAGAGCCAGAAGCCCGTCGGCACTGAGCGGTAAAGCTTGAGTTATATTATCTTGCTCTTGTCCTGCAAACGGACTGGCAACCAATGTGCCATTTGAGTCAAGCACGCGTATGATATCACGTTCGCGTAATTGATTGAAAGCCTGATCGCCAGAAAGCGTTTCAATTGGAACAGGCGGCGGCCCCGGCGGCTTTGGAGGCGGATTGGGATTTAGATAATTGTTCAGAATCGATTGGGCGAGTCCATTGCCATTTTGAATCAAATTGGCTTGAAGAGAGTTCATCGTCTCCTGCGCTTAAATTGTATAAAGCGCGGTTCCAAACACGATCAATGTCAATGCAAGGATGGCGCTATACAGTAAAGTCAAACGCAATCGAATGGACATTACTCCGCCCGCTCTGCCCGCAAAACATAACCAATGCCGCGCACTGTCTGGATCAATCGCGGATGTCCGCCTGTCTCCATCTTCTTGCGCAGATAGCCCACATAAACTTCCAACACATTATCGTCGCCACCAAAATCGTATCCCCAAACATTATTCAATATTTGTATGCGCTCAAGAACCTGGCGCGGATGCCGTATAAAGAAATCCAACAGATCGAATTCAGTCTTTGTCAAATCAAGGAGTTTTTCGCCAACATGGACTTCGCGCGTGATTGGATCAAGAGAAACATCGGCGAATTCCATCGCTTCTTTTGCGGACCTTGAATTGGTTCGCCGCAACAAGGCGTGGACGCGGGCTACGAGTTCTGTCGGCGCAAACGGCTTGACGAGGTAATCGTCCGCGCCATTCTGCAGCCCTTCGATGCGATTCTCGATGGCGTCGCGCGCGGTCAGCATTAGGATCATGGCTGGATTCTCTTCCGCGCGCAATTCCTGGACTACGGCCAAGCCGTCCATTTTGGGCATCATCCAATCCAAAATAATTAGATCAGGTTTGCAAACATTTACTTGATTCAAAGCTTCCTCGCCGTTCGACGCGGTGACAACCTGCAAGCCTTCATAGACCAAAGTGCGTTGCAGCATTTTGAGCAATTTCACATCATCGTCAACGATCAAGACAGTTTGCATGATTACAAGTAACAAGTCCAATCATACTGTTCAATTCGATATTTGAGCAAGTTCCGTTTTTCTGATGTCGTTGCGAGTAAGTGATAGCAAGCGTGGCACTCCTGTGTATTGTTTCCACGATTGGATCATACATAAACATGCTGAGAAAATGCTGTTAAAAGTTTTCTGCAGAGGAATCATTCTCAACATTTTCTCAACCTTCTCTTGGCGATCTCACAGCTTCGAATTTTAGAATATTGATTAAGAGACAAGATATTGTTGCACTTGAGAATTGAAAGGAAGAATTCTATGAAAAGCAAAATGATCGCAATAATTATTCTGATAGCTTTGATATTGACTGCTTGCGGCACAACAGCAAGCGCGAGTCAATCCGCGACAACCTCAAAGACGAAATCGTTTGCAGGCCAAGCGGAGCTGATCGTTGGCATTTTGAAACTCGAGGATACGGATCAGGCTGTGACCGCCAAACAAGCATCGGAGCTTTTGCCGCTTTGGGAAGTGATGAAAGTTTTGGCCGATAGTGATACGTCGGCCCAGGTCGAGATTGACGCGGCATTCCGCGAAGTCAATGAGACATTGACGCCGACACAACTCCAAGCTATCAAGGCCATGAAACTTACCACGCAGGATGTCTCTGCTTTTGAGCAAGGAATGAACACTACCGTGCAAAGTACAAGTAAAGTCACAAGCAGTACCGGCAACGCCGGTTTTGGCGGCCCCGATGGAGGAGGTCCGGGCGGAGACGGAATCAGCGGTATCATCGCGGGATCGTCGCAGAGCTCGACTTCCAATACTCAGTCCTCTCAAATATCAAGTGGAGCATCTACTCACGTTCCTATAGAATTAATCAATGCCCTGATCAAGGTCTTGCAGAAAAGGGTAAATATGTAGAAGACACAAAGAGAACTCCGTCGAAGAGTAAGCCTGGGCTTTCAAGAAGCGGCGCTGGTAATATCTACCAGCGCCGCTTCTTGATTTCACATAAGCTAGTTTCTAGTGATGCTCTGCTATAATTATCTACACATTGGCGTTTTTAAATCTGAGGATTGCTTATTTCAACGTGACAAATGACACGTGCTTTTGGCTCAGAGATTTGTTATAGTTTATAATAGTCATAAGAGGTCTGACCTCATACGACATGTTGGAGACAATATGGCTTCTGAGTTGAGACGTATTAAAACGACTACCGAGCCTCTTCATTATCAGGCGCAGTTTTACCTGCGCAATCTGATTCGGAATGGCACATATCAGCCGGGCCAAAAGTTGCCGCCTGAGGAAGTATTTGCAGAACAATTGGGAATATCGCGTCCCACTTTGCGCGAAGCACTTTATAAACTCGAGGTGGAAGGGCTTATTGTCCGCAAGCACGGAGTGGGTACCTATATTTCACCGTCCTATCAAAATCGTCTCGATAGCGGCTTGGAGGTGCTCGAAAGCATTGAGCATATTGCCCGTCGTCGAAGGCTGAGGACGGAAATGGGGGATGCGGAGATCGAGGAGAGGGATGCGACTTTAGATGAAATTGCTGGCTTGGAATGCAATCCGCAGGAACAGGTTTTATCCGTTGTTCGCATTATTTTGGTAGGTAACAGACCGGTGGCTCATCTCTCAGATATATTGCCTCTAACGTTCATCCGGAAGAAGGATCTTGGTGCGAGATTTCGCGGCTCTGTGCTTGACATCCTGCTTAAGCGCGGTCAACCTGCTCTTATGTTTTCATTTACGAGACTAGCGGCGGTCGCGGCTGACAATGGGCTAGCCAGCCAATTAAAGATCTCGCGCAAAACTCCATTATTGAAGCTGGAAGCAAAATTATTCACACACGACAACTTGGTTGTGGACTATTCGGTCAGTAAGTTCATTTCTGATTTTTTTGATTTTCATGTGATACGCCGAATTGGAAATTAGCCTCTTTAATAAACAAACGGTGTTTATGGTATCTATAAAACAAGTCATTTCACACAAGACTGACACTTCAGAATTGCATCGGAGACAGAACTATGCAAGCCAAGAAAGCAGTCAGTAATTCATCCCTACTTCATCGGCCAGCCTTTGACTGGAGCAATGTTGTATTGCACCTGCTATTGCCGTTGGCAGGAGTGTTGGCCGCACTTTTGATTGGCGCCTTAATGCTGATCATTTTGAAGGCTAATCCCATTGCTGCGTATGCGGCGCTGGTTAACGGCGCGGCGGGTAGCGTTTCAGGGATTACTCAATCGCTGGTAAAGGCTACGCCTTTATTGCTGGTAGGTTTGGGAATTTGTATTGCGTTTCGCGCTAACGTGATCAATATCGGCGGAGAGGGTCAGATCATCCTTGGTGCCATTGCGGCTACATGGTTTCCACTGACTTTTAACACATGGCCCGGCTGGCTTTTGATTCCCGCCACTCTGATCTTCGGTTTCTTGGCCGGAGCTGTGTGGGGTTTTGTCCCGGGCATTCTTAAAGCCCGGTTACACGTCAATGAAATCCTGAGCACGATCATGATGAACTCCATTGCCCAGCAGTTTATGTACTTGCTCATTCGTGGGCCATTGATGGATCCGGCTGGAATTGCCGCTGGGACATTTCTGGCTCAATCGGCGCGGATTCCCCAACAAGCTACATTGCCGCGTTTAGTGCCCCAGACGCTATTGCATGCTGGGGCGATTCTTGCAGTGGTTTTGGCTATACTAGTCTACTTCTTTTTGTGGCGTACAACGATTGGCTATCGCATCCGCGCGGTCGGTCTGAATCCGGATGCGTCTCGCTATTCTGGAATCAATGTTCCTTTCTATCAGGCGTTTTCAATGACACTGGCTGGCGGCTTTGCCGGTTTGGCGGGCGCCATTGAAATTATGGGCGTACAACATCGACTGCTCGATGGCATCACGAGCGGATATGGCTTTACAGGTATTGTAGCTGCCTTGTTAGGCGGCTTGCATCCATTGGGTCTAATCCCGGCCTCCATCTTGTTTGGAGGATTGTTGGTAGGTGCGAATGAAATGCAACGCACTGTGCAGGTGCCGTCATCCCTGATTAATGCCTTGCTAGGTTTGATCGTACTGTTCGTATCTGGATCAGCGATATGGTCGCGGCGCTGGGCTGTTCGGCGCAATATGGGCGTGCAAAACGAAGAGGAGAAGTCATGAAAGATATCATTGGTGTTTTGAAAACAATGATCCCGCTCGCGGCTCCCTTCCTTTATGCCGCCATTGGGGAAACCTTTGCGCAGACCTCGGGCGTGGTAAATCTGGGCGTGGAAGGCATCATGTTGCTCAGTGCATACGGCGCATTTTATGTGGCCTTGAATACAGGAAATCTGTGGCTCGCCCTGCTGACCGCTGTGATGATTGGGCTGCTCATGGGTCTGTTAATGTCCTTCATTAGTGTTACACTAAAAGCAGAGCAAGGCATCAGCGGTATTGGTTTGTATCTGTTCGGATATGGCATGTCCAGCCTGTTATTCGAAACTACGATTGGTACTGTGAAAACGATTAATGGATTTCAACCTGTCAAGATCCCTCTCTTGGGTGACCTTCCAGCAGTAGGCCAACTCCTGTTTCAAAATAGCATTCCAGTATATGGCGCCTTTCTGCTTGTGCCTATTGCTTGGTGGGTATTGAATAGAACCACCTTGGGACTCAGAATCAAATCGGTTGGACAGAATCCCGCGGCCGCTGATTCATTGGGAATTAACGTGGATCGCATTCGCTATTTTAGCGTTTGTCTTGGATCGATACTGGCTGGTATTGCGGGAGCTACTTTGTCTACGGCGGTGGTCAATCTGTTTCAGGACAATCTAACAGCAGGGCAGGGATTCATTGCCGTGGCGTTGGTCTATTTTGGCGGTTGGAGTCCGATTGGAGTTCTGGGAGGTGCGTTGCTGTTTAGCTTCGTAAATTCATTGCAACTATGGATGCAGGTACTGGGCGTTAAGATTTCGTCTGATGTTGCTGTGATGCTTCCGTACCTGATGACTATCGCGGCGCTGATGATTAGCGTCAATCGTGCGCGCCAACCGGCTGCACTCAATAAGCCTTTTGAAAGAGGCGAGAGTTGAATTTAAACTAGCGAGGAGGTGAAGCGACAAGGAACAGATAAATAAACAAACAAGTGTCACTATTGCTAACGGCCGGCATATTTCGCCAGCCACCTCAATAACGTTATTCAAAAGATTCTTCTATAGGAGGAAGAAAATGAAACGCAAAAGTCTATTGATCGTAGGGTTGTTGTTGATTGCCATGCTGTTCAGCGCATGTGCTCCTGCAGCGACTCCTGCGCCGAAAAAAACATTTCGCATCGCGGTGATTATGCCGAGCGCCACAAATGATGCAGCCTTCAGCCAGTCCATGTGGGTCGCGTTGCAATCGGTCCAGAAAGATATGGGCGGTTCTTCAGCCCTGGAGATTGCATACACTGATAACCTATTCAGCGTACCTGATGCCGCTGCGGCTATTCGTGACTATGCCAGCAAGGGCTATGATATTGTAATTGCCCATGGTTCGCAGTATGGTTCGTCTGTGCAAGATATTGCACCTGACTTCCCCAATACAACCTTTGCCTGGGGAACGGATGTTAATACATTCGGCATGAAGAACGTGTATGCTTACACTGCCGCTGCGGAAGAGGGTGGCTACGTTAACGGCGTGATGGCCGCTAAGCTTACGAAGAGCAAAGTCATCGGCGTGACCGGACCTGTTGACGTGGGTGATGCCAAGACTTATATTGATGGCTTTACACAAGGTGTGGCTTCGGTTGATCCGACCATTAAAAGTAAATACGACTTGGACTGGCTCATTCTCCGATGTGAGCCTGATGACCGCCGCGGCTAAGACCCAAATTGCTGCCGGCGCCGATATCCTGACTGGCTCATCCCAGTCTGTCGTTGGCTCAATTGGCGCAGCCAAGGATGCCGGCAAAGTCTTGTGGTTTGGCACTCAGGCTGATCAATCCGCGCTGGCTCCTGGCTTGGTTGTTTCCAGTCAGGTCTATGATTGGACCGGAATGTTAAAAGATATGATTGCCAAGCATCAGGCCGGTACATTGGGCGGTTCTCAATACACCCTAACTCTGTCCAATGGTGGCTTGAGCATCGCTTACAATTCTGGTTATAGCCTGCCCGCTGACGTGAAAGCGGCTGGTGATGCCGCGATCGCTGGCATTAAGAACGCAAGCATTGGTGTTCAACCGTAAAGTTGTGAAGGTATTACCCCTCTCTTGTCAATTAAACAGGAGAGGGGATTGCTTGATGGCTAGTTTGATTAACAAACAAACTCCGGTGAACTATGACATCTGAAACTCAACCGACTCAAAACCGCCGTATCCAACGTGTCGAGATGCGCAACATCGTAAAGCGGTTTCCCGGTGTGTTAGCTAACTCCGGGGTTTCATTTGACGTAAAAGCTGGTGAGGTCCATGCCTTGCTCGGCGAAAATGGCGCGGGGAAAAGCACGTTGATGCGGCAACTGTATGGCTTGTATCAGCCAGACGAAGGCGAAATCATTATTGATCGCAAGCCTAATGTCTTTCATTCGCCTGCTGACGCAATCCGGGCCGGCATTGGAATGATTCATCAGCACTTTATGCTGGTGCCAACCCTGACTGTCGCACAAAATGTGGCGCTCGGACTTCGTTCTTCCCGTGAGCCGTTGCTTGATCTGGATAAAGTTACGAAGCGCATCCAGGAACTTTCGAATGCTTATGGTATAAAAGTAGAACCTCGCGCTTATGTTTGGCAACTTTCGGTTGGCGAACAACAACGCGTCGAGATCATGAAGGCACTATATCGCGGCGCCAGCCTCATTATCCTAGATGAACCAACTGCCGTGCTTACGCCGCAGGAAGTCAATGATTTGTTTGCCACGCTGCGCCGAATGGTCAGCGAAGGTCATTCATTGGTTTTTATTTCACACAAACTGCCTGAGGTCATGGATATCAGTGATCGCGTTACAGTGTTACGCGATGGAAAAGTGATCGGCACACGTCTGAGGCGCGAAGTCACACGCGATGAACTGGTCAAGATGATGGTTGGACGTGAACTCAAAGAGCTTGAACCGCGTCCGCTCAAGCCGGGAGCGGTTACGCTTAAGATCGAAGGACTCAAAACGATGGGCGACCGCGACACCGAAGCCTTGCATGGAGTCGATCTTGATATCCATGCTGGTGAAATTCTTGGGTTAGCAGGTGTTTCTGGCAATGGACAGCGCGAATTGGCTGAATGTCTGGCGGGAATGCGCAAGGCGACCTCGGGAAAGATTGTTATCGGACAAAATGATATTACTGCGTCCACGCTCAATCAGAGAATCGACGCGGGAATGGCCTATATTCCCGAAGAACGCATGCGGGACGGCGCGATCCGGGAATTCTCCGTGGAGGAAAATATTTATTTGCACGATCATTCCTCCCGCCAATATACAAATGGTATCTTTCTTAATTTTCCAAGGATGGAATCTCACGCGCTTGATTTGGTCAATGAATTTACAGTGAAAACGCCTAGCCTCGATACGCCTCTCAAGAATCTCTCCGGCGGCAATATCCAGAAGTTAATTATGGCACGCGAATTGTCTCGTCGCCCTGACGCATTGATTGCGGCGCAACCCACGCGCGGTGTGGATATTGGCGCGACTGAGTATATTCATCAGCGTTTGCTCGCTCAACGCGAAGCAAGGACAGCCATTTTGTTGATCTCGGAAGACTTGGATGAAATAAGAACTCTCTCCGATCGAATTGCAATTATCTATGAAGGCATGATCATTGGTATCGTTGAGCGGGGCCAGGCTACTGTGGAACAAATCGGTTTGATGATGGCTGGTATTTCTATGGAAGAAGCCATGCATTAAGAATCTTGAGGAGAAATTCTTAGGAGTATTTTGTTTATTGAAAAGTGCTGGCAAACTTTGCCAGCACTTTCTGATGTGCGCCCAGCATGGGCGTTGACTCGAGGGTGAGAGTCCCGGATGGAGGTTGATTGCACCAACCATTAGCCAAGAGCAAGGGCGTCAGTGCGAGGTGAAGTCCGAAGGAAGCTGGCGGCAAACCTGCGACTTGATGAACAAGAATTCCATGAGAGGCTGTAAGGCCGGGCGAGCTGGCATCAAACAGTGAAGCCCAATGCGATGGTAGGGCAAACGCCTACCACTTTCAAAGGCCAAAGCAGTAAATGGAACAAGGGTGCAGCGAAAGTCAATGCTCTTACCTGGGGAGACCTGCCATCTAACCGAAGTTGGTAACCCCGATTGAGAAATTGGATTGAAATGGCAGGGGTCCTGAGAGAACACAGGATACCAATCAGCCGAGGCCATATTCCCACTCCCGTTTGAGTGGGAAGGGCCGAACATTAAACAGGAATAGTAACTTGAGCAGCTTGCAGGATGAACACAGAAGGCCGTCTTTCCCGGATAGGGATACTACGGAGCCAGCGAAGTCGGTGAAGCCGACGGGATTGGAAGCGAGAGCCGAGCCATCCTCAGTGCGAGACGAGCGAACTTCCGACGCAGGGCTGTGGGAAAGGATTTTGGAAAGACAGAACTTACTCATAGCGATAAAGCGAGTAGAGAGCAACGGTGGAGCTGCGGCCGGGCATCGACGGGATGACGGTGAAAGAACTTCGTCCGTACCTGAAGGAACATTGGTTGGAGACTAGGGCAGCTCTCGAAAGCGGAGCCTATCGGCCGAGCCCAGTCAGGCGGGTTGAGATCGCCAAACCCGATGGCGGGGTCAGGCAGTTAGGGATACCGAATGTACTGGATCGCGTCCTCCAGCAAGCGACATCGCAGGTGTTGGTTCCGTTATTTGAACCGCTCTTCTCAGAGCATAGTTACGGGTTCCGACCCGGCCGCAGTGCGCATGGAGCTGTGAGGCAAGCCCAAACGTATGTGCAAGAGGGATACGAATGGTGTGTGGATATCGATCTGGAGAAATACTTTGATCGAGTGAACCACGATATGCTGATGGCCCGCGTGGCACGGGGGATAAAAGACAAACGAGTGCTCAAGCTGATCCGAGCTTATCTGGAATCGGGAGTAATGATTAATGGAATAGTAATGGATGTAGAAGAGGGCGTGCCGCAAGGCGGTCCGCTTTCCCCATTGCTGTCCAATATCATGCTGGACGATTTAGACAAAGAGCTGGAAAAGCGCGGGCATAAGTTTGTGCGCTATGCCGATGATGGTGTGCCACGAAGGCTCCTACGAAAAGGAGGAGACTGAGCCGAACTGTACGAGAGATGAGGGCAGGCCCTCGGAGCCGCCATGCAGGTGGAGGCTTCAAACCGCCGTAAGCGGCTGTGGACAAAAGCCATGGTCGTGAGCGTTACGGAAAAGGCAGAGCGAAGACTCTGTCAGGTAAGTGTGATGGAGACGAACACAAGTGAACCACTGCTCAAGTGTCGAAAGCGTAGGGAAGCCATCAAAACCAGGTAGAGTCGTTGACCTGGGATAAGTCTGGAAGGAACCTGATTACTGACCAGACGGTGACCGGCATGAAGGTGGCGTGAACATCACACAGGCTCTTGTATGGAACGTGGGAACCTACAACTCCGATGAGAATGGAAAAATCCAAGCGGAAATCCCGCCAGGATGAAAGTACAAATGCGGAGTATAGGGACGGATCAACCCGTAGTAGCGAAGAACCCACTAAAAAGGTGGGGGAGCGAAGGGGTTGAGTTATCCAGTTTTGGACAATGGGTCAACTGCTGAAAAGTAGGAGGAACCCTTGGACAAAACGAAGCCGTATGACACGATCTATGGCTGGATGATGGGAGCCGGATGAGCTGAGAGGTTCACGTCCGGTTCTGAGAGAGCCCGAGGGTGAAACTCCCTCGGGCCACTCACCGTGCGCCACGAAGGCTCATAGAGAAAGGAGGATGCAGAGCCGTGCTGTACGAAAGATGAGGGAGGGCCCCTCGGAGCCGCCATACAGGTGGAGGCTTCAAACCGCCGTAAGCGGCTGTGGACAAAAGCCATGGTCGTGAGCGTTACGGAAAAGGCAGAGCGAAGACTCTGTCAGGTAAGTGTGATGGAGACGAACACAAGTGAATCGCTGATAAAGTGTCGAAAGCGTAGGGAAGCCATCAAAACCAGGTAGAGTCGTTGATCTGGGACAAGTCTGGAAGGAACCTGATTACTGACCAGACGGTGACCGGCATGAAGGCGGCGTGAACATCACACAGGCTTTAGTACGGAACGTGGGAACCTACAACTCCGATGAAAATGGAAAAATCCAAGCGGAAATCCCGCCAGGATGAAAGTACAAATGCGGAGTATAGGGGCGGATCAACCTATAGTAGCGAGGAATCCACGAAAAAGGTGGAGGAGCGAAGAGGTTGAGTTATCTGGTTTTGAAGATGTGTCAACTACTGAAAAGGTAGGAGGAACCATGGACAAAACGAAGCCGTATGATATTCCCAAGCAAACAGTCTGGGAAGCATACAAGCAAGTCAAAGCGAATAAAGGGGCAGCCGGGATTGATGATGAAACGATCGAAAAGTTTGAAGAGGATCTCAAAGGCAATCTGTATAAGATCTGGAATCGGATGTCTTCCGGGAGTTACTTTCCCCCGCCGGTTAAGGCAGTGGAAATACCCAAGAAAAGCGGAGGGACGAGAATCCTGGGGATACCGACCGTTGCCGATCGTGTAGCGCAAATGACAGTCAAGATGCACTTTGAGCCGAAGGTGGAACCCTACTTTCAGGCAAACTCCTATGGATACAGACCAGGCAAGTCAGCCATTGAAGCGGTGGGAAAAAGCGCGAGAGATGCTGGCGATATGACTGGGTGCTGGTATTTGACATCAAGAAACTGTTTGACCGGATCGACCATGAACTGTTAATGAAAGCGGTGCGGAAACATACAAACAGTCCATGGGAGATACTCTATATTGAAAGATGGCTGAAAGCGCCTTTCCAGATGCCGGATGGAACCATGATTGAACGAACGGCTGGGACACCTCAAGGCGGGGTGATCAGCCCGATCTTGGCGAATCTATTCATGCATTATGCGTTTGACCAATGGATGAGCAGAGAAAATGCACGTAATCCGTGGGCAAGGTATGCGGATGATGCAGTGATCCATTGTCGAACGAAAGAGGAAGCGGAAGCCTTACGGATCAAGCTGGAAGAACGGTTGAAGCAGTGTGGATTAGAAATGCACCCGGAGAAAACCTGGATTGTGTACTGCAAGGATGATGATCGAAAAGGGGACTACCCTGTAACGGCATTTGATTTTCTTGGCTATACCTTTCGGCCGAGGAGATCAAAGAATCGCTGGGGAAAGTATTTCATCAATTTTACACCAGCGGCTAGCAATCAAGCGTGCAAAGCCATGAGGCAGACCGTCCGAAGTTGGCGCATGCAACTGAAATCGGACAAAGAGATCGACGAACTTTCGAGGATGTTCAATACAATCATCAGAGGCTGGGTCAATTACTACGGCCGCTTCTACAAATCGCAGCTCTATCCAGTGTTACGCCATATAAATGATGCGCTGGTCCTCTGGGCACGGCGGAAATACAAGAAATTAGCACGGCACAACATCAGAGCAATTCATTGGATGGGGAGACTGGCCAAGAGTCTACCCGAATTGTTTGTTCATTGGCAGATGGGCATTCTGCCTACGGCTGGAGAATGGGAGCCGGATGAGCTGAGAGGTTCACGTCCGGTTCTGAGAGAGCCCGAGGGTGAAACTCCCTCGGGCCACTCACCGCAATATTTATGTTAAGACGCAGCGAGCGGGCGAACGAGTAATGGAAAGCGTGAAAGGGTTTCTGGAGAAGAAGCTTAAGTTGAAAGTCAATCCCAAGAAGAGTAAGGTTGAGAAAGTAGGGAAGGTGAAAATTCTTGGGTTCAGTTTCTTCAAGCGCAAAGGGATGGTGCTGATCCGAATTGCGAACCGAACGAAGGAACGCTTTATGGAGAAGCTCTGCAACCTGACGAAGCGCACTCGGAGTGGCACACTGGAACAGATCCTGGAAGAGATCAACCGTTACATCATGGGTTGGATTGGATACTACCGGCTGGCTGACACACCGAGCCTATTTGAAGACCTGGACGGCTGGATACGACGACGATTGAGGCAACTGATTTGGAAACGCTGGAAACGAGGTACAACCCGCTACCGAGAATTAGTGAAGCTGGGCGTCCCAAAGCAAAGGGCACAAGAAGGAGCTGGAGGCAGAAGCCCCTGGCATATCTCTGCCTCACCTGTGATAAACGAAGCCCTGAACAATGCCTACTGGCACAACTCAGGGCTGAAGAGTCTCAAAGCACGGTATCAAGAACTGCGTTCTGCTTGATGAACCGCCGGATGCGGCCCCGCATGTCCGGTGGTGTGAGAGGAGGCGGTTAACCGCCGCCTCCTACTCGATTAAGATTTCATTATACGGGTTGCACCTTGGATGCTTGTTGTAATCCCCACAGAATTTGTTCCTGATCCACAGGCAAACTATCCACGCGCACACCGACTGCGTTATAAATTGCATTGGTGATGGCGGGCGTAGTTGGGATGCTGACGATTTCACCGACACCTTTTGCTCCGTATGGGCCGTCTTTTGTTGGATGCTCGACCATGATTGGAATGATGTTGGGCGTTATTGCAATTCCCGGAATCCGATAACGCGCCAAACGATCTGTGACCACACGGCCCTCTTCAACGATAAAGTGTTCGGTTAGCGCATTGCCGAGTCCCATCACGATGCCACCTTCCACTTGTCCCTCCAGCCCAAGCGGATTGATGATTCGTCCAACGTCGTTCGCGGCAATCACATTCAGCACGCGGACTTCGCCGGTGTTTGTGTTGACTTCCACTTCTGCGGCTTGTGCGGCGTAAGAAAAAGCCACATGCATATCTCCGCCTTCGCCAAGTGGTTTGGTTTCCGGCGCCCAATATTCATAAAGTGTGCGCGGTTCCTGCCCGTTGGATTTCATCTCAACATATACGTCTCTCATTGGAATGGAAAGTCCATCCACTTGTGCCAAGCCTTCGATGTAATGGATTTGTTCCGGTGGCTGGTCATATTTTTCTGCCAAAGCGGAAGTCATCGCCGCGCGTAATGTTTTCGCGGCCATGCGAGCCGCGTTGCCTGTAACATACGTTTGACGCGAAGCGGTGGTTGGTCCGCCATCGGGCGTCAAATCGGTATCCATCACGAGCACGCGCACTTTTTCTGGCGGCATGGATAATTCTTCCGCGACGATCATGCGCAGAACCGTGACCAATCCTTGTCCGAGTTCCGCGGCGGAGGTGCGAACTTCCACACAACCATCCTTGTACAATTCGACTTCAACGCCCGATTTATCAGGAGAGCCTCCGCCGAGGCCGGTGTTTTTGTAGGCAACCGCGAAGCCCCATGCATGAATCAGATGTGGTGCATCCGCTACGGGTCGAGGAATGAACGGATTTTTCGTTCCCGATAAACAAATCATCTCGGCTTCGACTTTGTCGATGCATTCGGTCAATCCAACGCTGTCGCGCAAGACTTGACCTGTGTTGGTTACGCTTCCAACATGCAAAGCATTCATGCGGCGCAGTTCGACCCGATCCGTGTTGAGTTTTTCCGCCAACATGTCCATCATACTCTCAACCGCAAATGCAGATTAAGTCACGCCGAAACCGCGGAACGCTCCGGCGGGTGGGTTGTTGGTGTACATGGCATAGCAGTCGGCGCGGACATGCGGCACTTCATAAGGTCCGGCAGAATGTGTCGTGGCGCGCGTCATTACTTTTTCGCCGAGCGAGGCGTAAGCGCCGGTATCGCCGTAAAGTTCCGTTTCAACCGCGGTAAGATGACCGTCCTTCTTTGCGCCAACCTTGACTTTAATTTGTGTGGCATGACGCTTGGGATGAACGAGCAAACTTTCGTGGCGGTCGAAAAGAAGTTTAACTGGACGTTGCGTTACATTCGCCAAAAGCGCGGCGTGAACTTGACCAGCAATATCTTCCTTGCCGCCAAAACCGCCGCCCATCAATTGTCCAACGACACGCACTCGGTTTTGCGGCCAACCCAGAATGCGTGCCACCTGCTCGCGGTCTTGATAAGGAATTTGTGAGCCAACATAAATTTCCATGCGGCCATTTGTGAGTGGCACGGCAATGCTGCATTCAGGCTCCAAAAAGGCGTGCTCCGTGATGGCTGTATGAAAGACGTGTTCCATTACAACATCCGCTTCTGCAAAACCTTGCTCCATGTTTCCTTTGCGGATTTTGATGTGTTTGAGCAGGTTGCCGAATTTATGCAGATCGGGAACATCCGCCTGCCGCGCTTGAACGGGATTGCTGATAATCGGCTGTGGGTCAAATTCCGCTTCGATCAAGCCGACAGCTTGTTCGGCGATCTCTTGAGTTTCTGCAGCTACGATTGCAACTAAATCGCCGACATACCGAACGCGTTCATCCATTCCAACGATGGCAGGCCAATCATAAATGACTAAACCGTGATTGTGTTCACCGGGAATATCTTCAGCGGTCAACACCGCGACCACGCCGGGCAATGCACGCGCTTTGCTGACATTCAATTTACGAAGAAACCCATGCGGGATTCCGCAGCGCTTCGCTGCCGCATATAACATTCCATCAAACTTAAGATCATCCGAAAATTTTGCGTGTCCAGTTACTTTCTCTTCCGCATCAGGCCGTTCCACGATCTGACCAATGACCTGATATTTTTCTGATGAAAGTTAAATCTTTGGCGGTGAAATCGGTTCGCCTGTTTTTAAAGAATGCGCCGCAGCGAGAATGGAATTCTCAATGGTGGGATAACCTGCGCAACGACATAATGTATCTTTCAGCGCATAACGAATCTCTTCTCGATTTGGATCCGGATTCCGTTTAAGTAGCGCGTATGAGGTCATGAGCTGGCCCGGGATGCAGAATCCGCATTGGACCGCACCGTGTTGAATAAAGGCTTCCTGCAAGGCGTGAAGTCGTCCGTTTTGCGCCAAACCTTCAACGGTGACAATTTCCCTTCCATTGGCGCGCGCGGCTGGATAGATGCAAGATAGTACCGGTTCGCCGTCTACCAAAACAGTGCATGTGCCGCATTCAGCTTCTTCACAGCCAATTTTGGTTCCGGTCAAATTCAAACGTTCACGTAAAAGCGCCCCGAGCATTTCGCCGGGCTTGCTGAGGAGTGTATGTCTCTTGCCATTAACAGTTAAAGTTATGTCGTTCATTTTTTTACCTCTAAGCTTAAATTGCGCGTTCCCACGCGATTTTGATTATGTCGTTGAATAAAGTTTTTGCCAATTCTCTACGATATTCCGCGCTGGCGCGATGCGGGCTGGTGCGGAACTGAACATCTCGCAGGAGAACATCAAGGCCAGAAGATATTGTTTTTTCATTCAATATCTTCCCGCGCAGATTTGATTCGCTTTCAAACGCGCGCCATGGCTTTGGTCCGCCAGGTCCAACCGCGATGCGAATATCAACAATACGGTGTTCGTCCCGCATCAGCCAAATTGCCATGTTGATAATCGGCAAGGCCACGCCTTGCGGACGCATCACACGTTTAAATGCAGACGCTTGATCTTTATTTTGTAGAGGAAGATAAAAGCCAACAAGCAATTCATTATGTGCGAGTACGCTCTTGCCAGGGCCAAGAAACATTTCGGCGATGGGAACGCGGCGAATTCCATTTTGATTCGCGACTTCAACTTGCGCGTTTAACGCCATTAATGCGATCGTACCGTCAGCGGCGGGAAGGGCATGGGCGACGTTGCCGCCCAAGGTCGCGATGTTGCGGACTTGCGGTCCGCCAATCAGCCCGCAAGCCTCAATCAACGCCTGCGCATTCTTTGCAACAAGTTCTGATTCAGCGATGTGCGTATGCGATGCCGCCGCGCCGATGAACAACTCATCGCCCTGAATTTCGATGGGGAGCATTTCTCGAACGCTGGTGATATCAACGATAGTATGAACCGGTGGATGTCGGCCTTGATCGAGATCCAGGATCAAATCGGTTCCACCTGCAAGCGGCAAAGCAGAACCCGGCGCGTTAATCAACGCAGAAATTGCTTCTGTTACAGTTTTAGGTTGGAGGTATTCTTGCCAAAGAGTCATAGGATCGGTACCGGTGATGATGATTTTGGTTAAAACGCAAAAGTGGCACTTTTCGACAGGCCATTAGCCTGACGCCGCTGAGAAGGATTCTCATCAGCGACCACCGAACCGATTATGCAATTGATTTCTTTATTGTATCTCTAATGTCCGAGATTGGGGAGATGCGATAAGTCAGAGAGTGCCAATTGTCCAAGATATAGCCGATTAAAATCATGCTGTTTGTGAATATCGAAGCGGGGAGTATAATTTGTCACGGTTAGAAAACATTACGATCCAAGGTTGTGATGACAGATATTCTTCCTTTTCTAAAATCATTAATTTCTGCGCCCGGTCTTTCGGCTTACGAAGAGCCGGTTGCGCAGCTCATCCAAGCCAAATGGAAGCCGCTAGTGGATGAAATCTCCATAAGCCGCATCGGTTCCTTACATGGACTCAAAAAAGGTCGAGGTAAATCGCCCCGGTCCTCGATCATGGTTGCCACGCATATGGATGCCATTGGCTTGATGGTCACAAAAGTTGAAGAGGGTTTCATTCATTTGGATGAGATCGGCGGAATCGATATGCGTATTTTGCCGGGTACTCCGGTGATCGTACATGGTAAGCAGGATTTACCCGGCGTGATTGTTATGCCGTCACTGAAGACTTTACCTGAGAATATGCGTGATGGGGCAATAGGTCTTCGCCATCTTCTTGTGGACACCGGCTTGCTTCCGTCAAAAGTGGCGAGTCTCAGTCCGCGTAGGTGATCTCGTTTCATTCAACACGCCACCGACTGAGCTTTCCGGTGAAGTTATCAGCGGACATTCGCTGGATAATCGCGCTTCAGTCGCTGCGCTGACAATTTGTCTCGAAGAACTTCAAACCAAGTCCCATCTTTGGGATGTGTGGGCGGTCGCCACTGCACAGGAAGAAGAAACGTTGGGCGGCGCAGCAACTTCCGCTTTTCAATTAAATCCTGACCTTGCCATTGTGGTTGATGTTACCTTTGCCAAAGGTCCCGGCGCGGATGGCTGGGAAACTTTTCCGCTAGGTAAAGGCATAACGCTTGGATGGGGTGCGAAATCTTCATCCGTATTTGTATAAGAAATTCAAGCAGCTTGCCGATAAACTTGAAATCCCGGTTGCGATGGATATTACTCCGGCCCATTCCGGCACGGATGCCTATTCCATTCAAGTGGCGCGTGAAGGCATACCGAGCATGGTGATCGGAATTCCTTTGCGTTATATGCACACGCCTGTTGAAGTGGTCGCCGTAAAAGATATTCAACGCGCCGGGCGTCTGCTTGCGGAATTCATCAGCAGCTTGGAAATGAATTTCGTTTCAAAGATTTCGTGGGAGGATGAAGATGGCAAATAAAACTCCCGCAATTGGCGCGGCGCAATTTAAATTATTGGAAAAACTTTGTAAGGCTGTCGGAGTTTCCGGCGGCGAGAGCGAAGTGCGAAAGATCGTTCTCGACGAAATTAAATCATCCGTTGATGAAATCAAGGTGGACGCGCTCGGAAATGTTCTTGCAACCAAAAAAGGACAAGGCGCAAAACGTCTGCGGCTGATGCTGGATGCGCATATGGATGAAGTCGGCTTTATGCTGGTTGCAGATGACGGCGATGGATTGTATCGTTTCAAAACGATTGGTGGCATTGATCCGCGTAATCTTGTCGGCAAGCAAGTGGTGGTTGGAAAAGAACATACACCGGGTGTGATAGGTGCAAAGCCCATTCATCATACGGCTCCTGATGAGCGCAAAAAGCCGCTTGCTGCAGATGCTTTACGAATTGATCTTGGCCCTGACTCTAAGATCAAGGTCGGTGAGCGCGGCACCTTCGCACCGAACTTTCAGCGCGTGGGCCCGTCGCTCATGTCGAAATCCTTGGATAATCGTCTGGGCGTTGCGACATTGATCGAACTCCTTAAGGTTTCATATACCAATGTGGATTTGTGCGCGGCGTTTACCGTGCAAGAGGAAATTGGATTGCGCGGCGCAAAGGTCGCGGCGCAATATTTCAAGCCTGATCTTGCGATTGTCGTTGACGCAACTCCGGCAAAGGACCTGCCGATGCAGTTTGATGCCGAGAATACTTTCTACAATACAAGACTTGGTTTAGGCCCCGCGATCTACGTTTCCAATTTTTCAACCATGGACGATCCTCGCTTGGTTCGTTTCATAACGGATGCCGCGCGGAAAGCGAAGATTCCGTATCAAATCCGGCAACCGGGCGGGGGCGGGACGAATGCGGGTAGTATCCAACGCGCGGGTGTGGGTGCGCCCGTTATTTCCGTTTCTGTTCCGCATCGTTACACCCATTCCGCGATAAGCGTGGCTCGCATTGACGATTGGAAGAACACACTTGCCTTATTGCATGTTGCCATCCATCAAATCACACCTGCGCTTTTGAAGCGATAGAAAAATTTATGACGAGGAAAATCCATGAAGCAACTGATTCAAAAATTGACTGACACCTTTAGTCCGTCAGGTTACGAAGATGCAATTCGAAGCGTGATCCGCACAGAGATTAAAGAATTTGCGGATGAAATCCGCGTGGATGCGCTGGGCAATCTTATCGCGCGTAAAGGTAAGGAAGGTACGCGCGTGATGGTCGCCGCGCACATGGATGAGATCGGCTTGATGGCAACGTATGTGGATGACAAAGGCTTTGTGCGCTTTACCGGAATCGGCGGCGTGTACCCGCGCAATTTGCCGGGCGGACGCGTGCGCTTTGTCAACGGGACACACGGCGTGATCGGCATCGATGGAGGAGTCTTTAGCAACGATCTGCCTCCGCTTGAAAAAATGTTCATTGATATGGGCGCGTCCAACAAGAGCGATTGCCCGATAAAGACGGGCGATGTCGCCGCGTTCGAAAGGCCATTCCTGGATTTGGGTAATCGCGTCGTCGCGAAATCCATGGATGACCGGATTGGATGCGCGACGGCAATCGAAGCGTTGCGCGCTCTGAAGTCAACGTCGAACGAAGTGTATTTCGTGTTTACCACACAGGAGGAAGTGGGCACACGCGGCGCGCAAACCTCCACCTACGGGATTGATCCCGATTTAGGTTTCTCGATAGATGTTACCGGCTGGGGCGATACGCCCGGACAAAGGGACTTTGATGTCGCGTTGGGAAAAGGCCCAGCGATCAAAATTCGGGACGGCGGAATGTTATCCGACCCGCGTATTGTGGATTGGATGATCCGCGCGGCTGAAAAAAACAAGATTCCTTATCAGCGCGAAGTTTTATTGGGCGGCACCACCGATGCGCGGGCCATGCAACTCGTGCGCGGCGGTATTCCTGTTGGCTGTATATCGATTCCTTGCCGATATGTCCACTCGCCATCAGAGATGATTGATTATGGCGATGTTCAAAATGCAGTGAAGCTGGTTACTGCACTCCTCCGTGTTCCGATCAGATTGCCATTATTGGGTGGTAAATAAAAAATGACCGTCACTTTTAAAAGTGACGGTCATTTTTTATTGCCTTATATTCCAAATTCAACTGCTAATACATCGTAATACGTTCCAGCGCCAAACCCATCGAACAATACATGATCGCCGGGTTTGATTTGTGGAAGCTGTCTGAGAAAAGCAATCATGTTCGATGCCGCGCTCACGTTGCCGAAGTCTTTCAGGAGCCACGGCATTGGGAAGCTGATGCCTTCCTTTAGAAGTTGTTTTTCTTTCAGTTTATTGATCTTATAGTTGGCGTGATGAACAATGGCAACCGCTAATTTCTTTTCAGGTGTACCGAGCTTCTCCATTAATTTTTGGTAAGAGCTGAAAACATCGGTAACCGCTTGAACGCCGTTCCGCACGAAAAGTTTTACCATGCCCATCAATCCAGCCATGGAAATGTTTGAACCGTCCTCCGGTTCGTGCATCAAGCCTGCCACCCGAATGTAAGAGGCTCCTTCTTGAACAACATCCACCAATTTGCCGAGTGCCTTCATCGAATGAGGATAAACCATGCGCACCTTTAATAGTCCTTCGTCGTCAAAAACTTCCATGCTTTTGCCGACGAGAAACTTGATGGTCTTTCCGGGAATGAGGCCGATCATGCCAAAACCGTTTCCAAAAAGCTGCAGGGCATTTTTATCCTGTGACATGCCAATAAAGCGGCTCAAGCCTTCGATGCCGCCGACTAGAACTTTTTTGCCTCGCAATTCTTCTGCGACGTTAAGTTGTCCCGGTTGAGAGAGTTCTGGGTTGAGCGCCAAGTTCAACGCCCCGACTGATCCGTCACAGGCTTTATGCACGCTGACTTTAAGAGCGCTATCCGGGATTCCGGCACGCTGTGCAATTTCAGATAAATAATCATTGCTGATCGGCCCACTCATTCCAACGAGTAACCCCCCGACTTCGGACGGCTCCCAGCCATTGCTTTGGGCGGCCTCTTTGATTAACCGCGTTCCAACTTCCAACTCCAGTTGGTGATTTTGTTCTTGAGTCAACATCGGGACATGCTGGCGGCTTACGAATCCCAAATCGCCGAGTTCCATTTTGTCTTCTTCGTTCCACGGCTGGCCCGTGCGGCTTTCCACAAACTCCGGAAGATTGGCATTGTCATAACTTTTGCCCCATGCGCCGTATGCACCTCCGATTCCAAGTTCCTTGTTCAATACCTGTTCGATGCCAAAGGGAATCCCGCCTCCAATTTGGATCGTGTCCTGCTTGACATTTGGCCGCTCGTAAAACGAACTAGCCTCAGGAGATTTGTTTTCTGAATTTACTTCTTCGCTCATATTTGCTCGCTCCTTGCGTGTATTTAATTATAACCCCGATGATGGCGATAAGCCTCGCAGAAATATATCTATAAAATCGTCAGTGCCGCGATGCCGAATCCCAAGATACAAAAGGAAGATGCCGCCGATCAGTCGAAACCAAAATCGTTGACCAATTAATATGTCTTGGACGATGGTCAAGCCAAAGGCCGCAACTGAACCGAGCATATCTGCTGTAGCCGCGCCGAGACCGGAGAGAAAGCCGATCAATCGTCCGTTTGCCAGAGTACGTCGAATGCATAACACACCAATCGGGCCAACGGGAGCCGCGATGGCAAAACCGATCAAAAAGCCTTTGATAAGAAAATTTATGTTCATGTATGAAGAAGCGCACCGTCACCGATGCGCTTCGCTGTATGATGTCGATTTATTGAGCGGTTCCCGGTTGTGCTTCAGGTTTCCGCCGGAACCATGTTCTCCATTCGCGATTTTGCCACACCACCAAAATCGGCGAGGCGTTGAAGATGGACGAATAAGTTCCGCTGAAGATACCTGCCAAGAGAATGATCACAAAGTGGCGCGTCGTATCGCCGCCGAACAGTGCCAGCGCAAAAAGCGTGAACATTACTGTAAGCTGGGTATTGATCGAACGGTCGAGGGTTTGAACGACGGAATGATTGACGAGTGTTTCATAATCAACGCGCCGATAAATGTTGGCGTTCTCGCGGATGCGGTCGAACACAACTATGGTATCGTGCACGGAAAAACCGATCACAGTCAGCAAGGCGGTGAGGAACAATGAGTCTGCTTCCCAATGCAGGAAATAGCCGAGCATGGCTTCGACGCCAAGCACCACGAATATGTCATGGAACATGGCGATGATCGCTGCCGTGCCGTAGCGCACTGGATGTTCAACACTGCGGAAGGCCCACCAAACGTAAAGGATAATGAAGATTGCGGCGGCGAGGATGGCCCATCCTGCGGCGGTTGTGACCTCAGCGCCAACCGAGGCAGAAACCGATGTGAAATTCAATACAGTCACTGTGCCGCCAAACTTACTTTGCATTGCCGCGACAACTTTGCCTTTGGTTGCATCATCAATTTGCCTGGATGTGATCGAATATAAGTCGGTGCCAAGCGGCTGGATGATCGCATTACTCAAAGCTTGACCGGTGGTGGACTGGTATTGATTGTAAACCGTTTGTATATCACTGATGGATGGAAGCGTTCCGGAAAACTGGACCTCGAGCAGGGAACCGCCTCGAAAGTCGATGCTCAGCGCGAGCGGTCCTTCTGTTGGATTGTTGACCCAATGGATCGCCATGAAGATGATTCCCGGCACGATTACGAGCAGGGAAATCAGAAAGTAGAGATAACGATTCTTGATGATGTTCATGTAAAACTCCTACAGCCCAAACCAGTTCGAGTGTTCATCCAGTTTGAGATTGTCAAGCACAAGGTGTAAATAGGTGCGCGTGACGATGATGGCGGTGAATAATGAAATCACCACGCCCAGCGCAAGATTGATGGAGAAGCCTTTGACGATACTTGCGCCGAATGTGTTGCCGAAGACATAAAGAATGAGGCACGTAATCAGTGTAGATGAATTTAAGTCCCGGATGGAGGGCCAAGCGCGGCTCCAGCCAAGGTCAATGGCTTGGCGCAGAGTACGGCCCGACCGCAATTCTTCTTTAAGCCGTTCAAAGATCAGGACGTTTGCATCCACTGCCATACCAATGCTGAGAATGAAGCCGGCAATGCCAGGGAGGGTTAGGAAGATGGGAATGACTTTGAAGAGCATTAGAGAGATCAGTGTATAAGTCACCAGAGCAAGATCGGCGATAATGCCGGGCACACGATAATAGAGTCCCATGAATAAAATAACGACGGTCAATCCGATTGCGCCCGCGAGGAGACTCTTACGAACGGATTCTGCGCCGAGCGTAGGACCGACTGTTTCGCTCTCAACAACTTTCACTGGCACCGGAAGAGAGCCGTAGCGTAATTGCACTGCGAGTGCATTTGCCGAGTCGGCGGTGAACCCTCCTTGAATTACACCTTGGCCACTAGTGATGGCGGAGTTAATCACGGGTACGGAAATAACTTTTTTATCGAGCACAATGGCAAGATATTTGCCCACGTTCGCAGTGGTGAAGTCGCTAAAGACCTGTGAACCACTTGATTTTAGGGTGAAGGCAATTTCATATTGGCCGACCGAGCTCGTTTGAACTGCAACCGTATCCAATGCTGCTCCGGTCATCACAGTGTGATAGACGGTTACCGGCGCAGCTGCAGTTGCCGATGGTTGGGCCACGGCGGACGGTGTGGCGTTTGCAAGAGGCGTGGCCGTGATCGCAGGTTGAGCTGTAGCGGTTAGATTGGGAGTAGTGGTCGCATATTGGGCAGTACCGCTCGCGGCGGGTTGTGTTGCGGAGGTTTGACCATAGTCAGTTTTGATCACTGTGCCTTCGGGCACCGGACTACTTCCCATGTCTACAAATTCAAGCAGGCCGGTCTGTTGCAAAGCGGCTACAACTTGTTCAGGGTTATTGATACCGGGGAATTCGGCCACGATGCGGCAGTTGCCCGCCACTTGCATGGTGACTTCGCTTACGCCTAAGGCGTTGGCGCGGCTTTCCAGGATTTGACGCGTAACATTCAACTCGGCCGGATCCACCGTGGCACAGTTGGGGACATCAGCTTGAAGCAAAGTCTGAAGTCCACCGCGTAAATCCAATCCAAGGCGGATATCAGTGTTGAGATTAACAAGGAATTGGTCGTTCGTTGGGTTGGCAATCGAGATGTTCTTGCTCAGGTCAACCCATAGTGAAAAGGCGATGAGAAGAATGATCACGACCAGCCAAATATTGCGGCTACGAGACATGGTTTACTCCATCCAACATGGTTCTTTGAGTTCGAACCAAAGTGGTTTTGCTCTTTGAACCATAAAAATACCAGCCTTTGGCTGGCGCGGCGTGATTATACTCTGAAAGTACGCGCTTGTCAGTGGAAATTCGACAGAGAGTATCTTATCCACTCAAGTTTTGATTTTTGATTTGATGAAGCTGATGACGCGTTCTAAAACTTCCAGTGGCGAGAGATCGTCGGTTTCAATGGTCAGGTCAGCGTGCTGACGGGCGTGATCGAGACGGCGTAATTGTTCTTGATACTCTGCTTCGTTCCAGCTCAGTTTTCGGCGTTGCGTGGAAACTTCAAATGATGAATTTAAATAGATCAGCAAATCGGGATTAGTAATCCGCTTCCACATATGTGGAATATAAGAATGTTCCTGCGCAATGTGGCGGCATCGAAAGCCTTCGCGTTCTAGGCCCGTGATCAAGGTGGTTTTGCCGGAGCCGCATGGTCCGACGACGCCGATCAGGAATCTTTTACTATCAGGCTCTTCTTTTTCGTTCATCCGATGGGAAGCCGCACGGTCATGCGCCGGACTTCATCGCCGTTGCGCGGAGCAACCTTCAGGACAAGCACACTGATGTCGTCGGCTGGCCGCCCTTCGTCCAGTTTGACCGCATAAGCCAGCAAATCATCAGCGAGTTCTTGTGGCGTCGGTTCCTGTTCTTCAAGCAGGGATTCGATGACTTCGCAAACATCCATTGGCTCGCCTCGTCGTTCGCCCGCGTGAGTCAAGCCGTCGGTGTAAATGACAATGGTCAGGCCTGATTCGATTTCGATCTCGGTGATGATCGGGCGGACATCGCGCGAAGTTCCGAGTGGGACACTTTCTCCGCTAAGACAATCGGTTTGATCGCCGCGCGTAATAAAAATGGGACACGGGTTGTTGCGGGTCAGAACAATAGTGCCGCTGTGCAGATCCACTGATGCAATGTTCAGCGTGCTGATGACCTTTCCTTTTTTCTCCGTGAAGAGCGCATCGGACGCGGCGCGCGCCGCCGCGCCATCGCGTACACCTTCCGCCAGCAATCCAACCACTTTGCGCACCACCATCATCGAAATTGCCTTCGCACCATGACCTGATGTTTGTCCATCTGCCAGAACGACAGACAATCCGCCATTTGGCCGCTCAACGGTTTCAAGTGTATCGCCGCTTTCGGGCGAGGCATACTTGTTGACTTTTGCGGCCGCGATCTGTAGTTCCATAGTGTTGATTTTACAACGTTTCAGTCTTGACGTCACTGCCTTCTGCCGCTATAATCTGCCAGCTTCATTAGAAATCGTTGGGCGGGCGTTTGCCCGTCCATTGTATGTAAAGGAGAAAGTCATGACACCACACCCCAAGCGCAAACACTCCAAGGGCCGCCGCGATCGTCGTCGTTCCCATGACGCATTGGAAGCGCGCAACTTGGTCGCGTGTTCCAATTGCGGTTCGATGCGCCTGCCTCACACAGTCTGCCCGAACTGCGGACATTATCAAGGCCGAGAAGTGTTTGAAGTCAAAAAAGAAAAGCAAAACCCAGAGTAATTCGCAACGAGCCGCGACGAACACGGCTCGTTTGTGTTTAAAGGGGAGAGGATATTATTATGAAACTTGATTCGCAAACAACAGCATTTGTTTTTCCCGGACAAGGCTCGCAAGTCGTTGGAATGGGACGGGAATTGGCCGTGCAACATCCAGTCGCAAAGCAAACCTTCGATGAGGTGGATTCAATTCTTGGCTTTGCCTTGTCAAAGCTCATGTGGGATGGGCCGGAGACGAAATTGAACGATACGATCAATACTCAGCCCGCATTGTTCGTTCATTCGATGGCTTCATTCCGAGTCTTCTCGCATCTCTATCCTGATTTCAAGCCTGCCGCGCTGGCGGGACATTCTCTTGGTGAATTATCGGCCATTGCCGCGGCTGGAGCATTATCTTTTGAATCAGGCCTCCGACTGGTCCGCAAGCGCGGCGAGTTGATGAAAAAAGCCGGTGAAATAAATCCAGGCGGCATGGCCGCGGTTTTGAATTTGGATATCCCATCCCTCGAAAAGGTTTGTGCCGAAGCCAGCCGCGAAGGCGAATCGGTTCAAGTGGCAAATGATAATTGTCCCGGGCAGGTTGTCATCTCGGGCGCAAAGGCCGCCGTCGAGCGCGCGATGAGCGGCGCAAAAGCTGCAGGAGCGAAGCGTGCAATTCCGCTGGCGGTCTCGATTGCGGCGCATTCCAAGTTGATGGATTCGATTCAAGATGAATGGAACGAAGCGGTCAACGCGGCGGGGGTGAAAGATGCGCAGATTCAAATTGCTGGAAATGTCATTGCGAAGCCCATTCGATCTGCCACCGATTTGCGTGCGGATATTCAATCGCAGATGCAATCGCGCGTGCGCTGGACGGAAACGATCCAGCTTTTGGTAAATCAGGGGATTGCAGCCTTCGTCGAGGTTGGAACAGGAAATGTTTTAACGGGATTGATTGGTCGAATCAATCCCTCGACAGCGGGATATCTGCTTGGCACTCCTTCCGATTTTGCGGCGCTGGATCAGCCTGAATGAAATTCATATCAGTGACAAGAAGATGGCGAGCAGGTGGTTATGAAGTCCCAAACCAATATCTCGATGTACCTGATGACGTGCTTGATCCTGCTGGTTCGTGGCTGAACAAAAAAGAATTTGATCAACGATATCGTCATCTGGCGGCTCGGTCCATCAAGAACTTCAAGAAGTTTGAAGATCACACACCGCAAGAAGTGATTGAGGCGGGGCCAAAAATATAAAAGTAGGACAATTCAGGGCTGGTTCATAACCCATGTGTGCACGCAAAAGGTGTCAGGCGGCGAGTGGCAAAAGTGAGCGGGCGGATACCAATGTTTGCCAATTGCCGCTCAGCCAGGCAGCACGAGCTTTGGCGGTCAGAATGGCGCCGTCCAGATTCCATTGTGCGCCGGGCAGCTTGAGGCGCTGAGTTACGATCTGTTTGCAACCGCTTTCAATGGTGCCACTGCCGATCACCAAACCTTGTGCACGAAATTGAGCATAGCGCATGCGCTCGATGTTGTTGCTATAGTAAGTGAGGGACTGTTTGGCCAGGAGGGATTTTTTGGCAAGCGACTGGCAGGCTTGGATGACTTGCTCGACTCTGCCCTGCCATAGATCTTCGCTGACTACGTCCAACCAAGCATGACGTTCATCCAAGTTGGGGAAGACCTCTTCGGCAATTCGTTTCAGGCGTTCTGCCGCGTGGTACCAGTCCACAATTTGAATCGCATGGGGAAAATATTGAGTCACTAAATTCCAGATCCACACTGCGCCGTCGCAGACAAAGACCAGCAGTCGGGTGCGGTCGGCGCCGACCGCACAACCCGTGGCCCATAGCAATTTGCCAAACTCGTCGGCAGGCTTAATGTCACAAAAGTAGCGTTTGTTTTTGGCGCGCAAGACAGTCCCTGCGCGTTGAGCCTTGTTCTTCTGCCGAACCGAACGCTGGCGGGGGGGCACGATTTCTCCCTCGTACCAGCAACCGGCCTTCAAATCCCGCCAATTTTCCCGTCCTTCGGCCGCTTTTTCCTGCTCGGCGCGGGGTTCAATCCGCACCTTGGCGGCATCGAACGAGCCGTACAGGATTTCCGCTGCAGGCATACCCCTTTGTTCCCGCTTCTGCAGACTGGCCTCATTCTGCGTGCCTTGGATCAATTCCAGCTCTGCCTTTCGTTGCAGCTCTCCCATGTTCTCGGTTTCGTGACGCACGGTATTCTCCGATACTTCAAACAACAAATATTCCTTTAGCCATTTCCGGCTATCCTCAAACGCCTTGTTGATCCCACTCAACGCAATCAGATGAGCTAATCCAGCCGTGACCTTGCCCGGTTCAATGCCCAAGCGTTGGTCCACCGGCGCTCGTCCCGCTCCACACTGGCAGCCCGCATAATAGGCTCGCACATAGGTTACTTTCCCAAACACCGACCAGATCGTCGCCTTCCGCTCTCGTTGATATTTTAACTTGCCCCCACAGGCACACCTGATCTCTGCCTCCCTTTCTCCATCTTCATTCTCCAAGTAGCATCTCAGAGCTCCTTGCCCAATTTCCCGCAAGCCTTCCCGCAACGCCATTTCTACCTCCCCGATGCGCTCCGTCCCCGATCCTTCCTCAGCGATCGCTTCTTGCACTACTTCTGCCAATTTCTGCGCTATCAGGTTTATCTTTTCAATGTTATATTTCATCGCGAGCCTCCGGTAGGTTGGTTTTGTCGTAAACACTACTATCCTACCTGAGGCTCCCTTCTACGACAACCTTTGCGTGCACACTAACCCATCGTGAGTTTCATTGCCTTGGAAAATTCGTTTATAATTTGGTCTGTATGAAATCCTCTACGACAGCCACTTCGCATCTCGCATGGGTGGATTTGACCCGCTTTCTTGGGGCATTTTTGGTTGTCCTTGCTCACGTTGTCACGTATCCAAACTTAATGGGGATGGGGACGTTTTGGGCACGGACCGCTTATTATACGATTACCCGCGTGGCGGTTCCTTTGTTCTTTATGTTGAGTGGAATGTTGTTGCTTGCAAAAGAAGAACCGATCGCTGTATTTTTCCGCAAACGGGCTTTGAAAGTAATGTTTCCATTTTTTGTGTGGTCATTAGTATATTACTATTGGTATAACTATTCTGCCTCTGCCAGTGGCAACCTTTCTTTCTTTTTGTTGGGCATTGTGAAGACTTTTAAGAGTCCGCGCGCCGCGCATCTTTGGTTTTTTTATTCGTTAATTGGCTTATATATCGCAACACCGGTCTTAAGAGTATTTATTGCCCGCGCTAGTAGATCGGACTTACTCTATTTTTGTGGGGCGTGGCTTTTGGTTGGTCCCGTATTTGCCATTCTGCAGGAACAATTTTCGATCCTTATAAACTTTGATTATCCTCTCTTTACGGGCTATATTGGCTATTTTGTACTGGGTTTTTTCCTAAACGGCATTCCAGTGACGAGGCGTGTCATACTGATTTCCGCATCTCTTTTCGTTGTTAGCTTTATTTTCACGTTTTTCACTATTTACATTGGGATGCAATCGCCCAAGTATGATCAGTTTTACGAACAATACCTAAGCCTTAATGTTATCCTCATGTCTGCCTCAGCTTTCATCCTCTTGAAATTCCTCGATCATCGAATTCCCTTCTCTTTGAACAAATGGCTAATCCCTCTTAGCGGCGCGGCGTATGGGATTTATTTGTTGCATGTTATCGTGATGGATGTGTTTAGCAAGTATCTGGCCCCCAGTCTTCCCATTTTGCAAACTGATCCCACCCTGCTTATTATGCCACTGGTTGCCGCTGTCACGTTCTTGGTCTGCCTCGGGGTCATTCTGATCGTGCAAAAAATCCCGCTCTTAAAATATATTGTGCCATAGCCCCAATGGCCTTCACGGGCCGAGTTGAATTCGGAACAGTTTGAAGTCTGTACCTGGAATATTCGCAATCCATGTAAATCTTGGGTCCGTTTTTTCGCCGGTATAAATCGGCTGCAAAGTTTGGCGGGGAGCGGGTAATATCAGATATTCCGCTTTGTAATGCTGAGCAACAAAGTAAATCGTATCCAGATCGTTGTTCGGGATCATCACAGCTTTGAAGCTCATTCCCTCGTAAACATCCCAAACATCTCTTGCCATCACTACAATATCGCTGGAATTTTCCGCTCTTTGGTTTGCGTCTTGTAGGATAACATTTCTTATGGATGCATATGATTTATATACTGTGTTGTAATATGAGTTATATTGATAATTTAGCAAATACCCTTTATAGCCGGAGTAAGCAATAAGGGCGATTGAAAAAACAATTAATAGAGGCTTTATTCTCAGGTAGCGATTAAACAAATCCAAAATGACAACGGCGACAAACGGAATCAAGATTGCCAAACTCTTGGGCAAAGAGCCGGGTCCGGAAAAACTTGCGATAAACGAATAAAAGAAATACTCTAGTCCAGAAAAAAATAAAACAGGTAGGAGAAATCTGGTCTTTTCAATTTTTCTTTGTATGAAAACAATGTCAGCCAAACCAATGAGCGTGAACAATGTAAGAACGGGGTCCAGAAAGCTGTTCAGAGTTCCCAAATTTCCAACTGCGACATGAATTTTGTTACCTAGGATGCCTTTAATCCCCCATGCCGCACGATAAGTTTGCCATGAAAGGGTTTTTCCGTAGGCATGAAAATCTTCGTAAGTGGTAAGGAACATTGTGCTCGACGGACCCTTTGGAAGGAGCGCATGCAGAGCCATGTAGTTTCTTATTAGTAACGGTGAAAGAACTGCGAGGTGAATCCCCGCGGCCCCTAAACAGAAATATGCTTTCTCCTTCCAGGCAATGGGCGCAAATAATATGCTCGCCTCCAACGCGAGAAGGAGTAGAATGCCGTCTTGGCGGGTGAAATGGGCCAATCCAGTGCCAATGGCGGCAAGCAGGAAGTATCGTGGCTTTTCAAATCCTCTAATAGTTAGATAGAGTGCCAATGCCCCAAATGCCCCAAAGAAGATATTGGAGTCGGTCGTAACCGATACCCAAATTTGGTAAGGCGCGAAGAAAGTTAATATCCCTGCAAATGCCGCAACGGAATATGGGCCGGAAAACTTTTTGCTGGCTAGATTGGCAGCGAGAGCGGGAACGAGGCTGATTGCGATGGATGCAAGCAGCGCATTATAGACAGACTTTCCTAGGAATCGCATTGGAATGCTGAGCAGGATGGATGTTAGTGGATTCCAGAAATCATTACTGTAATGGGTGATAGGGACTAGCCCTTCAAAGAAATAAACGACATAGTCAACCACCAGCCCTCTACCATCCACGATATTTTTTGCGACTGTGTAATAAAATGCAGGATCGCCATGGCCAGGCGTGTGAGCATTTGTTGCCAGGTATAAACGCAAGATCAAGCCTGCTATCAGGCCAGCTATGAATATGCCATTCCATACTTTTGTCTTTTGATTGATATGTTCGTTCTTGGTAAATTCCTCTTTCACAAAGCCCATGCCAGCATCAATCCTATGATCGCGATGATCAGCCCGATGTGAAGCAAAAGATTGGAAGTTGTCAACCAAAATGGCGAGAATAAGAACTGCAAAATCAAGTTGACTATAATAAGGATTATGCCAATCAATGGCAGAAGCCCCTTGCGGTGTGCGAGATATTCTGAAAGCAGATCCAATAATTTCGACATCAAACTTCCTCTTCTTCTGGTTCAGTTTTCTTGTTGGTAGTTTGCCAAGGGGAGAATTGCGCGGCCAATCGTCCGGGAATCCGACCTTGCATCAAGACACCGCCACGTTCGTGCTCGATGCGTTCGACTTGGCCGGCTTCGTGAAAAAGCGAAATCAATGCACCTTGCTGATATGGCAATCGAACAAGGATCGGCGTATAGGTCTCATACAATTCTTTTTGGATCAAATTCAAGAGTTCCGGCAGGCCGATTCCTTTGCGAGCCGAGATGGCAACCGCTTTTGAATACTTCCGCACCGTTTCGCGCGCGATTTCGGGCTGGTTGAGGCGATCTATTTTATTTAACGCTGTGACGGCGGGGATATGTCCCGCGCCGATCTCTTCCAATGTTTTCTGAACCGATTGATATTGGTTTAACGCGTTGGGATGTGAGATGTCCACCACATGCAATAGCAAATCGGCTTCGGTGATTTCTTCCAGCGTTGCTTGAAATGCGGCAATCAGTGTGGTCGGCAATTTTTGAATAAAGCCGACCGTATCGGTAAGCAAGGCTTGATAGCCGCCAGATAATTCGATGTGGCGCGTGGTTGGATCGAGAGTTCGCGAAAAGCTGGTCTGCTACATAGACGTCCGATTTAGTAAGCTCGTTCAGTAATGTGGATTTGCCCGCATTAGTATATCCAACCAGTGCAATTGTCGGAATACGTGAGCGCTTGCGTTGCGAACGATAACGCATTCGGTGGGCGCGGACTTTTTCCAATTCGCGCTTCAGGTGTGCGATCCTGCTACGAATGGAACGCCGATCCACTTCCAGTTGTGTTTCGCCGGGGCCGCGCAAACCCACGCCGCCGACCGAGCCGGCTCGTCCACCGCCGCCGCCTGCTTGTCGGGCAAGATGCGTCCATTGTCCGGTTAGACGCGGAAGTAAATATTCGTATTGAGCCAGTTCAACTTGAACCATCCCTTCCGCGGTGTGAGCATGTTGGGCAAAGATATCAAGGATAAGCCCAGTTCGATCCAGCACTCGGACGTTCGGCCCAAGCGTCTCTTCCAATTCGCGTTGATGACGCGGAGATAGTTCATCATCAAATAGGATGACCTGTGATAAGGTCTCTTCGCTCAGGGCTTTGAGTTCGGCCACTTTGCCGGGGCCGATGTAAGTTTCCACGTTTGGGTGATCAAGTTTTTGAGTCAGTTCGCCTACGACTTCAAGCCCCGCAGTGTCCGCGAGAAGGGCAAGTTCGGTGAGCGAGTTTTCCAGTGAAAGAAATTTTTTTTGGCCGCGTAACTCAGCGCCTACCAGAAAGGCGCGTTCACGTGGCGGTTGCGTTGGTTGGGGAATTCTCTTTGGCATCAGGTTCAGGTTGTTGTTTCTCCAAGGCGTTGAAAAGCTTGGCGACTTTTGGATCAGTACGTTCTGTGCGGATGGGAATCAGAATATGAAATGTGGAGCCGGGGCATTTTTCTTCATCATAGCCCGGAGACTCGACCCAGATCGTTCCGCCGTGCGCCTCGATGATACCACGAGTGATAGGCAAACCCAAACCGGGGCCGCCACCCTTGAATTTGGTCTTTCCGCTGGAGTGTAAGTTAACGCGCTCCACCTGGCCGAAATTTTCAAAAATGCGTGTTTGATTTTCAGTTGAAATGCCAATGCCTGTATCGGCGATGGTGAGTTCAATAAACCCCGGTAAACTGCGACCATCGATGGTAATCCGGCCTTGATCCGGTGTGAACTTGATCGCATTGGAGATAACGTTTTTAAACGCCTGATAAAGGCGTTCCGAATCCGCATAGATCCACGTTTCGCTTCCGGGAAATTTATTTATTTCTAGCGTTTGACGGCGATCCTGAATCACGGATTCCAATTCCCGTTGAAGAAGAGCGAGGTGTTGACTAATCAAAATTGGTTGCAGATTCAGTGAAAGCAGGTTGTTGTCAATCAGCGAAACATCGATCATATCGTCAATGATTTCGCGCAGGCGGTTGATGCCAATATTGACTCCGCTTAGGAGCGTATCGATTTGGGTGTTTCTGTTGTGAGCGACCAGGTCGCGGATCATCTCCGTGTAACCTTCGATCAGCGTTAGAGGCGTCTTCAATTCGTGTGCGGCCACAGAAATAAAATTGGACTTGGAACGATCCAGCTTTTCAAGCGTCTGCCGCACTTCGATTAATTCGTTGGTGATATAAGCCACGCGCGCTTCCATTTCCAAACGGGCGATTTTTTCCAAACCATACGTACAAATAGGTGTGATTGTAGAAAGCAAGTCGAGCGCATCTTGTTCCGAAAGATTTTCGATGGCAACATCATTGGTGATTGCGATGATACTATTCAAAGTCCCTGAAACATTTTGCCGGCTTTGTTGCAGATCTGATAAAGTGGGAGAACCAACCCATTCGTAAATGGCGGGGTCCAGCCAGGCGGGATTGCCGGTCATGACTGCTTGTTCGAGTCCGTCATAGAATCGATTCAGTTCGCCTAGAAACGCCTCCCGCGCGCTATCACCGCGCGTCAAACTTTGCGAAACGCGTTGTAACCAGATGGGACGGATTTGCTTGAGAAGTTCCTGGGCTTTCATCGAAGTCTTTGCCTACCCAAGTTTACGCTGAGACTCGTCTTTTGACAATTTCATTTGTGTTGACGATTTTGTAGGGAGATCCACGTTTCGAGCACATTACCAACCATCTGCAGGCTTTTGGATGAAATCTTATCCGGCGTGTCCTCGGTAGTGAGCCAATATTCGTAATCAATATCTATGATGTCAACGGATGGAATGCCGGCTTGGATGAAAGGAGTATGATCGTCCAGGATATCGTACTTCACGCTTGGGATAAAAGAATCTCTATATCCCAGTTTTGCAGCTGTATCCCAGATGGATGTGCGCAAATTTAAATCTGAGTTTCCGTCCATATAAAATGTTGGATTTTCTCCGCCGATCATATCCACTAGCAACATGGCTTGCGGTTTAACCGTCATCGCTGCCACGAAGGCTTTTGAGCCAAGCGTCCAATCCCAGCCGGGAATCTTGCCGTTATCTTCGGCGTCGAAAAATACCAACCAGAGAGGTGGCGCGTTCGCTGGAAGCGTGCGCGCCAATTCCAACAAGAACTCCTACGCCGGAAGCGCCATTATCTGCACCCGGCGTAGGCTGAGTTTGCTTTGTGATGTCTAGATCGTGGTCAGCATATATGCGCGAATCATAATGCGCGCCAATGATATATTGTGGCGGTTCATCGGTTTGGAACGCAATCAGATTTTGGATTGGATGCCCCATAGATTCAGCTTGTTGGATTTGGGCTTGCCAGCCGGCTGATTCGAGTTCACCTCGCATCCATTCCAACTCTTTAGTGTGCGCGTCCGAACCGGGAATGCGCGGCCCGAACGCAACTTGAGTTTGCACATCGGCCAGGGCGCGGACTCCATCGAATTTAGCGGAAGCCGTTTGCTGTCCAAAAAGGAACGCTCGAACATACCAGGCTAGCATCAATGCCAGCGAGATTCCAATCGCGATCAGATAAAGGGTAACGCTTCGTTTATTCATGGTGAGTTAGAAAATTTTCAAGATCAATAATAGCGCGGTCTGCGTAAGCTTTGGCGCGTTCGCGCTTACCAAGGTGGTCCGAATTTTCGATGGGAGGCAGAATTCCAAAGTTGGCTTTCATCGGCTGAAAATCTTTTAGGTTTGCATGCGTCACATAATGGCACAACGCGCCGAGCATGGTCGTTTGTGGAAGGTCGAAAGGCTTTTGATTTTTGTTCAAGCGCGCCGCGTTGACACCGGCCAGTAAACCAGTTGCGATGTTGCCCATGTAACCTTCGACGCCCGTTATCTGGCCCGCAAAGAATAGATCATCGCGGTTGTGGAATTGAAGCGTTGGCTTCAAAAGTTTGGGCGAAGCAATAAATGTGTTGCGGTGCATCTGGCCGTAGCGGATGAATTCAGCATTCTCCAGTCCGGGAATGAGTTGCAGGACGCGCTTTTGTTCGGAATATTTAAGGTTCGTCTGAAAGCCAACCAAATTATAAAGATTGCCTGCGAGATTATCCTGCCGCAATTGAACAACCGCATAAGGCCGCTTGCCTGTGCGCGGGTCAATCAGTCCGACCGGGCGCATAGGACCGAAAGCCAGCGAGTCCTTTCCGCGTTGAGCCATGATCTCTATCGGCAAACAACCCTCGAAAAAATGTCCTGCCTTTACGCCGCTATGAATGGAATCTTCAAATGAACGCAATTCGATTCGCTCGGCTTGAAGCAACGCCTCGATAAAAATGTAATATATATCCTTTGTCATCGGGCAATTGACGTAATCGCCCTCATCATTGCTTCGATCATAACGAGAGGCGCGGAAGGCAATATCCATGTTGATCGTTTCATATGAGACAATGGGCGCAATGGCATCAAAGAAAAAAAGATGCTCTTCGCCGCTAAGTTCAGTGATCTTTTTTGACAATGCAGGTGAGGTCAGTGGGCCGGAAGCGAGCACGGTCATTGCTGATGGAATATCAGTTACTTCTTCACGAATGATTTTGATTCCAGGATGATTTTGTATCCGTTCAGTCACAGTTCGCGCAAAGAGTTCGCGATCCACCGCTAAAGCGGAACCGGCTGGTAATGCCGCAGATTCAGCGCATTCCAAAAGCATCGAGCATAATCGGCGCAATTCATTTTTCAGCACGCCCGATGCGCGGTCGGGTTGATTGGAACCGAGTGAATTTGAGCAAACCAGTTCGGCGAGATAATCCGTTTCGTGTGCTCCGGTGGAAAGGGCGGGGCGCATCTCATAAAGGCTCACATTCAGGCCTTGTTGCGACGCCTGCCAGGCGGCTTCACTGCCCGCCAGTCCACCGCCGATGATGATTAAGTCGGTCATTGCGAAGTCTATTGTACCATCCGAGGGTGCTGTATAATCCTTGGTATGGAAGCGCAACTCAAGGAAGCTTGCAGGCTTACAGGTGCGACATGGGCCGCGCTCGCCGAGCGCGCGGGGGACAATGGTTGATTCGCGCTGCTCATCATTTATCCAAAAAGAAACAAAACGTTTTAAAGAATTTTCTCGAGCAAGATTCGATGGATACTTGGTTGGTCGAAACTTTGAATGAGGCGAGCACTCGATCCGAGTCCTTGCCACTGGATGCGAAGCTGGACGCACCTCGATTTTATGTCTTTCCAGTTGGGAAAACTTCGCAGGCTTTGCTGGTCGGAGCGGGTCGATTGTCTGCAAATCAACAGGGCATTTGGCATCTCGCAGCCGGATTAATTGCCGCAGAACCTCAGGGTGTTGATAACGATTTTTTACCAGATATCCAAACCGAATTATCTTATGATATGCCGCGCGCCCTCGACCGCGTGCTGGCAGGTTTTGTAAGCGCCGCGATCCCGCAAGGAGCATGGTTAGCAATTCGTCGCGGCGACACGCTCGATATTGCAGCGCAGTTCAATGATACGCGCGGTATTGGCGTTTCACTTTCCGTTGAATCGAATCCTTTGTTGCGCCGAATCAATCATACTCGTGCAGAAATTGCGGTCAACAAAGGACAGCCCGAGTGGGATCAAGTTCCTCATGCGGAAGTTAAGTCAAATACAAAGGTTTGGTGCTGTTTTCCGCTCATTGTCGGTCAGCGATTAATTGGGGCTGTGGCGCTTTGGCGTCATTCAGAATTCGAGGCAGATGAATGGCCCAAGCTTCGGGAAATCGCAAAGCGCGTGTCTTCTTCTGTGGAAGTGATCGTCACATTTGCGGAGTTGACCAACCATCTGCAGCGGCTTGCGATGTTAAATGATTTTGCTTTGACGATTTCATCCGCTCAAAACCTCGATCAAATCGCGCGCCGCGTCTTTGGGCTTCTTTCCCGCTCCTTCTCGACGGAATTAATTTCACTTTATATTCCGTCGGCTGATCAACGGCTGATGCGCGAATTTGCCAATCGCGATGGGAAGTTTGCTGTGAAAAATGTGGCCCTTGCCGGTCATCCAGCTTCGACATTATTGAAAAGCGGTCGACCTCTTCGCCTCAGCGATCCTTTTAGCTCTGAATTCAAGCCTTTTTATTCTGGCGCTCGCTCAATTCTTCTCGTGCCGCTAACATATCGCCGACAGACCGTGGGTTTACTTTCTCTTGAGAGCGCGCGTCCTGAGGCGTTTACTCAATATGACGAACACCTGATGGTGGTCATCGCCAGTTATTTGGCCGGACTGATTGAATATGGTCGTCTTCGTGAAGAAGCCGAAGCACGCGCGAGAAATCTTGGTCTCATTCATGAGGTTATCCAGCAAATTATTGGATTAAGCAACAAAACGGAAATTGTCCAAATCACGGCCGACCTCGTTGCGCAATATTTCGGATATGAATTGGCTGGTGTCTTGCTGGCTAATGATAGTGGAAAATCGCCGATTTTGGGAATTGGCGGATCACGCGCAGATATTGTTCGACGCGAATTGGTGCATGAGGATTTTCTTGCTCGGGATGGAATCACAGGCCGAGTTTTTAATACCGGCGAAAACATTTTGGTTAATGATACTGCTCATGCAAATCTTTACAAATCTTTGCGCAGTTGGAATGCAGGCTCTGAGATATGTGTGGCGTTGAAAGACGGGGATCAAGTGCTGGGGATTATTGATGTGGAAAGCGGTCAGCAGAATGCTTTTAGCGATAATGATTTAATGGCTATGGAGTCCCTCGCAGGCGTGCTCGTGACGGTTGTTTCCAGCGCGGATCAATATGAGCAGCAACTGGAAGCCGTTTATCAACTGCGCGCCGCGCAAATCGAATTAAAGGCGCGCATGACGGCTCAACAAGAGGCTGAAAGGCGGCTCTTGCAGGCCGCGAAATTGGCCGCAGTTGGCGAGATGGCGGCAGGCATCGCCCACGAATTAAATAATCCTTTAACCACTGTCACTGGTTTTACTGAGCTGATTCTCGATGAGATATCCTCGGACGCTCCTCATCGCGCCGATATGGAATTAATTCTAAAAGAAGCAAGGCGCGCCCGGGATGTTGTCAGGAGACTCCTTGATTTTGCGCGTCAGGGAGAACGAACGCGCTCCAAGGTGGATATCAATGAAATCATCGACGAGGTGTTAATGCTCACTCATCACCTGCTCCACATGAATGGCGTGCAGTTATCCCTTGAACTGGTCAAAGATCCACCATGGGCATTGGTTGACACTAACCAGATGAAGCAGGTTTTTCTAAATTTGATTCATAATGCTTTGCAAGCTATGCCTACCGGTGGCAACCTCGAAATTCAAACGTCGGTGCGCAGCAGGGATGATCGATCGTGGATCGCGGTAGCAGTCAAAGATAGCGGCATCGGCATTGAAGGACAAAACAAAGATCGAATCTTTGAACCGTTTTTTACCACGAAAGGCGATAGCGGGGGAACGGGCCTCGGTCTTTCGGTGACCTATGGCATTGTGACCGACCATGGCGGTACAATCGAAGTGGAAAGTTCTCTAGGCAAAGGCTCAATTTTTACCGTCTGGCTTCCGTTATAACTATGGGTCCCGTAACGATTTTAGCTGTAGATGACGAACCCGGAATTGCTTTGCTCTGCAAGCGTTTACTTTCACGCGCTGGGTATATGGTAATCGCGCTGACCGACCCGAAAGAGGCAGCGGATTGGCTCAAAGAACATACAGCGGATTTGTTGCTCGTTGACATTCGTATGCCTGAGGTCGACGGGTTCGAGTTGATCGCGCTTGCACGTCGTTTCCAGCCGGATTTGGCAGTGCTAGTTATGACGGGTTTTGGCACCGTCGAAACGGCCATCCATGCCCTTCGTCAAGGTGTGGATGGGTTGATTTTGAAGCCATTTCAAAATGGGGAGGAATTAATTCAGGCGGTTAAGTTATCTCTTTCTGACAGTCAGCAAAAGCGCGATGCGGCACGTATCAATGCCCTCAGGCCCTTATTTACGATCACTGAATCATTGTTTTCTGAAACGCGGCAGGATTCTCTGCTTGATTTGATTGTGAATGCCGCGCTTGGACAATTGCGGTGCAGGCACGCGGCCTATTATCAATATTCGCAGCAAGAGGGACGGTTCGTCCTTCTAAGTGGCCTTGGCAAAACCCTGACAGATTTCTTAATCCAGGCAGATGCGGGCGGAGCTCCAATTTTAATCAATGCCGTCGGTCCCGGTGATGCGGTTCTGCAAGCGCGGCTTCGCAAAGCGGAATTGGGCGCGGCGATGTTTGCTCCCATAGTAAGCCCTGGTTCCCGCAGTATTTTGTTTGCGGCGCGCGATCCAGAGGAATTACCGTTTAGTGAGGCGGACTTGGAAATGTTTCAAATTCTCGCGCGTCAGAGCGCGGCCGCAGTGGAGAATGCACGGCTGTATGATGAACAGCGTGCCTATATTCGCAAGATCGAAGAATCCCAAACTGCACTGCTGCAGGCCGAAAAGATGGCTGCCGCCGGACGATTGAGCGCTTCCATTGCACATGAAGTCAATAACCCGTTGCAGTCCGTGCAGAATTGCCTGCATTTGGCCGGCCGCGATGATTTGCCGGAGGAAAAACGAAAAGAATATTTTGATTTGGCTCGGATGGAATTGGAGCGTTTATCTCTCACGGTGCGCCGTATGTTGGACTTTTATCGTCCCGGCGCGGTCACGCCGGAACTTGTGAATCTCCCGGAATTGTTGAATTATGTTTTAACCTTGATGCAGAAACAGCTTTCGGAACGTGACGTGCAGGTGATGGTTCATCTGCCTTCTTCGAAGGCACAGGTTATAGCAGTCAATAATCAAATCCAACAAGTGTTCATTAATCTCATATTAAATTCGTTCGATGCCATGCCAGATGGCGGCAATTTGACGATTACTGGAAGACCAGTCAGCGGAGGCATCGAAATCTTGTTTCAAGATAGCGGTCCAGGCGTGCCCGCTGATCAACAAAAAAATATTTTCGAGCCGTTCTTTAGTTCCAAGGAAGGCGGCACTGGACTTGGCTTGACTGTCAGTTATAATATTGTCACTGCTCATGGTGGAACATTGGAACTGCTAACGAATCATGAGCGCGGTGCTTGCTTTAGACTATTTCTGCCGGCAGGAGGCAACCAATGAAATCCAATATTCTTGTGGTTGATGACGAGAATGTTGCGCGTCAATCTCTGACCGATATCCTGAAACTCGAAGGCTATAACGTAGCTTCAGCTCCTAATGGACAGGCTGCGGTAGAATACATTCGCACTCATCCAGTTGATTTGATGATTGTTGATTTACGTATGCCAGGCATGAATGGTTTGGAAGTGGTACAGGTTGTTAATCAAATGGCACCTGATACGGAAATCGTTTTGCTGACTGCATTTGCTTCGACCGATTCGGCGGTTCAGGCATTGCGATTGCGAATCCACGATTACCTGATCAAGCCTGCCGCACCCGCGCAGGTCATTGCCAGCGTGAAAAAAGGATTGGCGCGCCGCGCGGCAAAACTGCAGGCCAAGAGCGGCTCGACCGAATCGACTGAAATTGACGAGACGGCGGTCGAATATAAATTGAAGGATGGAACTGTAGTCGATCTCTCGCGGCGGCAAATTCGCTTTGGGAAGAAATTGGAGCACCTTACTCCGGCCGAAGGCAGGCTGTTGCATATCTTAATGGAAAACGCAGGGAAAGTTTTTTCTCATCGTGAACTGGTGCTGTTGGTTCAAGGATATGATACGTCACAACGCGAGGCGCCTGAGATTTTGCGTCCGCTGGTAAGCCGCTTGCGGCATAAATTGGAAAAATTCCCCGTCTTGTCGGAACGGGTTTCAAGCGTGCGAGGCACAGGCTATCTTTACGAAAGCGAAAAATGATCGTAAAAAGAGTCTGTGTTTATCCCGACTTTTTTATTCGTGCGGCCCCCACGGTATGTCGGCAGGGATATCACGAGGAAGGTCCGGAGGACGAATCCAGGAGAGCCAGCCGCTTTTGCCGCTGAAATGTGTAGGGTGAGAAGATTCTAATCCGACGAGAAGCAGGCTAAGCCCGAGTCCGGACGCGCCCAGCCATTGTATCCACGCCAGATTTTCCTTGAGAAAGATATAGCTGAATAAAATAGTCACGAGCAGTTCGCTCAATCCGAGGAGCGCAGTCTGCATGCCGCCGATATGCTTGACACCAAGAAATAATGCAAGGCGCGACAAAAGCGTTGCAATAGTCAATCCGATAACCGGCCACCATGATAAGCTGGGCGGCATCCATTGCCGATCAAAGAGCAAATAAGCGGGCAGGACCACAGCCGCCATGGCGATGAGTGTGTAAAGCGTTACGGTTGGGGCGGGAACTTCATACAGCACCCGCTGGTTGATGGGCAAGTGGAGTGCATAAAGAGCCGCCGCTCCTAACATCATGGTAATTCCTACGGGATCGGTGGGATGACCAGGCAAGGTTGTGATCAGAAGCAGGGATAGACCCGCAATGCCCATTCGAAAAACAGTCAAGCGGCTGGGGGGTTGGTGATCGAGAATAAGCCAAGTGGCGACAAAGAAAGGATAAATGAGGTATAAGGTTTGTCCAACACTTGCATCCAATCGTTCGAGAGCCATGTAATATAAAATGGAGCCAAGACCATTGATTGCACCAGCTAAAAAGCAACCAATGAGTCCAATGGGAAAAATATAAAGATAGGGACGAAAAAATAAAAGCATGACAATCAGAATCAACCCTGCCGCCATACTGGTGCGCAGGGCGGCTACAGCCAACGCAGAGAATCCAAGATTGATTGCCAGTTTTCCAAAGACCGGGGAAATCCCCAGAAAGACTGCCGAACTAAGGGCCGAAAAAATTCCCACCGTGCGTCCTTTTTGCATTTTATTCCAAAATTATTTTTAAGCTCATTTATGGCTATGACCGGTTTACTTGATGAGCGCTTTGACTTCTTCGAGAAATTCGTCGTTGAGAAAATCACCTTTTTGCATCAGAGATTGGATTTGTGTGCCCAGCCGATTCTTTTCTTCAGATGTAAGTTCTTTTGCAGTCGCAACAATGACCGGGATATTGGCGGTTTTCTGATCGGCCTTCAGCGCGTCCATGACTGCGAAGCCATCCATTTCCGGCATCATCAAATCCAGAATGATCAAGTCGGGCAATTCGCGGCGAATGAGACTTAAACCTTCCTTTCCGTTAGCTGCCTCGAAGATTGTAAAGTCGCCCTGTGATTGGAGAATGCGTCGGATCAGACGCCGCACTTCGGCAGCATCATCCACAATCGCGACGCGCGGGAACCGATTTGGCGCAACCTGATTCAGCGCGGCCAGCAAACCATCTTCAGGCGTCTCCTGCTTTTTGGTTGGGAATTCCACATTGCGTGTCCAATTACTGCCGAGGATGAATTCTTCCGCAGGCATAGTGTGCCCTGTGCAATTGACGACAATGGTATCTGTCGGTTTGATCACGCCGGAACGGATTAGTTTGAATAAGCCGGCGAAGGCTACAGCTGCGGCTGGCTCCATGGATATACCTTCCATTTTTGCCAGCGCATGCATTGCGCGAAAAGCTTCTTCGTCGGTGACACTTTCAAAGGTGCCCTTGGTATCCAATATATGTTCACGCAATAGCGTATAAGAGCGCCCCGGATCGCCTGTTGCCAGCGTTTCGATGTTTGTTTTAGGCGATGATACAGGTATCGCAGCTTCAAGTCCTTGTTTGAAGCTGGACACCATGGGTGCGCAACCCTCCGCCTGGATCGCGGCAATGGCTGGAATTCGATCCACCAGCCCCATTTGCTTTAGCTCGCGGAATCCTTTGTAAACGCCCAGCGGCCCTATCCCTCCGCTGACGGCCTGCACGTACCAATCAGGCGCGCACCATATGGCTTTGTCTTTGCCATTGAAGCTGGCAGGCCCTTGGATGGCAGTCAGTTGTTCAGCAATTTCAAAGGCAATTGTTTTCATGGCTTCAATGCATGTGATAGTACGCGCGCCTAGGTCCTGATAAAGATTTCGCTGCCGCGCGAATTCTGACGCAATTTGTTTGGCTTGATCATATGAGCCGGTGACTTTGACTACCTGACTTCCGTACAGCGCGATCTCCCGCATCTTCACCGCGGGAACGAGGCTGGTGACAAAGGCCCAAAGCTTGATGCCGGCTCTGCACGCGTACGCAGAATAAGCAATCGCTACATTTCCGGTGGAGGCGGCCACCATTTCAGTGATACCGGCCTCCTTCAAAGCCGCGATAGTAACTGCCGCCTGTCTGTCTTTGAAGGAACTCGTTGGTCCCTGGCGTTCATCCTTGATGTAAAGCTTAGGCGTTCCCAGCATCATGCCAAGGTTGACAGCCTGGATCAGCGGCGAGCCACCTTCGCCTAATGACAAAGATACATTGGGGTTGCGAACAGGCAGAAGCTCGCGATACCGCCACAGGTCAAAGGAACGACCCGGTAGTTGCAAGGGCAAGGTCTTGGAGAGCGTATCGTAATCGTATTCCGCTTCGCGCCATTGACTGTTACAGCGCGGACAATTAGTGGAGGTCGGGAAATAGGGTGCGGTGTGGCCGCAATCTAGGCATTTGATGATAAATGACATGATTTTCCCTATTTCTTTCCTTCAATGCGCTTGAGTGCGCGTTCGACTGTGTTCAGCAAATCGCTTTCGTTTAATGTACCTTTGGTGAGGAGCCTTTGACCAAACTCTTTCAATTGTTGCTGTTTTTCGGCGGATAGGTCCACGCCGCTGACTACCACGACAGGGATATCCCGTAGTTTGGGGTCATCCCGCATTTTTTCTAGGATGGTGAAGCCGTCCATCTCGGGCATGAACAGGTCGAGGATAACAGCATGTGCCGCACGAGAGACGATGATATCCCAGCCTTTTGGGCCGCTTTCGGCCAGAATGGCTTTGTAACGCCCCTGCTCATTGAGGATCTTTTCCATTAAGCGCAAGTCGCTGGGGTTGTCATCAACGATCAGCACTGTGCGGATGCTTCCATCTTGATTCAAACGATCTAGCGCGTTCAGGAGATCATCTTCAAGAATGGGCTTCAGTAAATAATCCGCGGCACCGAGACTAAAGCCGCGCTCCTTTTCTTCAACGATGGAACAAACGATCACTGGGATGTCGCGCGTTTCGGCATCGGACTTGAGATCGTTCAACACAGACCAGCCGTCGTTACCGGGCATCATGATGTCAAGCGTGATGGCGTACGGTTTGAGTTGTTTGGCCCGTACTTTGGCCTGGGTTAAATCGGTAAGTGCAACAACTTGATAACCCTGCGGCTGGAGATATCGCTCATAAAGCGAGATGACTTGGGGATCATCGTCAATGGCTAGGATCACCTTTTCATGTTTGGCGTCAGACTCTATTTCTTTGCCGCGATAAGTAGGCAGCGTGAAATAAAACGTACTGCCTTTTCCCAGCGCACTGTGGACGCCGATTCGACCGCCATGCATTTGAATCAGTTGCTGGCTGATCGAAAGGCCCAGTCCGCTACCGGTTGTTTTTCGTGTCAATAAATCATCCACCTGCGAGAAAGCCTGGAAAAGTTTTGTCTGATCCTTCGGATCAATGCCCGAACCTGTATCAATCACATTGACTAGGATTTCGGGATGTCCGGCTGGCCCAGAGTTGACTGTTGCGTCCACTGTGATGCTTCCTTCAGATGTAAACTTAGCCGCGTTGGAGAGCAGGTTCAGCAACACCTGGCGGACACGGATAGCATCCGCTCGAACGGTGGGCAAGTTCTCTTGGACATTTTTGACGAGTTTGACCGGCCTGTCTTTGACTAGTCCAGCCACTGTGGACATCACGCCGTTGATCACCTCGGCTAGGTTGACTTCATCGAATGCCAATTCCATCTTGCCGGCTTCGATCTTGGATAAGTCGAGAATATCGTTGATGAGACCGAGCAGATGCTGACCAGAGTTGTAGATAGCGGTCAAATCTTGTTGTTGCAAATCACTGGTTGGACCGTCGATGCCTTTTAGGATCACACGCGAGAAACCGATAATGGAGTTTAACGGTGTGCGCAGCTCGTGGCTCATATTGGCCAGGAACATGCTCTTCATGCGGTCCACTTCGCGCATTTCTTTGATAGCCTGTTGTGACAATTCGTAAGATCGGGCATTGTCAATGGCAATCGCGATTTGGTCGGCGAGAATTTGGAGAACGGATATATCATCAGGAGTGAAGGAATCCACAACCTGAGATTGGATATCAAGAGCGCCGATGATGCGCACGCCCACGTGCAACGGAATAGCGGCCTCTGCTCGAGTTTCAGGCAATAGAGGATTGGGTCTGTGCGTTGGACTTAGGGCTGTGTTGTTGATGACCACTGCGCTACCCGTTTGTGTAGCTTTGCCAACGATAGAGTTCTCGTTAACCGGGAGGCTGTGCTGGCGGCGTTTCATTTCTGCGCCTGCGTCACCTGTCGCTTCGCGCAAGATGACATTGAAACCTGTTTCCTCGGAAACAAAGATGGCAGCGTGATAAAAGCCAAATCGTTCGCGCACCAGGTTGACCGCCCTGCTGAAAATGGTATTCAAATCAAGGGTCGAGGTAACGAGGCCGCCAATTTCCGCGGCGGCCGCCAGGTAATCATTTCGACGCCGAATCGCATCTTCGTGATTTTTACGCTCGGTAATATCCCGTGCAACCAAAAAGACTTGCTCTTCGTTAAGTTTTGAAATAACGCCTTCAAACCAGAGTTCCTTCTGATTGATTTCAAGCGAGTATTCTACATTGACTGTTTGGTTTGTCCTCAACGCCTCTTCGATGGCGGCCGTTACCGACTGTGCTGACTCGCTTGGAAGTACATCGTTTATGAGTTGCCCGATCAATTCCTCTGGCGGCTTGACCAAGAGGGAAGGGTTTGTCGGCGCGATGCGGACATAACGACCTTCTTTATCCAGCACGATGATGATATCCGTCATGGCCGCGAACAGGGCGCGTAATTCTGATTCAGAGCGTGTCGCGGCCTCTTGGCTTTCGCGTGTCGCTTCGAACAAGCGAGCGTTTTCCAGCGCAAGTGTTAACTGGTCAGTGACTTGCTTGACCAGCATCTGTTCTTCCATGGCCCAAGTACGCGGTTCAGTCTCGTCTACCACGCGCAGCGTGGCCCAATTTTTTTCGTCCGTACGAAAAGCGAGCGACATGGCGCCGGAATTACCATAGACTGTTGAAGCGATGACGGGAGCAGTTTGCTCTTCTAGACGCGGCGTGTCCACTTCGGTCAGTGCCCCGCCTCGAAGGCGAGTCGGAACGTGAACTTGGGCCGGCCCAGGGGCCGCCTCGGAATGCTTGCGGGTTTGTTTCGCAGGTTTCGCTTCTTCCGGGGTAAAACCGTTGAATAACGGTTTAGGCTTAGGCTGCTTGTTGGTCTTTTTCTTTGACATATTCTGTAAGCTCCTGCGCTAGTTCACGATACTGCTGGGAACCGCGGGCAGCGGATCTGTAAAGAGTGATCGGTACGCCGGCAATCGGGCTTTCTCGTAGTTTGGTGTCCACTTCGATGACGGTTTTGAATAAGCCTTCTCCAAAAGTATTTTGAAGTTGTTCTTGAATATTCCGATGTGTACGATTGCGCCGATCGAGTAGTGTGATAAGAATTCGATATCCGAGATCGGGGTTGCTTTCCTGGCGGACACGCCGAATCATGCTCATCATGTTTCGCAAGGCATAAGCCGAAAAATATTCTGCTTGTGTAGGAATGATCAACAGTTCGGCGGCACTCAAGGCGTTGATGGTAATGGCTCCGAGAAATGGCGGGCAATCGAAAAGCACATAATCATAAATAAGGGGTGCTGCATTATCCAGAGCGCGTTTGAGTCCGATGGTGTAATTGGTTCGCACCGGCAGAAACTGTTCGGCGTTCTCGATGCTGGCCTGCGCGGGAATCAAGTCGAGGTTTTCAATCTCGGTTGAATGGCGCACGCTCATCAGCGGAGCAGATTCAATAAGGATATGGCTTGATGTGACCACTGCTGAACCCGGTTCCACTCCTAAAGCCAGGGTTAAATTTGCCTGCGGATCGAGGTCAACGACCAAGACTTTTTGACCCAATTCCGCGAGGGACGCGCCCAGTGAAAGCGTGGTCGTGGTTTTTGCCACGCCGCCTTTTTCGTTTGAGATTGCAATCACGTAACTCATTGGTTTGCTCCATTTCCATTTTGCGGTGCGATCACCTTCGGAGGGACTGCGAATGTTTCCGCGGTCTCGGCATCTTTAGGTGTGGAGGCAGTCTGCGGGATTAATTGCACTTGGGTAGCTCCCAATGCACTCCGTAATTCGTTAAGTGCAACATTGATCATTTCTTCTGGACTGTTTGTGCTGCGGATCTTCGATGTGATTTCTGTAACCATCCGCTCGCGCTCAGCACGGCGGCTGGTTTCATCGAATAGACGCGCATTTTCTGAAGAGAGCGCAACCCGATCCGCAACTGCCTGCACAAAATCAAGTTGATCCCGACTCCATTTTTTGGCTTGTGGATTTTGAATGATGATATTGCCGATCAGTTCTCCGCGTAATTTGATCGGAACAACTAGACGATCTGCTTCCTTTTGCTTTTGATTTCCGCCATTGGCTTTAGGATTTAGATCAATGGGCCTATCGAGCGGTGACGAACCAGAGACGGTATGACGATAACCGACTAAATTTTCCTCGCGCGGCAAGCGGCTCCATGCTTGACGCAAATATTGGCGATAAAGCGCCTCTGCTTCGGAAAGAGACCTGCGCGTGCTTTCGAGTAAACGGGTATTGTCAATGGCCAAGCTCACTTCGTCAGCAAGAAGTGAAAGGACTCCAACATCTTCCGGAGAGAATGCATCAGTCTGTTTGCTTTGAACATCCAAAATGCCCACGATTTGATTCTCCAGGCGCAAAGGCAAAGCCATCTCAGAGCGGGTTTCGGGCAAATCTGGATTATTGAAATAGACGGCATCTTCACCGACGTTGTGCGCAATGCGTACTGCGCCTGTTGCGGCGACATATCCTACGATACCCTGCTCGCCGATTTTTAATCGATGACCGCGCTCGAGCATTTGTTTTCCGCCTTCACTGTTGGTAGCGGCTAAGACCGCAGTCTGGTCGCTTTCATCATTCAAGAAAATACCGACATGATAGTAGCCAAAGCGTTCACTGATCACGGATGTGATCTGGGGCAATAACTCATCCATCTGATGAACTGAGTTGATGGCCTTGACTATCAGGGCAATGGCTTCAAATTGAGCGGCGCGCTGATCTGCAATTTGAGTGGCGCGCTGGTTTACAATTTGAGCAGCTTCTTCCAGGGAGGGTGCTCTTTCCATTACGCGTTGTTCAAGCGATTGGATGTTTTCTCTCAACTTTGAAGTCATTGTATTGAGAGCATTGGCAAGCGCTCCGATTTCGTCCGACCTCTTTACTTCGGCTGTTGCCGCAAGATTGCCAGCTGTGATCTCTTCGGCGGTTTTCGTCAATGCCGCGAATGGTGACATTAAAGCGTTGGTAACTGCGAATGAGGCCAGCAGAGAGACAATCAGGATTGCCAAGATTAGGAATACGCTGAATATCAAAGTGTTTCTAGTAACTGGGGTGATCTGTTCTTGGGGTGTTGTTGCCGTGGTTAGAAGCTCTTGAGCCGGAACAGCAATTAATAGACTATACCCTGTCATTGGTAGGGGGAAATAAGCTATAAAGCGCGGTGTCCCGTTTACTTGCAAGGTTTCCACACCGCTTTTTCCCGCATTTGTGTTGTTTAAGGCTGTCGAAAATTCAGTTGCAAGTTGGCTTGGTAGTTGCGGCGGAGATGTAACCTCACCGAGATTCGAAGCGATTAACCTTTGGTTTTGATCAATCAGAAATGCATTACCCGTTTGTCCTATTTTTGTGTTTGAAATAATCTGCGTGACTTGGGCAAGCGATACATCCATCGCGGCTACGCCGCGAAATTCTCCTGATGCTTCGTATACCGGAGTGCTAACTGTCACCACAAGACCATGATGGGTGGAATCTTGAAGCGGTGCGGACCACACTGCTTGGCGTGACGGATCTTGGGCCGGCGACGCCGAAATGAACCAAGGACTTTGGGTTACATCGTAGTCGGGCGGCACCTGACTTGCCAGATCGATGTTGGGATAATCAATAACCTCTCCGGAAGCACCGCCAAAATAAACCGCGATGTCATCCGGATTAGATTTTAGAATTGCTGGCACGACAAAATTCAAATGCATCAGCGTGTTGAGTTCTGCTATGAGTGGGGCAGTGAGTTCAACTTTGGCAGGCATGAAGACAGATGCAATGTCAGACTTCGAGTTATCCCAGTTGCCGTTTGGAAGACGGCCCAGCGCCTGAGATGCGTCCCAATAAGTGCCGTTGCCGTAAGGCGCTTCTTGGGAAAGCAGGATGCCCGTGGTTACTCCAAGTTTGTTAACATCATTGTCCATGGATATAAAGAAGTTATCAAGCTCATTCGCCTCGGCTGAGCCTGTTATTGTTAATTTATCACTTGCTTGTTGTAAATCACTCTTCTTCAATTGATCAGTCGCGTAGGCATTTTGATTGGTCAGGTAGGTATTTTGCTGCTGGATTTGATAGCAAACGTAATAGCCTAATCCAGCGACCGCAAGGAATGTGACGATCATGTGTCCCAGGAGCAACCGCGTACGGAAACTCAACGAACTTACCGTTGTGGAGAACCTTGATGAAATGCTTTTCATAATGGTCGCTTCTCACCGGTATCTTGAAACTGGATCACGACATCTGAGCCGGGAATCACGCGTCCCAGCTCCTCGACAGCGGTTTGCAAGATGTTGCGCAAGTTGATGGATCGGCTGATCTTGGCCGTGACGTCAGTGATCCTTTGCTCTTTTACAGCGTTCCGCTGCGCGTCTTCCAACAACCGTGCGTTTTCCATTGCAAGCGCCACACGTTCAGCGGTTGCCTGCACGATGGCCAGTTCGTCCTCTGACCACGAATGCGTTTCATCGGTTCGATTCAGTTTAAGATTGCCAATAATTTGTCCGTGAAGGCGAATAGGCACATTGGTCACTCCATTGGCTTCTGCCTCGTTTGATCGGCTTTGGATAGATTCAGCTTTGATGCCGCGGAAACGATACCCTTTTACATCGCGTTCTCTTGAAAGCTCCTTCCAGGCACGGCTTGTTGATTGACCGGATGCAATTTCTGCCTCTTGCAATGCGCGCTTCGTTTCTTCGTTGGATCTTGCATTTTAAATCGCAATCGCTACCTGGTCTGCCAAAATAGACAGGACGGAATAGTCCTCTTCGGTGAATGCGTTCGCTTCGGTAGATTGAATATCCAGCGCGCCGATGATTACTTCGTTGACTATAAGCGGCAGACACATCTCGGAGCGGGTCTCAGGGAGGTCGGGATTGTTGAAGAAAACCGCGTCCGCTCCAACGTCCAGGGCGATGCGGGGCTTCCCGCTGGAGGTCGCGTAACCCACCAGGCCTTGCTGTCCGACCTTCAAATGGTGCTCTTTCGCTAACATTCTCTTTCCGCCCTCACTATTCGATGCGCTCAAAATGGCATATTCCCGCAGTTTGTCTAGAAGGAAAATTCCAATATGATAATAACCAAGCTGCTGGCTGATGAGATTTGTCAATAGGTTCATGAGCCGGTCTTGTTCGGGGATCGCGGCTGCTGATCGAGATACTTCCGCAATTATTCTCAGTCGCGATGCTTCCACTGTTGCTTGTGCCGCATTTTCTTGGTTGGCTTTCACTAGACGTGCATTGCTTTCATCCGATCGTGCTTGCTCAGTTTGAAGGGCTTTGAATGTTTCTCTAACATGGCGTAGGACCGTATTGAATTCTCGTTTTAGAAAATAGACTGCCAGAATGACAACTCCTCCGATTGCAGTCATATCCAAGATGTATATTATCCAATCCGAGGTCAAACCGGATGTACCGGAAACTAAAGAAAGTTTATAAAGGCCACTAAAAACCAACCAGCCAATAATTGTCATGGTGGTAACGCTTAAGGCTAAAGCGACTAGGCTAACTTGGTGATCAAAAAGCAAGGCGGTAATCGCTATAAATCCCAGCAGAAACATAGTGGAGTCAGCGGAGACGCCCCAGCCAAGCAGAATGACTAGAGCAATCAGGTAGATTGAGGTTGCAAGGACACTGCCGCGAATAGTATATGAAACTGGAGCAAAGGTAACTGCCACTAATAAAAAGAGAATTATCCCCATAGCCACGCGGGTGACGAAATCATCATACAAGATCACATAGATGAACAACACTGCGCCCAAGGCCACCGCGACGCGCATCACTATGTTCAGGAAGTGCTCGCGCCAGCGATTCGAAAATGCGGCGGAGTCTAAAATCTCTGACATTAATGATTGTTCAGTCGTTTGTTTAACATTGGTCATGGTTTTATTCCTGATTATCACCGGCAAGTTCCAGTGTTACTTCAGTGGAACTGCCCAGTTTGCTTCCTAACTCTTCGACGGCTGACCTCATGATTGAATTGATGTCGCTGTATGCGCTAATCTTTGTGGATATTTCTGCAATGGCGTGTTCGCGTTGTGCTCTTTGCCGGGTCTCCTCTGTGAGGCGGGCATTTTCCAGTGTGGAGGCCAGACGGTCGGCAATCTGTTCAATGATCGCGATGGTTTCGCTGGATGCGTTGTCGCCGTGCAAGCGAACGTTTACAAAGCCGATAACCTGGCCGCGCAATCGAATTGGAAAGGTCTGCGATTTTAGGGCATCCGAGCCTGTCCCCGGCAGATTATTTGAGTCTGCAGCAATCGCTTCTTTTGCGTTTTCGGTTGTATGGTCAATGGGATATAGTTGCGCACCATCAAATTTGTAACCGGTGATGCGCTTTTCGATTTGCGCAAAACTTTTCCACGATCGCCTCGTGTATTCTCCGTAGGTCTGTTCGATTTCTCTTAATTGGTCTTCCACTTGTTTTAGCAGGCGGGTTCTTTCAATTGCGATAGCTAGCTGATCCGCCATGATTTGTATGATTTGGATATCTTCTTGCGTGAACGCCTGCGGCTGATCGCTTTGAACATCCAAAACGCCTAATACGCCTTCGGCCGTTTTAAGTGGGAGTGCCATTTCAGAATGGGTGGCCGGGAGCAGTGGATTGTTAAAATAAACGGCATCCGCTCCGGTGTCCAGGGTGATGCGGGCCTCGCCAGTAGCGGCCACTCTTCCGACAATCCCTTGTTCACCGACGCGTAGGCGATGATTATTCGCGATCAATTGCTTTCCCGCTTCCGTGGGCGAGGCGCGCAGAATGGCATACTCTTTTTTATCATCGAGCAAGAAGATGCCAGCATGATAAAACCTGAAGCGGTCCACGATCAATTGGCCTGAGCGAGTCAGAAGTTCATCCAGGTTTGGTGCCGAGGCGATATCGCGCGCAACTTCGGCCGAGGTACGGATGCGCAAAGTTTGGCGCTCCAATTCCTGCGTGCGCCCTGATACGCGCTGCTCCAAGGAATTGATCAGTTCGCTTAGTTGGCTGTTCATAAGGTTGAGGGTGGTGGCTAGCACGCCAATCTCATCATTAGATGCAATATTGGAACGGACCGATAAATTTCCCTGTGCGACTTCATGCGCAGTTTGCGTCAAACTGATTAAGGAGCCTGTGAGTGAATTGCCAAGATATACCGCAATAGCGATGGCAATGAATAGAATCACAATTAGGATGAGCACACTGTTTGCAAGTGTTCGATTGGCTAACGCATAAAACTCGGATTGAGGAATTTCGTACACTAGATACCAGCTAGGCGTCATGCCATTCAAGACCGTGATCGGCGTATAAAAGTAGGCACTTTGACCTTCGATAAAGGAACCTGCCTTTCCTGATAACAGGGAGGTAGCTTGGGCAGGCATATCCTTGGCAATCGTGTATCCGGTGTTCAAGTCAGCGGCTCCTCCAAAGAGCTTGTTTGATCCCCGATTGTCGTACAGGTAGAATCCTTTTTGGTCCACCAGCATCACATGCTGACTTGGGTCATTCAACGTGCTCAGGAAGTTCTTCGCAACAATATTGGTCACGACCACACCCGCCAGTTTATTATTGTAATAGACAGGTGTTGCAAAACGTACCACAGGAACATTAGGTACAAGGATTTTACCCAAGTCTTGTTCCAGTTCCAGAGGAGATATGTACAGAGAACCCGGCGGCATCTTGGCGGGCACAGAAAAGAATGGGCGGCTGGCCTTGTTCTGCAGCGTCGGTGAAATATAATTGGTGGTTACCTTGGCCACTTCCTGTCCGGAGGCATCGATGAACCGCACATTGTCGTACACCGGATGGGCATCAAAAAATGCCTGCAAATCCTGCTTAAAGGCAGCGGTGTCAGAAGTAATCACTGATGGAGCGGCTCCGATTTGCTGATCGGTGATCAATTGAGTCAGATCGGGCAACTGGCTGAGGATCACAACATCTTGGCTGTGCTCGGCTAAATAAGTTTGAATGGATAGAATGTGCTCATTATTCTCTGTGGTGATTTGGTATACCGTGGTGTTATAGGCATTTTGATAGATTTGGTTGAGAAGATAATAGGAGATGCTACCTACGGTGAGCACGGTTATACCCACCAATGCCATGATTACTTTGAGCCGCAGAGATAGATTAGAAAACTGAAAAACAACAAGCGCCAATATCGTTATGATCGTGATTACAGTCAGCGCATAATCAGTATTTTCAAAAGTGGGAACGACGCGGAAGCTGGGGTTCCATAATTCGATCGCCGCGCACAGAATAATCGCAATCGCGATGGAAAGGATCGCCGATGGTCTGGAAGCCTTGGGCATTAACCATGCGATCATGATCGCTCCAAGTGCGACAATATACAAAAATACTGTCGCGGCTACACCCTGAACCAGTAGGATGACAGCGATCGGCGGAACAAGAACAAAGAAATAGAAAAGCAAACCCGTTCCAAGGGCATGATGATCGCGCCGAATCAATAAGAAACTCGCGATTGCGACCAGAACCATCAGCACGCCCATTGGCAGCAGGATTGGATCGGAAAGATCGAAATGACCTTTTTGCGGGACAATAATACTGTAAATTTCGTAAATCAAGAATGCCAGACCGATAAGGATAAAGATTCCCGCTGTTATCAGGGAGATGTTTTTTTGTCGCTCTTGGACTTGACTCGATTGTGGTTGATTTTCAGTCATGTTAACCTTGCTTGCTCAAATCAGGGTCTCGAGATTGGCATACGGCAAAACCTATCAATAAAACCGCGAACAAAATTGCCGAAATCAAATGCCAATTCTTCATTTCGATACCTGCGTATTTTCATCTGTTGAATCAATGACCACGGAGACTTCTGCTACTTCTGGGAGCGACCCTAGCTCGCGGGCAGCTGTTTGGAGCAGTGTGTCAAAATCTAGGGAGCGATTTAGTCGAGTTGAAATCTCGTTCACTGTTTGTTGCTGTGTAGCCCGCCGGCGCGTTTCTTCCAACAATCGGCTATTATCCAAAGCGAGCGCGACCTGATTCGCGACTTTTTCAGCCAAATCTCGCACACTTGCTGTCCATCGGACGTTTTCTTTGCTTCGAAAGGCAATCATGCCGATATCCTGACCGCGTAGGCGCAGGGGAATCTGCATATCCCTTTTGTTCTTTGTCTTGACCTGGTCTGGGGTGATTGATTTGACGCCGGAGGCTTTATATTGATAAGCAAGAGCGCGATTCGCTAGATAGCGTTTCCAAACATCTCCCATTTGTTGTGTTGTCACTGCTTCTAGTTCGTTTACAAATGCCTGTGTTTCATCAAGCAGCCGTGCACTGTCTATGGAAATTGCGATCTGATCTGCTAGCGATTGCAGGATTTCTATTTCGTCCTGATCGAATGTGAAAGATTCCTTGGATTGAAAATCTAGGACTCCGGCGATTTTGCCGCGTACAGTCAAAGGGATAACGATTTCGGAACGAGTAAGTTCCAACTTGCCCTCGGATCGGAGGTGGGTTTTGCTCTCGTCGTTTGCCTCGGTGAGGATATATGATTTATTCTGTTCAGAGATATAGCCAATCACATTCTTTGGATCGCTTTCAATATAAAAGCCATCTTCCACCATCTTTTTTCCAACATCGGTGGATGCAGCTTGTAGAAAGGCCATTCTTCTTTGCTCGTCAAACAAGTAAATAGCGACATGATAAAAACCAAAGAGATCGGATGCCCCACGAACCGTTCTTTCCAGGATGGTGGACACATCCTGAAGTTCAGCTATGCTGCGTGCCATCAAGGCGGAGGAGCGAAGCAACTCTGATTCTCGCAGTAATTGATTTGTTCGTTCTGTCACGCGTTCTTCTAGGCTTGCCCGGATCGAGTTTAGCTCCTTTTCTCGATCCAGCCATTTGCGCCTTGCCTCATTCAGTCTATCCTGTTGTATTCCAACGAAACTTGCGAAAAGGCCAAGAAAAAAAGGTGCCGTGTCAATAATCCACAATAAAACGTCGGATCGCTGGGCGTCGATGATGTTTGATAAATCTATTGACAATTGCAACTGCCAGACCTTGATAAGTGTAGCCAGTATTGGAAACAAAATACCGAACAGTGCTCCTGCCAGTGCATATCGCCTCGTTCGCGGGCCGTCAGATCTGTTTTGCATCTTTTCGGTTTGGTTTTCAGAAGAATTGTTATCCATTTTCAGTGTCCATCTTTAATTCAATGGTTGCTTCTGAAGCATCCAGAGCGCGGCCAAGTTCTTGCACGGCCGTGCGCAAGATTCCATCTATTGTAGTGGACGACCATATTTTTCCGCTTATTTCGGAGATCAAGCGCTCGCGCGTTGCGGTGGATTGCCCTTCGTCCAGGAGCCGGGCATTTTCCAGGGCAAGCGACGCCTGCGCGGCGATTGACTCTATCAGGTTGCGCTGCTCTGGCGTCCATTCACTATCGCTGTCCAGTTTGATCTCACCGATCACTCCACCTCGCAACGCGAGCGAAACTTCCAGCTGGTTGTCTGTTCCGTGAGGTTCTGGATCTCCCACTTCATAACGAAGTTCTTCTGTGTTCTCCACTTGTTTCCAGGATTGCAATGTGTATTGTCTTTGAACAGATCGTATCTCATCCAGGTTTTGTTGAATTTGCTGGAAAAGACTTGCGTTTTCAAGGGCAATGGAAATCTGATTTGCCATGCCTTGTAGGGTCTCAATTTCCTGTGTTCCAAACGCGCCCTCGCGAGTGGACTGTACGTCGAGTGCACCTAGAACGCGGTCTCCAACTAGCAATGGCAGCGCGATTTCTGAGCGCGTATAGGGGAGCAGTGGATTTTCAAAGCGAGTTGGTTCAACTCCAACATCCAGCGCAACGCGAGCAGACCGCGTGCTGATGGCCGTTCCCACCATGCTTTTGCCTCCAACCTCAAGGTGATGCTTGTTTTCCTTTAGGACGCGGCCTGCTTCGCCTGTAGCACTTCTTAATTCGGCCCATCGTCCAGTTGGATCAACAAGAAAGAGAGCGGTATAGTAGTATTCAAACTGGTCGGTAATGAGATTAACCACTTGATTGATCAGTTCGTTCGGATTAAGAACTGAACTGGCAGCGCGTCCCACTTCGTTGACTGCTTTGAGCTGAAGAGTTCTAGCGGCAACTCGATCCTCAAGATGGATGTTTTGATTTTCGAGTTCGCGCGCGGCCTCTTCTCTTTTCTTTTGTGCCACTAAAAATTCAGCATCCAAATACTGAAATCCGACAATGACAATAACGCTGAATAGCAATGTGACAACCGAGTTGCTGATCCAGTCCGCCAAGGCGGCTGGTATCGGAGTGACTAAAACAACTCTTCCAGAAAAATCAGCCAGCCCATCGTTCCATATGTGATCAGTGTGATCGTAAGGGCAACCACTCCTCCGCGAGGGGAGAAAAACATAGTTGTCAAGATAACTAAAGCGAGAAAGAAGAAAATCCCATCGCCTTCAATGCCATAGGAAAAAAATTCGTTCAATCCCAGCGCATAGACGGCAAGCAATATAATTCCAGCGCGCAGCCAAAACGGCGTAGGAAGAAATGCAATCAGCGCTACGCTGATGTACGCGCCGATAAAGACAAGGGTTACGGTAATACCTTGATTTGTAACAATGGCTGCAATCAGTGCGATAAAGCCAAAGGCTAGGGTAATGTTGAGAATTGGGCGCATTAACCCTTCGCGCCATTTTCGATAAACATCCTGCTCGAATTGGTTCGCTCCAAAATTAAGGAATGGCAATAACCCTTTCACTCTCATGATTCTTTGCTGCCTTTCTCCAGGGAGTCGTTGCCGTCATTTTTGGTTTCTGGCGCAATTGAGATTTTCGTATGTCGCGCTCCGACTGCCTTTGTTAATTCGGTGGCGGTCGTTGTAAGAATGGTCTGCATATCGGTGGAGCGGCGGATTTTGCTGGTGATTTCATAGATCAAGCGGTTATGTTCGGCCTGATTACGGACTTGTTCCACCAATCTTGCATTGGCGATGATTGCCGCAAGGCTGCCGCCCAACGTTCCAAGCATTTCTTCATCGTTTTCATCGTATGCGGCGATCTGTTCACTCTCTACATTGAGCACGCCGAGAATTTCATTGCGATACATCAATGGAATGGCTAATTCAGAGCGTGTATTGGGACTAGCTTGAATATAACGCGGATCTTCCGCCGCATTGTCGACGCGCAAGAGACGGTGGTGTTCGGCAACCCAGCCCGTGACGCCGCTTCCGATCGGAACGCGTATTTTTTCAACATCCTGCGAATATCCCACCGATGCCTTGACTTCCAGAAATTTATGTTCCGAATCTGGGATTAGGATTGATACGCGATCTCCGCCCAAAGTCACCTGCAAACCGGAAACGGCGCTATCCAGTGCTTCTTCAAGTGTCGTGCCAGAAGCGGCAGAGCTGGTGATGTGGTGGAGCAGACGATGTTGTGAAAGCTGTTCCTGTGTCTCTGCAAATAATTCAGAATTTATAACGGCGATTGCCAATTGGTCAGCAAGGATTTGGAGCGTGCGCAGATTGTCTTCCGTGAAGGCGTAAACGTGCACGCTTTGAACGTCTAAAACGCCGACGATTCTCTCGCCTACTTTGAACGGGATGGCCGCCTCCGCGCGCGTCTCCGACAGAAGCGGATTCGCATAGTATGTGGCATCTTTGATTGTATCATTGACAACCAACGGTTCGCCGCGTCCGGCGACGTAACCGACAATGGACTTTGATCCTACTCCAAGTTTATGCCCAGCGCGTTTCATTTGCGAACCGGCTTCACCTGTTGCTTCGCAAATCACTGCGAACTCGCCCAGAAGATCAATTAGGAAAATGCCCGCGTGATAGAAGTTGAATCGTTCGCGTATAAAATTTAACTGCTTTCCTTAAAAGGTCATCCAAATTCAGTGAACCGCTGACATCGCGTGCGATCTGCGCCGCGGTTTCCAATTGGATGGTATGCAGGCGGCTTTCTTCCAGCAGGCCGGCGTTATAGATAACTCCAGCTCCTTGATTTGCCAAGGCTGTCAGGAAACGCAAGTTTTCATCGCCGAATGCGTGCTCATGATCCATATCTTGAACGATTAACGCTCCAGGGATTCGCCTTGCACGACCATCGGCGCGCCCATCCATGATCTAGCAAGCGTGCCTTGAATTTTTGCGCCAAGTTTGCCGGCTTGTTTTTCGGTGTCTTCAACCAGGATTAATGGTTGTTGAGTTTGAATCAAGACAGAGGTCAGCCCCTCTCCTAAAGGAAAGGCTTCTACCGAATCGACCTTGCCGGCCTCATACATGTATGGGATCAAAATAGAAGCTGTTTCCTTCTGGTAGAGCGCCACAACGAATGGAAAATCTCCGATGACATTTCTTACCTGAGTGTGCAATGCGGCGTAAAAACTGTTTAGATCGCTAGTTTTCGAAACAACCTGGCCGAGGGATGTTATCGATTCGAGCTCACGCAGACGCTCTTCTTTTGCTTCCATGTCCGCCATTTTTTCCAGCGCGGCACTAATCAAGTCGGTCATGTCGACATATGGCTGCACAATAGCGCTGGTCAAAGATTGTGAGTTTGCCCCAAGGATGATTAATCCTTTCAGTTTATTGCCTTGTTTGATAGGTAATACCGCTGTAGATTGATGGTTAAGTTGATTTGCAAACCGCTTTAGGGAAGACGGCAGGGCTGTCGAATTTTTGTCAATAATTACAGGATTACCTGATAGGAATTTTTGCACTTCGTCTAACGGCAGAGGAGATTCAAGCTTGGCCAAATCCTTAAAATTTTTGCTGTGCGTGAAAAGTTCGAGCTGACCACTTAAATTTGATCCTAGATTATCAACTGCATCTTGCAGGGATGCTTTAACTTCAAGGTTATTTAAAGCTGCGATCTCAAGTTTCTGGCTGTGCCATAGCAACATCGCGGCCGCGTACGGCAAATCTTGCAAAATGCGATCTACAGCTTGAACTAATTCGTTTTCTGATCGCGCCGCTATAATCTGAGAACTGCCTCGATATAGGCGTTCTAGTTCATGAATGTTTGTTTGGACTTGTAGCGGTTGCATAACGTCTGCCAATTCTTTCTCTGATCTAGTAAGGAAGGTTATGTAAATTCCCAAACTTCTTCGTCATTGAGAATGCGTCGAATTTGTTCGGGAAAACGGTCAGGATCCAGGGGCTTTCCAAGAAAGCCGTTAAAGCCGGCGGCTTTAGCCTTGTTCATTTGCTCGAGGCTTGCTTCCGCAGTGACTGCAACAATTCTCACGGATTTAAATCGTTCTGAAGCGCGGATCTTTTTCTGTGCGGCGTATCCATCTTCATAGGGCAGACGAATGTCCATTAAAATCAGATCCAAACGGGGCAAGGTGTCGGCGTACTCCACAACTTCGAACCCCGAAGTCTTCCATTCACAATGGATTCCAAGATAGCCGAGCATGCGGGCGATCAAAACAAAATTTGAGACATTATCTTCCACCACCAGGACCGTTGCATCCTTTGGGATGTTGGGATTATGAACAGGCTGGGCGTCCGACGTGTTTGGATTAACCATTGGTGTTCCTTTTTATATAGCGTTCGACTTGTTGCGTCAAAATATCAATGTCAATAGGTTTTTGGATATACCCATCGCAGCCGGCTTCCAGCGAACGTTCCCGGTCGCCGCGCATGACATTGGCCGTCATGGCGATGATCGGGATTTTTGTAAACTCCGGCATCGCCCTGATTTTGGCGGTTAATGCGTAGCCGTCCATATCAGGCATACTGATATCCATTAGAATCAAGGCTGGGGGCTTGGTATTTAAATAGGCCAAAGCCTCTTGGGCATTCTCTGCTTCGCTGACAGTATAACCATCCGCCTCCAGCACACGCCGTACCAGCTTTCGGTTATCCTGGTTGTCTTCCACGTATAGAATTGTTTCCTTATTAGAATTAGACATTGGCTTTTCCTTCTTGCAATGATTTTACTTGTTGAAAACGTTAGTTTTCATAACAGCAGGATTACAAAAAATTTAACAAAACAGTCGAGGCTTAACCTCAACTGGCGCGAATATGGGATGAGCCCATTATAAATATTGACACGTGATGAGGAAGAGCGGGTGATGGGACTCGAACCCACGATATCTTGCTTGGGAAGCAAGCGTTCTACCACTGAACTACACCCGCTTGACGAGATGATTATATATCAAGATTTGCGATTGAGCAACGTATTAGTTAAATCAACCAATGCTTTTCCCGCCTCGTTCTTTGGATTGATCTTTTCCAAAGTTTCCAATGCCTGATTGGTCAGACGCTGGACTTCGCGTTGAGCATATTCATGCGCCCCTTCGTTGACCAGCATCTGCGCAACATCCGCAACCTCATCCGGCTGGATAGCGGACGCGTTCCATCTTTGAGCGAACTTACCCTTCTGGCTGATCCCATATAATATCGGCAACGAATTTTTTCCCTCGACGAGATCGCTTGCCGCCGACTTACCGGTTAATGTCTCGTTGCCCCAGATGCCGAGGATGTCATCTTGAACTTGAAACGCCAGCCCGAGGTCCCGTCCAAAGATGCGATATTGCTCAATGGTTGATTCGTCCGTGCTTCCAAGGATCGCGCCAATTTGTGTGCAAGCTGATATCAACGCGGCAGTCTTCCCGTCGATCATTTTCCAATAATCTTCAATCGAAAGATCGTTGTGATTCTCATAAGCCATATCGAGATATTGTCCTCGAGTGAGATCGAGACAGACATTATGAATCACGCGCGCGGTTCGGACAACAATATCGGCAGGATAACTTTTTTCCAAATCCATAATGGCTTGATTGGAAATCACGAAGAGTGCGTCGCCAACATTGATGGCTTGCGGCATATTCCATTTTTTCCATACAGTGGGGCGTCCGCGTCGTTTATCGGAATTGTCTTGAATGTCATCGTGAACGAGTGAAAAGTTGTAAATCAGTTCAATCGCTGCAGCTGCGGATAAAGCGCGTAGCCACTTCAACTCATAAGACGCTGTAACAAGCAATACCAATAAGGGACGAATCCTTTTACCGGTTGCTTCATGGCCTGCGCCTTCGCCGGTCCAACCCATATGGTAGGTAAGCATTTCATAGAAGGGACGAGTGCGCCGTTCATCGAGACGCGCGACTTGAGACTGGAGTTCGCTTTCGATAGCAGGGAGCATGGTTTCAGTGTATTTATTCAAGGGCATGAGAACGCCTCATATTTTATCGTGCAGGATCATAACAAGTTCAGTTGATGCAATTCTGTTCGCAGTTGCTCAGGGGATTTGAAATGGATGGCAACAAACCCCAACTTCTTTGCTGTGATAATGTTCGCCTCGGTGTCATCAATCATTAGGCATTCGTAGGAGGAGCGACCAATTTTTTGTAGGGTGAGGTTGAAGATAGCAGGATCCGGCTTGATCATTTTTACATCGCCCGACAGGATGATGCTATCGAACAGATTGAAGAAATCATATTGGTGTTGTATGCGTGGATAGGTCTCTGCCGACCAATTGCTTAATCCGTGGAGCGGATATCCGGCTTGCTTTAGCTTATATAGAATTTCAACTGTTCCAGCGATTGGCCCAATAATCGTATCTTCAAAATGATCATAATACGCGCGGATGAGATGGGCATATTGAGGAAACCGATTTGATAGTTCCGCGATGCTTTCTGCGAAGGGACGACCGCGATCCTGTTCTGTATTCCAGGAAGAAAAGTTGATCTCCGCCAGGAACTGATCGATTTGTCCCGGTTGATCGAAATAGCGGCGATATAGTTTGTGCGGATCCCATTTGAGTAGGACGCCGCCGAAATCGAAGATGACGGCTTTGATGGAAGAATTCATGTGCCTGATTCTATCAGGATTTTGGCAAGAGACTACTCCTCAT